>NZ_JBZYWG010000004.1:0-520053 GCF_058932845.1 Pontibacter sp. LHS2
TCTGTTTCCCCGTCCCGTTGTGCCGGGTGGGGAGTGCAAAGGTCCACAAAAATTCCGGACCCGCAAGGGGGTACATTACTCTTTAACCTAGGTTTTAGAATGGTTTCGCTTAACTATCTGAGTTGCACCATCAAAACTTTCAAAATATTTTAAAAGTTTCTGTCCTATGTTATTGTAAACTAGCCTTTGGATTTACTTTCGCTATCTGTAAGCTTCCTATGGGGCATTTCCCTCCCCCTGTTTAAAGCAAATAAGGTATAGCCTTCTATTAAGACTATACCTTATTTGCATCTATACTATTATAGTGTACTTCTATACTGTTGTTATCTCCGCATACTCCTGCAGGTACTTATACTTATCAGTTAACTCTCCTCCTTTCGCTATTGTGGCTCTTTCTAACATACCTCCTTCATCCTTATTAAAGAACTGCGGGAATACGTTATCTATAAGGTGACGTCCGAAGTCGCGGGAAGCGTTGCGCGGTAATTCGCATGGCAAGTTGTCTACGGCCATTACGGTGATGTTGTCCTTTCTACTGTAGGCAGCTTCCAACTCCCCAGTTTCTGGGTTATAGTCATAGTTAGGATCAGTGATAGTTGTTGATCGCTTGGTAGTAGGTATAGAGCCATCCACGTCGCAGGTGATGTCGGCGATGGTGTCGATCTTGAAATCCGGTTGGCGGGTGTCTTCTTCAGTGAACAGCTTCGGGGCGCGTGGGTCCCAGTAGGCGCAGGCCATCAGCAGGTCGGTTACTTTGGTAAACTTTCGGAACGTGGACTGGTATAGCTCCGGGTGCGCATAGAAATCCGGAGAGTCCCATACCTCCACGTCGGGGCGATTGTTGTAGTCGCCCGAATGCAGCTGAGCGTATACGGGTTCTTTGAATTGCTTGTACAGGTAATCGAACACGCTAACCTTTTTAATGCCCATTTTATCGAGCACTTCCATAGCGCCACCTGCTACACGGCCGCCGCCTGTCACGGCGATCTTGATCGGCGGAAGTTTCACCTTAAAGTATTCTTCCTGCATGTCTTCCATCTCGTGGCAAAGGTAAGCAGGCTTTAAGTCGAAGAGTTTCCACTTTTTTCCATAAGTAAGGATGCCATTATACGCCCCTACTATACCTGCATACCTGCCAAATGCGACTACCCGCTGTCCCTGTGCATTGGTCAGGAGTTCGTAATCTATCAGGGTGATGTTCTTATCAAGCACAGCCCGCAGGAGTTTGGCGTTGTGCGGCTGCTTCTTTATAGTATGCGAGAAGAAGAAATACGTCTTGTCCGGAATCAGCTGGTCGATGGGTACTTCCTTCACGCCCATCAGCACATCGCAATCATTCAAGTCCTGCTGCAGGTTAATCCCTAGTTCGGCATATTCTTCGTCGGTAAAACAGCGCACGTCGCTGGGCTGTATCACTACCTCTGCGCCCGGAAACTCCTGTATGGCTTCCACGCATTTTTTTGGAGTGAGCGGAACGCGTTTATCAACTGGTATTTTGCCTTCCTTGATGATCCCGATCTTAACTTTTTCCATAGGTGCGTGTTTGTGAATTGTTCTACTGGCATTTGTGTTTGAAAGACTGGGGAAAGGTGGCACTATACCTTATATATAGGCACACCTTATCTTATAGTATATAAGGCGATTGCTACCCCGAACTATTTAGCTTTCATGCTTCAATATAATAAACAATTACTATTACTTTTGTAGAAATTACTGAAAGAGAGGCTTTGGCTTGTCTTCCATAGGATTGTAAAAACCCAAATTCCCAATCAATACTTCATCGTTATGATACTTAAAACAAAACCTGCTGATACTTTTAAGGAGCGCCACAACGGTCCGGACAAAGAGCAAATGCAGGACATGCTTAAAACCATCGGGGTAGACTCGCTGGATCAACTGATTGAGGAGACCGTACCGGCCGCCATTAGACTAAAAAAGCCACTGAACCTGCCAAAGGCGCTTTCTGAAACTAACTTCCTGAAGCAATTCGGTCAGATCGCCAGAAAGAATAAGGTATACAAGTCGTATATCGGTCTGGGTTACAACGACACCATTATGCCTCCAGTGATTCTTCGTAACATTATGGAGAACCCAGGCTGGTATACCGCTTATACCCCTTACCAGGCTGAGATCGCGCAGGGCCGTTTGGAGGCGCTGATCAATTACCAAACCATGGTAATGGACCTGACAGGTATGGAGATTGCCAACGCCTCTTTACTCGACGAAGGTACTGCCGCCGCCGAGGCCATGGGTATGTTCTACGCGCAGCGCAAAGGCTCCCGCAAAATTGCGAACCGTTTCTTCGTGTCGAACCTGGTATTGCCGCAAACATTGGATATTCTGCTATCGCGTGCTATTCCGATCGGCATTGAGCTGGTAATCGGCGACCACCGCGAAGTGGATTTCAATGACGAGACTTTATTTGGTGCCCTGGTGCAGTACCCTGCTGCTGACGGTGCCATTTTTGATTATACAGACTTCATCAGCAAAGCTCACGCACAGGATATTCTGGTAGCTGTAGCTGCTGACATTCTTTCTTTGACGCTGCTGACACCTCCGGGCGAAATGGGCGCCGACGTGGTAGTGGGTACTACCCAGCGCTTCGGTGTACCGATGGGCTTTGGTGGTCCGCACGCGGCTTACTTTGCTACAAAAGACGCTTTCAAGCGTGTGATCCCGGGCCGTATCATCGGTATTTCGGTGGACGCCGCCGGTGACAGAGCTTATCGTATGGCTTTGCAGACACGTGAGCAGCACATCCGCCGCGAGAAAGCGACTTCAAACATCTGTACGGCACAGGTATTGCTGGCAGTAATTGCCGGAATGTATACCGTATACCATGGCCCACGTCGCCTGAAGTACATCGGTCTGAACACACATGCTCTTGCACAGCAACTCGAGAAAGGCCTGAAGGCACTTGGCTTCGAGCAACTGAACGAAGCTTATTTCGACACGCTGAAAATTGCGGTTGAAAGTGCTGACATGAAGAATGCCATCCGCACAGAAGCGGAAGCGGCGGGCATCAACTTCCGTTATTTCGAAGAGAACTTCATTGGTATCTCCCTGCACCAGAACACAGAATTGGAAGATGTGAAAGCGATTCTGACGGTATTCGCGAAAGTGGCTGGCAAATCGGCTGACGTGCTAGGTATAGAAGAACTGCCGGAGGAGACTGAGATCACTTGGTCAGACAAGCTGATTCGTACCAGCGACTACCTGACGCACGAGGTGTTCAACAAGCACCACTCGGAGCACGAGATCCTGCGCTACATGAAGCACCTGGAGAACAAAGACATTTCTTTGGTTCACTCGATGATTTCGTTGGGCTCTTGCACCATGAAACTGAACGCTACGGCGGAGATGATCCCGGTAACCTGGCCAGAAATTGGTCAGCTGCACCCATTCGCACCTGCCGACCAGACACAAGGCTATGCTGAGATCTTCAAGAACCTAGAAGCCTGGCTTTGCGAGATCACCCGTTTCGACGCGGTGTCGCTGCAGCCTAACTCAGGTGCGCAGGGCGAATACGCCGGTCTGATGGTAATCCGTGCCTATCACGAGTCACGCGGCGATCATCACCGCACCGTATCACTTATTCCTTCTTCTGCACACGGCACCAACCCAGCTTCGGCGGTAATGGCCGGCATGAAAGTGGTAATTGTGAAGTGCGACGAAAAAGGTAACATTGATGTGGCTGACTTGAAAGCGAAAGCCGAGCAATATAAAAATGAGCTGTCTTGCCTGATGGTAACCTACCCATCTACACACGGTGTATATGAGGAGTCTATCATCGAGATCTGTCAGATCATTCACGACAACGGCGGCCGTGTATACATGGACGGTGCCAACATGAACGCTCAGGTAGGTCTTACTTCGCCTGCGCACATCGGTGCTGACGTGTGTCACCTGAACCTGCACAAGACTTTCTGTATCCCTCACGGTGGCGGTGGTCCTGGCATGGGCCCAATCGGTGTGGTAAAAGATCTGGCTCCATTCCTGCCGGGTCACGCTGTAGTTGACTTAGGTCGCAAAGAGGCCATCAACGCAATTTCGGCTGCTCCTTGGGGTTCTGCTTCTATCCTACCTATCTCTTATGCTTACATCGCGATGATGGGTGGCGAGGGTCTGACGGAAGCGACGAAAGTGGCGATCCTGAACGCCAACTACATCAAGGCGCGTCTGGAGCAACACTACCCAGTGCTATATGTAGGCGCTAATGGCCGCTGCGCTCACGAGATGATCCTGGATTGCCGCGAGTTCAAGAAGTTCGGCGTAGAGGTAGAGGATATCGCGAAGCGTCTGATGGACTACGGTTTCCACGCGCCAACGGTATCATTCCCAGTAGCGGGTACTTTGATGGTGGAGCCAACTGAGTCTGAGGCACAGGAAGAACTGGATAGATTCTGCGAGGTGATGATTTCGATCCGTGAGGAGATTCGTGAGATCGAAGCGGGAAAGGCTGACCAGAAAAACAACGTGCTGAAGAACGCGCCGCATACCCTGAAAGTGGTGATGGTGGAGAACTGGGATCGTCCTTACTCTCGCGAGAAGGCAGTATTCCCGATGTCCTTCCTGCGCGACAACAAGGTATGGCCAACGGTAAGCCGTATCGACAGCGCTTACGGCGACCGTAACCTGGTTTGCTCTTGCGCTCCGATTGAAGCCTACAACGAAAATGAAAATGAGATGGTAGCCATCGGCTAATCCGTCCTTTCGCTTATACCTGAAAAGCCTGACCACAACGGTCAGGCTTTTTTGTTTTTGGTGGTGCAGGTATTAAGTTTATCCAGATATCTCCATTCTTTCGAGATGACAGTATAGCTATTCGCTTCTTAGGTTGATGACATTGCCCCTAGCCCTGTTCCTATACCTACTAGTTGCGTCATACCGTATACCTGTTGTAGCAACGATTCCATACCTAAACCGACAACTTTATGCGAAACGCTATACCTAACCTAAAGCATTTACTATACCTTATACCTGTTTTGCTGATCGGCCTGAGCGGTTGTATACCTTCCATGGTGGCTGACAGCACTTATGACAACAGCATCGATTTTCAGATATACCGCACCTTTGCTTTGCTGGAGCCGGAAATGGCCAATACCTCTGCAGACCCTAACCTGTACGAGCCACTTCTGGACAGGAGGATACGTGATGCTATCGCGGCTGAGTTAGTTAAGAAAGGTATGTTACTCGACGTGGAAAACCCAGACCTGCTGGTGGCTTATGATGTATCGGTGGCACAGGATGCCGCGACTGCTTCGCCTGACTTTGGCTACGCTTACTGGTTTGGGTACCGCTTTAATTATAATACGGCTGATTTCCCCGACTTTAGACCTGTCGGCCAATACATACCCGGCACGATGCTGATCGATCTGATATCGGCCAGCACCAACCAACTGGTTTGGCGCGGTGTGGCAGAAGGTAACATCATTGTAACACAGACAGACGAAAGCAGAATCAGAAGATCGATCATCAGTATCCTGTCATTATACCCACCCAACAGACCTCCCAGAAGGTAGACTATAAGCGATAAGACATACTAAAGCCACCGTAGTAGTTTCGGGGAGAAGCCGGTTGAAAGTAACGACCGCCAAATGCGTTAAGGTCATTGCCCAGGCTGTACTTCTGGTCCGTCAGGTTTTCGGATCCGGTAAAAATATCCAGCATGAAATGCTGACCGAGTTCACGTCTCAACCCAAGTCGTGTTCCTGCTACCAGGTAAGCATCGGCATACACCGTGTTCTCGTCTGTCAGCGGGATCTCGTCCACATAGTTAGCCGTCAAATTCAGGTATAGCCCGAAACGGGTAGCCAGGTCAAGGCCAGCAGTCAGTGTATGCGGGGCCACGCCGGTGAGTTGGTTGCCGCTCAAATCAGTGTCGTCTTTCTGATAATCACGGAAACGGAAGTGGCTGTAGGTATAGCTACCCCAGACTTTGAGCAAAGTCACCGGCTGGGTGATATCCTCCAGCAAAGTATAGCCCAATGCTGTTTCAAGTCCGCTTTGTGAAGTAGCCCCCACGTTTTGGAACACGGCTATGCTCGACAAATCCTGCCGACTCACAATCGTTTCGCGCAACCTGAAATGAAAAGCCACTACATCAAAGCTGAGCTTTCTGCCCAAGGTATAGCCGCGTATACCTGCCTCATAGTTTATACCTTTCTCTGCTTCCAATTCCTGATTAAGTGCGCCATCGGAAGTAAGCAACTCCTCCTCGGAAGGTGGTGAGAAGCCTGCACTCACACTGCCATGCACCGATACCTGATCAGTTAAGCGTTTCAATAAAGCCACTCGTGGCGAAAGCACTGCACTGAAATCCCGGGTATACTGATAAGGGCCGCCGCTCGGAGCCTGGTGCAGGCGTGTGATCTCATACCGGGTATCGTTCAGACTCAAAGCGGCAGTTGCGATCCAATTGCCGGGCAGCTCGAACTCAGCCTGCGTGAAGAGCAAACCGGTTTTGGCCAGTACTTCGTCATCGGTACGGAGCGAGTCGGTGCGCCCCCTGTTGTTATCGTAGGTACGGGCTGCCTCAAAACCGCGCTGGTATTCCCCTCCAAAAGTAATCGTAGTGGCTGCGGCACCGAGCTGTGTATGATAAACAAAGCGGCTCCGGGCACCATACTCCTGGTTGGTGTTACGCTCGTAGTCGGTATTGAAGGGATGATCTCTATATCGGAACAGGCCATACAGGGCAGTCGTGTTTTTCCAACTATCGCTGAAGCGGTACTCCTGCGACAAGCCGATGTTGATACCTTGCTGGTTCATCGAAGCATTTTGGGCCACACTCCCGAACATGCCGCCCCGGGCCTGCTGCGGATCCTGCTCGAATTGCTCCCGCGTCAGTCCGCCGGGCAGTTGGTAAAACAGGTCAGAATATACAAGGTTAGCCCGGATGGTGCTTTTGTCAGATGGGTTGAAGGTGGCGGTGAGCAGAAGCGTTTCGCGGTCCATACCCGACTGCTCGCGGTAGCCATCGATTTGCTGGCGGGTGTACTGCAGGTATAGGCTCTGCTTCTCACCGCCCACACTGGCACTGGCGGTATAGCGCTGCAACCCAAAGGACCCGAACGTAGTGCCCACCTGCAATACCTTCTCTCCAAGAATTGCTCTGCGAGGTTCGAGTAGCACCGTACCGCCTGTGCCTGCTCCGTAAATGCTACCTGTCGGACCTTTCAGTATTTCCATACTGCTGAAGTTGGCTGCATCGAGCAAATTGAGGTTTGTAATGCCGTTCGATTCAGTGAGCGGGATCTCCCCCAGGTATAGCTTCACATTGCGGATGCCATAAGGCGAACGCAAACTGCTGCCTCTGATCGATAGTCGATAGCTAGCCGTGGCCCGCTCCTCCATGCGCACTCCCGGCACCGTATTAACGGCCCGCACCAGCGAACTCTCATCGAAGCGCTGCATCACTTCCCGATCTATCACACTCAAGGCTCCGGCTGTTTCCAGCAAAGGTCGGTTGCTCTCATATCCTGTAACGACAACTTCTGAAAGGCTTTCTGTCAGTGGCTGCAGGTATACCTGTAGTGCCATACCTGATTGTAATCGCTGCAAGTATACAGTGTCTGGTTTGTACCCGATGTGTGAAACAAGGACGAAGGTCGCACGATCAGGTATAGACAGCGCAAAGCGTCCGGAAGGGTTGGTCAGGGTTTGTTCGCCGGTATTGGCTGTAACTGTTACGCCTTCCAACGACTGTCGGGTTTGGGCATGGAATACCTGGCCTGCCACTTGTTGCTGGGCATGACTTAGTAGTGGAAGTAGGGTCAGGATGATCAGAAAGCAGGGGCAAAAGAAGCGTATTGTATGATTCATGTGGGCAAGTTAGCTGCTATCAAAACGGGTTATACCTGGCTAGGGTTAGATTTATGCAGGAATTACTATGTTCTGCTGGTTTGTAACAATCATCGTTGGCATTCGGTTAAATCAAAATAGAATTAATCTCTGAGAACTAAACCGAACCAAAACTATGAAGAAAATACTTACGACCTCTGCTTCGCTGGCCTTAGCACTGACGCTTATCGGAGCGCCAGCCTTTGCGCAGGAAGATAAAAAACCGGTGACCGCTTCCGTAGAAGGCCACATCTTTAAGCCCGCCCGGGTGGATGCCACTGACGCACGCGTGAAGCAGCTCAAAGTGCCGGCCGGCTTCCAGATCACGAAGTTTGCCGAAAACCTGAATAAGCCCCGCATGATCGCGGTGAGTAATGATGGTGTGGTCTATGTAACCGACCGTGACAAAGGTACCGTGACCATGCTCCGCGACACGAATAAAGACGGCAAGGCCGATGAACAAAAAGTAGTTGCTACCAAAGAGCAAATGCATGGCATTGCCATTAAGGACAACAAAATATGGCTGGCGACTGTCAAGGAGCTCTACACCGCCAATATTAATAAAGACGGCAGTCTGTCGGAGCTGCAACTGCTCGCGGATGACCTGCCAGACGGTGGTCAGCACCCGAACCGTACACTGCGCATCGGTCAGGATAATAAGCTTTACATTTCCATTGGCAGTACCTGTAACTCCTGCGACGAACCTAATAAGGAGCACGCCACTATTTTACAGTCCGACTTAGATGGCAAAAACCGCAAGGTATACGCCAAAGGCCTGCGCAACACCCTCGGCTTCGACTGGCACCCGCAAACCAAAGAAATGTTCGGCATGGACCACGGCATAGACTGGCTAGGCGATGACGAGCAACGCGAAGAGCTCAATAAAATTGAGGAAGGGGCAGATTATGGCTGGCCTTACATCTATGGCGAGGGCAAAGAAAACCCCGGCGACCAACCCAAGGACATGACTTATGCGGAGTATAAAAAGAAAACCAAGTATCCGCTCCTTACCTATACCGCTCATGCCTCTGGTCTCGATATGATCTTTTACCGTGGCAACCAGTTCCCAAAAGAATATACCGGCGACGCCTTCGTAGCTTTCCACGGATCCTGGAACCGCTCTAAACCTGCCGGCTATAAAGTGTCTCGCATTCGCTTTGAAAACGGACAGCCAAAAGAGTTTGTGGATTTTGTGACTGGGTTTTTGGTAGACGATAATAAAGCGCAGTTTGGTCGTGTGGTAGGACTGGTTACTCACACAGATGGCTCACTGCTTATCACCGACGACTCTAACGGGGTAGTATACCGTGTGTCCCATGCAGCAGGCAATCAGCAGAACAACCAGCGCCAAAAGCGTTAAGATTGCCCGATACTGATACAAATAAAAAAGGCTCCGTAGAATCTGCGGAGCCTTTCCAATCTATGAAAGCTAATGAAATTTTTAAGTCTTCTTAAGGGAGTTCTTACTTGATACGGAACTCTGTTCTTCTGTTTTGCTGGTGCATCTCCTCTGGGCAGGACACGCCATCGGTACACTTGTTCACCAGCCTTGTCTTACCATAGCCTTTCGCAGTCAGCCTGTCTTTGTCTATGCCTTTCTCGATCAGGTAATTTACGGCGGCCTGTGCTCTACGCTCTGAAAGTACCTGGTTGTACTTTAGACTCTCACGGCTATCGGTATGCGAACTCAGCTCGATTTTGATCGTCGGGTTAGCCACTAGTACTTCGGCCAGTTTGTCCAGCTCTTTGGCTGCGTCCGAACGGATATCCCACTTGTCCAGGTCGTAGTAGATGTTCTCCAGCACAATGGCTACATCCTTTTCATCCCGATCAAATACCATGGCTACCTGCACCGTATCAGTAGCTGTTTTTGGCACTTCCACCTGCACGTTCTGGTTCAGGTAGCCTTGTTTGGTTCCCTGCAGCGCATAGGTGTTGCCTTTACGACCATCCATAAAGTACTGGCCCCTTGCATTGGTAGTTACCACGCTGGTATCTTTCAGGTTCAGTTGCGAAATCACAAGCTGTACCTGCGACAGCGGAAGCTGCACATTTTTCTTCTGCTCGTTCTGCTTGCGCTCCAGCGTAGTCACAGCCAGCACAACAGGCTTTTGCAGTACTTTAAAACTGTAGATGTCATCAGTCCCGTTGCTGCTTTCGCGGTTAGACGAGAGCAGACCTGTTTCTTCATCTTCGTTGAACATGATCCCATAGTCATTCTTCGATGAGTTGATCGGGTGGCCCATGTTGTTCACAGCCGTCCAGGCAGCATGTTTGCCCTCGGCAGCGAAGATATCCAGTCCGCCCATCCCCATGTGTCCGTCAGAAGAGAAGTACAGCTTGCCGTTCTGATCAACATAAGGGAAACTCTCGCGGCCCGGTGTGTTGATCAGGATACCCGCATTCACCGGCTCTCCCCAACTTCCATCAGGCTGACGCAGCGTATAGTAAATATCCGTTTCACCCACACCGCCTGGCATATCCGACACGAAGTACATGATCTTACCGTCAGGTGACAGGGCCGGATGGCCTACCGAGTATTCTTCTACATTGTTAAAAGTGAAAGGCTTGATCTCTGTCCAGGTAGCACCGCGCTTTTGGGAGGAGTAAATCTCCAGGCGGTTGATATACTCCTGCACCTGCGACTTGTCTACCCAGCTTGTCGGGTCAGCATTGCCGGACTTGCGCTTCTGCACCAATTGTGTGCGGGTGAAGTAGAGGGTCTGTCCGTCTTCCGTAGCCGATGCTGTGGCATTGTGGTATTGGTCATTGATCATCTCATGCAACGCAGTGGGTTTGCCCCAGTTGCCATTGCCGTCGCGGCTGGCCATAAAGAGCTGCAGGTATGGGCGACCAGTCCAGCCATAGGTGCCGGCGGTTTTTCCTTCCTGCGTTACGCCACGGTCTGAAGTGAAGATAATCGCATCCTTGCCATAGTTCATCGGGCTAAAATCAGAGAACCCCTGGGCGTTCAGTCCGTTCAGGCGCTGTACTTCTGCCAATGGCATTTTCTGGTTCATCCAGTTGATGGCTTTGTCACAAGACGCCATCAGGTGCTGGGCACGCTCCTCCACATCCGGCACTTCCTCGGCCCACTGCATGTACTGCTGCTTGGCCTCCTCGTACTTGCCGTTGCTGCGCAGTGCTTCAGCATAGTGGTAAATATTCTGCGGATCGCGGCCCGGCATGGCCACCACCTGCGCATACCAGCGCTCTGCCTCCTCGGTCTGACGTGTCAGGCGGTAAGAGTCGGCTATGCGCTCGGCTGTCTTGACATCCGGCTTGCGTTTCTCCGACGCTTTTTTGTACTGCTCCAAAGCCAGCGCAAACTCAAACTTTTCGTAGTGCTTGTTTGCTTTGCGAAGCTCCTGTTGTGCCTCGGCCACAGGGGCTGCGCCTAACATCAGAGCAGCAGTAAGGTATAAGGGTATATGTCTGAAATTCATATGCGGTAAGAGCTAATATTAAAAGTATTGCGGCGTCAGCATTTTCGTGTCCTGCTTCTTGAAGAAGTAGTAACCTACCGAGATCTCGTGTGATTGGAAGCCACTCAGGTCGTTGAGCATGCGGTCGTAAGAGTAACCCAGGCGCAACGCATTGGTCACTTGCAGTTCAGCGATCAGAGCCAGCGCAGTGCGCTTCGTTACAGGATCTGCCTCTTCGTTTTTGTTGAACAGGTTCATGCTCGTACGGTATGAGCTACCCAGCCACAGACGGTCGCCCAATAGCACGAATCCATTCAGGTCCACATTGGCAGGCGCATTGAAATCTTCTTTCACCAATATGCTTGGCTTCAGCTTCACGAAGTTGCTCACCTCAAACACATAACCTGTTGTGAAGTAGTAGTGGCGGATCGGCTCGATCTGGAAAACATCTTTGTACTGGATCAGGTCAGAGGCAGATACACCAGCATAGAAGCGCGGCGTGTTAAAGTAGATACCCAGTTTCACATCCGGACGGTAAAACACGTCTCTGCCTGAAGGAATGCTTGGATCATCCGGCACACCCAGTTCCGAACCGTCCAGCACACTCTGTACTACACCTGCCGCTATACCCAGGCTAAGCGTTCCGCGGGCACTCACGGATATACGTGCAGCCGCATTGGCATAAGCTGAAGTAGTAGAGTAAGCACCGATCTTATCGCGGGTAAAGTTCAGGCCCAGGCCCAAACGTTCATGACTTGTCAGGCCATCCACGCTCAGTGCCTGTGTGGTTGGTGCTCCGTCTATACCTGTCCACTGCGAACGGTGGAAGGCGTTGATGTTGAGCACACCTTTGGTGCCGGTATAGGCCGGGTTGATGGCCATACTGTTGAAGATGTACTGCGAGTACTGCGGATTTTGCTGCGCATTTGCTGCAAAGGTGAAAAGCAGCGCCAGCAGGGTATAAAGTATTCTCATGGTAATAAAATTTTCAAATGAATGCACTCGCTTATCGGAAGATGGTCACGTAGCCGCTGTAGTCCTGGTACTTACCATCGCATAGCTTCACCCTTACCTTGTAGAAGTAAGTACCTTGTTCCAGCCCTTTGGCGGCCCAATCGTTTTTGTAGTTCTTCTGCTTGAACACCTCAGATCCCCAACGGTTAAACATCACCATTTCATTATCAGGGAACTTGTCCAGGTTCTTCACCAGCCAGGTATCGTTCTTACCATCGCCGTTCGGGCTAAAGGCTTTCGGGAATTCCAGTTGTCCGTCTGCTAATCTGGCGTCCATGTCGATGCTGTATTCAGCAGAGCCTATGCAGCTGCCATTGTAGGCAATCACACTCACGCGACCTGTGGCAGTTGGACTGTTGGCTTTCACCTTGATAGTCGTAGTACCTTGTCCAGACTCGATTGTGAAGCCCTCTGTTACTGTCCAGGTATAAGATGTTGCGCCTTGCACCGGATCGGCTGTGTAGATCAGGCCTTCGCACACGCTGCTGTTATCGGTGATGCGGGTCACAGGAGCAGGAGGCATGGTAATATCAACCTGAAGCACTGACCAGTCACTGTTACCGCAACCGTTGATAGCTCTTACACGCACGGTACCGCCTGTTTCAGCAGCAGCCACTGTGATGCTTGTGCCATTGTTGGCTCCTTCTATTGTCAGGCCACCCGTCGCTTCCCACTCGTAGGCAGTAGCGCCAGGTATAGCCTGAATACTGAAGGCATTGCCTGTGCTGTTAAGGCACACATTCAGGTTACTGTTGATCGCACCAGGAGTTGCTGGCTTCAGAGAAGGTGATACAGCCAGTTTGGCTACAGCGCCCGCACCGCAGTTTTTCACGGTGTTGGTGGCGTATACTTCAATGTCACCGCTTGTCTCACCTACTGTCACGGTAATGCTGGTACCTGTCAGCGTGTTAGCACTCCAGCCCTGTGGCACCGCCCAGGTATAGGTCATGCCCGCTTCCGGCGACTGTATGCTGAATGTGAGAGTAGCTCCGATACAGCCTGTTGTTGCCGTGCTGGCAATAGATGGAGCTGCAGGTTTGCCGGTCACTTTCACTTCTCGGCTTAATGCTGCACTTGCATTACAGTCATTGGCCGCTTTCACACTGATCTGACCTCCTGTCTTACCAACTTTCACTCTGATGATTCTGCCATTTTCCTCTTCGCTAACCACTGTCCAGTCAGCTGCAGGGAAGGTCCAGGTATAGCTGCCAGCATTTGCTATTGCTGTTGTGCTGAAGGTTGTTTCCTCGCCTTCACACAGATCCAGATTACCGGTGATTTCCTGTGGTACTACTGGAGTATTGGTAATGATGATTACTTTCTCAGTTGTTTTGCTAAAGCCGCATGCATTGGTCACTGTCAGGTATACCTTGCCGCCTAGCAGACTCTGGTTTTTAGGACGAACACTCACACTTGTACCGGCATCGTTTGTTCCTTCTACAAACTCGAGGTTGCTATCCAATGTCCACTTATAAGTAAGTCCCTCTACAGAAGCTGCAGTCAGAGCTATACCTGTGCTGCTGTTGAAGCACACGTTGGCGTTACCTGATATAGCTAATCTATCTGGTTCGCCAGTTACATTCACAGTAGTTTCCTTAGTCGCTTTCACGTCCTTGCACTGCGTGTTCACAGTAACTTTAACTACCTGATTGCCCAGTGCAGTGCCAGCTTGAACCGTTATGATGCTGCCATCATCTGATTTGCTTACAGTTCTCCAGCCTGCTGGCAGTGTCCAGATATAAGTACCACCTATCACATCCGAGGTTACCTTGAACGAGAGCTCACCCGCACGGCAAACGGTGGACGGCGCCTCTACGAATGAAAGCTCAATATTCGGATTACACTTCACATCCGGAATCACAACTATATCTTCGTCGTTATCTGGGTCAGTGTCCGTGTAGTCACCTGGATCTTTTGGATCAGTCGGGTCGGTTGGATCAGTTGGATCTGTCGGATCGGTTGGGTCAGTTGGATCGGTCGGATCGGTTGGGTCAGTTGGATCGGTCGGATCGGTTGGGTCGGTTGGGTCGGTTGGGGTTGAAGAGTCTTTGCTGATGATGCGCGCAATGTTGCGTACACGGCCCGCCTTCACTAACTGTGCATTGATCACAAGTTCAGCTGTTGCTTTTGCCTCTAGCAAAGGAATTTTGAATGCTCCGGTAGCCGGATCGTAGGAAGCGCCATTGCTTACGTTGAAGTCCACCAAGCGAAGACCTTCCGGCAACTTCTCGCCTACTACTATATTCTTCTCTGATGCAGCGCCATTGTTGGTGACTACAATGCGGTATTGCACCATCTCACCGATCACATACTCTTCCTTGGCATTCACCAGTACTTTCGTCACACCCAGATCTGGCAGCAGGATTACTACTTCCTCCTCATTGTTGTCCGGATCTTTGTCATTGTCTGGTGTTCGGTCAATGATAGTAGCCACGTTGCGGATAGCACCCGTGCGCACGATTTTGGCATAGACAACGAGCGTAGCAGAAGTGTTTCCAGCCAATGTCGGGATATTGAATATACCTGTAGCGGCATTGTAAGTAGTTCCAGTAGTTGCAGTATGCCTTACATACTCCAGTTCCTGTGGCAGCTGCTCACGTACGTTTATATTGGTCTGAGGCGTAGAGGCGTTGTTTGAAACCTTGATCTCAAAAGCTATTACATCCTGCAGCTTATACTCATTCTTAGGGTCAATGAGCTTCTTTGTCACACCCAGATCAGGCAGGATGATCTCCACCTCTTCTTCATTGTCATCCGGATCTTTATCATCAGGGCGATCAATGATAGTGGCCACGTTACGGATATTGCCTGTACCAACAATCTCAGCATACACAATAAGGGTCGCAGACTTATTACCTTCCAGTGTTGGGATGTTATAGATGCCTGTAGTTGGGTTAAAGGTAGTGCCTGGGGTTTCTTCGTGACGCACATATCTAAGCCCGCTCGCCAGTTGTTCGCTAACGTTAATGTTGGTTTCTGTTTTCGATGACTTATTGTCGACTTTGATCTCGTAGGCAATTATATCTCCCAGGTTATAGCTCGACTTGGGATCTATAATGCGTTTTGTCAGACTAAGGTTTGGCAGGATTATCTCTTCATCGTCCTTATCGTCGTCCGGGTTAGGATCCGGATTATCTCCGATGATGATCACTTCGTTTAGGATATTCCCGGTTCCGGTCACTTCAAATACAAGGCGGATGCTCTGCTCCTCGAACACATCCATGTCGCCAATTACCCACTCGTTTTTCTCCTGGTCGTAATTACCTCTTGTCGCTGGCTTTACTTCCAATAGTTTCAAGCCGGATGGAATGTACTCTTTTACAACCACATTGCGGGCAATACCCGGTCCATTGTTAATAGCCGTAATGGTGTAGGTCACACGCGACCCTAGCTTTACATCTTTGTTGTCAACGTTTTTCTTTACTGTCAGGTCGGCGTTCGTCACGTTCTGCAGTACCGTTGGGTTGTTGTCAAAATAAATAGTGCCTCCTATTGAGATTGCCCGCCCGTATAAAGACACGCCTTTTCCAAAGGTGATATTGCCGGTAGCTATGATGTTACCGTACAGGCTACTCGGTGCCTGAATCTCTACGTCACCGTCTACGACCCAGTAAATATTTTTGGTTTCAACGCCTACGCCAGAAAGGCTAAGGGCACCAGGGTTTACATTGAGGTTACCCTTGATTTTGAATACGAAGATAGGAGAGCTTCCGCCTTGAGTCACCAACAGTGAAATACCACTGATAGTGGCATTGCCTGTGATGCTATATATACCGGGATAAATTTCGCGGCCATTTCCCAGATTAGGGTTTAGGTTTTCAGTTTCCTGAAGGGCCATAAACTCCTGGTAGAGTCTGTTGGCGTCAGCCATTGCTTCTGCTGCCAGCTCAGTCCCTTTTTCTTTCTTGCCTGTTACTTCCAAGTATTCTTCTCCGATTATGACCTTGCCAGGGCTGATGCCAATGTCACCGCGGATCCAGGTAGTACCCGGGCCTTTAACGACAATCTGTTCGTTGGCTAAAGCAATGAACCTATTTACGCGGCCTAAGTTGATTTCTGTCTGTGCGAAACTGAGGGTGAAGTTTGCAGTCAGAAGAAGGGTGAGAAGCAGTAAAATTCTACTCATAGGGAATATGTAAAAAAGCGTAATAAATCAGGCATAAATATAAATGTATTTTCATAATCTTTTACTATATCCTGATACTTATATATTCAAGATAAGTTTAATACAATATAAAAAATACAATATATATCTTTAAATAAAATGTTATAACAGTAATCGTATAAGATTATTCTAATGTGATTCTATCTAATTTTTTTTCTGTTAGTGTGATGATTTGGTGCAAACTTTTGAATATGGGCATATATGATTGTTATTGTACCTAAATATTTGAATATACTAATTTTAACACCCTTGAGTTGCGCAAATGCTTATTTTATACATCTTTTGTTATATCGGAGGGCAAAGGAAATGAAAAAATTCTGAATAGAATAGGGAAATTTAGGGAAGAGAAGTTGTGCAATAAAAAAGTGCTCTATTAGCCTTTTCGTACTAATAGAGCACCTCAATTACAGGTATAAACTTTCTAAATATTCTTTAAATGTTTATACAGGGTATGTATTTACACATGCACATGGCGCTCAGCGTGATAAGAAGAGCGTACTAATGGACCGGACTCCACATATTTGATTCCACGCTTTAATCCTTCCTCCCTGTAATGGTCAAATAAGTCAGGGTGAATGAATTCAGCTACCTCAATATGAAGCTTGGTTGGCTGCAAATATTGGCCCAGCGTGAGTATATCACAACCATTGGCAGCCAGGTCATCCATCGCCTGGTATACCTGCTCGCGGGTTTCGCCCAGGCCCAGCATAATGCCAGTCTTAGTGCGTTTGCCGTACTCCTTTGTGCGTCGGATTTGCTCCAGGCTGCGGTCATACTTAGCCTGTGGTCGTACACGGCGGTACAGTTCTTTTACTGTTTCCATGTTATGCGATACCACTTCCTGGCCCGGCGAGATCATGGTGATCAGTGCGTCCCAGTTGGCTTTCACGTCAGGTATAAGTGTTTCGATTGTAGTGGCAGGAGAAAGTTCTTTAACCATCCGCACGGTTTCGTGCCAGATGGCGGCACCGCGGTCTTTTAACTCATCGCGGTTCACAGAGGTGATCACAGCGTGCTTTACGCCCATCAGCTGAATTGCCTCGGCAACACGGCGCGGCTCGTCTTCGTCGTATTCATTCGGGCGACCCGTAGCCACTGCACAGAAAGAACAGCTGCGCGTACACACATTGCCCAGAATCATGAAAGTAGCTGTGCCGGCACCCCAGCACTCACCCATGTTAGGGCAGTTTCCGCTTTCACAGATGGTATGCAGCTTATACTCGTCTACTATGCTTCTTACCTTTGCATACTCTTTCCCTACCGGCAGCTTAACGCGCAGCCAATTTGGCTTGCGTGGCTGACCCAAAGCATTGAGCCCCTCGGGCTGCGCGTTGGGTTGTATTACCGGAAGTGTCATCAGTTCATCCATGCTGCAAAGATAGGTATAATGCGTTAAGACTTCAGCAAAAGCACCCGGAAATTAAGGAGATACCCCCTTATGGCCGGGTGTAGTCTTCTCAACAAAAAACGGCATGGAATTGTTCTTGGCCGGCCTTATTTACGGCGGCCGTAGTAGATGTTCAGGTATACAGACGTGAATGTGCTGTAGTTTTCAGTTTGCGGGATCATCACCATGTCTTTGAAAAACTTCTCGACCATGAAGCCCACCTCTATACCTGTAATGCTCTCCCGGTAGCGGCCATACTCAAAGCTCATTCCGACTTTTGCGTGCACGCCCAGGTTAATGTTGGTTTCACCCAAACCTGTCAGCACATTGGCATTACCCAAGGTGTTTTCGAAGCTCAAGTGCTTGTTAGGGTCATAGGCTTCAGTACGAATATCACTGCCCAGACCGCCGCCATAGTCATAGCGAATGTAGTAAGGTATAAGTAATCCGAGCGATGGTCCTACTGCCCCGAGGGCATTCACCTGCACACCGCTTTCGGCAGCTTTTCGGAACAGCACCTGCTCTAATCCATAGTGCGGACGTACTGAAAAGAAGTGATTTTGCTTTCCTGCAATGAAGTGATCACCAGAGCCCGGGTTGTAAAGGCGGTTCTCTTTGGGGTGCTTGATCTCCACGATCTCGAGTCCGCCGAAGCGGTAAAGGCGCTCCTTCATAAACCATGAGCTGCGTGCAAACACACCGCCCAACAATCCGCCGTTCGAGTTCAGGTTAATGCCATAGCTTAGCTCATTGCTAAAGTCATCTTCAGACTGGGCTGCAGCCGGCAAAACCAGCAGTAGCGTCATAGCAATTGTGAGTACCAGATTTCTTGCCACCTTTATACAATTTGGGTTAGGTAAGTTCTCTCAAAAAGCCAGATCCAAAAGCAGGCAGGTATCAGGCGTTCAAAACCATACAGACCGGTATAACATGCCGGCCAGGTATGGATGCTAAAAAGGAAAATCACAAACTAATGGTAGATCCAGGTTACACGAGTGCGTACTAGGCCACCAAGTTCTTTTTCATTGAATCAATACTGATGCTTAAATGCGAAGCATCATAAGAGCACATCCCATCCTGGATCAGCAACAGTTGGGGTGACTGGTGCTGCACCTCAAACACTTCCGCAATTTCGTTTGAAACCGGCCGGTAGCGTAGCAGGTCAAGATAGTAAGGCTTAATATGATCTATACCTGCACCACTCCATTGTCGCTCTAACCTGCTTTTGGCAGTGGAACTGATAGAACAGGATGTACTGTGCTTGAATATCACCACCGGGGTGTTTTTCGACTCTTCAATAATGGTATCTAACTGCTCTACACTCGTAAGTGGATGCCAATTCATAGATTTCTTCTTTGGTTTACTTCTCCTTTTTTCGGAAAAGCCTTAATTTCTTTTTCTCACGGTCAGCCGGGCTAGCCTGCACAGCATCTTTTGCGCTGTTGTGCTTAGACCTGAACAAACCTGAGAGCGGACGCTGCCTTACTTTGCCGGGCTCACCCTTCTTTAAGTTATAAGCCTCCATGTTGAGATGACTATCCTTGTAAGAGGTAGCCTCTACCTGGTTAGCCTCCCGCAGTGCCTGACGCATCAGGCGCCCATGCTTGTCTGTCATCGTATAGGTGATCTGACCAAAGGCAGGCCAGGCCGCCAAAAGCAGCATACCTGTCATTACCATCAAACGTTTCGTTTGCTTATCAAATCCCAGCTTCTTCATAACAGCTTTCCATCTACAGTTGTTATACTGAATTCAGGAATAGGGGTTGCTCCCCTAAAAAATTCCCATTCGCTTCTTCTTCACACGCCCGTTTTTGTCCATCTCTACCCGCACTGACTCCAGGCCAGTCGCATTCTTACCTGACACTTTAGAGGTCTTGCCCGGCTTCGGGCAAGGTATACCTTTGCGCTGACAGCCGGAACCAAACAGCAGCGCCAGACACAGTAAGCCTAAAACCCAATATCTACTTTTCTGCATCACAAGCAATATACGTGTATTTTCCTATTATCCGCTAAAACGCCATGATGCTCTCTACCTTCTCACGCAGACGCTGCTTTGGCAGGAACTCCTGCTCCAGCGGTGGCGCAAACGGCACAGCCGTGTCCAGACTGGCAACACGTGTTACTGGTCCGTCGAGCAGCTCAAAGCAGTTCTCTCCGATCCAGGCCGCTATCTCACCGCCTATACCGCCGGTCATGGTGTCTTCGTGCAGGATGATCACGCGGCCGGTACGGGCCACCGTATCACGTACGGCTTCTTTATCCCAAGGCAGTAGCGAGCGCAGGTCAAGTATATCGAAGCTAACGTCCGTCATCTCCTGTTGTAATTGCTTTGCCCAGTGCACACCCATACCGTAGGTGATGATCGAGATATCCGACCCTTCGGCCACCAGTTTGGCCTTGCCGATCTCGACAGTATAGTAATCATCCGGAATCTCCTGCGATATGGAGCGGTAGAGCAATTTGTGCTCAAAGTACATCACCGGGTTCGGGTCTTCAATGGCCGCGTTCAGCAAACCTTTGGCATCGTAGGGTGAAGACGGGTACACGATCTTCAGTCCAGGAGTGTGGAAGAACCACGCCTCGTTACTCTGCGAGTGGAACGGACCGGCAGCTGTGCCGGCGCCCGTTGGCATACGCACCACCACATCGGCGTTCTGGCCCCAACGGTAATGGCTCTTGGCCAGGTTGTTCACGATCTGGTTAAAGCCACAACTCACAAAGTCCGCAAACTGCATCTCCACCATGCTCTTCTTACCTTTCACAGACATACCCAAGCCTATACCCAGTATGGCCGATTCGCAAAGCGGGGTATTGCGCACACGTTCCTTGCCGAACTGGTCGACAAAGCCCTCTGTTATTTTGAAAACGCCTCCGTACTCGGCAATATCCTGCCCCATCAGCACCAGGTCCGGGTAGCGCTCCATGCTCTGGCGCAGACCGTCGGAAATAGCGTCTACATAGCGGCGCTCAGTTTTAGCATCCGAAGCTGGTTTGATCACCTCTTGCTCAAAAGGACGGTACATGTCCTCTATCTCTTCTTCACGGCTTGCCTCCGGCATTGGCGTCGCAAAGGCAGTCTGCAGGCCTTCTTCGATCTCAGCCTTTATCTCCTCACGTATACCTTCTATGGCTTTTGGCGTCAGGATCACTTCATCGAGCAGGTACTTCTCAAAGTTTTCCACCGGATCTTTTTTCGACCACTTCTCGAACAGCTCCTGCGGTACATATTTGGTACCGCTGGCCTCCTCGTGGCCGCGCATGCGGAAGGTAATTGCCTCGATCAGCATCGGACGCGGGTTCTTGCGCATGCTGTAGGCAGCCTGTCGCACCGTATCGTATACCTCTACTATATTATTGCCATCGATCTGCAGGGCATCTATGCCGTAAGCCGGGCCTTTGTCGATGAAGTGCTTGAACTTAAATTGCTCGCTGCTTGGTGTAGACAAACCGTAGCCGTTGTTTTCGATCATAAAAATAACCGGCAGGTTCCAGACAGCCGCCACGTTCAACGCCTCGTGGAAGTCGCCCTCGGACGCACCACCATCACCACTAAAAACCAGCGCTACTTTCTCTCTGTTATCCAGCAAGTCGGCTAAAGCTATACCATCCGCCACTGCCAACTGCGGACCCAAGTGCGAGATCATGCCCACAATGTGGTGCTCGTTGGAGCCGAAGTGGAAAGAACGGTCACGGCCTTTCGTGAAGCCTGTCTTCTTGCCCTGAAACTGCGCAAAGAGTCTGTCCAAAGGCACTTCGCGGCTGGTGAACACACCCAAGTTGCGGTGAAGTGGCAGAATGTACTCGTCCGACTCCAGCGCCATGGCCGAGCCCACCGAGATGGCCTCCTGTCCTATACCTGAGAACCACTTGCTCACTTTGCCCTGGCGCAGCAACACCAGCATGCGCTCTTCGATCATGCGGGGCTTCAGGATACCTTTATATAAGGCAATCAGTTCGTCGTCAGAGTATTCTTTGCGATTATAATTCATCTTATTGAGAAGGAAATTCGTTGTAGTCTGGCAGCATAACGTTTGCTTTGGCCGCCGATTATGGTGCTAATTTATAAATTTGTTCGGTACTTCGTGTCTTACCGGCCCCGGCATACGCAACAAGCGGCGCCCGAAAGACCGTAAAGAAAGCAAAAGCTACAGAAAACCTGTCAGGCCTGCAAGTATTTGCGGGTTTTGATTGAACAGGGCACAAGGTATACCTGTTGAAAAAGAATTGACAGGAAAGAAATCAGGCAAGGGTAACATCAGTTGCCGTCCTTTAAAGAGAAGAAGATTATGATACATTTCGAGGAATTTACGCTGGATAACGGCCTCCGTGTGATCGTGCACGAAGACCACACCTCTCCCATGGCCGTGCTAAACGTGCTCTACGACGTGGGCTCCCGCGACGAGGAAGAGCAGCACACCGGCTTTGCGCACCTGTTTGAGCACCTGATGTTCAGCGGATCCAAGCACATCCCGGTATACGACGAGCCCCTGCAGCGCGTGGGCGGCGAAAACAATGCCTTCACCAGCCCCGACATCACCAACTATTACCTGTCGCTGCCGGCCCAGAACATCGAAACCGGCTTTTGGCTGGAGTCGGACCGCATGCTGGACCTTGCTTTCAGCGATCACGGACTGGAAGTACAGCGCAAGGTCGTGGTAGAGGAGTTCAAGCAGAACTACCTGAACCAGCCTTATGGCGATGTGTGGTTGAAGCTGCGCCCGCTGGCCTACGAGCAGCACCCCTACAAGTGGGCGACCATCGGCAAAGAGATCGCGCACATCGAAGACGCGACCATGGACATTGTGAAAGCGTTCCACAGGAAACATTACTCCCCAAGCAACGGCATACTGGTCGTAGCTGGCAATGTGACGGTTGAAACAGCAAAAGAACTGACCGAAAAATGGTTCGGCCCTATACCTGCCGGAGAGAAGTATGAGCGTGCTATACCTCATGAACCAAAGCAGCAGGCACCGCGTGTGTTGGAAACTAGCGCCGACGTGCCCTTAAGTGCCATCTACAAGGCCTACCACATGCCGCACCGCAATCACGAAGACTACTATGCCGTCGACCTGATCAGCGACATACTCGGCCGTGGTAAGTCTTCGCGTTTGTATGAGCAATTGGTGAAAGAGCAGAAGCTGTTCAACTCCATCGCCGCTTCGGTGACCGGCTCCATCGAACCGGGCTTGCTCATCATCCAAGGCAAACTCAACGAAGGTGTGGACCTGCAGGAAGCCAATGCCGCCATTGAGGCTATTAATAAAGAGCTGATGGAAAAGCTGGTTGACGAAGAAGAGCTGAACAAGGTGAAAAACCAGGCGGAAACTTCTATTGTGTTCTCAGAAATCGAACTGCTGAACCGCGCCATGAACCTGGCCTATGGCAAGCTACTCGGCGATGCCAACTTTGTGAACACCGAGGGGGAGAAGATACAGGCCGTGACGCCGCAGGACATTTTGCGCTGCGCCAAGCAGGTGCTCGACCCGAACAATTGCTCTACTTTGCTTTACAAGGCGGAGAAGAAGGCCCAGCCTGTGGAGCAGGAAGCATAAACTAAGTATAGCCATCTAAATAGAAGCGGCTGCGGTGAAAACTGCAGCCGCTTCTATTTTTGCAGAAAATGTTCTCCTCTTCAGAATTCCTCCAGAATCAGCCCGTAACTGGTAATACAACCGATTTATAAAACCTAAATTAAAGAAAATGAAAAAGACTGCATTTGCTATACTTTTTATGGCAACAAGTACCCTGTTTGCGTGTGACAACAATACCAACGACGTAAACCCGGACAACGTACCTGCTGCCGTAAAGGAAACATTACTCAGCAGTTTTCCGGACGCCGCTGACATCGACTGGGAACAAATAGGAGAAGACTACGAGGCTGATTTCGATCTAAATAATACAGATTACAGTGCATTGATCAGTGCATCAGGCAACCTCCTGAAACATAAGCAAGACATACCTGAATCAGAGCTTCCAGACGCTGTACGGGAAGCCATCAACGCTGATTATACGGCCTACCGTCTGGATGACATTGAACGACTAGAGGAAGGCCAGACAATTTTGTACCAGGTTGAACTGGATAATAACACCACGGATGAAAAGCTAGTCTATTCCGCTGACGCTCAGCAGGTACAGCAGACCTACTGGGATTAATCTCTCTTTCAAGCAAAACAGAAAAACCTGGCGCACCTTGTGTCAGGTTTTCTGCTTTGATAAAGGGCTGCTTGCTTCCTTAACGCCGTGCCCGGGACCAGTCCGGCAAAATCCTTATACCTTAGCAAACAAAATTTCTGGCGCTACAAATTTTCTTCAGATTTGCTTTGTAACTTTCTGTCAGTAACTTACCAGCACTTATATTGACCAGAGGCCATATGAAGCAGCAATTTGCAGCCATCTTACTTTTAGCAGGTTTTCTTTCGGCTTGTGACGACGAAGTATTACCAGAAAAAGTACCCCTGGAGGTACGCCAAACCCTACTGAGTACATTTCCACAAGCCACCTACATTGAGTGGGAGAAAAGCGGAAAGGACTACGAAGCCGACTTTGATGTGCGTACAAGAGAGCACAGTGCCCTTTTCAGGCATACAGGTAATCTGGTGCAGTATAAGTGGGCTCTTCCTGCTTCCGAACTGCCTGAAACCGTTACGAATGCTATCACGCAACATTACGCTGGCTACAAAGTCAGCGAAGCAGAGGTTCTGGTGCGTGACACGATCACTTCTTACCAAATAGTGCTCAAAAAACAGTCAAAGGAACTAGAGCTCGTTTTTGCGGCAGATGGTCAGCAACTCCGCCAGCCTTTCTGGGATTAAAACAAGCCATATCTTGTAAGTCAGACCATAGATAAACTAATCGAAACTTTTCAGGCTCAATATTTGTATATACAAACAACGAGTTTAACTTTGCACCCTTATTCAGCCTATGCGCATAGAAGACGAAATACAACAGAAAGACTTCAAGGACGATCATCGTCGAATGGTGGTCAATCTGTTGTTTACAAATAACTGGCTGAACCAACAGTTTACACCTTTCTTTAAGCAGTTTGGGCTTACGCTGCAGCAGCATAATGTACTGAGCATTGTGCGCGGTCAGCATCCGAAGCCGTCTTGCTTCGGGGAAGTGCAGGAGCGCATGGTGGACCGAAACTCCAACGTGACCCGCCTGGTAGATAAGCTGATCGAGAAAGGCTACGTGACCCGGGACATCTGTCAGGCGAACCGTCGCATGATCGAGGTACGACTGACACCGAAGGGTGCTGATCTACTTACTCAGATTGACGAGCAGATGCCAGCCTTTTTCAAACGCTTCCATAACCTGACCCAGGAGGAAGCCGTTTTAGTGAGCAAGTTGCTTGACAAGCTCAGAGGCTGAGCTATTTTTTTATACTAATATTTGTATACACAAATAATGTACAAACCAAGATAATACATGAATAACATCATTATAAAAGACGCTTCTATCCCTGCCCTTGGCTTGGGAACTTTCCAGTTGCCTGACGATCTGGCCCGTGAAATCACTGCAGCCGCTATCTCAGAAGGCTATCGTCATATTGACACCGCTCAGATTTACCAGAATGAAGCAGGCGTCGGCGCGGCCATTAAAGATTCAGGTATAGATCGTGACAAGATTTTCCTGACCACTAAGGTTTTCCGTGAGAGTCTGTACCAGAAGGAGTTTTTGCCTTCAGTAGAGGATAGTCTGCGCAAACTCAAGACCGATTATGTAGATCTGCTGTTGATTCACTGGCCAAACCGCAACGTGCCTGTTGCCGAGTACATGGACCAATTGATGGAAGCACAGCGCAAAGGCTACACCAAGTACATCGGAGTGAGCAACCACACCACTGCCCTGCTCGACGAGGTGCTGGCTACAGGTGCCGACATCATCACCAATCAGGTAGAGTATCACCCGCTGATCAACCAGTCCAAACTCTATACCTACCTGCGGGAGCATGGCATTTCACTGACAGCCTACAGCCCTATCGCACAAGGTAAAGTGCTCGGCAATTCAGTTCTGAAAGGTATAGGCGAGAAATATGGCAAGAACGAAGTACAGGTTTCGCTGCGTTGGCTGATCCAGCAGGACGGTGTGATGGCCATACCTAGAACATCCAAGGTAGAGCGCCTAAAGGATAACATTGACATCTTTGACTTTGAGCTCTCAGCAGAGGATGTTGCGCAGATAGATCAACTCAAGAAGGACAATTTAAGGGTTGTTAACCCGCCTTTCGCGCCGGACTGGGACAATGTTTAATTAAGAATCACGAATCAATCATGAGGAAGACTGTGAAGGCAGGATAACTCCTAAACTTTCTAACTCTTTAACTTTTAACTCCAATTATGTCACAACCATTATTAAAACCGATAAAACTACAGGATTTAGAACTGAACAACCGCGTGATCATGGCACCCATGACGCGCAGCCGTGCCGCTAACGAGGGCAATGTAGCCAACGACCTGATGGCAACTTATTATGCTCAACGCGCAAGTGCTGGCCTGATCATTTCGGAAGGAACACAGATTTCAGAGCAAGCTGTAGGTTATGTCAATACGCCAGGTATACACAGCCTGGAGCAAGTGGCTGGCTGGAAAAAAGTAACTGACGCCGTGCATGCCGAAGGCGGAAAGATTTTCGCGCAGCTGTGGCATGTGGGCCGTATGTCGCATCCTGACTTCCACAATGGCGAGTACCCGGTGGCGCCTTCCGCTATCAATCCAAATGCCCAGGCTTACACTCCTGAAGGCTTCAAGAATACTGTTACTCCACGTGAGTTGACTATACCTGAGATTAAGCAGATCGTGCAGGACTACAAGGCTGCTGCCAAAAATGCGCTGGATGCGGGCTTTGACGGCGTGGAGATTCACGCTTCCAATGGCTATCTCCTGCACCAGTTTTTCAATGGCACCTCCAACATCCGCACCGACGAATATGGCGGTTCTAAAGAAAACAGAGCCCGCATCTTGTTTGAGGTGATCGAGGCGATTCAGGAAGTAATGCCAGTGGAGCGTGTGGGTGTTCGTCTAAACCCGAGCCTGCACGGCATTTTCGGTATGACATTGGACGAGGAGACCATCCCAACCTTCGATTACATCATCGAAAAGCTGAACAACTACAAGCTGTCTTACCTGCACCTGTCGGAGCCTTTCAATGACGTGAGTGCGATTCCGCATGCTGAGCAGCACATCGCCAAGCGCTATCGCCCGATTTACAAAGGCAACCTGATCATCAACGCGGGCTTTACACAGGAAAAAGGCAATGCCGTAATAGAAGCTGATGAAGCGGATATGGTAGCTTTTGGGGTGCCATTCATCGCGAACCCGGACCTACCGGAGCGCTTCCGACAGAACGAAGAACTACAGGAAGCCGATAAGAATACATTTTACTCTCCTGGCGCCGAAGGCTACATCGATTATCCTTCCCTTGCGGAAGCAAAGGCCTAAGCCAAAGGCGCTTTTTCATATATAGTCTGTCAACAGCCAGCTGCCCTAACCGGTGGCAGGCTGTTGCTTTTTAAACCTTTCTATCTGGTTTGAGTCTATTCCCTTGAAAATTGCGCCTGCTGCATAATGACAAAAGGGTAAAAGAAGCTATATTTACTTCTTGTATCTGCCGTATAAGGCATGCGCTATACCTTCAACACACTATGAAATTTAAAATAAGAACCGGCTTCGGCTACGACGTGCACCAGCTGCAGGAAGGGCTGGACTTCTGGCTGGGCGGCATTAAGATCCCGCATACGCATGGCGCACTGGGCCATTCCGATGCTGACGTGCTGATCCACGTGATCTGCGATGCCCTGCTGGGTGCCGCCAACATGCGCGACATCGGCTTCCACTTCTCTGATAGAGACCCGCAGTACAAGGGCATCGACAGCAAGATCTTACTCAAAGAAGTCGTGCACCTGCTTTCCCGCGAAGGCTACGAGATCGGCAACATCGACTCGACTATCTGCCTGCAGGAGCCAAAGGTGAACCCACATATACCTGACATGAAAAGCTGTCTGGCTAAAGTGATGGGCATACCGGAGCATGATCTTTCTATAAAAGCTACTACCACCGAGCACCTGGGCTTTGTTGGCAAGAAAGAAGGCGTGGCTGCTTTTGCAACTGTCTTGATCTATAAACAATAACAATCCATAACCTTACCTTCACCTTACACAGACATGAAGTATAACAAGTTTTATGTGTATGCGCTGGCTGCCTTCCTGACCACAGGTTGCGCCCAGACGCCTACAACCACAAGCACCACCGCCGAGGCTCCCGTAACGGAAGCAGAGCGACTGCGCGAAGCCGCACCTAAGTACGCCGCCACCATCACGGCTGCTGACCTCTCCAAGCACCTCAATATCATCGCCTCAGATGAGTACGAAGGTCGTGACACGGGGTCGAAGGGCCTGCAGATGGCTGCGGAGTATATCTCCCGCGAGTTTAAAGAAGATGGTTTGGTTGGACCTGTGAAGAACAATGCCAACCCATACTATCAGCCAGTAAACCTGGAGCGCAGCCAGTGGGGCGATGGCTACATCATGGTTGGAAAACAAAAATTCATGATGGGGCAGGACTTCTTCGTGTTGGGTGCTTCGCCATACCAAACTGAGCAAACTGCCGAGGTGGTATTTGCGGGTTACGGCATCGATGCTGACAATTACTCTGACTATGCCAACCTGGATGTGACCGGTAAAATGGTCGTTGTACTGGGCGGTGAGCCTAAAGGAGCTGATGGCAAGTACCTATTGAGCGGTACAGACAAGGCTTCTGATTGGGGCAATGACATCCGTACAAAGCGTAACGCAGCTACCAAGCGTGGTGCTAAGAGTGTACTGGTAGTGACAGGCGCCAGCGCTGATGAATTCAAGACCATGACACAGCGCTACCGCAACTACCTGACGCGTCCGTCTATCGGGTTGAAGAGCAATGGAGCACAGGGAGGCGCTACGGCTTCCATGATGGTATCGCCACAGGTAGGAGCCGCTTTGCTGGGCACAACTCCTGAGAAAATGTTTGCCTACGCCAACGCAGTAGCGAAAGCAGGTAAGCCAACTCCTGGCACTTTTACAGCTGTGAAAGACGTGAAGGTGAAAACAGAGCGTAAGAGCGAAGCACTTCCATCTGATAACGTATTGGGCTACATCGAGGGAACTGACAAGAAGGATGAAGTGATCGTAGTAACTGCACACTACGACCACGTAGGTATAGAGGATGGCGAAATCTTCAACGGCGCCAACGATGACGGCTCTGGTACAGTAGCTGTCGTTGAACTGGCAGAAGCTTTTGCGCAGGCCAAGAAAGACGGCTTTGGTCCACGTCGTAGCATCCTGTTCATGCTCGTAACAGCTGAAGAGAAAGGCCTGCTGGGGTCTGAGTACTATGCCAACAATCCGATCTTCCCGCTCGAGAACACCGTAGCGAACGTAAACATCGACATGATCGGCCGTATGGACTTCGACGCAGAGAAGACCAATGACCAGAACTACATTTATGTAATCGGTGCTGACAAGCTGTCTTCGGAGCTACACCAGATCAACGAAGAGGTAAACGAGAAGCACGTAGGCCTGCGCCTTGACTATAAGTTCAATGACGAGAACGACCCGAACCGTTTCTACTATCGCTCTGACCACTACAACTTTGCCAAGCACGGTATTCCAATCGTGTTCTACTTCAACGGTGTACACGCCGACTACCACAAGGCAACTGACACGGTAGACAAGATCATCTTTGAGAAAGCCGAGAAAGCTGCCCGTCTTGCGTTTCACGTGACATGGGAATTGGCTAACCGCGACAACCGCATCGTAGTAGACAGCAACAAAAAGTAGTACACTAAACCTGCACAAACGGCCGTTTAACATAAAAACGAGCTGCACTTATTAGCTTTGCCGAAAAACACCCTAACTTTAAGGGTGTTTTTCTTTTAAGGACACTTCCTGAAATTAGCCGTTTTCGGGAAAGACCATAGGGTTTATCTTATGAGTAGACTAAAACAGTTTCTGCAGGACGCGGAAACAAAATCATTTGACCTGGGCCACCGCTCGACCATCAAGTTCAACATCGGCAAGTACAACGCCGCTGTACAGCGTGGCCTTACCCAATACAGCGACCACGAACTTGCCCGTGAGCGAGCTTCTTTTATAAAAACGAACACCATCAATAACCTGGATAAGTACCTGATGGAGTTCGAGTCTAACTTCACGGCCCGTGGCGGCAAAGTGATCTGGGCCCGCAATGCTGAGGAGGCGCTCAAAGAGATCGGCCAGATCATGAAGCGCAAGCGTGCCCGTTCGGTGGTGAAGTCCAAGTCGATGACGACGGAGGAGATTCACCTCAACAACTTCCTGGAGAAGAATGGCATCGAGACAGTGGAGACCGACTTGGGTGAGTACATTGTGCAGCTAGCTGAACAACGGCCTTACCATATCGTGACGCCCGCCATGCACATGTCTAAAAAGGACATTGCCGACCTGTTTGTCAAAAAACTCAAGATTGCCCCGACCGACAGCGCTGAAGAACTGGTGGCCACTGCCCGTCGCCTGCTCCGTGCCAAGTACACTGAAGCTGAAGTGGGTATAACTGGCGGCAACTTCCTGCTGGCTGATATTGGCGGTGTGGCTGTAACTGAAAATGAAGGCAACGGCCGTTTGTCCACCGCTTTCCCGAAGACTCACATTGCCATTGTAGGTATAGAGAAGATCCTGCCATCAGTGATGGACCTCGATTTATTCTGGCCTTTGCTGAGCACCAGCGGTACCGGGCAGCAAGTGACTATTTACAACACGATCTTCACAGGTCCCCGCCAGCCAAATGAGAAGGATGGCCCGGAAGAGATGTATGTGGTGTTGCTCGACAATGGTCGTACAGAGCTGCTAGCCTTGCCGGAGAAGCGGGAAGCACTGAACTGTATCCGTTGCGGCGCCTGCCTGAACGTGTGCCCGGTGTACAAGAACATCGGCGGCCATACCTACGAGAGCACCTATAGCGGCCCAATTGGCTCGGTGATCACGCCGCACTACAACGGCATGGCCGAAAACAAGCACCTGAGCTTCGCCAGTTCACTTTGCGGCGCCTGCACGTCAGTGTGTCCAGTGAAAATCAACATCCACAACCTGCTGTTGCTTAACCGCCGCCAGAGTGTGGAGCAGGGCTTCGCCGAAAAGAGCGAACACACAACCTTTAAGCTGTGGCTAAAAGCTATGAAGAGCCGCAAGCTGCTGAATATGGCGCCGGCCGGAATAAAGAACTTTGTGCTGAAGCAAGTGCTAAAAGACACCTGGAGTAAGCGAAGAGAACCGCTTCAAGTAGCCCCAAAGTCGTTTAACCAGCTTTGGAAGGAGCGAGGAGGGAATTAGATTGTCTCGTGACTTACTATGGAGGGGCCAGAGGCTCCTCCATAGTAAGTCACGAGTGAGGACGCTCGCGCTATATACCTTTCATAAACGCAAAAAGGCCTGCAAACTCAGCGTTGCAGGCCTTTTATGTTCTATTACTTGCTTGGTCTCCCAAGCTACTATTATTACCTTCTTCCATACCTTATACCATTAAAAAATAGCAGGTGTACATGGCTTACGGGAGAACACCGTAACTTCATCCACATCCTTCAGGCGACAAATGAACCGCGTCATACGCTCTACCCCAAATCCGGCTCCGGCAGTCTTGGGCAATAATCCTGCTCTGGCAACTTCCAGATAATTCTTGAACGTTTCTGTGCTGGTGCCCACTTCATCCATGCGTTTCACTATCTGCTTGTATTCGTGCTCACGCTCGGCACCTGATAGTCCTTCACCGAAGCCTTCTGGCCAGATGACATCATAGTTCAGGTAAGTGCCGCGGCGGATGGGGTCTTCTTTGTCGTAAAACTCACGCTTGTGGTTGATTAACCAAAACGGCTCTGTTGCTTCTTCCGATTTCAGCTTTTCATAGTCTGGCCCAAGGGCAGCTTCCAGTTTTTCAGTGCGGTATACCAGCCACTTCTCGTACTGCGGCAGCAACTCACCACGCAACTCGATCAGGATTTCAGGGATATCTTTGTTCAACCGGGCGAAGACGAAGTTTACCAGTTCTTCCATAAATTCCATCACAAAGAAGCGATCCTTGCCACGGAATTCGAAGTCTACTTGCGTGAACTCAAACAGGTGGCGTCCAGTGTCAGCACGGTCCGAGAACTCCAGGCGCACGTTCGGCGACACAATGTAAAGGCTGTCCAGCTCTTGGTTTACCAAAGTCAGCTGCTTGTGGAAGATCATCGACTTTGTGAGACTCCAACGCTGGTCTGCATACCCAATGCTAGCATCTACCACCCCATGATTAAGCGGGTCGGTAATGGGCGAAAGCATAAGCGGCATTAGCTGCGTCAGGCCTTTCTTGAACATAAAGTCGTGCGTGGCACGAATGATTCCCTGCTGTACCTGTAGTACTTTAGGCAGGGAGGAGCGGCTTAGGTGCTTCATCGTAGCTTCCAATGCCGTCGGTTGTTCTGTGAGTGTTTGCAATTCCATTCTATCTAATTATTAATGAATTGGTGTATAACAAACATAATTATCAATTGTATACATTGAAAATTATTTAACATTTAATTACTTTTGTTAACAATCAATTAATATTGAGTTTTTAATTTTGACAAATCATTAACAGATAGGACATATACAAGGGTATGGATTCACAAATTGATAAACTTGACCGCCAGATTCTGCACCTGCTTATGCAGAATGTGAACCGCGCTTATACAGATATTGCCAAAGAATTGGGTGTTTCAGGCGGTACGATTCATGTGCGCCTCAAGAAAATGACGGAGATGGGAATCGTGCAGGGAGCACAGTTATTGATAAATCCGGCCGCTATTGGTTATGACATCTGCGCCTTTATCGGAGTATTTTTGGAGAAGGGATCGGCTTACAAAGAAGTAGTGGAAAAAATGCGTGACATACCTGAGATTGTGGAGTTACACTATACTACGGGTTCTTACAGCATGTTCGTCAAGATCGTTTGCCGCGACACGAAGCATCTGCGCGAAGTGCTCAACGTGAAGATCCAAGGTATAGCCGGTGTGCACCGCACCGAAACATTTATCTCGCTGGAGGAAAGCATCACCCGGCAGATTTCAGTGGGTGTTGAATAAGGTATAGAAACAGCAAAGCCGCCCCGAAAGAATCAAAGGCGGCTTTGCTGCTTCTATTATATTTATACCTTACTTCAGTTTCTGTAGCGCTTCTCTTAACCTACCCAGTGAGTCTTTGATACTCTCCAGCGAGGCACCGCCTACTGACAGACGGAACCAACCCAGGCTCGGCTCAGAGCCAAAGGCGGAGAATGGAACAACAGCCAGCTTGGCCTCTTCTAGTATGTAGAAGCTGATGTCTTTGCTGGTTTGCAGCACTTGCCCTGATGGTGTGGTTTTGCCCGCCAGATCGAGTTTGGCAGAAAGGTAGATAGCGCCCATCGGTTCAATGGCGTCCACGTTATACCCTTCTTTCTTCAGGTCTTTGAAGGCGTGGTACAGCACATCCAGACTTTCGCGCACATTGTATTTAAACTCGTCCAGGAACACATCTACTTCATCCGTCTGATGCAGGAAACGGGCAGTCGCCATTTGCTCAGCCTTTGGAGCCCAGGCACCTACGTGCCCTAATATGGCCTTCATCTTATCAATCACCTCAGTCGGGCCGAAAGCATAACCTACGCGCACACCTGTAGCAGCGAAGCATTTGGAAGTGCCGTCAATGTAAATGGTATAATCGCGCAGCTCAGGACGCAGGTTTACCGGATCGTAATGCTGGTGTTCGCCAAAGGTTAGCATCCAGTAAATCTGGTCGTACAAGATGTACAGCGGCTTTTCGTCGGCTCCACGGCTTTTGTTCTCAGCAATAACCAGGTCGCAGATTTCCTCCAGGTCTTTTTTGGAGAACATCGTGCCGGTTGGGTTAAGCGGTGAACACAGTGCCAACATAGTCGCGCCTTTCAGGCTTGCAGCCACGTCGTTGGCGGTCGGCATAAAGTTGTTCTCCGGGTTAGTCTCTACCATTACTGGCGTAGCACTGGATAAGTGGCAGTAGTGGTTGTTATTCCACGAAGGCGTCGGGAAGACCACTTTATCGCCTGGGTCTATAAGCGCCAGATAGGTCGCATAAATGAGCGGACGCGAACCGCCTGCTACCAGTATGTCATTCTCAGAGTAGGTCAGGCCCAACCGGTCGCGGGTGAAGTCGGCTATCGCTTTGCGAAGCACGGCCACCCCGTTGGCAGGCGGATAATTGGTATGACCTTCGGCGTAGGCTTCGGCTATGCCAGCCCGCAGTTCGCCAGGTATAGGAAATATCTTGGGGTCGAAGTCGCCGATCGTCAGGTTGCAGATTTGCTCCCCTTTGGCGATCATTGCGTTCACTTCACCGGCGAGCTTGATGATCTCGGAGCCGATGAGGTTTTGAGCCATTTTTGAAACGGTCATAAGCCTGTGTGTTAGTACGCAACAAGATACTAACTTCTGGAAAAAATATGGCGCATGCGGCGTACAAAAAGCGCATACTTTGGCTTAAGTACCTGCTTATCGACCCAAGTATGTGTTAGCTATAAAGCTTACCACTTATAGTAACTGCTTTCCTCCCCGTCATTCAGGATATCAGCGGCGGTATTCGGACTGCGGCTCACATCGGCCAGTTTGCGCTCACGCCACACAGCGGCCGACTCGCGCACTACGTCCAGATGGGCATCTGACTTTAAACGCTCCTCTTCCCGCTTGGCTTCTATTTCGAATTCCTGACGGGCGGCAAATTTGGCTTCGGCTACAGCTTGTCGGGTGTCGTACTGCTTTTGGCGCTCCTGTACCCGATGCATTTCCTGTGTCGTGCGCTCGTGCTCAAGACCTTTCAGAATATCATCATAGGGGCCTTTGCTGGTAATCAACTTGGTGAAAATCGGGGCCGTCTCCAGGCAGACAAATAGCAATGTAATGAAGAACACCGGAAGCCACGGCAGCTGATTGAGGGCATCAATTCTGGCCATCAGGCCATCGTAATTCGAGAAACTTTCCTGCCCTTCGGCCACGGTACTGTCATACTGCTTCATCAGGTCGGCGATGCGCTGCTCTTTTACCAGAATCCTGTCAGCAGCACTTGCCTGCAACAGTTTGAGTTCTTCGTCTACTTTATCGTATTGGCGCTTTTTTTCTTCATAGATAGGGCCTCTACCTATCTTGCCTGTACCGCCTGTTCCATCAGATTCAGCAGCGACCATTTCGTAGAGTTTGTTACGCTCCTGAGTTTTGGCTTCTACTTCTGCCCGTATACCTGCAATCTCCGACTTCACAGAATCCACTTCAGCAAACTGCTTGTTCACCAAGGCTTTGTGCTGAATCGCCAGTTCGGCCTGCTTCTCTTTCAGCACCGCCTGTATCTCTTTATCGAAAATCTTTAGCTCGAGCGGTTTAGAAATAACAATAGCCAGCACCAGGGCCAGAAAAATACGTGGCGTTACCATCAGCAGTTCTCGCCAGAACTTGCCTTCCTTGCGGATGGTGGAAACGATAAAGCGGTCGAGGTTGAAGATAACGGCACCCCACAACAAACCAAAGGCCATCGCCATTGGCACGGAGTCGAACACCGTGTAGAGGGCGTAGCCGCCCGATAAGCTGGCCAGCACACCTGTAAACAGAACAGTGGCGCCTACACCGGCATATTTTATGTGCTCCGACTTAGAGCATTTTTCAAGAATAGTGTCGTCGGCTCCGGCGCACCACCAAAAGAATTTCTTCATGTATAATCCTGTACAGGTTAAAACTGGCGTAAAGGCAGCCTGCAATAACAACGTGCAACTTACTGATATTAATACTTTTACCCTCCAAAATGTGACGAATCGCCCGGATAATGTGACGAACTGCTACGCTGATGGAGCAACAACCGAGTCATTCGGTTAAGTTCAACTGTTCCAGACTACTCTGTGTGTCTGTTGAGGCATCCTGAAACAGGTATAGTGAAGGGCCAAATTCTGTGCAAAGTCTGCCAACCTAAATGGCTAGCCATGAAGCAGAACTAGCAGAGCCAAAATGCAGGTATAGCAGGTATACCTAACAAAAAAAGGCAGCGACTTTTCCAGCCGCTGCCCTTCTTAAATTAGCTCAGCGTTAGACAATCAATTTCTAATGCTGTAACTTTTAAATTCCTAAACTCTCAGACTCCTAAACTCCTTCGCTGTTCTCGTCTTCATCCGGCAAAATCTCCACATCCTGTACCAGCACGAATTTTTCAATTTCGCGGGCTCTAGGTGTATTGGCTAATCCGCCGAGGGCTGTTTCTTTGTATTTGCGTTCCATGCTCTCGCCTACTTCGCCGAGGGCTGCTACGCATTGGTCGACAGGTATAACAGCGCTTACGCCTGCTATCGCTAACTGTGACGACGAAAAAGCAATAGCTGCCGCACTGGCATTACGCACAATGCAGGGCACTTCTACCAGTCCTGCCACCGGGTCGCACACCAAGCCCAACATACACTGAATGGTAATGGCCACTGCGGTGAACACTTGATCTACGTTGCCGCCCAGGCAGTATACAATCGCACCTGCCGCCATAGCTGCTGCGCTGCCTGTCTCGGCCTGACAACCACCCACGGCACCGGCCAGCGATGCGTTCTGCTCAATGATAAGCGCTATACCTGCTGCTACCAACAGGCCTTCGTGTATGCTGCGGTCATCTAGTCCGTGCAGTTCCTGCAGTGTGGTGAGTGTGCCCGGCAATATACCAGAGGCGCCCGCTGTAGGAGCGGCCACTACACGGCCCATGCAAGAGTTCACTTCTTTGGCACCCAGCGCACGCGACACCAGCATCTGAAACTCCGGCGACAATACCGTCACCGGTGATTTGGCCACTTTCTTGGCACTGTTGTTCACCATACCCGAGCGGGAAGTCATATCTTCTGTCAGACCCGTGTGCACGGCATCCTTCATCACCTCGTAGGCTTTGGCTATGTTCTCCCAGATAAATTCTTCGGAGCGCCCTTTCTGCTCTATTTCATAGTCCAGCACGGGCTGGTATAGCGGTTCGCCGGTTTCAGCGCAATGCTTTTCCCAGCTCTTAAAATCGTTGAATAGTAATGACATATCGTATGGGGTATACCTGCCCTCAAGCATCGGTTCAAGGGGGCGTTAAAGATAATCCAAATTTAAGGAAACAGCTACATGCTGCCACATATCTAACAAGCACAGTGGGCTTATTCGTTCTTTTATAGCCTTACGAAAAGAAGTCGCATACAGGGTATACCTACAAATTGCTATATTAATGCTTTGGAGCCATACATGCTCCTATACCTGATGATGCTCCGAAAACTGCTGCTTTTGTCGCTTGTACTCCTGCTTGCCTATCTGCCGGTATACCCGCAGGCAGTAGATAGCGTGGCAACAGACTCCAGCAATGTTAACCGTCGCAAGCTTATACCTGTCATAGCGGCAGAGACAGCCTTTTACGTTGCAGGTATGTCTTACCTGCAGTTTGTGTGGTACAAAGACCATGAACGCGTGCCTTTTCATTTCTACGACGACAGCAAAGGTTACCAGCAGGTAGATAAGTTCGGGCATGCTTTTGGGGCTTATGTAGAAAGCTACATTGGGTATAAGCTCCTCCGGAATGCAGGTGTACCTAAAGGCAAGGCCTTACTGTATGGCGGCACCTTAGGGCTGATATTACAGACGCCGATTGAGGTGTACGACGGACTCTACGAGGGTTGGGGCTTTTCTATACCTGATATGGTGGCCAATGCAGCCGGCTCAGCATTTGTCATCGGCCAAGAGCTCGCTTTTGATGAGCAGGTGGCCAAATTCAAGTTCACTTTCTCGCCATCTCCTTACTACAAACAGGCTAACGGTTACCTCGGCGATACCCACCTGGAGAGCCTGCTCCTGGATTACAACTCCCATACCTACTGGCTGAGTGTACCTGCAAACAAACTGGTGCCGAATCGCCATATACCTGACTGGGCCAACGTGGCAGTGGGATACAGCGCCAACGGCATGTTCGGGGAGTTTGAGAACCGGCGCTTTTACCGCGGTGTGACCTTGCCTGAAACAGAGCGCTACTGCCAATACTTGCTCTCTCTCGACATAGACTGGACCAAAATAAAAACAGACAGCAAATTTCTGAACACCGTGTTGAAGGGGATGTTCTTCATCAAGCTGCCATTCCCGGCAATCGAGGTCACATCCAAGGGCCAGGTGAAAGGGCACTGGCTTTACTATTAAGCTAGCAGCCTGTTTTCTGACTATCTCTAGCTTTAACCGTTCCTTCTTTATGTCGTTTTATAGACAAACAAACTTATGCGTATGGACAACAACAAAAAACGTGTTTCGATACGGGTGCACGGCAAGGTACAGGGTGTATTCTTCCGGGCCAGCACCCAGGAAAAAGCCGAAGAACTAGGCCTGACTGGTTTCGTTCGAAATGAAAAAGATGGCACCGTATACCTGGAAGCGGAGGGGAATTCTGAAGCATTGCAAGCGCTGGAAGCTTGGGCAAACATAGGTCCTAGTCGCGCACGGGTTGAAAAAGTAGAGGTAGAGGAGAAGGATGGATTAGAGGGGTTTAAGGGGTTTGAGCAGCGGAGGTGAGATACAAAAATTTTCCGCGGCGTTTAGACATACTTTTCTATTGAAATAATTTAATTTTATAATATAATAGGATGTGTAAATAAACCATAACTCAGCTCGTATATGTTTGATTTCGAGAATTATATTAAATCTCTTGAAGTAGAAGATAAACTTAGGTTCAAAGCTGATGTTACACATAATCAATTTCTGGCACTATCAACAAAATTGAATCAAGCCGCTCTTGAAAATGACATGGTCGATAATAGGTACTTTATGAAGTTAAAGGGAGCTAAAAATCCACCATTAAACGATATAGAAAAATGGCTTAAAAATTCTTGGAATACTGAGAAAGTGCTCGCTGAAAATAAAACTGTAATTGAAAACACAGGTCAATCATTTGCTATGCAATGGGCATTTGCTCAGGCTTATTACACAACATTTGGGTCCTTTCTCGCGCATTATAAAGCCGTTGGTCATACAGAAAATAGCCACTCTGCTGTTTTGAAAAAGTTAGGCAAATTGATGGGAGAAGGCAAATTGCCACTCTCGATGAGTTTCTATTCTACAGGGGGCAAGAACCACATTGATTTCGTCAATATCTCTAAACCATGTGGCATCAAAAATTTACACATAGAGTTGGGAAAAGAAGAAACAATTGATAATCAAATATGTCAATTCTTAAAATCCACAAGAGTACTTAAATTAAAGGAAAAGGCATTGGATTTTACCTTTATAACATCTAAAAGAAAACCTAAAAGAAGTCTTAACTTCTTAGATTGGAAAAAGGTATCTGATTCCCTAGGCCACACAACAATAATGGACTTATTGTACAGGAAAAGGATTAAGGCTAATTATGACGATATAGACACATTTAATTATAGCGGCTTCAAGGGATTAGAAGTGCTAAATAGCCTTTGCAGTATTACTAACAGATTAAATCTTGTAAATGAATGCTATATTTCTAAAGCTATTGGTATCGAGAGGTATAGCTCAATTTTAAATAGTCACTTGAAAAGTGTAAACAACACTATTGTCAACGAAAGACTAAGCACCGTTCTAGCTGTTGTAAGCGCAGTTAGCTAACCCTCCCCATGCCCCTCTCCCTCCTCAACCAAATTCCTTACCTCACCCCAGACGACATTGCTGCTTTCCTGCCGCTTTGGAAGAAAAAGGTGCAACTGAGCCGGTATGACTTCCTGATACGGCAGGGGCAGGTGGAGCAGGGTCTATACCTGGTCACGAGTGGGGCGCTGCGCATTTACTACCCGCTGCCCGACGAAGAGATTTGTGTGGGCTTTGGCTATCCGCATACCTTGCTGGTGTCGTTTCCGTCTTTTGCCGATGGCAAACCGTCGGACTACTACATACAGGCCCTCAAAAAAAGTGAACTACTCAGTATAAGCAAGGCTGATTTTATGCAGCTGATGGAGGAGCGGCCGAACATCAAACGTTTCTGGTACGAGCAACTCGAAAGAGCCCTGTTAGGCAAGATAGAGCGGGAAGTGGACCTGCTATTGCCTGAGCCGGAGCAGCGCCTGCAGCGTGTCATGCAACGTAGCCCACACCTGTTCCAGCATATCCCCAAAAAGTACATCGCCTCCTACCTGCGCATGTCACCTGAGACGCTAAGCCGCATTAAGTAAATTTGTGTAAATCTTGATTTTAATCAAGGACTGGGGTTGAGCCGTGCTATACCTTTGATGCGTACAATATAAAACGATGAACGCTATGAATGCCTTAGACCAGATCTCCCGCACCGTCGACAACCAGAAGCATACTGCTATCGCTGCCTTTGTGCCACTGGAGCTTTCCCACCTCAACTACAAACCCAGCGCTGAAAGCTGGAGCATATTGGAGTGCCTCGAACACATGAACAGGTATAGCCGCTACTATAATCCGGCGCTGGCCAAAGCAATTGCCGCCAATGCTGACGGCAAATCTGCTCAAACTATCAGCTATAGCTGGCTTGGCAAGAAGTCACTGGACATAGTGCGCCCGGGCAACAGCAAAAAAAGCAAAACTGTGCGGCACATGAATCCCAACAACAGCCAATTGGGCCGCCAAACGCTGGAGGAGTTTTTGGATCACCAGACCGAGCTGCTACAACTCCTTCACAAAGCCAAAAGCGCTAATCTGAATAAGAAGGCTATACCTGTTGAGTTCTTCAAGCTGCTCAAAATGCGCATCGGGGAGACACTGGAGTTTGTGGTACTGCACCAGGAGCGGCATATGCAGCAGGCCCTGAACGTAAAAAAGCAGCTACCCGTTCCTCAGGCAGCTGCTTAAAAATTGTCAATAAGCTTCGGGGAAACCTACAGTGAATTGTAATAGGCAACCACCTTGGCCATGTCGTTGTCGTTGCGCAGGTTCAGCGCATTTGATTTGATGTAGGTTTCCAGGTAGTCTTTCTTGTCAGGTATGGCAGAGAGCAATGAGCTTTTCGATTTCTTCACCTTTACTGCCTTGTCGGCCACTGCAATGTAGTAGTCTTCACTTTCCTGCACCTCCCTGTCGATGGTTGCCGAACTGTAGTGCTTGCGGTCAAATATCTTTTTGGAAGTGCGCTTCAGCAGCACGATCTGCCCGTCAGCCAGCACTTCCATAAAGGCATTGCTCGGCACGCCATCACCACTATACCCTGAACGGAAGGTACGCTCCAGCTGCTTGTTGTTTTCGATGTACCCGATCTTAAACTCCTGCACCGGCTCCAGCAACTCTTTTACGTCTCCGTTCTTTGCCTTAAAGATGATGGCATCTTTCACCTGGTCATACATCAATTCGATGCCTTGGTATACGGTGCCGTTTTTGAGTGTCAGGGAGCCTTTTGCCCACTCTTTGTACAGGTAAGGCGAGCCGATCATCGTGATGGTGTTGTACTCGTGCACCGGACGGGCTTCCATGTCATTGGTGTGCGTGAACTGCGCACTCGCCTGCAGGCTAAAGCAGCAGCCCACCAGCATCATTAAACCAAAACGTAAAACGACAGCTTTCATAGGCGTTTGATTAAAGTTGAAAATAAGATTTATAGACTATTATAGTATGCTACTAATTTGGCCATGTCCTGCTCCTGTCGCAGGTCCAGGCGATTGGTCTTCACGTAAGTTTCCAGTTCTCTTTGCTTATCGCCTAATGCCTGTATCAGTGACTTCTTGTCCTTTTTTAGCTTCGTAAGCTTCCCCTCCCGATTGGCCAAATAGTAATTTTCCTGCGCCAGGATAGTCTTCACTTTTGTTGCAGAACTGTAAGGCAACTCTTCATACACCCTTTTGGAAGTACGCTTCAATAGTTGGGTAGGTCCATCGGACAGCACTTCATAGTAAGCAGTTGCAGGAGTAGTGTCTATCGGATCAAATCCAGTCATAAAAAACCGTTTCATTACCTCAAATTCCACAACAGGATGCACAAACAGCTGCGCCTCTCCTTTCTGATTGCTGAACATCAGCTCATCGGACACCTGGTCATACTTTAGTCGAACGCCGGAATACTCTCTCCCGTCCTTCAGCTTGACCCAGCCTTCCTGCCACTCGTCATGCAGATAGGGTGAGCCCTTTACATCCAGATACTGCTTTGCCATGATCGGGCGGCCCATGTAGTCGACTATCTCGGTTTGGGCAAATGCCGGGGAGCCAAGAAGCAAACAAAAAGAGCACATAAACGCCCATCTCAATATCAACAATCGCCTCATCTGTTTAATAAGATTTTCTGGTGTATGAATATAACACTTATTTGTTAAACCTGATAATCATTCACTACAATCTGTAGATGACTTCCTGTCTTTGTTATTATTGCGGCCAAAATTAACTTTCTTGCGCCCGGATTTGTTCTAACCCGCCCCCTCGTACCAAAGGGCTATTTTGATCATGCGCGAAAAGGTAGTTAGCTATAGTTTCTTCTTTCTTGGGTTACTGTTGTTCGGTTTTGCCAATGCCATTGCCGTCAAGGTAAAGTACCTGGGCCTACACCCCTGGGAGGTGCTCAACGTAGCCCTTTTCCAACACCTTGGGTATACGATTGGTACCTGGAGTGTGATCGTGGGCCTCTTCTTCGTGGCTGTCTCGTGGTTCATCAACCGCAAGTACATCAACATCGGCACTTTCCTCAATGCTATGCTCGTCGGGCCCTTCATGGACATGTTCCTCTGGCTCGACATACCGCCATCGGCTACCAATACCTCCCTTGACTATGTTAATCTGCTCGTCTCGGTGGTGATAGCAGGTATAGCGGCCGGTCTGTATATAGCAGGTGGCGTAGGCGCTGGCCCACGCGACGGATTTATGCTGGCTTTGTCGGAGCGCATCAAACTGTCGGTTAGCCGCACCCGCATCCTGGTCGAGTGCGTGATCTTAGGTATAGGCTTCATCTTAGGAGGACCGATCTTCATCGCTACCTTCTTCTATACCTTCATTATGAGCCCGATCTTCCAGGTGACGCTCCGCTTCTTCCAAAAAGTGCGCAACAACCTGATCGAACAGCCTGTCAAGGTATAAGCAGATCTCGGATTAGTCGCTTAGAGTAAGACCAATCACTCGCTATAAAATCACCCTAAAAGGTGACACTTTTCTGTTGGTATTAAAATGCTGTGCACGATTTGGGCAGACTGCGATCTGTCGCTACGAATTGCCCATCCTTTTCTACCTTTTTAACTTTTTAACTAATCTTCACTTCCTCTTTCGCTCCGGTGTGCAGATCAATCTGGTAGAGTTGGTGGCTGTTGGTGCTGGTGACCCAAAGGCGACCGTTCAGGTATAGCACGTCGTTGGGTTCATGCAAGTCCTCGGCCAGGGTGCGCAAGCGGTGGCGCTCCATGTCGAGCACTTTGACTTTACCATTATAAGTGTCGGCAATGTACACGTCGCTATCGATCACTTCGAGGCCTACGCAGTGCTGCAGCAAGGCATCGTCCACGTCGCCATCCACATCCCCAAAATCAAAAAGGCCACGGCCGAGCGGGGTGAGCACCATACCTGTTTTGAGGTTGACGGTACGGATCGCACTGGCTTCGGCATCGGCCACGTATAGCACTTCGCCCCGGATAGAGAGACCACTGGGCTGATTGAAGGCGGCTTCATCCAGCAGGCCGTCGGTGAGGGCCTCCCGGCCGCTTCCGGCAAAGCGGTATACCTGCTCGGTTTCCAGGTTCATGCGCAGGATCTGGTGGTTACCTGCATTGGCAATAAACATACTGCCATCGTGTATCAACAGGTCCCATGGGCTGTTGGGGTTGACAGGCTCCTGGCGCTTATCGTCGTGGAAGTAGTACTCCAGTTCGCCAGTACCAGCCACTGTGCTCACCGTACGGTTTTGCAGGTCTACTTTGCGGATGGCGTTGTTTTTGGCATCAGCCACATACAGCACATCACCATGCAGGGCCAGTCCATGCGGTTCGTTAAAGGTGGCGTCTGCATAACCTCCGTCGTGGAAGCCTCTTTCGCCACTGCCGATCACCTCGAGTACCTTCCCTTCCTGATTTAGTTTGAGAATGCGATTGTGCCCACTGTCAGACAGGTATAAATCTCCCGCTGAGTCACTGATCATTTTAGAGGGAAAGTACAGTATACCTGTACCTTTAGCCTTAGGCTGCATAGGTATAGGCGTTTGATTGAGTTCGCCGATAAACTCCTCTTTCATGCGCTGGATGTAGGGCCGCACGGTATCGTAGACGCCCTCCCCGGCATGCTGGCCTACCACCTTGCCGTTCGGGTCGATGAGTACAGTCGTTGGCCAGGCTTTCACGCCGTACTGGTTCCAGATGGCAAAGTCTGCATCGTTTACCACCGGGTGTTCCACCCCAAATTTCTGAATAGCCTGCCGGATGGTTTCAGACTGCTTCTCAGCATCAAACTTGGCGGAGTGCACCCCAATTACGACCAGCACATCCGCAAACTCATCTTCCAGCCGTTTCAGGTCCGGCACAATGTGCTGACAATTGATGCAGCCAAACGTCCAAAAGTCCAGCAGCACGATCTTACCCCTGAAATCTTTGATAGACCAATTGCGCTCAGTGTTGAGCCAGCCGTGTGGGGTGTTGATCTCTGGTGCATTGACGCGTCCGGTAAGCATTGGCGATTTTGTTAAGGTGAAGTGGGTTTATGTGGTACAGGTATAGCCCCTGAAAAGTTGTTTGTATAACGCTGGCAAGCAACATTCAGGTATAGATATAGCAGCCTGGCTATTCCTATAATTAGGCTACACATCTAACGACACCCATGTCCATACCTGCGAGCAGGTGGTCTGGCACTGTCTTATGGGATGCTGCTATTCACCTGCTTTCATTGGGGCTGACCAAGGTATGATGTCCTAATTTATTTTATCGTAAATTTGTGTAAAACTGCTGCGGCGCTATGGAGGAAACTTACCTGTCTGATTTCGGAACAATCCTGCTTTTCCTGATTGGGGGAGCAATTTTTGTGGTGATCGGTCTGTTTACCGCCAGACTTGTTCGCCCCAGCAGGCCTAACCCCGAAAAGCTGACGACTTATGAGTCAGGCGAAGAGCCGATCGGTAACTCCTGGGTGCAGTTCAACCCGCGGTTTTATGTGGTGGCGCTTATCTTCATCATTTTCGATGTGGAGCTCGCTTTCTTGTTTCCGTGGGCCACCGTATTTGGCCGCCGCGACCTGATCGAGGCAACCGACGGCGTGTGGGGTTGGTTTGCGCTGATCGAGATGTTCATCTTCATTGGCGTACTGGCGCTAGGCCTGGCTTATGCCTGGGTGAAAGGACACCTGGACTGGATCAAACCGAAGCCTGTGGTGCCGCAAAGTCGTTCCCGTATACCTAAGGAAATGTACCAGCGCGTAAACGAGCGAAACTACGAGGTAAAGAAGTAGCTTGTCGGGTATAAGACCTGGAGAGGGCAAAATAGAATAACGGAAGGTATAGCCAGGAGCCAGTCTCGAGCGCCTTCTTTTTGATAGCATTTAATTCATCAGTTAGATTTGAACATATCACAGGACAAGACGGGAGAAGGCGGTGTAATTATCACCAAACTGGACGACCTGCTCAACTGGGCGCGACTAACCTCGCTGTTCCCGATGGGTTTTGGTCTGGCCTGCTGCGCCATCGAGATGATGGGGGCTTATGCCTCCGGTTACGATCTCGACCGCTTCGGCATTATACCACGTGCCTCGCCTCGTCAGTCCGATGTGATGATCGTGGCTGGCACCGTTACCTTCAAGATGGCTGACCGTGTGCGCCGCCTCTACGAGCAGATGCCAGAGCCGCGCTACGTAATCTCGATGGGCAGCTGCTCTAACTGCGGCGGACCTTATTGGGAGCACGGCTACCACGTAGTGAAGGGTGTAGACCGCATCATACCTGTGGATGTGTACGTGCCTGGCTGTCCGCCAAGGCCAGAGGCGCTCATCGGCGGCTTTCTGCGCCTGCAAGAGATCATCCGACAGGAAACCATCCGCGAACCCCGCGCCGTGCAGCAGATCATGGCCAGGAGATTGAATAATGCAGCAGAGAAAAATCGGGAATCAGGTATAGTGAACGAGAAGCTAGCTGCAGATGCCAAAGCACGAATGAACGATAGGGAAGAAGGCAATAGTGAAACTAAATTGAAAGACCAGCCAAACCCTATCACATAGATCTCTCAACTCTAAATCATAATTCACCCATTCGCTCAATCTATACCTCACACATTCACAACTAATATGCACTTCGGAGAGATACAGGACTTTATAGCAGCGCAGTTTGGGGCGGAGGTAATCGTTTCGGAGCACGCTAATAACATGCAGCCCTACCTGGTGCTTCAGACAGAGCGACTGGCGGAGGTATGTCTTGAGCTGCACGATAACGAAGCGACTTATTTTGACTTTCTCTCCAGTGTAACAGGTATAGACAATGGGCCAGAAGCCGGCACCATGGAGGTTGTATATAATCTCTACTCTATACCTTACGACCACCACCTGATGCTCAAAGTGATCGTGCCTCGTAACAACACTTCGGAGCAGCCCATACCTACCGTGCCGACCGTGAGTCACATCTGGCGCACCGCTGACTGGCAGGAGCGGGAAATTTTCGACCTGGTAGGCATCCTCTTCAAAGATCACCCGGACATGCGTCGCATCCTCTGTGCCGCTGATTGGGAAGGTCACCCACTCCGCAGAGATTACAAGCTACAGGATTATTACCACGGCATCAAAGTGCCTTACGACAACCACAACGAGTACAGTGGCTTCCGGGGTGAGCCTGTTCAGTTGATTTCACATGAAGATCCGTTTGGTGACAAGCGGGAGAAACCCGAAGCATAAAAGGTGGTTTAGTGCAGCACCTTCTCGAAGCACACACTGTTCCTCACCCCCGCATATTGCCCATAGTTTGGGATCAGCTGATAGCCGCTCTTTTGGTAGAGGCCAATGGCTTCCGGCTGTTTTTTGCCGGTTTCTAAAATGCATCTGTCATAGGAAAGCTCGTGTGCCCACTTTTCCAACTCAACCAAAATACGGCTAGCTATACCTTTGTTTCTTCCTTCTGGCAACACATACATGCGCTTCACTTCCATGGTGCCCGGCTCAAATTCTTTGATGGCACCGCATCCCAAAGGCTTCTCGTCTTCATACGCCAGCACGACATGCTTTATCTTGTCGATCTTATTGTACTGCGCATAAAAGGCGTGCTCATCCCCGTCCCGTACGGCCAGGTCTGCGTCGAGCAATTTGACCAAAGCTACAAAGCCGGGATCATCCGAGTCGGTTCTTTTCAGGTATAGCATGGATTGGAGGGTGTTATAGAGCGAGCAAAGAGCTTAGTTTTTTATGAAGAATCTGATCGGCATTACATACTCCACAGGTATGGCCTGCCCGTTTAAGATACCAGGCAACCAGGCATCCGGTATAGCTTTCACTACCCTCAGCGCTTCTTCGTCGCAACCATAGCCTATTCCTTTGACCACTTTATGGTCTGTTGTTTTTCCTTCGCTATCGATCTTAAAGGCGACTTTCACCTCTCCCGAAATGCCTCTTCGCTGTGCATCCCGCGGGTATCGGACGTTACTCATCACCGAGCCCAGCATCATGGCTGAGCCTCCGATGTAAAGTGGGGGTCTGTCCAGCTTGGTTTTGGTTTTACCATTGCCATCCAGCACACGGTACACTTGTTTTTTCTCTTTATCCCCGAACTTGAAGTAGGCGAGTTCGTTTTTGCTGTAATCATATTGCTGCTCCAATTCCCCTTTGGAGTTATAGAACTCCCAGATTCCAACTTTGTGACCAGCAACGTAAGTCCCTTTGGCTTTTAGCTGGGTGGTGTTCCCGTCACCTCTCTGGTATTCTACCCAAAGGCTATCTTTGAGCCCTTCCTTGTAAAAACCATCTATTAGCACTTCCCCTATATAACCTAGCTTCTGATAGCGGCCCTCCCGAATGGAGTCATCCGCTTTCAGCACATGGTATACTTCTTTGAAATAAGGGTTATGATGCTCCTTCGTGACTTCGACGGTGGTCTGTGCCAAAACAAGCGTTGGAAGCAGAAGCAGTAGGATCAATATTGATTTTAGCATTGTTAGGGTTTGATAGAAAATGCCCGGTAAAGCTAGAGTACCCACCAGCTTCTATACATCACGTCCGGCAGCGTACTTCTATAGCTCAAATTTGCATAATGTTTTCACATATTCCTTCCTTTGGTACCAGTCATTATATACCAGTTCGACTTTATGGACTGTACATGTGCCAAAATAATGCGCCTTGTGCTCCTCGACTATTCTCAATAAGGCATCCTTGTCTCTGAATTTTTCTTTGAACCTAACGATGGTCGAGTGGGCTGTTTGTATGGTATAGCGTTTATCAATTGACTGCTCTAAACCTGAGTTCCGGAAGTTACTTCTTAAGTTATTCCGAAGCTGGTTGAGTGTATCATCCCCTACAAAACCCTGCACCATCAGGGCAGACGGTGAAGCAGTAAGTCCCCTAAACTCAATTTTGAAAGGCCCCAGTCCCGCAATGCTCTTTTTAATAATCGCTATGTATTCCTCCACCCGGATCTGATCAAGATCGAACCCATTATAACATGAAATGATGGACATCACGGTCATATGCAGGTCTGAATTCCGGTAATAATACTGATTTGGTTCGATCAGCCTCAGTTTCAACAACAGCTTTTGGATCTCTCCTTTTACATTGTCATCTGGTCGCCATAAGAGGGTTATGCCAAACCGGCTGTCATGCGCAGCATCAATCAGTTCATCTACTTGGTAAGCATCAGCCTGTATACTGCGCATTGAGTCTTGATACAGTTTATGATAATGGGCTTCTAAATTCATTTTCTTACCAAATGGAAGTTTTCATTACAACGCGGTTACTAGGATCATCAGCCAAAGTATAGCAGCTATACCTCTTCCTTTGATAGGATTTTGATAAGGCTATACCTTAAACTTGAACCGTCAGCTGGTGGGTTTTCTACTTTTTCCACTTTCACCTTCAGCGTATAAACAAAGCCTTCTTCATACTGAAAGCCTATTATCTCGTCATAAAAAAGACCCCAGTCGCTGCTTCCTATCTGATCGCCTTGCTGCACCAGATAACATTTCCAATTACCTACAGCCTGGAAGGCTTGCTTGTAGTAGTTCACACGCATGGTCGTCTCGTATGTTGCTACTTTCTCTTTCGTGCAAGATGGCAATGTTATCATCAGGACAGCCAGGGGAAAGATCAGGTTTCTCATATGTTGGGCTTTTATTTGATGACCCTAAAAGAAGAACTTTGGTTGCTCCGAAAATCCAATAAATATAGCTCACTCCGTACCTTCAGGTAAAGAATTATTTTTACCTGAGGTAATGCATCTATCTTTGTATATGCCAACCCTGATTAAGCAAGTTGAGTTTAAGCCGGGACTTCCTCTGGAGATCGAAGTCATTCCGATTGCGGCCACTATCACGCGGCACAGCGCAGCTATGCGTATACCTCATAGAGCGGCTTTCTACCACATTGTGTGGGTACAAAAGGGCACGGCATCCTACTTCATCGACTTTGAACCAGTTCAGGTACAGGAAAACGCATTCCTGTTCATCAGCAAAGACAGGGTTAAGACGCTCCATACCGGTAACGGCCACGATGGTAAAATACTGCTCTTCACAGACAGTTTCTTTGCCCGATCCGAAGAAGACACGAAGTACCTGCACAGCACCATCCTGTTTAATGACCTCCTGGATATACCTGTGCTTGATGTAGCTTCCTTTCCGTCGCTGCAAACGATTTTCAACGAAATAGAAACTGAGCTGACAAAGGCTAATGATGCCTACCAGGCTGATATAGCACATGGCCTGCTACGTAGTTTGCTTTTGCTGGCAGAACGTGAAAGGATGAAGCAGGGCTTTAAAGAAATCACAAAAGGCGCCGATTTCGATTACCTCGTACTATTTAAAGATCTGCTGGAGGCACACTTTAGAACACTTAAAACGGTGGCCGGTTATGCTTCTCTTATGAAAGTAACCGAGAGAAGATTGACCAACGCAACTGCTAAGGCAGCAGGTAAGTCTCCCAAGTCGATCATCGATGAAAGAATCTTGCTCGAGGCCAAACGCTTACTCATCCACTCTAATTCCTCCATCAAAGAAATCGGTTATGAGTTGGGCTTCGAGGATCCCGCTTATTTTATCAGGTATTTTCGTAAGCGCACGCAGCATACGCCCATTGAATTCAGGGAAAGCTACCTGGCTGGCTAGCGTTCCGAAAAGTACCATGCTTAGGTCCATTATTCCCTTTCCTGCCCCTCTTTAAAGCCTGAATTTTGCGCATATCATTCATTAACTCAAAAGGAGGCATTACCATGAAAATAGGAGTAACAGGAGCAACTGGTCAGCTAGGTCGGTTAGTAGTGAACAAACTCAAGGAGAAAGTAGCAGCTGAAACGGTTGTAGCACTTGTGCGCTCGCCGGAGAAGGCAGCTGATTTTGGCGTAGAAGTACGTGAAGCCGATTACCACAAACCAGCAACCCTGGAGAGCGCCTTTAACGGCATCGATACCTTATTGCTTATATCCGGAAGCGAGATTGGGCAGCGGGCAGCGCAACATCAGAATGTAATCGATGCAGCCAAGCAGGCTGGCGTTAAGTGGGTTGTTTATACCAGCCTCTTACATGCCGACACATCGTCGCTTAGCCTGGCAGGAGAGCACCTGGCAACAGAGCAAACCTTGCAAACTGCAGGTATACCGTATACCTTACTGCGAAACGGGTGGTACACCGAAAACTATACAGGCTCTATACCTGACGCCTTGGCTGGAGGGGTATTTATTGGTAGTGCAGAAGATGGTAAAATCTCTTCTGCTGCACGAGCCGACTTTGCAGCCGCAGCGGTTGCTGTACTCACAGGTGAGGGGCACCAAGGTAAAACATATGAGCTAGCTGGTGACGAGGCCTATACCTTGAGCGACCTGGCAGCAGAGATTTCCCGACAGTCTGGGAAGGATATTCCGTACAAAAACCTGCCTGAAGCCGATTATGCGGCAGCACTAGCTAGCTTCGGCCTGCCCGAAGGTTTGGCGAAGGCCATTGCAGGCTGGGACGTATCTGCATCAAAAGGAGATCTTTACGACGAAAGCCGCCAACTTTCCCAATTGATCGGGCGACCAACAACGCCACTCGCTGCCTCTGTTGCCGAAGCGCTTCAAGGTGCTCAATAAGCTACTTAAAGCCCAATAACCATATAAAACATCAAAAGCTACCATCCTGGTAGCTTTTGATGTTTTATATGGTGTAAATCAATCAGATTCACTGGTAGTATATACTTTATTCAGCCTTGATTATATAGGTCTGGCTTTATTGGGTATTCAGCTCTCTATACCGACTATCCCGATGTACTTGGCATTCTGAAAAAATGTGCTGCAGGACTTCGTATCTTGATTTTCACAAAGTGAGTTGCCCTCACAATCGGTTGGATTGATCGCTATGTCAGCGCAATTATTTCCTAACACATAGTATTGCTTATTTTGGTATTCATATAAGCTCAGATAGTTCTTACACCCTAATTCTTCGCCCTTGTAACTAACCATCTGCTTTTGTTTCAGGTAAGTGTCTAAGCAATCATCAATACAGGAAACATTTTCTTTGTCACAGCCCAGACTGAAAAGCATCAGGGTAACAAAAGCTAAATTCAGGACAATACTTTTCATAAAATTCTGGTAGCGTTTATATGCTTTATCAGGTATAACGGTTTTGTATAGAAACAGTACAAGCAGGCGAACTTAATTTTTCGCTGGATAATCAGGGCAACTAGCGAGTAAGGACTTCGGAATTGAGAGCGAATTAAGTATTGCCCTATAATTCTGCTGGGCGAATATTTATTTATTCGTACATCTGGAAAGTTACCGTGCTGCTAGTTTTAGCAACCCCATAATTTTCTTCATCCCGAAAATTCACCACACCTGATTTTATCTCTTGCTTGTCTTTTCTAAGTTCCTGCGCTAGCTTTCCGATTTCTCGGGAAATTTGTTCTTTTTTCGCTGGCGTGTAATCATCAAATTTTGAATCAGTGAGTGATACAATCAATTCATTATTGTTTTTGATGTTTACTTCAACTTCCTCAGTTCCATATTTCTCAGCTATAGATTTTTTCAGCTGATTCATATACTCAAATTCTCCGGTCACCTGTGAGCAGCTGAATAAGGCAATTAGAAAAATCGTCAGGATTGCGGAAGTACACGTTTTCATTCTTTTGGTTTTGAGTTTGTTATTTAAAATTTTGTGGAATGTTCCACATACCGGGCGTTGGGCATTTGACGGCACCCCAGTTTCCAGATATAGTTCAATTGGCTAATGGATATAATGCCTGACTATTCAATATAGTCCTATTGACTTGTTTGCAGTGTTTTAAGCTGTTCTTTATTCTGCCATCTTCCTGAGCACTTCTATACCCTTCTCCAGTGTTTCGTCTTTTTCAACAGTTGTCTGCTTCACATAAACATCCGGCACATATCTTTCTCTTGGCGTGCCGTTGATGTGAAATAGTTTAGCTGTTGAAAGCCTGAAACCAAAGTTTTGGTTCTTTAATTGAAACCCGCTCATTTCGCCTGCTAATCTCTCCATTTCTGACCCAACCACTTTTGCACGCCCCATTCCATCAAATCCAATCGCTAATCCTTCTCCCATACTTCCAGTCCATCGGCCAACTAATACAGCTACTGGTTTCTCATAGCGCTGAGCCCTTGGACTCACATATTCCAACCAGCTCCTTTCGACTTGTGGGTTGCCACCATACTGCTCTATCACGAAGTGCTTTTGGTATGGGAGCTGTTTATCTATAAACCTACCCATTATTCCACGGGCTACATAAGAGTTTCCGCCGTCTACGGTATTTCGCAAATCAATGATCAGTCCTTTTGTGTTCATCATACCATCTAAGGACTTATCAAATTCTTCAATGAGGTTGTTATCACCTAGAGAGTTATTAATTCTGATAATTCCGAACCCCTCCCTTGTTGTACTGGTCAATAAGCTCTTGTCACTCTTATATTCAATCTCGTCCAGATCGAACTCAATGTTTTTTCTATTGGCTAGCTTTAGAGTCAAGACCCTCGGTTGATTGTAACGACCTGCTATGATTTTATTGACGATCCATTCTCTTACTATGTGAGCGTTTTTATCATGGCAATGTGTTGGAAATTCCTCAATTGCCTTATTGACATCAACTCCGTTTACTTTTAATAATTCTGCTCCAATTAGGTTTATGGTGAGATTTTTAATCTGAGTTTGCCAAACATTAGAGATGATCAGTTTCCCATTTTTGATAGTCACATAAATCGGAGAGAATAGCCGAAACGATGATTTTCTATTTGTATTTAAGATAAGGTGACTATCATAAAATTCATCCAGAAGGTACTCAAAGAAAAGAACTGTTTGCTCCTCTGTTTTTATAGTAGGAATTTGACTTTCATAAAACTGACGGATACAGTTTAAGTCTACATTTTTTTCGTGCAGGTAAGCATAATTATCCGATATATCATTTAAGATTTCGTCTAGGTCTTCTTTGATTTTAGCTTGGTCTATTACCTTTTCTTGTGAATACACACAGTGAAATCCCAAGACAATTGCCAAAGTCAAAATCAGTTTTTTCATTTGAGTTTAGATGGTCTTTTAGATTGGGTGGAACGTTCAGTGCCTAGTCGAGGCATAGCGGAAGTATGCCTTATTAGTCAATTTTATTTTATGGTAAGTCTAAGGTAAGAAAAGTCCTTCTGCTTTGGCTCGCCTTGCAACAGCTCATACTGTACTGTTGGAATCACTTTCAGAATGATTGCCTGTGGAGATTCCCAGTACATTTCAAAGGGCTTCCATTCCTGCTGCTTTATTTCAAGATACTTCTCAATAGCTTTTCCTGTTCCCTGTTCTACCACTTTCCAAAGTTGTATCCCATTAGGTGAAGACTCCAGCATAGTTGGAATAGAAATGTTTGCCAAGTGTTTTTTGTCTGGTGATACAACTGGCTCTGTCCATGTTGTTGCTGCAACTTCACCATTAGTCATGTCAATAAGGTAGGTCTGATAATCTTCGTAAAAGATGCCAGCAACGAGGTATTTGTTCAGGTTTTTATGCTGCCCCAGATACTTATATTCTCTCATGGCAGGGTCATCCGTATTCAGAAGCGTATCACCGAAAGCTTCTATTGGTTTCCACTCCCCATTTATTTTCAAATTCATTACACCGTTCACCTTGCGAGCTTCATCTTTCCCCATGCGAAAGCCAGTGCTATGCTTTGCCGCCGCTTTTCTGAAATCTTCTTCTGATACTTGCTCAATAGTATACTGTGAAGAAGGTAATTCATTTCCCTCTTCGCCTTGGGAAATAGCTTCGACTAGAGTCGTTTCATCTGTTAAAGCCTGCTCTCCAGTTTGACTGGTGCAGCTAAGTATAAATAGCGTTAAGGGCAGAAGAAAGGCCTTTTTCATTGATTGTCAATTTTGAGTGACGGTCTTGTATAAAAGGCAGACGAGGCATAGCCAGAGAGCGGCTTTTATGCCTTGTTAGCATTTCGTTGTTTATTTCTTGATACCGAATAGTCTTGACCATTTTGATTTATTTAACCCAAAACAAACGGCAGCTACAAGCATTATTATAACAAATGAAATTCCAACCATTCCGAAAAATGAAGATTCAGCTATTCTTGTTAAAATTTCCGCTGCAAATGCTGAGTACAACCCTATTACTGACCAATACATAAATGAAAAATGCATGAATTTCCACTTATTGATTGGTTTTCTAGTCCATATGGGTATCATTCCTAAGCTTATTGTTATAAGACTGAAGACAGTGGCATAATGAAACACTCCCCACCCGTTAAACAATCTATAAATCATAAATGCAGTTAGTAATAACAAAAACATACTAATTACATAACCGTATCCTACTCGCTTATGTAGAATAGTTCCTTTTTTCATTAATAGGACTAAAGTCCCAGTTACTAAAGCAACTAGTGAAGCAAGTAAATGAATTAACCCGTATACATCTCCGACTAAGTGCTCCATTTTTTATTATTAATTAATAATGAATACTAACGTCTTGTGTGAGGCCATCAGCCGAAGCATAGGGTATAAACCTTGTTGTATGAAGTTATTTTATTTTTCTTAGATACTTTTCATACTCACCTGACTCAACAGCTTCTTTTACACTTCCATACTTCAAACTTGGTAAAGAATTGTATAAAAGGTTCAAATCATCTCTAGTCCACCAATAGCCAACTTCTAAATGTTTCAATTTCTTCAGTTCAGAAATAGGTGTAATATCTTTTGTAATAACCTCTGTTCCGTCCAATGATAAATACTCTAAGTTGCTCAGATTATCTAATCCGGAAATCGAATCTAAAAATTGTTTCTCCCACATATCACCTAGAATATGCAAGCCCTTCAGCGATTTGATTTTAGTTATAGGGGTTATGTCTCTTATTAATTTCAAGCCTCTGATTTGAAGAGTTATTAAATTTTTCAAGGCTGACAGCCCATTCATATCTGTCAGTTTGCTTGAACTTTCTATTTTTAAATGCTTTAGTTGTTTCAGATTAGAAATAGAATCTAGGTGCTTGATAGCTATTTTTCCTTGTAAGTTCAGAGCTTCTAACCACTCCATTTTGCAGATTACATTAAAAAAGTCTTGATTAATTGACCCTTTTACCCAAAGGAACCTGATATTTTTTAAACCGGGTAAAATCTCAATCCAGTCTTTCCTGTGTCTTTTAAACTCTTTCTCAGACAGTCCGGTCCAAGCACCAACATTAATCCACAACCTATCTAGCTCATAAATATTTTCAGGGATACTATTAAGAGAACTAGAAGGTACATTTTTCTCGGTATTAACATCCCCATAGGTCCACACACCAATCCTAATATCTTTGTCAGTCAACTCAACTCTATCCATGTCTATCTCTGCCATATATTTATTGGGTTTGGTAATTGCATACAACGGATTTGGCTATGGTGCATTTTAATGCACTATAGGTTTTGTTGTGTGAAGAGTTTTTACCATTTATTAGAGTTACAAACTATTGTTCTGCCGTCCTCCATAAATAGTATTTCATAATTTTTATATCCATAGTCTTTAACCAGAATGTTTGCTATTCCAACATTAGAAACCTGCGAAAGAAGGAAATCATTTTCCGAGGTTTTCAAGTATGTTTTATTCTCTTGAAATCCCCTTTCTAGGAGTTTGTTGTATGTCAATTTATAGTCACTTGGACTTAATCTAACTGTATATGAGATGTTATAGTCACCAAATGAACTAGTGCCCCGCTTATTAATCAATTCAGCCGAATCAGGAAGCTTTATACTCGTATTTTCCTTGTAGTCGTCGAGGTAAAATTTGTTAGTTGGGTAAAAATCTGTAAACAAAAAGTAAGATAGAATCAGGATTAGAAAACTAGTTGTGATTATAGAGGTCCTATTGCTCGTAGTCTTTCTAAGGATTCTGTAAGCTGCCCAAACCAAGATTAGCGTAATACAGACAAATATGAGAGTTATCATGATGGTAACATCAAAGTAAGTTTAATCTATTCTATTTATTCGTTTTCATTACACACAACTACTGTATAAACGGAATAAACATCCGGTTTTTTGTCATTTTCAACAGATAACCGGAACCGGACTACCGAATATACTATATATCTGTTAAACTATACCTCCCTTTCTCTATTATCTCTACCTTGCAAACCCTCCATTATTCCCCCATTTTTCCGAACTTTGCTTAACTAAGAACATTTAACTCTTAACTAAATCTCCTCCTTGTCTACCACGCACAAAGAATACCTGCTACAGTCGGAGCCGAACAAGTTCAGCCTGGATAACTTGCGGGCGGGCGAGATGATCGTGAACATGGGACCGCAGCATCCAAGCACACACGGTGTACTGCGCCTGGAGGTAGTCACAGACGGGGAGATTGTGCAGGAAGTGGCGCCACACATTGGTTATCTGCACCGCTGCTTCGAAAAGCACGCCGAGAGCATGGCCTATAACCAGACCATCCCTTACGTAGACCGCATGGATTACCTGGCCGCCATGAACTCCGAACACGTATGGTGCATGGGTGTGGAGAAGTTATTAGGTATAACCGATCAGATTCCAAAACGGGTAGAGTACATCCGGGTGCTGGTGGCGGAGCTTAACCGACTTGCTTCTCACTTTCTGGCTATTGGCACTTACGCCATCGACATTGGAGCTTTTACACCGTTTTTGTGGCTGCTGCGCGACCGCGAGCACATCCAGCGTCTGCTTGAATGGACAAGTGGAGCCCGCATGCTCTATAACTACATCTGGGTAGGCGGCCTTTACTATGACCTGCCTATCGGATTTGAAGAGCGCTGCCGTGAGTTTATCAACTACCTGCAACCCAAATTAGATGAGCTGGACACCATCCTGCTCACCAACAAGATTTTCGTTGACCGCACCGCCAACGTAGGCGTGCTGCCGCTGGATGTGGCCATCAACTATGGTTGCTCCGGCCCGATGCTGCGTGGCTCCGGACTGCGCCATGACCTGCGCCGCGTCGACGGATACAGCGTATACCCGCAGCTGGAGTTTGACGTGCCAATCGGCAAGGGCATGATGGGCAGCACCGGCGACTGCTGGGACCGCAACTATGTGCGGGCGCTCGAATGCCGAGAGTCTGTCAAGATCATCAGCCAGTGCCTTGATGTGTTGCTCGGCGAGCAGAAGCGCACCCCTGATTTTGACCCACAGGCAGCTTGCCCCAAGAAGATGCGCATGACCGGCACACAAGAGCTTTACTTCCGGGCCGAAACACCTCGCGGCGAATTGGGCTACTTCTTCCGCACCACCGACCGCAGCGACGTGCCTTTCCGCTGCCACGGCCGTGCTCCAAGCTTTGTAAACCTCTCCGTACTGCCCGAAATCAGCCGTGGCTGCATGGTAGCCGACCTGATCGCTATCGTAGGCTCCATAGATATTGTGTTGGGCGAAGTAGACAGGTAAACTCCCTGCTGCTTCGGGCTGAAGTACATGCTATAGCATGCAATGAAGCACCCTCTCAAAACTCATGCTAATCGTAATCGTTAAAAATTAAGAATGTGTTAATTTTCGCACTTCAGAATGCCAGATGAATTTCCTATAGCAAGTATATGAGACTAAACCAGCTATTCACTGTACACTTACTTTGGATCACAATCCTGCTAGGTCCTACCATGGCAACTGCCCAGGTAAAGCCTTCCAAAAAACCGGGCCCTGACACACTAAGGGCTATTTCCGTAGACCCGCGTTTCTTCGTACCCCCTGCCGACACGGTACTTCCCGGTCAGAAAAACCCTTTCACAAAGTCGCAGCGACTGGAAGGCGACAACAAGCGTTACCTGAAGCGAGCGGTTATACCTGCCGTAGCACTGATCGGTGCCGGTATCTATACCATGGGAGGACGCGGGCTGTTGAGCAGCGATGATGTTTTCAATTACAGAACCCGGGTTTTTCCGAAGTTTGCGACCAATGCAGATGATTTTGCCATGCTGGCTCCTTTGGCAGGCCTCTACGGCTTCAATATTATTTCGTCTCAGAACAGGCACGAACTCGGTCGCCAAACAGTGCTACTCCTTTCTTCCGGCGCATTGGCATCGGCTATCGTGTGGCCCACCAAGAAACTCACCGACAGAGACAGGCCGAATGGCAAACCCTACGCCTTCCCCTCGGGGCATACGGCTTACGCGTTTACGATCGCCACATTCATGGACAAAGAGTTCCGACACAAGAGCCCTTGGGTGAGTGTGGTGAGTTATGGTATAGCCGGTGGCACCGGGGTGCTGCGTGTGCTGAATAATGCGCATTGGTTTTCTGATGTGCTGGCCGGTGCAGGTGTAGGGATACTGTCCGTGAACACGGTCTATTGGGTACAAGCCAAACTCACCAAGGGGGGCGGCCTGAACACAGCCATGTATCCTGTTGTGTTGCCGAACGGGCAGATGGGCATGGCCATGGCTGTTACCTTCTAATCCTCTCTTATTTCACACAAGGTATAGTCTGGCGTCTTCCGCTCTGTGAGGAGGCGCCAATTCTTTTTATATCTTTACCATATGCCCATAAAAAGCCTGTTCTTTTTCTTGTGCCTGTTCCTGCAGGTGCGCCTTGTCACTGCACAGGTATACCAGGTGCAGGGCACGGTGCGTGATGCCAACACCCGGGAACGGTTGCCCTTTGTGAGCATCGTCGTGAACGAAGGGGAAACAGGCACAACCTCCAACCTGGACGGCCAATACCTGCTCCGGCACAACCGCCCCATTACCAGCCTGCGATTCAGCTATGTGGGTTATACCCCTCAAGTGGTACCAGTTGATTCGCTGTCGCAGCTTGACATCGCCTTGCGTCCTTCGGCTGCTCAATTACGGGAAGTCGTGATTCGCTCCGGCATCAATCCGGCACACCGCATCATTCAGCTGGCGAACCAGCACCGCGACCGCCACCGCCCCGACAATATCCCGGCTTATACTTACCGCACTTACAACAAGTTCATCCTGACGGCCAATGCTCCTGAAGACCTGAACCTGAGCGATACCCTCCGCCTTTCAGAGCAGGACTCATCGGTGTTGCGCATGCGCGACCTGCTGGCCAAGCAGCATCTCTTCCTGATGGAGAGCATCACCGACTATGCCCAATTGGGCAAAAACCTTTCAAAGGAAACCATCCTGGCAACCCGGGTATCAGGACTGCAACAGCCGAGCTTTGGCGTAGTGGCAGCTGAGGCACGGGAGTTTTCGGTGTATGATGACATGCCGGTGTTCTTCGGTAAGCGCTACCTGAGCCCCCTAAGCAATGGCAGTATCAGGCGCTACGACTTTGTGCTCCAGGAAACGGCTGTAGTGGGAGCCGATACGGTTTTTATCATTTCTTATGCGCCGCAGTCTGGCAAGAACTTCAACGGCCTGAAAGGCTTGCTTTACATCAACAGCGATGGCTGGGCTGTGCAAAATGTGGTGGCCGAGTCGCATGCTGATGATAAGCGCGGCCTCAAGCTGCAGCAGCAATTTGTGAAAGTTGATAACCGGCAGTGGTTCCCTTCGGAGCTGGATGTGGAGATCACCGTGCAGCAGATTTACATGCGGGGCCACCAGCCCTACGCGCATATCCGCACCTATATCACCAATGTGAACCTGGATCCGCCGCTGCGCCGCAGTGATTTTGGCGTGATTGCTCTGGAGCAGCGACCCGATGCCTGGCGTCAGCAGGAGCAGCTCTGGCAACAGTACCGCCCCGACTCCCTGTCACTTAAAGAGCAGACCACTTATCAGCGCCTCGACAGTGTAGGCAAGGCGCAAAAGCTCGACCGCACCATCCGCACCATGGAGTATCTGATGGCCAAACAACTGCCCATCGGCCCCATCAGTCTGGATCTGAACCGGTTGCTAAAGGTAAGTCGCTTCGAAGGTCTTCGGCTAGGTATAGGCGCTCATACCAATGCGCTTCTTTCTGAGCGCTTCACGGTGGGCGGTTACTGGGGGCATGGCCTGCGTGACCAAGAGCACAAATATGGGGCTGATGCCGCCGTCAAGCTGCATAAACCGTCTGAACTCACCCTTTCGGCTGCCTATGCCGAAGACGTAGAGGAGCCGGGAGGACGTCGTTTGCCTTTCCAGGAGCGTGCACTGCTCCGTGACCTGCGCCCTGCCTTACTGCCTTACCTGGACTACAGTACTCAGCGAAGTGCCGGCCTGAGTGGGCGCATGCTGCGCTATGTACAGTGGCAGGCAGGTATACGGCAGGAACAACGCCGGCCAACACTGCCGCTTTACACGCCCGAGCCAGGTATAGGAACGACAGAGTTTAATATCACAGAGGCTACGGCAGGTATACGTTTTGCCTTTGGCGAACAGTATATGCATCTCTTTAACCGCATGATGCCCATGCCAAATCGCTATCCTGTGCTTTGGTTACAGTATACCAAAGGGATTGACGGCCTGGAAAGTGATGGCTATACCTATAACAAAATAGATTTGCGTGCCGAAGGCTCCTTTAGGCAGCGCAGCCTCGGCGAAACCAATTTTGTGCTGGCAAGCGGCTGGGTGCAGGGCGATGCACCTTTTGTAAGCTTATACAATGGCTACGGCAGCTACAGCTCCAACTACAACGTGTATGCCGGCGAAGGCTTTGAAACGATGCGCCCCTATGAATTCTTTTCTGACCGCTACGTGGCCCTTTTTCTCCGCCAGGATTTGGGCAAGCGCCTGCTCAACACAAAACTCTTCAAGCCCGACCTGGTACTTGTGCAGAACATGGGCATCGGTGATCTGCAGCAGGTTATACCTGGGCTACAGTCAATGGAGTATAGCAACATGCGAAAAGGATTTTTTGAATCCGGCCTGATGCTCAACAATATCATCAGCTCTGCTTTCTCTGGTGTAGGAGTCGGTGCTTTTTACCGCTACGGCCCCTACGCTTTGCCACAAGCTAAAGACAACCTCAAGATCAAACTGACGGCAACTCTTGCGTTTTAAATAGGAAAAACTGGTATTGAACAAGCTGAAGAGGTGGTCTGTACCTTGTCGCGTCTACTGTTATACCTTTGATAAATTGGACTACTAGGTATAGGCATCTAAATGCGCACAACTATCTCTGGATTCAGAAGTATAAAAATAACGTATGAAAATCCTATCCGCCCAACAAACCCGTGAAGCTGATGCGCAGACCATCCTTGAGGAAGGCATTGCTTCAGAAGAATTGATGGAACGTGCAGCTCGGGCCTTTGCAGGTTGGCTGGAAAACAAGTTTACACCGGAACACCCTGTTTGTATCTTCTGTGGGCCCGGCAACAATGGGGGTGATGGTTTGGTGGTAGCCCGGCTCTTGCACCAGCGCCTCTACGATGTGCAGCTATACCTGGTCAACGATGGCGGCCAGACATCCCCGGATTTTCAGGTCAATCTGGAGCGCCTGCCGCATGAAGTGCCTCCACACCAGATCAGCAGTAAAGACGACCTGCCTGCTATACCTGACAAAGCCTGTGTGATCGACTCCCTGTTTGGCACTGGCCTTTCCAGACCCGTTACCGGACTTTACGCCGATGTGATCCACTGGCTAAACGAACACAGCAACTGTACCGTCGCTGTTGATATTCCTTCAGGCTTGTTTGCTGACAAGCAAACACCTGCCGAAAGTGCCATTATACAGGCAGATCATACTGTGAGTTTCGAGCTGCCAAAGCTTGCTTTTTTTCTGCCGCAGCATGCGCACTATGTTGGCGACTGGCACATTGTCTCCATTGGTCTGAGCCCGGCATACCTGACAAGCGCAGAGTCGAACTTTCATTACGTGACACAGCATCAGATACAGCAACTGATCAAGCCACGTACCAAATTCTCGCACAAAGGCACCTATGGGCATGCATTGCTACTTTGCGGAGGCTACGGCAAAATAGGCGCGGCAGTGCTTGCCGCCAGGGCATGCCTGCGTAGCGGCATAGGGCTCCTCACTGTGCAGGCTCCTGCCATTGGCTATGATGTGCTGCAGACGGCTGTGCCGGAGGCTATGCTGCTACCTGACAATAACCGCAAACACTTGTCCCGTCTTCCGGAATCACTGGAGAAGTTCAATGCCATAGGTATAGGCCCGGGCATTGGCACTGAGCGAGTCACCAAAACCATGTTGGGCCAACTGCTGGCTACCTGCGACCTGCCACTCATCATCGACGCCGATGCCATCAACCTGATCGCCAGCAGCGACAAACTCAAGGCTCAGCTGCCCAAAGGCAAGGTCATCTTCACGCCTCACCCCAAAGAGTTTGAACGGTTGGTCTGCAAAAGCAACAATGAATATGAAAGGCTGGAGGAACTGCGGGAATTCTGCCGGGTATACCAATGCTATATGGTGCTCAAAGGAAGTCATTCGGCTATCGCCACACCGGAGGGGGACATTTATTTCAACACGACTGGCAATGCAGGTATGGCTACAGGCGGAACCGGTGACGTGCTGACCGGCATCCTGACAGCTCTGGTTGCGCAGGGCTATACCTTAAAAGAGGCTTCCTTACTGGGTGTATACCTGCACGGTCTTGCCGGCGACCTGGCTGCAGCGCTAGTTGGAGAGATCGCCCTGATCGCGTCCGATGTGATCCAGCATTTGCCTCAAGCTTATCAGCATCTGAGCCGTTCTTAGCTGACGGCCAGGTATACTAAAGCAAAATGCACCAGCATAGCGCCATCAGCCAGCAAAGCATAATAGATGCGAGGCTTCTTCTCGGATGCGTTCCAGACGATCAGGCCGGCTACTAAGACAGCACTTAGCAAACTGACCAGCACAGCTCCTTCTTCTGTGAGCAGCACCAGCAATAGGTATAGCGTTAATAGCCCAAGCGACAAAAACCGGGTATAGTTCTCGCCCAGCAGCCCCGGGAAGGTCAGCGTGCGGGTACGGCGATCGTAGGTATAGTCGCGGATGTCGAACAGGAGGGCCAGCGCCAGAATAAACAGGAAGCGCCGCAGCCACAGCAGCATCACCTGCCCATCCAACTCAACCGCTGAGTCGATCAGGGGAAACAGAACAGTGACGGCAGACCACACCAGGGCAATCAGAAAAACCTTCAGCAAGGGTATACTCCGGAAAGGCTTGAGCCGGTTGCTCCCCAAGGGGATGGTGTAGCCGACCGAGATCAGTGCCAACGCCAGCACAAACCACAGGCTGATCCGAAGCTCATAGAGAAAGAACAGGACAATAGCCCCTGTCAAACTAAGCAATGCCAACACGGCCAATTCCCGTTGATAGCGGATACCCCAGGGCTGCGCTGCATCGGCTGCACGCCATCCGCGCAAAGTCCGTTGCAAGCTGCTCGTATTATATGTAAAGAGTGTCGCCAGAAACACAAAACCCGCCATCGGAAGTGATACTTCATTCCCTGTCAGCAGGTAGGTTTCTACTGTTAGCCCGAAAGCGCACAACGAGATAAACACACTGCTGTAGAGGAAGGCTTCTATGCCTGCTCTAAGCCAGTCTGCCAACGGTGGCTGGCGCCTTATCCCGGTGTATTCTTTTTCTAGCATCCCTATCCGCAAGTTCGCAATTCAGGACTGGCTTTCAAACTCCGGCCTGCTGTAAATAAAAAAGCCTGACACAGGTTTTACCCCACATCAGGCTTTACAGGAAAAGTAAAAATTTAGATTGTGCTTTTTGGTTCTGTTTCGCCAAAGGTAGCGTCATACAGTCTGATGCTCTCCTTGATGATCTCGTAAGCTGGCTCACGACCCAGGAATTGCTCCACAATTACTTCTTTGTGCTCGAGCTTCTTGTAGTCTTCAAAGAAACGGCGCATCTCCAGCAAGGTATGTGGAGGAAGTTCTGAGATATCGTTGATGTGACGTACAGACATATCGTTGTTTGCCACCGCGATGATCTTGTCGTCTTCTTCGTTGTTATCGATCATACGCATCACACCGATCACCTTCGCATCGATCAGGCACATTGGCACCACGTCAAGCGAACAGATCACCAGTATATCAAGCGGGTCTTTGTCGTCGCAGTAAGTTTTAGGTATGAAGCCGTAGTTGGCTGGGTAGTTCACTGAAGAGAAAAGTACACGGTCCAGTTTCAGCATGCCACTCTCTTTGTCCAGCTCGTACTTTGCTTTCGAACCTTTCGGGATTTCAATAATAGCAGTAACGACTGCCGGGGCCTCTTCACCATAGCTCACACTATGCCATGGGTTATTTTTTTCTAAATTCTCCATCATATATTCTTTCTTAAAAGCTGTCGTATACTTCGTCCCGACAGGTATTGTTACTTCATTAATTCTTGTAATGGGCGCCCCACACTTCCATTCGGTTCCTGTATGTACAGCCACGATGCAATAGTAGGGGCAATATCTGCTACGGCTGTTTCAACTGAGCTCTCGCCCGGCTTTACTTTCCAGCCATACCATACCAGCGGCACATGGGTGTCATAGTTACCGTAGGAGCCGTGTGTGGTTCCTTTTTGCGGTCCGCTTCCGTAGCCTTCGAACCAGCCTGGCTGCAATACTACGATCACATCGCCGGAGCGCTGTGCATTGTAGCCGCTCTCAATGCGTGACATCATACCGCTTGCCCAGCCAGCTCGCTGTATAGCTTCAGCTGTTACGGCTCTCGCTACGCCATCAAAACGCATGACATAGTTAGCCGCCGCTTCCTGTACCTCAATTCTCGTCAGCTTCTTGCCTTCAATTGTCTTACGATCCAGGTATACCTGCTGGTTAGTATAGCGTTCCACCCAGCGGCCTTTGCCAAACTGCTTATTCAGGTGACGCTCTAGTGAGTCGCGCAGCATGCCTGAGTTAGCTATACCTGCCGGAATTTTCAGCGATTCCATATAAGCCGGAACGTGTGCCGCTCCGTGGTCAGCAGTCAGGAAAATCAGAACATTATCTTTGCCAATCTCTTTTTCGAGCAGGTTGATCAGCTCTTCGATCTCCCGGTCGAGGCGCAGGTACACATCCTGCACTTCGATTGAGTTGGGGCCAAATGAATGCCCTACATAGTCAGGTGTTGAGTAGCTCAATGCCAGGAAATCAGTGAAATTGCCTTTGCCTAAGTTCTCGCCACGCAAAGCAGCTTTTGCAAACTCCGTTGTGAGTGTGTTGCCTGCAGGTATAGAGCGGATCAATTCGTAATCTTTGCCACGGATGGCAGGTATGTTATGCGGAAACACAGGCCTTTCTTCACCTGGCAGTGCTCGTTCCCAATCCATGTCATCTGCTGTGCTTTCGGTGTACTGCTCTATCGGCAGCAGCGTATTCCATACCTCACCTAACAGCTTATCCGGATGCTTTTGATTATTAAACTCCTGTACCCAACTTGGTAAGGTGTTCGCATAAAACGTGCTCGTGATCCAGTTGCCGGAAGGAGAGTCAAACCAGTAAGCTCCGTTTCCGGTATGGCCAGCCGGCAGAATAGATCCTCTGTCCTTCAGCGCTACACCAATTACTTTTGACTGCATGTTGTTTGATAGTCGCAGTTCATCAGTGATGGTGGTAGTTAACAGATTTCGAGGGGACATCAGGCCCGCATCTGACGTACTCCCCACAGTTTTGACGCTCGTGTCCTCCACGCAGTACATGGATTTCCCTGTGGTTCTATCATACCAGGAGTTACCAACAATACCGTTTAAGGCAGGTACACTGCCGGTATACACCGAAGCATGACCTGGCCCCGTGTAAGTGGGTACGTAGCTGTATTGATTGTTTTTGAAGTTGAAGCCCTGCCTTACGAGTCTTTTAAAGCCCCCTTCGCTATACTTGTCCCAGTAGCGGTACAGAAAATCGTAACGCATCTGATCTACTACAATACCAACGATCAGTTTTGGACGGCCTTCTACGCCAACAACAGGTTGATTTCCCTGCTCTCTTGCTACGCTTGGGCTGTTGGTTGTAGTACAGGCCTGTACTGCAATCAAAAGTACTGCCGCTACTATAGTTTGTATGCCGGATCTAAGACCGCTTAACTTCATGTGTATGTTGTTGAGTTTCTCAAATATAGGGAACACTTTCCAACTAATCGGCTAGCATACAATCCTGTATTTGATGTTTTAACAAAAATATAACACACTGTATTATATCCCCAAAAAAAGAACGCCCACCTGGTGTGATGGGCGTTGCTTCTATATTTGGTATTTGCTTTTATTTTGCAGCAAGCGCCTCTGCACCACCCACGATCTCAAGGATCTCTTTGGTGATGGCCGCCTGACGCGTCCTGTTGTAGGTAAGCTTCAGCTCTTTCAGCAGTTCACCTGCGTTTTCTGTCGCTTTGTCCATGGCAGTCATACGGGCACCGTGCTCGGAGGCATTAGACTCCAACACCGCTTTGTATACCTGAATCTTGAGTGACTTAGGTATAAGCTCCTCAATGATCTGCTCTTTTGATGGTTCGAAGGTATAATCAGCTACTACATTGCTGGCTGTCTCTTCTACTGGCTTATCTTCTATCGGCAGGAACTGCTCGTTACGCACAATCTGCGTCGCTACGTTTCTGAACTCGTTATAGATAATGTCTACCTGATCAAACTCACGAGCCACAAAACCATCCATGGCACGCTCCGCGGCAATGCGAACGGTGTCAAATGAAAGGTTTGCGAAAGTGCCGGTGAAGTCACCAATCACTTTGTAGCCTCGCTTGCTCAGCGCTTCAGCACCTTTACGGCCAATGGTCAGGAAGGTAAGGTTACCGGCCTCTAGCTGGCTGCGGTATTTACCTTGTGCCAGTGTATTGGCTGCTTTAATGATGTTTGAGTTAAAAGCACCCGCCAGACCACGGTCAGACGTTACCACGATCACCAGCACTCTGTTAGCTTCACGCTTCTCAGAGTAGATGTTCGACACAGAACCTTCTGTTAGCTGAGACAGGTTGGCTAGGATACCACTCAAACGCTGCGCATAAGGGCGCATACGCAGAATGTTGTCCTGAGCACGTCTCAACTTGGCAGCCGCCACCATCTTCATGGCTTTGGTGATCTGCTGTGTCGACTGTACCGATGTGATGCGGCTTCTAACCTCTTTTAAACTTGCCATATTCTATATGTTATGAGCATAAAGTTAGAGACCGCCTTTGTCAGCAGTCTCTAACTCATAACTAAATATTACTTTTTGTAACGGGCAGAAAGCTCTCTGGCTACCTGCTTGATAACACCTGTCGTCTCGTCGTCCAGCTTACCGGCCAACAGTGCGTTCAGTGTGTCCTGGTGCTGAGCACGCATCGTGCGCAGGAAGTCTTTCTCGAAAGTTCTAACTTCATTCACAGGCACGTTGTCCAACAGACCGTTTGTAGCGCAGTAGATAATAGCTACCTGCTCTGCAACTGATACTGGAGAGAACTGTGGCTGCTTCAGGATCTCGAGGTTACGACGACCACGCTCAATTGTCAGCTTAGTCGCAGCATCCAGGTCAGAACCGAATTTCGCAAACGCTTCCAGTTCACGAAACTGCGCCTGATCCAGCTTTAATGTACCAGATACTTTCTTCATCGCTTTGATCTGAGCGTTACCACCCACACGCGATACAGAGATACCTACGTTGATCGCAGGACGGATACCTGAGTTGAAAAGGTTTGTTTCCAGGAATATCTGACCGTCAGTGATCGAGATCACGTTCGTTGGGATATAAGCAGAAACGTCACCAGCCTGCGTCTCGATGATCGGAAGTGCTGTCAAAGAACCACCACCTTTTACCAAGTGACGGATAGACTCTGGCAAGTCGTTCATGTTACGAGCGATCTCGTCAGAAGCGTTTACCTTAGCGGCACGCTCCAATAAGCGAGAGTGCAGGTAGAATACGTCACCAGGATAAGCTTCACGCCCTGGAGGACGACGCAGCAGCAGAGACACTTCACGGTAAGCAACAGCTTGCTTAGAAAGGTCATCATAAACAACCAGTGCAGGACGGCCGGTATCGCGGAAGAACTCACCGATTGCCGCACCTGTAAATGGCGCGAAGAACTGCATTGGAGCCGGATCAGAAGCAGAAGCCGAAACAACTACTGTGTAATCCATAGCGCCACCTTCAGTCAAAGACTTCACTACCTGTGCTACAGTAGAAGCTTTCTGACCAACGGCTACATAAATACAGAACACTGGCTGTCCTTTTTCGAAGAACTCGCGCTGGTTCAGGATGGTGTCAATTGCAACGGCAGACTTACCTGTCTGACGGTCACCGATGATCAGCTCACGCTGGCCACGGCCGATTGGAATCATGGAGTCGATCGCCTTGATACCAGTCTGCATTGGCTCGTTTACTGGCTGACGGAATACTACACCTGGTGCTTTACGCTCCAGTGGCATTTCGTACAGTTCGCCTGCAACAGGACCTCTACCGTCGATCGGCTGACCCAGTGTGTTAACCACACGGCCAATGATGCCGTCACCTACTTTTACAGAGGCGATGCGGTTGGTTCTTCTTACAGTGGCGCCCTCTTTGATTTCGCTGTAGTCGCCAAGCATTACGGCACCTACGTTGTCTTCTTCCAGGTTCAGAACAAGCGCCTGAAGTCCGTTCTCAAACTCTAATAGCTCACCAGACTGTGCTTTGGAAAGGCCATAGATACGAGCGACACCGTCACCCACTTGCAGTACTGTACCTACTTCTTCCAATTCTGCCTCAGAACGGAAGCCAGATAGCTGCTCTCTTAGTATGGCTGATACTTCGTCAGGTCTTACTTCTGCCATGATTATAATTTATTGATATAGGGGTTGTCTTTAAATTTATTTCTCAGCTTGTTCAGGTTATACTTCACAGAGCTGTCAATCTGCTGATCGCCAACACGGAGTACGAAACCACCGATGAGTGACGGATCAATCTTTTCTTCTAATTCTACGCGCTGACCTGTCTGGGCTACCAGACGCTGACCCAGCTCGTTGCGCAGTTCTTCTGTCAATGGCACTGCTGTTGTTACACTTGCAGTCGTGATGCCTTTGTACATATTGTACTGCGTTGTGAACTCCGTTGCCATAAACTCCAGCACTGACTCACGGCCTTTGCGGGCCACAATGCTAAAGAAAGCAAGGGTAAGGTTGTTCATTTTGCCTTTGAACAGTGCATTGATCACTGCCAGCTTCTTGTCTGACTTCACAATTGGGTTGCGCATCAGGAGTTGCAGGTCTCTGTTCTGGTGAAGTACTTTGGCGAACAAATCCATGTCCTCCTTTACTTGTTCCAGAACACCTTTTTCCTGTGCCAGCTCAATCAGTGACTTTGCGTATCTCGAAGCAATTCTAATTTCTGACATATTGCTTTATTATGGCCTTCTCACTTAAATAGTGTTGGGGCTATGTGATACGATTAGTTAAGCGTTACTTCGTTGATGTAATCTTTAGCCAGCTCCTGCTGTGCCTGCGGGTTGCTCAGTTCCTTGCGCAGGATACGCTCAGCGATATCTACAGAAAGGGCAGCTGCCATGTTCTTCACTTCCGTGATAGCGGCACGCTTCTCGTTTTCGATAGACTCACGCGCCTGGGCGATCATGCGAGCACCTTCTTCGTTTGCTTTTTGTCTGGCATTCTCAACAAGGGCGTTACCAGCATCAGAAGCTTCCTTCAGGATCTTGTCACGCTCCATACGGGCTTCAGCCAGCAGTTTTTCATTTTCAGCCTTCAAGCCTTGCATCTCCAGCTTTGCTTTTTCAGCAGCGCTCAGTGCATTTTCAATAGAAGTCTCACGTTCGTGCAGCGCAGTCATGATTGGCTTCCAGGCGAACTTGGAAAGCAGGAACAGCACGATGATGAAAGTCACCAGCTGCCAGAAAATTAAACCTATACCTGGGGTTACTAATTCCATTGTGTATGAATTTGAATAATTAGGTTCTAATCAGTTTACCAGCTTAGCGCCGGCATTGCTTTTAACTATTTAACTATTTTGATCTCTCCGTCCGGACCATGCGTCCGGACGAGAGATCAATACAAAGGATATTAGCCTTTGAAAGAGATTAGCAAGCAAACTACCACACCGAAAAGTGCAACACCTTCGATAAGGGCAGCCGCGATAATCATAGCAGTCTGGATTTTACCACCAGCTTCTGGCTGACGCGCGATAGACTCCATGGCTGAACCACCGATTCTACCGATACCCAAACCAGCGCCAAGGGCAACCAGACCAGCACCGATACCGGCACCCATGATAGCCAAACCGAAGTCGGTTGTAGCTGCTACTGCTTGAAGCAAAATTGCTAACATAATTATAGTTATATATAGTTAAAAAATAAAAAACAGATTAATGATGCGCACCGTCTCCGTAACCGTGGTCACCTACGTGGTCATGCTCTTCTACCGCGCCACCGAAATACATCGCTGAAAGCAGAGTAAAGATGTAAGCTTGCAGCAGAGCTACGAACAACTCCAGGAAGTTCATGAAAGTAGCAAACGCCACGCTCAAAGGACCTACCGCAATGCTCTGGAAAATAAAGATCAAGCTGAACAGGGAAAGAATGATAATGTGACCTGCTGTGATGTTGGCAAAAAGACGAACCATCAGGGAGAACGGCTTGGTAATGATACCAATCAATTCAACCGGGATCATGATCGGAGCCAACCACATCGGCACGCCTGGTGTAGCGAAGATGTGCTTCCAGTAGTTTTTGTTACCGCTAAACACCGTGATCAAAAGGGTCATAGTAGCCAGCACAAGCGTAACAGCAATGTTGCCTGTCAGGTTAGCGCCACCTGGCATCAAACCAAGCAGGTTGTTGAACCAGATAAAGAAGAACACGGTCAGCAGGTATGGCATGTAGCGCTCATACTTAGGACCGATGTTCGCCTTAGCGATTTCGTCACGGATAAAGATGATGATCGGCTCAAAGAATGACTGAATGCCTCTTGGCGCTTTGCCGTTATTTGTCTTGTAGCTTCCAGCAATAGTAAAGAACACTGCAAAAAGCAGGGCCACACTAAGGAAAAGAGAAGCAACGTTCTTGGTAATAGAGATATCAATCAGAGAAGACTGATCAGCTGCTGGCTGTCCATTGGCATCAGCACGGTAGATGTGACCGTGGCTCACCATGTAGCCTTCATAAGGCACCAACTCATGATTCTCGTCATAGAAGTTACTTGATGAAAAAACCTTCGGACTACCGTTATCAATCAGGATAACAGGCAGGTAAAGCGTCAAACCATCGGCAAAATGCCAGTTGTAATCATCCGCGATGTGATGGGTGATCATATCGCCTGGCTTAAACTCGCCGCCTTCAACCGGAGCCTCTGCATGCGCAGTGATCGTCAGGAAGGAAAACAGTAAAATAAATAACTTCTTCATTAAGAGAGATTTAGAAGCAAATTTAAAATCCGCAAATGCTATTCTTAGTTTTGCTTTTTCAATTGCGGTGCGAAGTTAGTTATTAAGCTGTAGATTTCAAACCCGGTAAATAGAAAATATAACGCGAAGAAGTTGAAAACGAACTTCAGCTCATTTTCAGAGTACATGAAAACGTAAATAAAAATAACGGCTATACTGAGGATCATCCGGAAACCCATAGAGCCAAAGTAGTACAACTGAAAGTTATCCGGGTCATAGCCCACACCCAATCGCGACACATAATAGGCCAGCGCCGTTACCACGACCATAAATCCTAAAATATACCAGATTAGCGGGTGAAGCAGTGCGGTGCCTGTATAAAAGGAGAGCAAGCCGATGCCAATGCTCACGACACCTGTGAAAATGAGTAGGTTTCTGAAGAATTTCAATGTGGTTACTTTTTATTTAATGATACTATTACCAACACCATAGAAGCCACAACAGCCACCACCAGCAGCACGATCGTCATCCAGGGATTCTTGTTGCCCATGTACTCGTCTAGCTTGGAACCTGCCCAGGCGGCCAGCACCATCGCCCCGATCATCTGGAAAGCAAGCCCTGAATACTTCATGTATGGCTTATAAGAATCTTCGCCTTTCGGCTTCTGTTCATCTGGCTGTGACATGCGCTGGGTTGTTTTTCAAGGATTTGCAAAATTACGCTTTTTTCATGGGCTTATCTGCAAGTTGATTTCAATTAGCGAGGTTTTTAAAGTCTCCTTAAAGCCTTCTGAGGGCTGAAACCATTTCTTATTTTCTATAGTTCAATAGCGGGCTTCAGGCTTTATCCACAGACTCTTATATAATTGGCATATTATTGTATTTTTGTAGATGGCTTACGGCCTGCGCCTTGTTCCAGTCCGGATACTTTCAGGTATAGCCGGGCCGTTATATTGGAATAGGTGGCCAGGCTGCCCTTTTTATGCTGCACACAACCGATACTTTGAGCAAAAACTCCTCATATATCTTCTTCATTCTGGCCTGCCTTGTATTGGCTGGCTGTTCTGCTGAGCGCAATAACCCGCTTAGCAAAGCCTATCATAATACCACTGCCCGATACAACGGCTATTTTCTGGCAAAAGAGAAACTCGATGCGATTGAGAAGAGTGTGAAGGACCAGACGGTGTATGATTACAACCGCCCACTGCCTATTTTCCCGCCCATCGACTCTGCTACTTATAAGGCACATGCCGCTGATTTGGAGGATGTCATCAAAAAGGCCTCTTTCCCGATCCAGTACCACCCTAATAGCAAGTGGATTGATGACAGTTATTTGGTGATTGGCAAAGTACGTTTTTATGAGCTCAACTTTCCGGAGGCCGCGCAAACATTCCGCTATGTGAATTCCACAGGCAAGGACCGCCATGTGAAACATGAAGCACTGGTATGGCTGATGCGTTCTTTTCTGAAGCTGGGCGAGACAGACAATGCCTGGCAGGTGTCGGAGTTTCTGCGCAAGGAGCGTCTGAACCGCGACAATGCCCGGGAGCTATACCTGGCCCGCGCCGAGTATCATCTTATGCAAGGTGATACCGCCGCTGTGATCGAGAACCTGGACTTATCGCTGCCAAACTTTACGGAGCGGGATGACCAGTCACGCGTTCGTTTCTCCTTGGCGCGGCTATACCAGGATCGCGGCCAAACCAAAGAAGCCTACCAGCAGTACAGCCGTATCCTGCGCCGCAATCCGCCTTACGACCTGGGCTTTTTTAGCAGGCTATACCTGGGCCAGGTGTCAGAACTGGACGATGCCCAGGACCTGAACCGCATCACAGGCTATTATCAGAAAATGCTGCGCGATGAGAAGAACACAGAGTATCGCGACAAGATCTACTACGAAATGGCCGTGTTTGAGCGTCGCCAGCAGCACTATGACAAAGCGCTACAGAACATTGAGCAGTCGCTGAAAACCCCAGGCTCCATACCTAACCAGAAAGCCTATACCTACTTGCTGGCCGGTGAGATCTATTTTGAGAACCTGAACAAATACGACCTGGCACAGGCCTATTATGACAGCGCGGTGCAGGTATACCCGCAGCAAGCGATCGAGTATGAGCAAGTACTGGAGCGTCGCAACGTCCTCGCTGACTTTACGAAGCAATACAACACGATACAGCTGCAGGACAGTCTGCAACAACTGGCCGCTATGAGCGAAGGCGAGCGGCTGGCCTTTGTACAAAACATAGTGCAGCAGGAAGAGCAAATGCGGCAGCAGGAGCAAGCCCGTCAGTTGGAACAGGATAAGCAGCGCAAAGCCCGCCGCGCACAGGAGCAGCAGGCAGCCGTGACTGTTGGAGGCCGCAATAACCCGAACTCAGCCGTAGGTGGCGGTAATACAGGAGGGGTATTCTATTTTGATAACCCGGCAGCCATGGCAACCGCCCGTTCTGAGTTTGTGAGGCGCTGGGGTGACCGTCCGTTGCAGGACAACTGGCGACTGCTGAGCCGAGGCGAAGCCGTGGGAGGACGGGAAGAAGCGATTGCCATGGAGCAGCCAACTGAAGCGACCGAAGCTGAAACCGAAGAGAATCGGTCCGCTCGACTTCAGACGCAGGTTGAGACCTATCTGCAAAACATCCCTACGACAACCCTCGCATTACAGCAGTCAGAGAAATTACTAGAGGATGCCATGTTCCGCCTGGGCAACATCTATGCCCAGAAGCTGAACTCGCCAGACCAGGCCACTGCGACCTACGAAAAGTTTATACAGCGTTTCCCGCAATCAGAGTATGCAGCCGAGGCCCATTATAGCCTATATCTGATCTATAGTAGGGCAGATAGTGAACAGAAGAACACTTATTACGCCAAGATCAAGCAGCATTACCCGAACACGATCTATGCTAAGCTGATAGATGACCCGAACTATTTAAGTCAGAATGCCCTCGACAACATTAAGGCGCATGCTCTGTATGACTCTGCCTATGCACAGTATGAGCAAGGCGAGTATCAGCAGGCCACTGCGCTGCTCACATCGCTGAGCCAGGTATACCCGCTGAATGACATACCTGATAAAGTTGCCTTCCTGCATGTAATGATCACCGCACGCTCTGAAAGACCGGAGTTGCTTCGACAGCAGCTGCTTGCTTTTAAGCAACAGCACCCGTCTAGTCCGCTGACTCCCCGTGCCGATGAATTGCTGAAGCGGTACCAGGACCTGGAGAGTAAACAACAGCTCCGTCAGGAGGCACCAACGCCACCTACAGCGCAATTGTCAGACGAGCGAACGCCAGAGCAACGGGTTAATACTAATATTGCATTGGCATCAGCACGTGAGCGAAACGCAGCCATGCAGCCGCAGCGACCTGCCACAACGCTTCCTATACCTGATACCGCGTCAGTTAATCGTGCTGATACGACAGCCGCTGCTCAGATTGGCACGCCTTTGGATGCGGCCTCTACAGCACAGGACACCGCTACAGCTCAGACGCCAGAGGTAAAAGCTCCGGCAGTTGACCCATTGGCCTTTACCAGCGCTCCTGACTCGGCTTATTATTATGTGATGCTATACCCTACAGAGCATGCTGCTTTCAAAGACATCGTGGCGAAGTATGAAAAGTATAACAACACTTACTTCCGTAACCAGAAGCTAGCTCTTGAGCAACAGCCCTTCGATGGGAGTAGAGGCATGCTGCTGCTGCGGGCTTTCCCTAACCTGAAAGAGGCACAGGCTTATAACATTAAACAAAAAGCGCCGCAATCCCCGATCGGCAGAATTCGGGGCGTAGAATTCATTACCTTTGCAATATCATCCGCCAACTGGCAGAAGTTGCTTCAGAAGAAGGATGTAGAAGAATATCTGAATTACTTCAGAACGAATAATTAACATGGCAACAACCACTCGCCCAAAACCAAAAACGGTATTCCCTAAGATCATTTCCACACTCTGGCTGCTTTTCCTGAGTGGCTTGGCTGTGTTTATACTTTACATCTATGCGGTCAGCGTCAATTTTCTGAATCTTTTCGGAGACCTGCCCAACATGCGCACGCTTGAGAACCCGAAAAGCGCCCTTTCCTCCGTGCTTTACTCAGCCGACAATAAGGAACTGGGCAAGTACTTCCGCGAGAACCGTACACCGATCGATTATACAGACCTGCCCGAGAACTTTGTACATGCCTTGATGGCAACAGAGGACATCCGCTTTGAAGAGCACTCAGGTATAGACCCTGAAGCGATGGCACGTGTGGCGGGCTCCCTGATGATCGGCAGTTCCAAAGGTGGCGGTAGTACCCTGACCCAGCAGTTAGCCAAAAATCTGTTTCGTACCCGTGGCGAAGAGCTGAACAACGGTTATCTGAATGACAAGCCGGGCTTCCGTACGCTTATCCACAAAACGAAGGAGTGGATCATGTCTGTGAAACTGGAGCAGTCTTATACCAAGCAGGAGATCATGATCATGTACCTGAACATCTTCGAGTTTGGTAGCAATGCTTTTGGTCTGCAGTCAGCCGCTAAGACTTTTTTCGGAAAAGATGCCAGTGATCTGGAAGTGCAGGAATCAGCTGTATTGGTCGGCCTCTTTAAAAACCCGAACTTCTACAGTCCGAAATTCAACCCTGAAAACTCCAAGCGTCGCCGCAATGTGGTCATGTCGCAGATGGTGAAGTACGGCTATATGACACAGGCCGAGTATGACAGCTTGAAAGAGACCGATATCAAACTGAATTACCGTGTTGAGAACCAAAACGTAGGCCTTGCCCCTTACTTCCGTACCGAAGCCAGCAAATTTTTGCTGAAATGGTGCCGTGAAAATGGCTACGACCTGTATGCGGATGGTCTGAAGATCTATACCACCATCGACTCACGCATGCAGACTTATGCTGAGCAGGCCGTAGAAGAGCACATGAAAGACCGCCAGAAAGAGTTCTTCTCTCACTGGAAAGGCCGTAACCCGTGGATTGATCGTCAGGGAAAAGAAATACCAGATTATTTGCAGACCGCTATTAAGCGCACCGACCGCTACCGCAACTTGCAAAGACAGTTTGATGGCAATCAGGACTCTATTAATTACTATCTCAACAAGAAGATTCCGATGACCATCTTTACCTATGATGGTGAGAAAGAAGTACAGATGAGCCCGCTTGACTCGCTCAAGCACTATAAGCACTATCTGCAAACGGGCTTTATGGCTATGGAACCGCAGACTGGTCACATTAAGGCATGGGTTGGAGGTATCAATTACAAGCACTTCAAGTATGACCACGTGAAACAGGGTGCTCGTCAGCCAGGCTCCACCTTCAAGCCCTTCCTGTACACAGCCGCTATCGAGAATGGTTACTACCCTTGCTACGAAGTGCTCGACACGCAGGTATGTATACCTTTGGGTGATGGTACGATGTGGTGCCCGAACAATGCTGACAATAAGTTCTCAGGAGAGAAGTTTACGCTCCGCAAAGCCATGGCACAGTCTGTTAACTCAATTTCTGCTTTCCTGGTGAATAAGCTCGGAGCCGAGACATTGGTTAAGACTGCTAAGCGTATGGGTATATCAACGCCGCTTGAGGCGAATCCATCGCTTGCACTGGGTGTAAATGATGTGACGCTTTATGATATGGTAGGCGCTTACGGTACTTATGTGAACAGCGGTACCTGGATAGAGCCTAACTTTATTACCCGCATAGAAGACAAGCACGGCAATGTGCTACACGAGTTTGTACCCAAGACCGTTGACGCCCTTAGTGAAGAGACTGCTTACATGATGGTGCATATGCTCAAGGCTGCAGCTGAGCCGGGCGGTACAGCTTACTATGGCCTGCGCCACCGCAACGGACTTAAGAACGAGATCGGCGGCAAGACTGGTACTACACAGAACTACTCTGACGCCTGGTTCATGGGTATTACACCTGATCTGGTAGCTGGTGCCTGGGTTGGAGGTGATGACCGTTCAATTCACTTCCGTACGATCGCACTGGGTCAGGGTAACAAACTGGCCATGCCGATCTATGGTAACTTTATGCAGAAGGTATATGCTGACAAGTCATTGGAAAGATCAAAAGACCCATTCCCTAAACCTTCTACGCCTTTATCGGTAGAATTAGATTGTTCTAAGTATAATAACGGCATGACGGTAGACTCCCTGCAACAGGATCAGTTTTACCAAACACCTGCCCCGATCGACTTAGATGCTTTCTAATGAAAATTAAGCATGGCTGCAAACGAGAAGCTACGGGAGAAGATATCCCACTTACCACATAAACCAGGCATATATAAGTTTTTTGATGATGATGGCATCATCTATGTAGGCAAAGCGATTGATATCAGGAAGCGGGTTAGCTCCTATTTCAATCGCTCTGCACAGCATAACAAGAAGACCCTCAAACTCATCTCCAAGATCAAGGACATCGAATTCACGATAGTTGATACCGAGGCCGATGCCTTTTTGCTGGAGAACAACCTGATCAAGCAGTATCAGCCTAAGTATAATATCCTGTTGAAAGATGGGAAGACTTATCCTTACATCTGTATTGTAAATGAGCGCTTCCCGAGGGTTATCAGTACGCGCAATAAGATCAACGATGGCTCCCGCTATTTCGGTCCATACCCCAGCGGTACGACCATGCACATTGTGTTGGACCTGATCCGTACCTTGTATCCCCTGCGCACGTGTACCTATAACCTATCTCCTGAAAATATCGCAGCCGGCAAGTTCAAGGTATGCCTCGAGTATCATATCGGTAATTGCAAAGGCCCGTGCGAGGATTTGGTTGATGAAACTAACTATAACCAGTACATCGCGCAAATCAAGAATATCCTTTCAGGTAATCTCTCCATCGCCAAAAACTACTTCAAAGAGCGAATGGCTGTTGCGGCAGCTGATTATCAGTTTGAGCAGGCTCATCGCTACAAACAAAAGCTTGATATGCTGGAAGACTACCAGGCAAAGTCTACAGTAGTTAGTAACACACTCTCTAATATTGACGTTTTTTCGATCACGTCGAATGAAAAGTGTGCTTTTGTGAACTACCTGAAAGTCATGAACGGCTCTATCATCCAAACGCAGTCATTGGAGCTGCATAAGAAGCTGGATGAATCTGATGAAGAGTTGCTGGCTTCTGTGATCGTGCAGTTGCGGCACGAGTTTGAGAGCACTTCACGTGAGATTATTACAAACATAGAGCTTTCCTTGCCGCTTGATAATATCACGATTACACAGCCTCAGATAGGTGATAAGCGCAAACTGCTTAATCTATCTATGAAGAATGCCATGTACTTGCGCAAAGAGCGTGAGGGTCGACAGGAGCAAAATAAAAATCTGGGAGAGCAACGGGAGGTCCGTGTATTGGAAACCATGAAGAAGGACCTTCGATTAACTGAGCTCCCGCGTCACATTGAGTGCTTTGACAACTCTAACTTCCAGGGTGATAATCCGGTTGCATCTATGGTATGCTTCAAAAACGGAAAGCCTAGCAAAAAAGACTATCGTCACTATCATATTAAGTCTGTCGTCGGCCCCAACGACTTTGAGTCGATGTATGAGGTTGTCTCTCGTCGTTACAAACGATTGCTTGAAGAGAAACAGTCATTGCCTCAGTTGATCATCATTGATGGTGGTAAGGGGCAGCTCAGCTTTGCTGTACAGGCATTAAAAGACCTTGATCTGTGGGGCAAGATTGCCATCGTAGGTATAGCCAAGCGATTGGAAGAGATTTTCTATCCCGGAGATAAGCTTCCGCTATACATTGACAAAAAGTCGGAATCCTTGAAGCTGATTCAGCGCTTGCGTAATGAAGCGCACCGGTTTGCCATTACCTTCCACCGCTCCCGCCGCGATGCTGGCACTCTGAAGACAGAACTAACTGACGTAAAAGGCATTGGCCCAAGCACTGCTGACGCTTTACTTCAGAAATTCAGATCCGTAAAGAAACTTAAAGAGCTAACTTTGGCAGAATTGACAGTTGAGGTTGGGCAGCGAAAGGCTCAGATACTCTATGACTATTTCCATAGTAACGAAGGAGCTGCTTAAGGCTATAATCTTCCTCGTTGCCTAAATTTAGGCCTTATCGCTCTTCTTCTTTTGTTGCTCTTTTACTGATTACTACTGCAGTCCTCATCTCATTATTTATCTACTAACTGATCAAATCAAACTTTGAGATAGGTATACTTGATTTTAGTGCAGCTTACACCTGCCTTGGATAGATCATTTACCAGTTCAGCCTATAATAAAAAAGGGGAGATCTTTTCAGATCTCCCCTTTTTTGTAGTTGTCTTATAACTAGTAGCTCCAGAGGCTGTATTCGTACTCGATCAACGCTTCAAGCGCTTCCTGAGCAGCTAACAGGCCTTTCTTACCACCACCATAGATATCTCCTAATGCTCTGTCATTCGGGTTAGATATCTTCGTGATATAAGAGCTGAATAACCACAGATCGAACGCATCAGCCAGGTTCTTATGCTGAGCATCATTCTGAGCGTTGTACCAGATAGCATTTTCAGGATTGTTTCTGAAAACCTTCACCAGATCGCTCATCTTAAAGCTACCTACTGTCTGCTCAAAACCAAGTGGGTTAAGCGTGGAAGGTACTTTAATACTGATTGTCTGGATATCATGGTACATACGAGAACGCTTCTTATCGAAAACTACGTTCTCTTTCAGTTCCAGGAGATAAAGTTGTTTTGCAAAATATTCGTTGCTTACAGGAGCAGCATCTTTTGTAGCCGTCGTACCCAGAGCAGCTCCCCAGGCATCTTCCTCTTCCTCTTGTTGACCGAAACCAGCTGCGATTTCTTCCTCTGTCAAACCGCCGCCCATATCTTTTGCGGTCATGTTCTCCAGGAATTCCTCTCTTGATAGCGGTACATTAACTGAGTCTGACTTATAAGCCACCAATTCGCCGCTTTTTACAGCATCGATCAAAATTTTGGTGATCTCTCTGTTTTCAGAAAACAATGGTCTGTTTTGTTTCTCACGCAAATCAATTTTGCGCCATACCGTTTTCTTAAACAGAACATCTGACTCCGGAATAGGTCTTGCTGATGGATTGCTAGACTGTGTGGTAGACACTTGCTGCGCCACTGCTCCGAAAGAGAACAATATACCAGCTGCTACACCTATTGCTTTTATAAGTTTCATATTCCTTGTAAGCTTCTAATCTTTTTAGTTAAGTGGTATAGTGAAGATACCGTCACCAGATGCGTTAGCAGATACTGGTGTCCCCTGGTAGTTCAGGCGTTTTACTTCCATCACCTCGATCGTAACACGGTCGCCTTTACCAGCTTTCGCTGCAAAACGGCTCAGGTCACCAGTTGGGCTAGAGAATTCAGCCTGATCTACTGGCTGAGAACCTCTTACCAGGAATGCTCTCCACTTTGTTACTCTATAACGAGCTTCGTTTGGCAAAAATTGCTTGAAGCCTTCTTCAGGTATAGCCTGGATTTCAACCGCTCTGATAGATTGAGCAGGTATACCACGTTTCTGGTCAACTGGTCTGCCATTTACCAAAGTAGCTAGTGTAGGACGGGGGATCGGACGAACTTTGAAAGTTTCTGAACCAATTGCATTACCGCCGCTGCTTACATTAAGCTTCACTTCAGTAGCATTCGGAATAACCGTTACCTGACCTTTTTTAGCGCCTTTTACAGCACTAGCACCTGTTGCTGAGAAGCTAGGATCGTAAACTGCACCAAGTGCTGGCACCTGGATGTTCAGTTCGTTAGCGCACTGGAAATAAAGTGCCTGAACTGAAGCAGACTGTACCTGAATCACTGGCTTCGCTACGATGTACTCTTCTGTTACGTCCAGTACTTCCTGCTCACCGTTCTTGTCAATGATAACCTGACCTTTCCAAGTTTGCTTTGAGTTACCATCAGCGTCGTAGTTGTTCGCTGCAGCTGTAAATTCGATGATACCTTTACCGTCTACTACATTGATCGGCTTACCCTGGAACGTCATCTTTGGAGTGATAGCGTCAGATGAAGCGGCGATAAACATATCAGCCTTGTATTTGGTACCAGCAGCTACTGTCTTAGACTCAGCGCGTGCCATTGCAAAGATCTTCTCGAACTTGATGATGTCTGCACCTACTCTTTGAGCAAGGTTCTGCAGGGCATCAGCTTCATACTTCAGGATCTCTGCTTCTTTCTGTGAAAGGGTTGCAAGCGCAGCTACCAGTGGAGTAGCTTCAAAGTTCAGCTGTGCAAAGTCCTTATTACGCTGAGCGCGGTCTTTAGCAGCCATCGGGTCAGTCTTTCCGTCACGAGCCAGAATCTCTGGCATGCCTGGGTTGTACTGCTTCATGAACTTAGCGTAGTTGTTCAAACGCTGCTCTAACTCGTAGGCCGCACCGTTTTTAGCACTTGCAGGTCCGATCATCGTCATAGCAACCAGATCTTCAGCACTTGGGTTAGCATATCCGGTTTTCTCTTCGTTCTCACCACCTGTTTTCTGGATCAGTGTTGCACGAAGGCCACGAATATACTCTACTAGTTCACCTGTTTCTTTTCTAACAGCATTGGCGCTCTCGAGAACAGTTTTGTCCTTTTCTCGGTTACCACCTTCGCTGACCTTGGATTTAATATTCGTTACAACTCCGCTATTGTCAGTTTGCGTTTTATTGTTGACGTCCATAAGACTCTCATCAATAAACTGAAACTTTAACAGGATAGCAGAGTTCACTTGCAGGGCGAGAAGTGCGGTCAGTACCAGGTACATCATACCGATCATCTTCTGCCGTGGTGTCTCTTTTCCTCCAGCCATTTTCTACTTAGTTACTGTTGTTTTCTTGTTGATTTAGGAAATGATGCGCAATTAGCCTTTCATAGCTGTCAGCATGTTACCGTACACTGTGTTCAGTGAGTGTAGGTTATGCGTCAGTTTAGAAACTTCTTGCTTGAACTGCTCAGTGTCTTTGCTGGCATCGGTCAGGTTTTCCATGGCCATGCTCAGGTTTCCGTAGAACTTGTTCATTGCTTTCAGGTGGTTGTTAGCATCCTGAAGCTCCATCTCGTAAACAGCATTCAGAGCACCTAAGTTTCTTGTCATGCCTTGTACTTGTGCATGGTACTCCTGTGCGTCGTTAGTAGCAACAGCCATTTTAGACAGTGCATCTGCTGTTGTAGCATAAGCTTGTGTAATACGGCCCAGCTCGTCACCGGCTGCTTTCACACGTACACCGTACTCGTTAGTAGCAGCAGTTGCCTGGCTTAGGTCAGCCATTTGAGCTGCTGTTTCACTTAGTCTGTTCAGACCAAGACCTAGTGTGTTGATTGTAGCTGGCGTAATGTCAGCGTCACGCATCATCTTGTCAAGTTCTTTTGTAACTGATGTGTTGTTGTTTGAAGCTGTAGTTGGGATAAGTCCTTCTCCTGCGTAGTCATCAGCCAGTTGTGGGTATACTCTTGCCCAATCTGGATCATGTGGCTGCGGCTGGAATGCACTAAGTGCAAAGATTACGGCCTCTGTACCAAGACCTACGATCAGCATGATGTCGGCACCTGGCCAGTGCTGAATTTTAAACAATGCTCCGATAATTACGACTGCGGCACCAAGACCATACACTTTGGGCATCAACACGTCGTACAAGAAACTGCGACCTCTAGCTTTGCTCATTTTGTTTTCAAAAATTAAATGTGAACGATTGGGTATTAAATTGTTTAGTTTTTAACTGTTAGAAGACTTCTATTGACTATCTGAACTCTCTTCCTGAAGAGCGTCCCAGGTAGATCATCGCGTTGCGGAAACCAACATAAGATCTGGCTGAGTCCTGATATTCGAAGTTACGAGTGCCTGTTTCGAGGAAGTATGCAATATCTTTCCAAGAGCCGCCTCTCACTACTTTGCGAGGCTCGTTATCATCATAGTAAACTGGGTTCAAGTCCCAGGTAATCGGCACAGTAGCATCAGCGTAGGCATCTTCGCACCACTCGGCTACGTTACCAGCCATGTCATACAGGCCAAAGTCGTTCGGGAAGAACTGGGCTACAGGAGCCGTGTAAGTAAAGCCATCACTGTAGTAGTCACCACGGCCCGGCTTAAAGTTTGCCAGCAGACAGCCTTTGGCATTGCGCAGGTATGGACCACCCCAAGGGTATGTTGCCATATCGCGGCCGCCTCTGGCAGCGTATTCCCACTCAGCCTCAGATGGCAGACGGAATTTCGGCATTGGCGCCATGCCGTTGTCAGCATTGGCTTGGTTTTTATGCTTTGTTCTCCAGTCAGAGAAGTACTTGGCAGCAAACCAGTTCACACCCACCACCGGATACTCATCGAATGCAGGATGAGAAAAATAGTACTCCATTAATGGATCACCCATGTGGTAAGTGAAGTCGCGCACCCAAACAGTTGTGTCAGGGTATAGGCTTGTCATCACAAAGTCTTCACCAAGAATATCAATCGAGTCATTGATCATTACTTCAATGAACTGACGGTACTCGTTGTTCGTGATCTCGGTTTCGTCCATATAGAAGCCGCCTATCGTCACCTGCTTGTTCAGGTTCGCCATAGTTGCCGCTATATCCTGATCTGCCTGGCCCATATGGAAAGTTCCGCCCGGGCAGGCAACCATGCCGTAAGGTACAGCCTGTGGATTGTAGTCTGGTCGATCCTCTGCGCCTACTAGGTCGCCTTGCGGTCCTCTTCTTAACCCACAACTCGCAAGCAGTACCACCGCCAAAGCGAAGGAAGACAGCTTTAATAGTTTGTTCATGATGACTTTGGAAAAAGTAAATTTTTTAGCAATTATTTATGCACACTATTTCTGGTGTAGCAAATATATTGAGAATTAGAAATAAAACAAAAACAATTAAAATTCTCACTTATTAATAATTTTCAAACGGTATTATATCAAGATTATTATACCATACGAGAATTATTTTAACTGTATTTTTTCAAGAATACAGCTTTTCCGTGATAAATACAATATCACGAAAATTTATTTAGTGAAATTATAGCGTGGGGTTCGCACTGGCGGTCTGAACCGAACAACTGGCTCAGGTAATCGATAGGAAACCATCACTTCATGTGATGTTGGGGCCTTGGCCTCTCTGTTAAATGTTGTCAGATCTAATGCATATCCTACCCGCAGCGCGTTATCCTGCAACATCGCTATACCCACAAGCGCACTAACAGCTTCTTGATGCCGAAAATTCAATCCGCCCCAATATTTTTCATCAAATGTTATGCGGGCTCCTGCATCAAATGAAAACGTCTCAGTATCATGCTTTAGAAGGGCTGTTGGGGTAAGTACCAGTTGGTTCGTCAACGGCAAATGGTAGCCGCCTGTCAGGTATATATGGTTCTCGCCAACTACGCGTCCGCCTCCTGTGTTATCAACATCCATAAACTGGTAACTGGAGCGCAGCAAATTGGTCACGCCACCGCCTGCATAAAAGCGCTCTGACTCATACCATACGCCAGCTCCCATATCAAATTTGGAGTCTGAACTGTTGAACGGGATATTAGGGTCTCCTTCGTCGATGAAGCGGTAGCTGCCTTTTCTTATATTATTTATATTACCCTGCACACCTATACCTAATTTGCCTTCGCCCACATTTAAATGGAAAGAGTAAGAGATGGCCGCTTGCTGTATCCGGGTGTTAGCAATCTGGTCTTGCACCAAGGTTATACCTACACCACCTTTCAGCAGGCGCACCGGGGTATGGGCTGTTAGCAGCAAGGTACGCGGAGATCCGCCATCGTCAAACGAGGCGTCGTAGTTCAACCACTGGTAACGATAGATGGATTGTATTTCAGGACGGTTGGTTATACCTGCATAAGCTGGGCTGATATACATGCCGTTGAATCCATAATGGGTAAATTGAGGCTGTTGCTGCGCCCAGGAGTTGAGGTGGCAGATGAACAGCAACAAAACGGCAGGTATTATCTTTTTCATAGAATGTTGCAGCTAAGCAAGCGTTAACTGGACGTTAAAGAGCCAGAGTTGAACCAAATATATATATTAAACAGTAAAACGCAAAAGCAAGCAGATGGTTGATTCTACTTGCTTTTGCGTTTTACTGTTTTAATCTGGCCTTAAATTGAGGCTATTTATTTCTTCTGCCCCTGTATATACACCTCAATAGCTCCGGTCATGGAAGGGGCATTTGGCATTGGCGCCTCTATGTCCAGCTCCAGCCCTGCATCACGCACCGCTTTGGCTGTGGTTGGGCCAAATGCCGCGATGCGGGTATTGTTCTGTTTGAAATCAGGGAAGTTGATAAACAGTGAAGTGATGCCTGATGGACTGAAAAAGGCAATGCAATCGTAAGTCACATCGTCCAGATCCGATAAGTCGGCAGCCACCGTTTTGTAGATAACAGCTTCTGTGTGCTTTATCTTGTTGGCTTGCAGAAAACCAGGTATATCGTCCTTGCGGATGTTGGAGCAAGGATACAGGAACTTCTCGTTCTTGTGCTTCTTGATGACTTCAAAAAGATCCTTGGCTGTCTTCTCACCTACAAACAACTTGCGCTTGCGCAGGGTAATGTATTTCTGCAGATAGTAAGCCGTCTGATCTGAAATACAGAAGTACTTCATGTCGGCTGGCATCTCGATTTTACTCTCCTGGCAGATTCTGAAGAAGTGGTCTACAGCGTTGCGGCTAGTAAAGATCACAGCCGTATGCGACAGGATGTCTACCTTGTCTTTGCGGAATTCTTTGTAGGAAACAGGCTCTACTTCGATAAACGCCCTGAAATCTACCTTAATACCATATTTCTCAGCGATAGAGAGATAGGGAGAGTTGTCAGTAGTAGGCTGTGGTTGCGTTACAAGTATACTCTTGATCGGAACACTGTGTCTTTCAGGATTTGCCCAAGCCTTTTCTTTACTTTCAGCCATAGAGTATGGAAGTCTGTTTTTATATTATAAGCCGCCTGTCGAAACCTTCTTTTTTGTGTTTTTAAAAGTTAAACACAATAAATTTCAACATGATGGCTAACGGAATCACTTCTGTGGCGCAAAGGTAAGAAAATAAATGCAAATTTATCACAGAAGTCTGCTTATTTACTGTGACAAACACACGAATAATCGTGATAACCAGCAGTAAGAGCACCGCCATGCTCGAAACGGTGAGTACGGTATCAGGAGCTACCTGGTTCAGGGAAAGATAGAGTAGCATGACTACTGGCAGAAAAAGACCCAAAAACAGCAGAGAGCGCAGAAACTCACTGAATTGCACCTGTACAATCTGTTCTAATCCGAAAATATAGCCCATGACTTTCAGGAAAAGGTACTTTAACAGGATAACTGCAAAGATCAGAAAGGTATAGAACAATATTTTGGTGGTGATATCTGACTCTGAAACAGGAAAGAGCCGATTGAAGATACGCACGTGCTGCACATTGGTATGAATAGCCGCGATCAACAGCGCCATAGACATCGAGAAAGCGACGATAAACAGTACACCGGACCAGGTGCTCAGCGGCTTGGTCAGGAGGCCATCGTCGAGGGTTCTGGTTCGCCAAAAGGATTGCGCACCAAACACGGTATGAAAGTCTGAGGGGAAAGTGGTCTTGAGGCTGCCATACAATAACCCGATCAGCAGCATGAAAATAATGAAGGCATTCTGGTTGACGTACTCCCGCAGCCTAACTGAGAAGCTGCCCTGCACGGTTTCGTTTTCGTTGCGTTCTGTCTGCACCCGGTTGCGGAAAGACCCTACATTCGGGTGCTGCGACGGATGCCATACTGACAGCAGGTAACGCCCGTTCACTGGCTTTACCCGGCTGTTCCAGGTGGTCAGATCGAAGGTATAGTTGGAAGTAGAGTCCGCCGTAAAGATCAGCTGGTTGTTCAGGAAAAGGCACAGGTCCTTCTGGGCTGTAAAGTCAATCACAAAGGGCTTTGAAGGCGCCATGGTCACCCACTGATGCACCGCACTGTAGCCACCGTGCAGGTTCACAGCATAGGGCACCAGGTTACTGGAACCGGCGTCGTATACCTGCCAGTTGCCATTCAGGGTGTTTTTCTGGTCCAGTGGCAGCACTTGTGCCTGTAACGGCCAGGTCACCACCAAGAGCAGCAGCACGAGCCCGAAACTATACCTTATGCGGTTTATCAAATACACGGTCAGGGCGAAAAAGATTAGATTGCTATACCTTAAGAGTGGAGCACACCCTGCATTTGCAACATGCTGATCTCGATCAGATGCTCGTCTGTGATGGAATCAGGCACGAAAACAAAGCGCTTATCATAGATTTTGCCATCGATGTAGTAGCTTACCCAATACTCGTTGTTGAGTTTGAATACGGACGGGTCGATCAGCTCTACCTGCACAAAGCTTTTGGCCTCTACACGCTCAAACATGTGGCGCAGCACAGATGTCTTCACTTCTTCGTCTTTTATAGTGCCGTATCCCTTCGATGTGACAAACACATTGTCAAGCGCCATGCTATTGTTGTTGATCAGGTATACGTTCCAGGTGCGCTTGTCCGCCGACTCACCTGTGAAAGCAATGGCAATGGCCACACCCTGAACCGGGGTGAAATCAATATCCTTTTTCATTTAATCTGTTGTAATGCTCGCCTCAAAAAGAGTAGCCAGGTGGCTCTGTAGTTTTTCTTCTACCTCTGCCATTGGCAGTTCGCGGCCCAGCTCTTTGGCCAGCGAAGTAACCTGCTTGTCGGTGATACCGCAGGGCACGATGTTATTAAAATAGTCTAAATCAGTGTTGATGTTGAAGGCGAAACCGTGCATCGTAACCCAGCGGCTGCACTTTACGCCCATGGCGCAGATCTTGCGCGGGTTCTTTTGTTCCACGTGGTCCAGCCAAACGCCGGTGAGGCCAGGTATACGGCCCGCTTCTATACCATAGTCTTTCAGGGTCAGGATGATCGCCTCTTCCAGAAAACGCAGGTACTTGTGAATGTCGGTGAAGAAGTTATCGAGGTCCAGAATCGGATAGCCCACGATCTGCCCCGGACCATGGTAAGTAATATCACCGCCACGGTTGATTTTGTAGAACGTGGCTCCTTTCGCCTTAAGCCCCTCTTCGTTAATGAGCAGGTTGGATTCGTGACCGCTCTTGCCCAAGGTATACACGTGCGGATGCGAGCAGAAAATCAGGTAGTTTGGCGTCACCTCCTGCGCCTCGGGAGCGGCAGTGCGGTTGCGGGCCTTCATCTCCAGTATACCTGTAAAGAGCTTATCCTGATAATCCCAAGCTTCCTTGTAATCGATCAGTCCCAGGTGCTCAAACTGTATGGTCTTGTTCTGTGACACGTTTATTCTCCCTTCTTTCAAGGTATAGCTTCTCAGCAGACGGTAGTGCCGGCCGGGCTTATACCCTTCGTTCTCAGCAAAGATACGCCCGCCCGGGGGTATACGCAAACGGCAACTCCGACCACTGCCATAAAACCACCTGGCGCTATTCTAAGTTTAAATCATTTATGATGACACCGCAAGCACCTCATCTATCTACAGGAGCCAACGGCGAAGACCTGGCCTGCGAACTGCTTCACCAGAAAGGGTACAGCATCCTGCAACGCAACCTGCGCATGGGCAAAGCCGAGATCGACATTATTGCTCGCCAAAATGGAGTACTGGTATTTGTAGAAGTGAAAACCCGAACCAATGATGATTTTGGCTATCCGGAAGAGTTTGTGAACCGCCGAAAGCAGCGCATGATTCTCAATGCAGCTGATTCTTATATCCTAAAAACAGGCTGGCAGGAAGACATTCGCTTTGATATCATTGCCATCACGATGAGTAACCCACCGGAGCTGTTTCACATCGAAGACGCCTTTCATTAGCGAGCCGAGGCCCGTTTGTCCAGTTTGTCCTTTTCGTAGATCAGAGTGCCGTGGCGATCATACTGCTTCACCAAGAACGGCTCCATGGCAGGCTCGTAAGGTGTTTTCGGATACTGGTACTCGTACTGGCGACGGGCTCTGAAATCGAAATGCTTTACCCATACGCCTACTTTACGGCCTTTCTGGTACTGCCCGGTCCACTCCAGCTGTCCGTTCTCGTAGAAGCGGTAATACGTGCCCTGCACCTCGCCGTAAGCATACGGTATAACCTCTTTTATCTTTTTGGTGCCTTCATAGTAAATCACCTTAGCATCACGCACGAAGCCCTTTTCGAAATGCTCTTTTGACAACAGGATCCCATCACGGTTGTAACGTTCCCAGCGCAGGTGCTTCGTTCCTACATAAAAATAACCCTCTTCCACTACTTCACCGCCAAGTTCTTTTTTGTAAGGGCCATGCAGTACCCTGTGCTGCTCCGGATTCAGTTCGCTGCGACTTTTATAAAGTTTGCGCCGCTTGGTATCGTAGTAGTATTTTTCGGGAGCGTAAGGGTCAGGCTGCTGAAACTCGACCAGGTAGCTGAAAGATTCGATCACCTCCCGGTCGCCACGGCCACCGGACTTCACGAAGCCACGGGACACCCTGTCGCCCATGAAATAGCGTTTGTCAGCTTTCCGCTTGCGTTTTTTCTGATGCTTTTCTTCTACCTCTTCCACCTCACCAGTCTCCATAGATGGCTTCGCGGTATCAGCCAAAGCTATCGCTTCAGCTTTGGCACTCTGCTTCAGGGCAGCACGGCTCAGGTTATAGTCACTGTTGTAGGCTTTTGGTTTGCAGCCTGCAAGCCCTACAACCAGCAAAAAACCAAGCCAGACAAGATGAAGAAGGTGCTTCATGGAATAAGTTTGAATCAATGCGCTTTTGAATGGTGATTGGACAGAACCTTATCTAAGCAACGTAAATATGCTTAAAAATCATATACCGGCCAACACGCCAATGAGTTTAGCCCCTATAACTTTTCGTCGGGCGGCTTAGTTCACAAGTAAACCCGCCACAAAGCAAAAAGCGGCGCCCAACCGGGTGCCGCTTTTATGCTGTTAAGTGTAATTATGAAAAGGTAATCTTACTCTTTGTCGATCAGGTCCACGCTGCGCTTCACGAAGGCAGTCAGGGCTGAGCCGGAAAGCATGTTCTGTGACAACAGCGCCAGGTCGAATGCCTGACGGGCAATGCGCTCCTTATTGTCATCCTTTGCCTTCAGAATACGCTGGTTGATGCTGTGATTCGCATTGATGGTCACGTTGTAAGTGTCCGGCATGTTGCCCATGAACATCATACCGCCACCGCCTGCTTTGCTCATGTCCTTCATGCGACGCATAAACTCTGGCAGGGTGATGATCACCGGCGCATCGTCCGGGGCCATCGGCGCTACTTCCACCTGCATGTTCTGGTTGCTGATGGCCGCCTCATAGATCTTCTTCAGATCTTCCTTCTCGGTATCGTTCAGCACACTGTCGGTAGCCTCCTCTTTCTCGATCAGCTTGCCAATCGTCTCGGAGTCTACACGCTTCAGGGTAGTTTTCTCGAGTTTCTGCTCCAGCATACCGATGAAGTGACTGTCGATTACTGAGTCCAGCTTAAGCACGTCATAGGAGCGGTTCTGAGCTGATTCTACGAAAGCGTGCTGCTTGTCGGCATCGGTAGTATAAAGCAATACCAGCTGATCATTTTTATCAGTTTGGTTGGCCTGAGTCAGAGCCTTATACTCTTCCATGGTATAGTACTTGCCCTCGGTGTTCTGCAACAGCACAAAATCCTTGGCCTTTTCATAGAACTTGTCGTCGCTCAACATACCATACTTGATGAACACATTGATGTCATCCCAATTCTTCTCAAAGGTCTCTCTGTCCTTCTTGAAGATGTCGTTCAGCTTGTCGGCTACCTTCTTGGTGATGTAGGTGTTGATCTTCTTCACGTTAGAATCCGCCTGCAGGAAGGAGCGGCTCACGTTCAGCGGGATGTCCGGCGAGTCGATCACACCATGCAGCAGCATCAGGAACTCCGGTACCACGTCCTTCACCTCATCGGTGATAAACACCTGGCGGGAGTAGAGCTGAATCTTGTTGCGCTGAATCTCAAAGTCGTTCTTCAGTTTCGGGAAGTAGAGTATACCTGTCAGGTTGAACGGATAGTCCACGTTCAGGTGAATCCAGAACAGCGGCGCTTCTGAGAACGGGTACAGCTCTTTATAGAAGTTCTTATAGTCCTCGTCCGTCAGTTCAGATGGCTGCTTGGTCCAGATCGGGTTCGGGTTGTTGATGATCTCACCTTCAAACTCTACTGGAACCGGCAAGAATTTGCAATACTTGTCCAGGATGTTTCGGATACGGGCTGTCTCCAGAAACTCCTCAGAATCAGCAGCCACATTCAGGATCACGTTTGAACCCTGATCTTCTTTGTGGGCAGGCGCTATGGCAAACTCCGTGCTGCCATCGCAGGTCCAATGGGCTGCTTCCGTGCCTTCTTTGTAAGATTTGGTCACGATCTCCACACGATCGGCCACCATAAAGGCAGAGTAGAAGCCCAAACCGAACTGACCGATGATCTGGTTCTGCTCACCAGCGTCTTTGTAGCGCTCCACAAACTCCGTGGCACCCGAGAAGGCGATCTGGTTGATATACTTCTTGATCTCCTCGGCCGTCATACCGATACCATTGTCCGATATGGTAATGGTGCGGGCGTCTTTGTCCACCTTCACGACCACTTTCAACTCGCCCAGATCGCCTTTGTACTCGCCAATGGCGGACAGACGCTTCATTTTCTGGGTGGCGTCCACGGCATTACTCACCAGCTCACGCAGAAAAATCTCGTGGTCGGAGTAAAGGAACTTCTTGATGATCGGGAAAATGTTTTCGGTGTGAATCGAAATATTACCTCTTTCTTCCATGTGCTATACTTTTAAAATCTATATTTTAACAAGTGATGTCTTCTTAACTGGCAGTGACCTGTCTGCGCAAGCGCTTTCAAATCTTGTTCCACAGGTATAGCATTGGTCTATATGTGACAGGTTGTCAGAAAACATCCGCTATACCTTGCACGTTAAGCATCACACAGGCATAAAACTTGTTGTTTTGGCATGATAACCCCAGGCCTATTGCCACCAATGCGAACCCAAACAGGCGATAAGTTTGTTTGTAAAGGCAACATTGGTAAAAAAACTTTATCTTTGTTTTGATCGACCGACTATAGGTGCACCGTTTTACGACATATATCGCCCTCTTTCTGCTGCTGCTGTTCACACGCGCCATGGTGCCGGATCAGTTGCTGCTTAGCCTGCACAGCCATGCCCACACCGAGCATAGCCACCTAGTAGGTGACCACAACAAGGCGCACGTCGAGAAAAAGCACAATCACTGTCCGGTCGAAGATTTGTTCGGAGCGCCTTACCAAGGCCTGACCGAAATATATACCTTTCAAGAACCTGTTTTTTTGCCGGAGCATACCGCCCGGTATATCGCTTATCAGGCGTTTTCCTCTAACACACGCTTAACGCTGCGCGGACCTCCCGCTGTGGCTTAATGATCCTATCCTTTTAAATCAGCTCAGCGTACCGCTTGCCATTCTCTCTTTCTGGCTTTCGTGTACGGCATACTGGTTTTCCATTAATTTCATTGACCTAAGTAAGTCCGCTACCTGTGTTTGCAAATTTGCAGATATAGCAGATAGCGCTTACTGTACATTAAACTTATACAGTGTTCAAAACCGCTTTATTCCACACGCTGTTGGCGTGGCTGTTGCTGCTAGTGGCCGTTCCAGCCTTGGCGCAAGGGCAGCTCTTCACGGACGGGGACGATCCTGTTCAGGACTGCGGCCTCACGCTCTCGGGCAAAGTGCTTGACCACGATACACGTGAGCCACTTATCGGTGCGACTATCTATATAGAAGAGCTGCAGCGGGCTACTTTGTCGGATGAGTACGGCAATTACCACTTCCACCATCTGTGCCGTGGTAGCTATACTTTGAAGATCACTTACATCGGGTACACGCCGGAGCAGTCAGCTTTCAGGATGGCCGTCTCTACGGTCCGTAACTTGACCCTGCATGCCGATGCGAAGCAGCTGCAGGCTGTGGAGATAACTGGAAGCCGACTGCAGGAGCAGGCGCAGGCAACCGAAACGCTGCAGGGACGCGAGCTGGAAGAAACCCGCGGTCTTTCGCTGGGCGAGTCACTGAAGAAGCTGACCGGCGTGAGCTCGGTGCAAACCGGACCTACTGTTTCGAAACCTGTTATTCATGGGCTCTTTGGCAACCGGGTGGTCATTATAAATAATGGCGTGCGCCATGAGTCCCAGCAATGGGGTAATGAGCACGCGCCTGAAATAGACCCGATGAACGCGCAGCAGATGCAAGTGGTGAAAGGCGCTGCAGGGGTACGCTACGGCTCCGACGCCATTGGCGGCATTGTACTGGTAGAGCCCAGAGCGCTACCGGACTCTGCCGGTATAAATGGCGAGCTAACGCTAATCGGTAGCACCAACAATCGCATGGGCACGGTGGCCGGCATGGTAGAAGGCAAATTGCGCCAACTGCCGCTGAGCTGGCGCCTGCACACTTCTGTTAAGAAAGCAGGCAGTGCACAGGCCCCCAGGTATAACCTGAACAACACGGGCTTTGAGGAGCAGAACTTAGCAGCAACGCTAGGCTATCGGCAACAGCGATTTGGAGCGGAGCTGTACTACAGTTATTTCCACAGCAAGCTAGGTTTTTTATCGTCGGCTCACATTGGCAACCTGACCGATCTGGCTAATGCCATAGGCCGGGAGCGGCCGGAGGAGGCAGGCAGTTTTACCTATACTATTGCCCGCCCTTACCAGGACGTGACTCACCACTTGCTCAAGGCCAAAGCTTTTTACAAAACAGGCGATGCCGGTGAATTGCAATTCACGTACGGCTTGCAAGAAAACAGACGACAGGAGTACGATCGTCATCGCAATACCGGTGACCGTCCGCAACTGGACCTGGACCTGCAAACGCACACAACCGAACTGGTATGGGAGCATACGCCAATTGCTAATGTTACGGGTAGCATAGGAGCCACCACCATCTGGCAGAATAATTCCTATGCCGCCAACACAAGGCCATTGCTTCCTTATTTTATCAATACCACAATAGGCGCTTTTGTAAACGAGAAATGGAGAAAGGACAACCTGCAACTGGAGGCAGGTATACGCTATGACAACAAGTCGCTTGACATAAAACGGTGGAACCGTACAGAAGGCGTGCTACGCCCATCCTATACCTTTCACAACTTTTCCGGCAGCCTCGGCGCATTGTATGACCTGGGCTACCACTTTACGTTGAGTGGCAATGTTAGCTATGCCTCCCGCGCACCGCACTCCTACGAGCTATTTGCCAACGGACTGCATAACAGCGCGGCCTCCTTTGAACGCGGAAACCCCGAGTTGGTGTCGGAAGATGCCTGGAACACTGTCGCCACACTGGGCTATCATTCTAACCTTCGGCTAAACGGAGAGATTAGTCTCTATTACAATACCATCAACAATTACATTTACCTGCAGATAGCGCCGGACTATGCTCTGGGCATAGGCGGTGCCTATCTGCAGGCCGACTACATGCAGGCCGATGCTCGCTTCTGGGGAGCGGATATCAGCTTCGACTATGCTTTTACCAACCGTCTTATGCTTAACAGCAAGACGTCGTTAGTATATGCTCAAAACAGGGAGACAGGCAACTACCTACCATTTATTACGCCTGGCCGCACCGACAACACCCTTCGCTACAGTTTCGGAAATGAAAGCGCCTCTAAGCTTTCTGATAGTTACCTGGCGTTGGGAGGGTTGTATGTAGGGCGCCAGAACCGCTCTGATGAACAGTCAGATCCTGTTTTGCCGGCACCAGCTGCTTACTTTCTGCTGCATGCTGAGGCTGGTACCCATGTACAGTTTGGGAAGCAGCAGGTGGAGTTGGGCATTGTGGGCAGCAACCTGCTTGACACCAGCTACCGCGATTACCAGAACCGCCTCCGGTACTTCGCCGACGAGCTTGGCCGCATGGTCATGTTCCGCATCAAGGTTCCGCTGTAGTCACACTTATCTTAAGAATTCAATTATTTAAACCTAAAACAGTTTATTTATCATGAAGAAATTATTCAGACCTTACCTCGCTTTTTTACTAATGGGCAGCTTACTTACTTTTTCAGCCTGTAAAGACGAGGAAGATCCAGAGCCAGATCACGAGCACGATGTTGTTACGACGGTAACACTAACTCTGACACCAGCTGGTGGTGGACAAGCAATAACAGCTACCTGGGAAGACCTTGATGGCCCAGGCGGCAATGCTCCTGAAGTAGATGAACTGGTGCTTAGCGCCAATACAAGCTATACTGGAACTTTAACTTTTGCCTCTGAAGAGGAGCATGGTGACCACCACCACGAACACGACCTGACAGAAGAAATTCGTGAGGAAGGAACTTCGCATGAGGTTTTCTACCTGGTAACACCACAGAACCTGGTTTCTTTCGCGAAGACGGATAGAGACGCAAATGGTCGCCCAATAGGTTTGGAAACGACAGCGACTACCACTTCTGCCGGAACTGGCAAGGTTCGTATTGTACTGAAGCACCAGCCGGGCACTAAGAGCAATACCAGCAATGAGAACACGGGCGAGACAGACGTAGACATTACGTTCGACACCAGAGTTCAATAGTTTATTTACAGATTAACATTCCAAAAAGCGGGCGCCAGGTGGTACCCGCTTTTTTTATAGCTTAGCTCAAATTGTCTCATTAATCCATACAGCATTTGTTAGCAGTCCATTACAGCAGACAACTACACGCATACAATCGGCGTAGATCCGGTTACTTGTAGGTATAGTCACCACGGTCTTAGGAGCGCGTTGCCTTAATTATTAAAACTTCTTTATATTTACACTTCTATTAAAATAAAGTATCATTACTAAACGTAACTATTGTATGAACAAGCTTTTCAGGCCATACCTTACTTTTTTATTGATGGGCACCTTGCTAACTTTTGCGTCTTGCAAGGATGATGATGATCCGGGTCCGGACGATGAGCAGGAGGTAATAACGGCTGTGACTATTTCACTGACTCCAACCGGTAAAGGCCAGAATACAGAAGCAACTATCAGTACTTTATCCGGTACGCCGGTGCAGAACGCTCCACTTACTCTACGCCCAGGCACTGAATATACAGCCGTAGTTACGTTCACTGACGAAAGCAAAACGCCTGTGGAAAACAGGACTACTGAGATCTATGAAGAGCGTGACGAACACTTGCTGGTTTATACCTTTACGCCAACTGCAGGTGGCAATGCAACCTTGACTGTAAATATCACAGATAGAGATCAAAACAACCGCCCTGTGGGTCTGGAATCAACTGTGACTACTGGTCCGGGTACCGGCAACGGGAAGTTGAAAGTGGTCCTGAAGCACCAGCCAGGTGGCCTGAAAACAGGTACTAACACCACTGCCGGCGAAACAGATGTAGATGTTGACTTTAATGTTATAGTGGCTAACTAAGCTACGCTAGCATAGGACATAAAAAGCCCGCAACAGGTATAGCCTGTTGCGGGCTTTTGCTTTTATACCTGTTTAGCGGCCGAGCAGCTGTTGCCCCATCAGCATCTGGATGGTCTTGCCAATACGGTTCGCCCTGGTTTCGGGTCGCTTGGCTTCCTGTATGGCCAGCACGTGCTCTTTGCGGTGTGTAAAAGCCAGCTTCTCAAAGGTCTCCAGCAGTCCCGCAGATTCCAATGCCTCCCGTAAGTCTTGCGGTATCTCCACCGTCCTGTTCTTGCGGTCTATACCTAGGGCATCTACTCCAAACTTTGAAGGGGCGCTGCGCTCCGACTCATGCTTGTAACGCAATGAGGACCACGTGTCATCCACCGCCACCTGTCTTACCGCAGCATAGCCAAGCTCTGATACAAGCGTCCAACCCGTATCGCGGGTGAGATCAGATTTTATACCTGAAGACTTTTTGGGATAGGCTATCCAAAGCTGTCCAGCAGGTTTTAGCGAGGGCACAGCTAGTGGTACATAGTAGTTGAGCTCCTGACTATTAGTGGCAAACACCTGCGCCGCATCGTACAACACACCTATTTCAGGACTTTTGTGCACCTGCACGCCACCGGCTTCTAGCGCTTCCACTATACCTGCCTGCGCATTGAGCACGAGCACCTGCCACCCTGATTTTAAATTTAGCTTTTTGGCTATACCCTGCATGGTTCTCTCTAATTGAATAATAATCCCTAATCTAATAGAAATCACTAAAAGATTACACCTCTAACGTTCAGTCTTTCACAATTATCAGCAAAATACTATATTTAAAGCTGTCATACCCTGAACCTTATGCCGACTGTACAACAATCTCCTCAAAAACATTACCTCTTCAACACAGCCGTGATCGTGGCGGCCCTCGGTTATTTTGTGGACATCTATGACCTTGTCCTATTTAGCATCGTGCGCATACCCAGTCTGCAGTCGCTGGGCGTGACAGACCCCGATGCATTGCTAGACGATGGCGTGATGCTGCTGAATGTGCAGATGGCAGGTATGCTGCTCGGCGGTATTGCCTGGGGTGTGCTTGGCGATAAAAAGGGCAGACTTTCGGTGCTCTTCGGCTCTATCTTTCTCTATTCTGTTGCAAACATCCTGAATGGCTTTGTAACCACCATCCCCATGTATGCGGTCCTGCGCTTTGTGGCAGGCGTGGGGTTAGCGGGTGAGTTGGGTGCAGGTATCACGTTGGTTTCGGAAGTACTTCCTAAGGAGAAACGCGGCTATGGCACGATGGTAGTTGCCACCATTGGTATATCAGGGGCCATACTGGCAGGTATAGTGGGCGAGTACTTTGGCTGGCGCACGGCTTATTTCATTGGCGGCGGACTGGGCATGCTGCTGCTCTTGCTGCGGGTGGGGGTGTATGAGTCAGGAATGTTCAACAACCTGAAACAGACCAATGTCACGCGGGGCAACTTCCTGTCGCTCTTCACCAATGCCAAGCGCTTCTGGAAGTACCTGAAGTGCATCCTGATCGGTGTACCCATTTGGTATGTGGTGGGCATTCTGATCACCTTCTCCCCTGAGTTTGGCATTGCGCTGGGTGTCACGGATACGGTGTCGGCAGCGCGGGCTGTTTCTTTTTGCTACCTAGGCTTGGTATTCGGCGACTTCGCGAGTGGTTTCCTGAGCCAGCGCTTCCAGAGCCGACGTCACATTGTGCTGGCTTTCTTGCTGCTCACCGGTATTTTTGTGGGCGTATACCTGTTGGGTAGGGAGTTCAGCCTGACCGCATTTTATACCTTGTGCGTGGCGTTGGGATTTGCCGGAGGGTATTGGGCTGTGTTTGTCACCATTGCAGCAGAGCAGTTCGGTACCAACATACGAGCTACCGTCACTACCACTGTGCCCAATTTTGTGCGGGGTGCCGTTGTGCCGCTTACCATCACCTTCACATACCTGAAAGACGGTGTAGGGCTGGTGCCGGGCGCCATATTGCTTGCCGTACTTTGTCTGGCCATTGCGATCTACTCCATCCTGACACTAAACGAAACCTACGGCAAAGACCTCGACTACATGGAGCCGCTGTAGTGGAAAGGTTAACTACCTATTGCCTGAGGAGCTTTTGAGAATGCCTGTGACTACCGTGGTTAGATCGATAGAATTACTGGTCAGACCGCTTATATCAACCTCCTTTTCCAGTGAATTAAGTGCTTTGCTTCTTTCCCTTTTCCATGACATCTCCTTATTATGATGTAGGATCTACAAGGTATACGCTCAATTTTTCTGGTCTATACCTGACAAAAAGCTCCTGAAATCGTAATTTTGAGTATGATTATATACAACGTAACCATCAACATCGACAACAGTGTGGCCGAAGAGTGGCTAGCCTGGATGAAGAGCACACACATACCAGAGGTAATGGCTACCGGCTATTTCCTGAACAACCAGATAGCTCGCCTGCTGCACGAAGAGGACAACGGCGGCACTACTTATGCTGTGCAGTATATCTGCCGCAACCTGGAGGATCTGGAAGAATACCAACGTGACCATGCGCCGGGTTTACAGGCAAAGGTGCTGGAGCGCTATCCTGAAAAATTCGTCGCTTTCCGTTCTTTGCTCGAGATTGTAGGCAAAGATGTGGAGCGTGATTAGTAAGCATATTCACTAAAAACCGGGTCCTGCTAAGGTATAGCAGGACTCGGTTTCTTCATAAGCTGCGTCCAGTTTTTGTATCAGTCAAGGCTGATTGTCTGGCTAATCTGCCGTGTAGGCGTTTATCTGCTCTTCGGTCATATTGCAGTTGATCCACTCTCCGTCCAGGTTAGCGCCTATCTTTTTATAAAACGTGATAGCCGGCTCGTTCCAGTCCAGTACCTGCCACTTCATTCGTTTAGCTCCTATTTCCTTTGCTTCGCGAGCTACGGCATTAAACAGCATTTTGCCGATGCCACTTCGGCGAAGACGCTCGGTTACGATCAGGTCTTCCAGGAAAAGCATCTTCCCTTTCCACGTGGAATAAGCGATATAATAAAGCGCTATACCGACCACACCCTCTTCTGTTTCGGCCACGAAGAATTTAAAGATCGGGTTTTCGCCGAATCCATCCCAATGCATATCCTCTAAGGTATTGGTCACTTCATCGGGTGCATTTTCGTACACCGCCAACTCTTTGATCAACTCATGTACCTGTGGCAGGTCGTCTATATTTCCTTTTCTGATCGTTAGCATAATCTCAATTATTGATTGCTGATAGTTAATTGTTATTCCATCCTTTTGAGATGCAGTACTGAGCACGGCCCCAACCTTCTAGCTACTCCAGTTCGTCTTTGCCTGCACTAACTCCTTGCCTGACTCGATGCTGGTGAGTTTGTGCAGGAAAGCGTCAGGCTCCTTGGCTAATCCGGCTGTGGCCATCACCGTGTCACCAAGGGTGCTTTCGGCTTTGAAGATAATGTCTATTTCTTTTAGCTGCTGCTTTTCGAGTAAATCCGCGGGAAGTGTTTCGAGTACCCATTGCAGGTAGCGGGTGTTGGTAACATGGCGGTTCAGGTCGATGTCGTGCCAGCGCACAGGCATTTGCTCTTCGTATATTGTCTCCTCTTGTGGTGGCAGCTTGCCCTTAGCAAAGGGCAATGGTTCCTGACCGGGCACCACTTCCACGGCTGTTATAAAATCAGGCACCGATACCATCTGGCGCTTCACCACATCCATCACCAGCCACACACTCGTCGCCTGCCCCAGCAGCTCACGATCGGCACTATATACCCTGAAGTCGCGGTGCAGGAACACGCGTTCACGTCCTGAGGCCCAAGTTTCGACCGTGATTTTTTCACGGTGCTTCGGGTAGCGGAACATCTCAACTCGCATGCGCTGCAATATCCATGTCAGGCCACGGTCCAGTAGCTCGTACATGGAGATGCCCATGGTAGCTGTGTTGTCCCAGGCGGCTTCCTGCATATAGCTTACCAGGGCCGGCAAAGTGGCTTGGCCGTTTTGGTCTGTCTCGGTAGAGCGCACGGTAAAGGCGCTTTGCCCAGTTACTGATTTCATAGCGTGTGGTTTGGTTCGTGTTGCAAGGTACGCAAGAATCAGGTGTGGGGCTTTCAGGTATAGGGATAAAAAACATACCTATTATAGGTATACACACACGCTTAAAACCAAGAGTGCCTTATAAAAAGACACGCATAAATGCGTCAAAAGGCATAAAAATCAGTCCTAGCACGTAGAACGTTAATGCAATTAAAGTCAGGATCCCCATAAAGTTGAAAAGCAACTTGAGATTCCTGAAAGACTCCGAAATCAACTCTTCGCTATTCGATTCAAGCCCTGACAGCATTTTAGTCGAGAACCTATACAGGTATAATGCAGGGAAAAAGTATAGAAGAGCACCTAAGAAGTAAAGAAACCCCAATCCTATACCTACAGTGGCACTGTTCAGGAGGTTTGAAGCAGAAATACTACCCATACCTCCCCAAAAAACAACTGACATAAATAGTCCTGCTACTCCCATAAAGCCAACGACGATAAAACCTATAATGGCCAGCAACCGACCCCACTTAGCTATATTTCGCAGGAAGTTTCTGGAATCAAAGTTAATACTTAGTCGCTCAGTTGGTTCATTGAAATAATCTGATCCCATTCGCTAGATAATTAAGGATACTAAATTACTTAATCTTATAAGTGTTGCCCTATTCAAATGTTATTAGGGCTGCATAAAAAAGCCAGCACCGCATTGTTGCAGCACTGGCTTTCCCTAATTTCAAACTTCAGCTGTACCTATTACGGCTGCTGCTTTTTAGCATAAGGGTTTACGCCCATGTTCTTATAGAGGAACGCCCACGTATCAGCCCACTCCTGGATAACGAGTGACGTTGGCTTACCGGCACCGTGACCTGCACGCACGTCGATGCGAATCAGGTATGGGTTGCCCGGTGCGCCTTTGTCCTGCAGCTCAGAGATGAACTTGAAAGAGTGCGCTGGCACGACACGGTCGTCGTGGTCAGCGGTTTTCACCAATGTGGCCGGGTATTTCACGCCTTCTTTGAGGTTGTGCAGCGGAGAGAAGGTATACAGGTTCTTGAACTGTGCTTCGTCTTCAGAAGAACCGTATTCCGGTACCCAAGCCCAACCGATGGTGAACTTGTGGAAACGCAGCATATCCATTACACCCACAGCAGGAACAGCTACCTTGGCCAGCTCAGGGCGCTGCGTCATAAAGGCACCCACCAGCAGACCGCCATTTGAGCCACCGCCTACAGCCAGTTTCTCGCTAGAGGTATACTTGTTGTTGATCAGGTACTCGGCTGCCGCGATGAAGTCGTCGAACACGTTCTGCTTGTTCGGGGTCATACCCGCTTTGTGCCAGTCTTCGCCATACTCACCACCACCACGCAGGTTTGGCATCGCATACACACCGCCATTCTCGAGCCACAGCATATTGGCAATGCTAAAGCTTGGTGTCAGGGAAATGTTAAAGCCGCCATAAGCGTATAGGTAAGTAGGGTTGTTACCATCCAACTTCAGGCCTTTTTTGTGCACGATGAACATCGGCACTTTAGTACCATCCTTAGAGGTATAGAAAACCTGTTTGGTTTCGTACGCTTCGGTATCCACGTCCACTTCGGTCTTGCGGAACAGCGTTACCTTGTTACTAGCCACTTCGTAGCGATAGATGGTTGGCGGGAAGGTAAAGGACGTGAAGGTGAAGAAGGTCTCTTTATCGTCTTTCTCACCAGTGAAGCCACCTACGGTACCAATGGTTGGCAGTTCTACTTTATTCAGTTGCTTGCCGTTAGTGTCATATACCACCACTTCGCTCGATGCGTCTTTCATGTACGAGGCAATAATGCGGCCACCTACCAGCGACACGACGTTCATCACATTCTCGTTTTGCGGCACAATCACTTTCCAGTTCTGCTCCTGTGGCTTTTTCGGGTCGATGAGCACCAGGCGGTAACGGGTAGCATTCTTGTTTGTGCGCACCAACAGCTTATCGCCTACATTATCTACCACATTGTACTCTGACTCAAAATTATCGATAATCGGCTTGATGGTAGATTTCGGATCTGTCAGGTCGCGGTAGTACAGGGCGTTGGCACCGCTGGCACCTTCCGACACGTTCAGAATCAGGAAGCGCTCATCATCAGTGGTCTGGCCGTAGAAGTTGCGGAGTGGCTTGGTTTTGTCTTCGTACACCAATTGGTCCTGGCTCTGTGGCGTACCTATTTTGTGGTAGTATACCTTGTGGTACTCGTTCTTGTTAGCCAGTTTGTTGCCTTCTGTAGGGGCATCGTAACGGCTGTAGAAGAAGCCGTCTTTGTGCCAGCTTGGGCCTGAGAACTTTACCCACTCCACTTTGTCGTCGAGCTTTTTGCCGGTGGCCACTTCCATTACTTCGTACGTGTTCCAGTCAGAACCGCCGCTTGACGTACCGTAGGCTACATACTTCGCGTCTTTGTCAAAAGACAGCGCAGTCAAGGCTACAGTACCGTCATTAGAGAATTTGTTCGGGTCAAGGAATACTTTCGGCTCGCTCTCCAGCGTGTTCTGCACATAAAGCACGCTTTGGTTCTGCAGACCGTCGTTCTTATAGAAGTAGTATTTGCCGCCCTTCTTAAACGGTGCGCCATACTTCGGATAATTCCAGATCTTGGTCAGGCGCTCCTTGATCTGGTCACGAAACTCAATGCCATCCAAATAGTTGAAGGTCACTTTGTTTTGTGCCTCTACCCATTGGTCTACTTCCTCGTTGTGAGTTTCGAGCCAGCGGTACGGGTCGGCCACCTTTGTTCCGAAGTAATCATCGGAGTGGTCTACTTTCTTGGTTTCAGGATAATTCAGTTGGGTTTCAGCCGTTGCAGTGGCTGCGGTAGTCGTTTCGGTATTCATGCCTGTGGCGGTACTCTCGGTTTGGGTGGATTTGCAGGCCGAGACAGCGGTCAGGCCGCCTGCCAGCAAAAGAACAGTTGTCTTTTTCATAATAGCTTTGCCTATTGATTTGTTTGGTTTAGGTATAGCAAGGAACTAAGATACGCATTTTATACAAATTACAGCAAAAGCCACTTTGAGAGCGCATACGGGGGTACTTATCTTCTTGCTTTATTATCAGCCGGTTCCGGCCAAAAAATCTTTATGGGCAACGTATACAAGCGATGCGTCTGCGACTTACATTTGCTGGCTTTTTACACAGAGGTTTTTATTCAGATTTAGATGATAGAAGAAGTAGAAGAGGAGAAGTTGTTACAGAAGTTCGAACAGATAGCCGACCGCCTATCTGATAAGGGCTATGCGATCATCGATAACTTTCTGGAGCCCGAAGAGGTGCGCAATTTGCTGGAGGTGCTGCAGCACCATCAGGAACAGGGCACCTTCAAAAAAGCAGGTATAGGCACCGCCGACCAGTTCACGGTAGACAAGCAGGTGCGCGGCGACTATATCCGCTGGATTGAGCCATCGCAGGCGCTACCACCCACGCAGGTGTTTCTGGACCGCATGCACGAGGTGATGCGCTACATTAACCGTACCTGCTTTCTGGGCCTCAAAGACTTCGAATTTCATTTTACGGTATATCCGCCGGGCACTGTATACCAGCGCCACCTCGATCAGTTCCAGACTAACGATCACCGGCGCCTGTCATTTATCTGCTACCTGAACGAAGACTGGAAGCCTGAGAATGGCGGCAACCTGCGCCTATACCTGCCCAAAGAAGATGGCTCAGAAGAAGAGGTGGATGTGCTGCCCATTGCCGGCCGTCTCGCCTGTTTCCGTGCCGATATCATTCCGCACGAGGTGTTGGCTGCCAACCGCCATCGTTACAGCCTCACCGGCTGGATGCTGGACCAGCTCAATGAACTGACGTTTTTGTAGGAGAAGCAACGCAGTTACTGCGCAAAGTTAATCTCTGTGCTGTCGCCGATGTTAAGACTGTGGCTAAGTCCTTTGAAACTGGCGTCGCTCCCTATAATGGAATCGTGCATCACAGCATTCTGGAGCTCAGAATAAGCCCCAATGATAGAGTTGCTCAGCGAAGAACGTGAGATGGTGGTATTATCACCGATTGCCACGTTAGGTCCGATGATAGAGTGTGTGATGTTGCAGTTAGCGCCAATGCTCACCGGCGGAATGATAATGTTGCCTGGGTATACGGTAGAATAATCCAGCTCGCGGAAGCGGGGGTGGCGCAGCAGTTTAGCATTGGCTTCCAGCAATGTCTCTTTGCGGCCGCAGTCAAACCAGTTGTCCACGTTCCAGGTAACCATTTTCTCGCCCTGCCGGATCATGTGCATCAAGGCATCCGTGAGGTGGTACTCGTTATGCGTGCGTATACCTTCGGTGATGATATGCTCCAGGGAGCTGACCAGCTTTTCAGGCTTCATGATCTTATAGAGCCCCACTAACGCAAAGTTAGACTTCGGAATTTTCGGCTTCTCGACCAGCTTCACGATGTATTCGTCATTACCGACCTCCGTCACTCCAAACAGCGAAGGCTTGGCTACTTTCTTGACACCTAACACCGATTGAGGAGTTGCGATGATGGCGGGCAAATCAGCCTCTACAATATTGTCACCGAGCATGATGAGCACGCTGTCTTCGTGGCGATACGTTTCGCGCGCGATCCAGAGGGCGTGCCCTAAACCTTCACGCGGCTCCTGCACTACAAACTGAGCCTTGATCTCCGGATATTTCTGCCGCACGTAGTTTTCCACCTTGTCGCCGAGGTAGCCGATGATGAACACATAATCCTGAACGCCAGCCTGAATCAGCCGTTCCACAATGTGCCCCAGTATAGTATTATCAGCCACCGGCACCAACGACTTAGGCTGGGTATGCGTGTGCGGACGGAGTTTAGAACCAACACCAGCAACAGGAATAACGACTTTCATACACTACACTTTTTCAGCAATATAGTGATTTCTGATTAGAATTTTTAGGATCAGGAGCTGCTGAATGGCGTTTTAACGATTTCACAACGTCATTACATGTTTTCCGTAATCATATCGCCTAGCAATTTGTACATTGCAACGTATACAAACCATACCCTTCCATAAACATGAAAAAAATCTTCTTTTACCTGATCGGCTTCATCGTGCTAGCTTCACAATCATCTTGTGGTTACAATACGATGGTGCAAAAAGACGAGACTGTAGAAACCGCCTGGGCTAACGTGCAGAACGCCTACCAGCGCCGCGCTGACCTCATACCGAATTTGGTAAATACTGTGAAAGGCGCTGCCAACTTCGAGCGTGAAACACTTGAGAGCGTAATCAACGCCCGCGCAAAAGCAACCAGCGTACAGCTCAGTGCCGATGATTTGACCCCGGAAAACCTGCAGCGTTTCCAGGCTGCGCAGAATGAACTGGGAGGAGCGCTGAGTCGCTTGCTCGTTTCAGTGGAACGCTATCCGGAGCTTAAAGCCAATCAAAACTTCCTGGAACTACAGGCACAGCTTGAGGGCACAGAAAACCGCATTTCAGTGGAGAGGCGGAAATTCAACGAAGCTGTACAGGACTATAACACAACAGTACGCTCCTTCCCGAACAACCTGATGGCCGGTATCTTCGGCTTCGAACGAAAAGGCCATTTCCAAGCCGACCCAGGCGCTGAAAGAGCGCCTACGGTGCAGTTTTAGAGTTATAAATTGCTGATTGTTAGTTGTTGGCTGCTTTCACTGTGAGCGTAAGAACAATTGACAATCAGCAATAAACCATCAACAATTCTAGTCATGCCTAAAGATACCATAACTGACGCGGATGAGAAGGTCATCATGGAGGCCATTCAGGAGGCGGAGCGCAATACATCCGGCGAGATACGTGTGCACATTGAGAACCACTGCAAAGGCGATGTGCTCGACCGTGCTACCGAAGTATTTGCGCAGTTACACATGCACCTGACCAAGCAGCGCAACGGCGTGCTGTTCTATGTGGCCATCAAAGATCATCAGTTTGCTGTGTTAGGTGATGCCGGCATCAATGCGATCGTGCCTGACCATTTTTGGGAAGATATCACCGCCGAGGTCATTGCCCACTTCAAGAAAAACGAGTATGCCGCCGGTCTGGCCAAAGGCGTCATTATGGCTGGCGAACAACTCAGATCACACTTCCCTTACGACGACAAAGGTGACCTTAACGAACTGAGCGACGATATTTCGTTCGGAAAATAACACATCATGAAACGACCCATTCTGTTCCTATACCTTGTACTGATCACCACCTTGGCTGTAGCCCAAAGCAGCGATTTTCCACCGCGACCTAACCCACCGCGTTTGGTAAACGACCTTGCCGGCATACTAAGCCAGGGAGAAATAGAGTCATTGGAACAGAAACTGGTCAACTACAACGACACCACTTCTACTCAGATCGCAATTGTCACAATCAAATCCATTGGCGACTACGACGCAAACCAATACGCCGCAGAGCTCGGGGAGCGCTGGGGTGTAGGTGGTAGCAAAAACGACAACGGCCTGGTTATACTGGTTGCCCTGAACGAACGCAAGGTAGCCATCCAGACTGGCTATGGCATGGAGCACATTATACCGGATGCCATCGCCAAACGCATTACAGAACGCACTCTCAAACCCAACTTTCAGCAAGGCGAGTTCTACAAAGGACTTAATGAAGCGACCAACCTGATCATCAGCCTGGCTAGTGGCGAATACCAGGCCGATCCGCAAGCCAGCAGCGGTGAAGACGATGGCCCTTCTTTACTTACAATCATCATCATTGTCATGGTACTGGTGTTTGTTATGTCACGCTTCAAAGGCGGTGGCGGCAGAGGAGGCCGCGGTGTACGTACTTTGGGCGGCCCTATACTTGGACCTGGCTCGTTTGGCACTTTCCGCACCGGTGGTGGCATGTTCGGAGGCGGTGGCGGCGGAGGCGGCTTCGGCGGCTTCGGAGGTGGCTCATTTGGCGGCGGCGGAGCAAGCAGCAGCTGGTAAGCAAGTTATACCTACGGGTGGCTCCTCCCAGATACAAGCGAAAGATTATTTGCAAAAATTCGCTAGAGCAGCACCTCAAAGAGCATATGAATCTGACTTTCTTGTCGTTACAGAAAGTATAGCTCCCCAAAAATCTCTATCTTTGCGAGTAGAGGGGAATCTGCGCGTATGAAAATAAACAACGAAAACATTAAATCGAAGGTAGTCATCGGCTTCACGCTGGCACTTTCGGTGGTGGTTTTTGCCATTTACCTGACTTATAACAGCTTCACCCAGCTGCTCACTTCTGTGAATGTACTGGCCGAGCCGAATGCCAAGCTAGCCAAACTGCAACACACCCTCGCCGACATTGCCACGGCAGAAAGCGCCATCCGCGCTTATACCCTGACTACTGAAGACAAGCACTTCCGGGAGTACCTCGATAACCTGGGCAACATCAACAGTCAACTCGACTCGCTTTGCAGCCTGATGCAGGATAACCCCAACGAACTGGCTCAGATTGACTCGGTTTCTACGTTGTTACTGGCTCAGAAAAAGAGCCTGGAGGAACACGTAAGTAAGAAAAGACAACAGCGCGGCAACAATGCCTATACTGACAAAGCGCTGAAGAAAATCGCCTCTGCGGCTTCCCAACAGTCTGCGACTACCACCATCAACCAGCGCACTAAAACTACCATATCGGACAGGCTGGCCTATAATACAGACTCTGCTCAAAGCAGTCCTGCGCAGCCTGAAACAAAGAAAGGAATACTGAACAAACTCTTTGGAAAGCGCACCGAGACGAAGCAGCAGGAATCCCCTCAGCCCGTTGTAGTACCACAGATTAATGTAAAGCAGGAATATAGCGCAGATACTAACAAGGTAGCTTCCACGAATGTAGCATCCATCGCCAAAGTGCGTGTCGTACTTAAAGATGTGGAGCGGGAGTTGCAGCAACAGCAGGAAGCCATGGTAGCCAAAGAACTGGCACTACTCCAGAAGGATAAGCAGATCATGGATCAGGTGCGTCGCATGGTCTATGACCTGGAACGCTATGAGCTGCAGCAGGCCCGTTTAAATGCAGCAAGGGCACAGGAAGTCGCCAAAGAAACATCGCTTGTTTTATTGCTGGTCGGCATCTTCGGTTTGGCCAGCGGCATTGCCTTTATTTTGATAATTCTGCGCGACCTCACCCGAAGCAGCAAGTACAAGGCGGAGCTGAAGCGCTCCCGAAAGGAGGCCATTCAGCTGGCTCGTGCCAAAGAGGCTTTTGTGGCCAACATCAGTCACGAGATTCGTACGCCCCTTAACGTGGTGCTGGGCTTTTCTGAACAGCTCGGCCATACCCAGCTACAGGACCAACAGCATGAGCACCTGCAAGCCATACACGGGGCAGGCCAGCATTTGCTGCATATCGTAAACGACGTTCTGGATCTTTCGAAGCTGGAAGCCGGCAAGCTACACTTGCACATGGCGCCTTTCGAGATGAAACAACTCCTGACAGAAGTAGAACGCACCTTCCGACTTAAAGCCAGCACCAAAGGCATAGGCTTCAGCTGCTCCATTGACGACGAATTGAACGGCCACCTATTGGGTGACCCGCTGCGGCTTCGTCAGGTACTTTTCAACTTAGTAGATAATGCCATCAAGTTCACCCACGATGGGGAGGTACAGGTAATCTGTAAGCTTAAGTCGCAACGCCGTGGTCGCGTTGTAGTGCTGATCGAGGTTTCTGATACAGGTATAGGTATACCGATGGAGCAAACTGCGCATGTGTTCGGGGAGTTCAATCAGGCCGATGACTCCATTATCCGGAAGTACGGAGGTACGGGACTGGGGCTGTCTATCAGCAAGAAGCTCGTGGAGATGCAGGAAGGCTCGCTAACTCTTCGCAGCGTACCTAATCAGGGTACCACGTTCAGCATCGTACTTCCGATGCAGCGGGTAGCCGCCCCTGAACTTGAAGCTATACCTCAATCGCAACTATCTGCTACCGATGTATTGGCTAACAAAGCGGTACTGGTGATCGACGACGATGCTTACAGCCGCACCTTGTGCCAGCTGATACTGACCCGAAGAGGAATGCAGGTCACACTGGCCAACGACGGACAGGAGGCTTTGCAATTGATCAAAGAGAAGAAGTTTGACATTGTGCTTACCGACATCCAGTTGCCGGGCATGAGCGGAAAGGCCGTAGCCAGAGCGATCCGTAAAGAGAATGCCACGATACCTATCATGGCGCTCACGGCCAACATCATGAGCAGCAACAAACGCTTCTTTGCTAAAACAGGTATCTCAGAACACTTACTCAAGCCCTTCACCGAACAGGACCTTTACCTGAAGCTCAGCAAAGCGTTGTCGGCTCAGGCTATACCTGAAACAGCAACTGCAACTGAGGACACTATTGAAACTGAAGGTATAGGTATAGGTATAGGTATAGGTATACCTAATAACGAAGACATAGCAGGAACAGAAGGTATAGCTGCCAGAGAAGAGATAACTGAAACAGAAACTTCAGCGACAAAACAGGTAAACGAGCCTATACCTGCTATCTATACCTTAGACGAGCTGCGTACTTTTGTGGGAGATGATCAGGAGGCACTATGGGATATTGTAGAGGTGTTGATAGCGGATAATCGCCGCAACCTGGCGCAACTGGAAAGCGCAGCGGCAGCTTCTGAATGGAATCAGGCAGGTGAACTGGCCCATAAGATGAAAACCGCTTTCCGACATCTGCAGGCCCATGCCGTGCTGCCCTCTATTGATGCACTCGAGCAAGTCCTGCACCAGCCGGGCCTGCCAACTGACAGCCTCCCATCTATAGCCAAAGAACTGCAGTACGAAGCTACCCTTGTGCTCACAGCACTAGAAAAAGAACTAAGCCAACGCCAAAAGCCCGAAGAAGCCGCCGCTTAGGCTTCAATGTTATACTGGCGCATTTTGTTGTAGAGCGTCTTGCGGTCTATGTTAAGTAGTCGGGCTGCTTTGGATTTGTTGTACTTGACACGCTCCAGCATTTCGAGGATCAGCTCTTTCTCGCTTCGCTCCGTTGCAGTGCGCAGATCTGTGACAGGCAGTACCACCTGTGTAGCATCTGGTTGCGCTACGATACCAGTTGGTTCAGGTATGTGGTAGGCAATCTCAGGTGGCAGATCATCAAGTGTTATTTCGTTGCCTTTAGCCAGCAGCACAGCCCGCTTCACCACATTCTTCAATTCACGCAAATTTCCCGGCCAGCTATACCTCTCCAAAGCCATGATCACACCGGTATCAAAACCTGCTATGGTTCGCTCTAGTTCATGGTTAGCTACCTGCAAAAAGTGATTGGCAAACTGCATGATATCCGCAATGCGGTCGCGGAGTGGGGAAATGTTGATCTTGAATTCGTTGAGGCGGTGGTATAGGTCTTCACGGAACTCGCCCTTGCTCACGGCCTGTACCAAGTCTTCGTTAGTGGCCACGATGATGCGCACATCTACGTCGAGGTCAGTGTTGCTGCCGATCTTGCGCACTTTGCGCTCCTGTATGGCCCGGAGTAGTTTCACTTGTATCTCATAAGAGAGGTTGCCGATCTCATCCAGGAAGAGTGTGCCGCCATTGGCTGCTTCAAATTGCCCTTCCTTATCACCCATGGCGCCAGTAAATGAGCCTTTCACATGGCCAAACAGTTCGCTACCGGCCAGTTCTTTAGATAAAGCACCGCAATCGATGGCCACAAACGGCTTATCGTGGCGCTTGCTGCGCTGGTGTATCTTTCGGGCCACATACTCCTTGCCGGTACCACTCTCGCCTTCTATGATCACCGACATACTGGTAGGCGCAATCAGGGCGATGTACTCTTCCAGCTGGGTAGACTGCGGACTGGCACCTTTCACGAAAGTAAATCCGCCTTGCGCAGGTATAGCCGGTTTCGTCGCAACGCTGCCTTCACGGCCGTATGTCAGGGCTTTGCGAATGGTCAGCAACGTCTCATCCGGGTTGATCGGCTTGGCCAGGTACTCGAATGCCCCCATCTTAATGGCCTTCACGGCTGTGCGGATGTCGGCATAGTGCGTCATCAGAATAACAGGCACGTTGGTATCCAGCACCCGGATCTGCTCGAGCAGTTCCAGTCCATTTTTGTCGGGTAGTCTGAAGTCGGTCAGAATCAGATCGAAGGTATCGGCTTTAATCTGATGGAGGCCTTCACCGGCGGTAAAGGCAGTTTTGACCTCGTACTGCTGGCGCTTCAAAAACGTGCTCAGCATGAGGCAAAAGGTAGGATCGTCGTCGATTAAGAGAATCTTGGGCATAATCTTTAGCAATATACACAACCGGAGGGCAGGGGGGAAATTTTGCCTCGAAAATCGTATTCCGGCGAGCATTCCGACTGTTTACCGAAAAGCAGCTGCCAAGGTTAGGTATAAATACAAAGGGCAAGGTATAAAACAGAAGAGCCCCCGCATGGCGGAGGCTCGTTCCATGATATTAGGGTCGCTAATATCTAATCTATGTGGCTTATTTTTGGTCGCGGATAACGTTGCCTTGTTCATCAATACGCACTTTAGCACTTTGCTGCTGTTCGTTAGTGAAGAAGACCTCGTACATTGTTTTGGCACCCTGGCCTTGCGCATTTGCCTGTGCAGTGGTGTTCTGCGCGTTTTGGTTAGCCTGCTCAGCACGGTTTTCCATACCTTGCGCATTGGCACCACCAGCGTTTGCATTAGGTGTTAAGCGGAACACTTCCACAATTTGCCAGCTGCTGAAAGTAGCTGCTGAGAGCGTCTGCTTAACTGGCTCCGGAAGTTCTTCCTGTGTAATAGCTTCACGCTTCACATTTTCTTCCTTTGCTTCAGGCTGAGTTTGAGTCTGCGTTTCAGTAGTTACTTGCGTCTCAGTCTGTACTTGCTTTTCATAGTTTACCTGATTTTCAGTTTCAGCCTGCGTTTCAGTTTCCACTTCAGTAGTTTGCTCTACTTTCTGCTTATTCTTTGACTTCTTCTTGTTCTTATCAGTCTGTGCACTGGCGTCAAGTGAGGCAAAGCCAAACAAAGCAATGGCTGCTGCCAGGTAGGTTATTTTTTTCATAGTTTTATTCTGTCGCTCAAATTTACTTTTTCATCAAGCCTATTAGTCAAAACTATGCCAAAACCATATATTCTATCTAACAGCCTAATATACAGTTAATTACACAATATACAGAAACTCCCCAACCTGTGGAATTCGCAGTGAGGTGTAGCGAAAATTCCACAGGTTGGGGAGTGAAACTGGGTAATCAGGTATGTACAGCGATTAAGATGCCCCTAGTAGCAGAGCCAACACGATCAGGGAGCCGAACCCTATGCCAAAGCCAGTCGCAGCTTTTCCAACTTTACGTTTGTGAGCCTGCTTTTTGAATGACTCTCGGTATACCGGCTCTTTCATCATTTGATAGTTCGGGTAAAATATGTCATCTACATTGGGAGGAACAGCAGCTGTTACGATACCTGTCACCAGGCCTACAGGAGGAAAAAGGAAAGTAGTACCGGCTGTAGCCCAAAGCGGCCCCTGTCCTTTGTAATACAAAAGTGCATCGTGACGCCCCTGGTACATCAGCTCTTCAGCCGTGTACTTGCGGGTCGACGTTGCACCTGAAGGAGAAACAGATGCTGAGGCATACTCGTCGTTGCTATGCGGCAGCTGATTGAGCTGTTGCTGAGATGGGGCGGTAGCCAGTTGCATAGAGGCGACCTCGTTCCGGAGCACAAATCGCAAAGGCCCTCTTTCTTCGCTTAGCATACGGTAGTGGATCGTGTCTTCCCCCACCTTCACAATTTTTCCGATTACTTCTTCACCGCTTTTTTTAACGATCAGATCCTGGCTGTAGCCAAGCATGGCGGTCAGTAAGAAACATACACTTAGTACCGCTCTTTTCCATGTCAGATGCATTATCACTCTCTTTTGGTTTTAATTAAGTTTATTTTCAATTCTGGAAAAGGAAGATACAAAGACTATTCCATTTATTGTTGAATCACTATATTTTATTTTCATAATCAAAAACAAATCTCGATAGTGAAATCGCCGATAGCGTATAAAGCCGGTACAACATGAAGTTGGTGCCCGCACGCTGTAAGAAATTTGCAAAGCAGGACGGCAGCCTATACCTTTATAATATGAGCGAACCACGTAAAAAATTATTCCTGTTAGACGCAATGGCCCTGATCTATCGGGCGCATTTCGCCTTCAGCAAAAATCCACGCATTAACTCCAAAGGCATGAACACCGGTGCTGTGCTGGGCTTTACCAACACACTGGTGGAGGTGCTTCAAAAAGAAAGACCGACCCACATTGGCGTCGCGTTTGACTCCGCCGCCAAGACCTTCCGCCACGACAGCTTCGCAGAATATAAGGCCAACCGCCAGGCTATGCCCGAAGATATTTCGCTGGCTATACCATACTGCAAAAAGATAGTCGAGGCCTTCAACATACCTGTGCTCATCATGGATGGCTACGAAGCTGATGACATCATCGGCACCATGGCCTGCCGTGCCGAGAAACAGGACTTCGACGTGTACATGATGACGCCTGACAAGGACTATTGTCAATTGGTGACTGAGCACGTCTTCCTATACAAACCGGCTTTCCTGGGTAATGCCGTAGAGGTATGGGATATCGCTAAAGTACTCGAGAAGTGGGAAATTGAGCGTGTAGAGCAGGTGATTGACATACTCGGTCTCCAGGGCGATGCCGTGGATAACATACCAGGTATACCGGGCATCGGCGAAAAAACTGCCAAATCACTTATTCAGCGATTCGGCTCTGTGGAGAACCTGATTGCCAACGCTGATCAGCTCAAAGGCAAGCAGAAAGAGAACGTGGTGAACTTTGCAGAACAAGGTATGATGTCCAAAGAGCTGGCCACGATCCACTGCGACGTGCCCGTGCCGTTTAGCGCCGAAGCCCTGCACTACGATGGCCCCAACGAAGAGCAGCTAGCTGAGCTGTTTGCTGAACTGGAATTCCGTCAGCTGATGCAGCGTGTTCTGGGTATCTCCATGGCAGAAGCGCCAGCCGCTAAAATAGCCACCAGACGCGGCAAGCCCGCTAACCAGCAGCAAACCTCATTGTTCGATATGGCAACTGCTGCGGACTCCACTGTGGCCGACGACAACGGTGCAGCCACTACAGAGCAGGTTCCGTTTGAGCGCTTTAACAATACGCTGCAGGACTATCACCTGATCGACACCCCAGCGCTGCGCCAAAGCCTGATCCGTTACCTGCAAAAGCAACAGGAGATTTCCTTTGACACCGAAACAAGCAGCATCGATCCGATTACGGCCAAGCTGGTAGGTATGTCTTTTAGCTACCTGCCAGGAGAAGCCTATTATGTGCCTGTGCCCCTCGATAACGAAGAAGAGGCCATGCGTATAGTTGCTGAGTTTAAAGATGTATTAGAGAATACTAACATTGCCAAAATTGGTCAGAACATCAAGTACGACATATTGGTGATGAAGAATTACGGCGTTGAGGTGAGCGGCCCGATATTCGACACCATGCTGGCACACTACCTGCTGGAACCCGAAATGCGCCACGGCATGGATGTGCTGGCCGAAACGTACCTGAACTACAGCCCTATACCTATTACTGACCTGATCGGCCCTAAAGGCAAGAACCAGATCACGATGGCTGACCTGAAACCAGAGCAGGTGAAGGACTATGCCTGCGAAGACGCCGATATTACGCTCCGCCTGAAACGCTACTTCGAACCATTGCTGCAAGAGCAGGGACTCATGAAGTTGTTCAATGATGTGGAGAATCCGCTGGTGCAGGTGCTGGCAGGTATAGAGAAAGAAGGTATCTCCATCGATGCCAATGCACTGGCTGACATTTCACTCCTGCTCGAGCAGGAGATCAAAGGTATAGAGACCCGCATTTTTGAACTGGCTGACACAGATTTTAACATTGGGTCGCCTAAGCAACTTGGGGAAGTACTCTTTGATAAGATGGGGTTACATGGCAAAGCCAAAATCAAAAAGACGAAGACCGGTCAGTATGCTACCGGGGAGGAAATTCTCTCTAAACTCGCAGGTGAGCACGAGATCGTCCGCCTGATACTGGACCACCGGGAGCTCTCCAAGCTAAAGTCTACTTACGTGGATGCGCTGCCTCAGCTGGTTTGCGAACTAGACGGCCGCGTGCATACCTCCTTCAACCAGGCAGTAACAGCTACAGGTCGCTTGAGCTCTACCAACCCGAACCTGCAGAACATCCCGATCCGAACGGAGCGCGGACGGGAGATCCGTAAGGCTTTTGTACCGCGCGATAGCAAGCACCTGATCATCTCGGCTGACTACTCTCAGATCGAACTGCGCATCATGGCTGACTTCAGCGGCGACCCAACCATGAAAGAGGCTTTCCGAAACGGGCTCGACATTCATGCCTCTACAGCCAGCAAAGTGTTTCACGTGCCACTTGACCAGGTAGACAGCGAAATGCGCCGCAAAGCCAAAACGATCAACTTCGGCATCATCTACGGTATATCAGCCTTCGGCCTTTCGGAGCGCTTAGGTATACCGCGCCGCGAAGCCGTTGATATCATTGAAGCATACTTTGCAGAGTTTCCGGCTGTGAAAGAGTACATGGACAGCGCCATTGAGAAAGGTCGTGAGCAGGAGTATGTGGAAACCCTATTGGGCCGCCGCCGCTATCTCCGTGATATCAACTCCCGCAATGCCACAGTGCGCGGCTTTGCCGAGCGTAACGCTGTAAATGCTCCTATTCAGGGCACCGCGGCCGACATCATCAAGATCGCGATGATCAACATACACGATTACCTCCGTCACGAGAACCTGAACACCCGCATGATTCTACAGGTCCACGATGAACTCCTGTTCGACGCTCCAAAAGAGGAAGTGGACATTGTGACGCCAAAGATCGTGGAGCTCATGACCAATGCCCTGCCACTGAGCGTGCCAATGGAAGTAGGCTTAGGCGTAGGACAGAATTGGCTGGAGGCGCATTAAGGTATAGCGCTATACCTGCTGATATTTAGAATTACCTTATAAAACAAGAAAGGCGCCTTCCCTGATGGAAGGCGCCTTTCTTGTTTTATAAGGTGCTATACCTGTTACTTTGGAAACTGTACTGTGCGGTACTGTGTTTCGTCGGTCTTAGGTATACGCGCGTTGAACTTCTTGTTGATATCATCAATAATCTTGTTCGCTACAATAGCATAGCCGCGTGGAGTTAAGTGCACACCGTCAAGCGAGAACAGGTTGCCCGTGATGAAAGCAGGTGAGTAAGCCACTGCGTTGATGTTTAACTGAGGTCTGCCATCACGCATCTGAACAGAATTGAAGAAAGCGTTCATGTCTACAAGGCCGATGTTGGCATTTGCCTTGGAAGCGATCGCCTGGTTGAAACGTCGGGTTGCATCTTTCACCAGTGCCACTTCATCTTTATCAAGCACTTCGTTGTTACGTAGCGGATTAAACTGGCTGAAACCGTGAGGAATAGTCATAGCTCCCACCTGCTCTGGTGTACCTACTGTAGAGGTTAGTAACACGTAGTCCTCAACAGTTGCTACACGCACAGTACCGTTGCCTTGTGTAATGTAAAGGCTTGTATTTGCTGCAGTAGCCATTTGCATCAGCATTGGCGTAGCTTTAGTTGTAAAGAAAGGTATACCTGTAACATCAGGAATGTTGATGACCATACCTTTTACACCATCTTTAGCCAAAGCTGTCATCATGGCGTTCAGGTTCGTCTCAAATGTATTCTGAGCTGTAATAGTACCCAAACCACCTGACGTAGCAAAACCTAACACGTCGTTGTTACCTAACCACATAGTGAAGAAAGTAGGGTTTGATGCCGCTACAAAATCAACGTAAGGAGTAAGCGAGCCACTTCTTGGTGGTACAGGATCATTCGCCAACAGGCGCTCATAGAATGGGTTAAAGCCCAGTGGGTTGTTCCAGCCATAACCAGGAGTGGTTACATCAGACATTCTGATGCCTGGTATACCTAGGTTCTGAACTGGTTCTGTATACTTGGTTAGCAGATTAGTTGAGTTGTCCATACCTCTACCGCGTACAGCTACATCTGTAGTTACTTGCGATAATATAGGTGACCCTGACGCATCGAAGCCAGTCAAACGTAGGTAACCTGAGCCATTGCGTTGAGCTTCTGTAAAGAGTGGCTGTGTGAATGTGCCACCGCCCACTTGCTGAAACTGCTCCGCCATGATAGCAGGATAGGAGTTAAGTTGTCCCTCGCGGTACAAGCCACCGTCAGCAAATCCAGCTGTGAGCGAGTTACCTACAGCTACATACTTGGTTAGGTTTAACTCACCTGCACTTGGATTTCCTCCATCAATCTCCGGGTCGCAGCTTGTTAAGAACATACCAGCCATCAAGGCCAGTACACTCGATTTATAGAAAAACTTTTTCATATACTTAAGAAAAGGAAATTAGAATTTAAAGTTAAGACCGATGCCAGGGATGTAGGCTACTGCCTTGAATGTACCAGGTATACCACCAGACAGGTTAGCGGCGTCTGTTCTTTCTTTTCTATTGATATAAAGGAAAGATGCATCGATACTGATACTTTCAGAAACATTGTAACCAATACCTGCAGAAAGACCACGAGAGTCAGAGTCCGGGGTTTCTGGTGTCAGGTAACCGTCTTGCACTGGAGTCTTGTCCAGGTAAGCACCAGCACGTAAGGCCAGTGCATCGTTTACCATGTACTCACCACCTATACGGTAAATGAAGGTGTTCTCATAATTTCGGGCAGCTTCAGATGAAGGGCTTCCGGCTACGGGTTGGCTAAAGTCGAAGCGGAGTCTCTCGTAAGCACTCCAACCTACATGGCTCACGTCAGCAGCCAATGTCAGTCTCTCGTTTGGCTTAAAGCCTATACCTACTGATAGGGTGGAAGGCATCGGAAGTTCTGCGTTGAAAGTAGTACCATCCGGGAAGTTGCCACGAGCAGCGGCTGGAATGTTGCTGAACATCACATCACCACCTTCTACACTTATGTCCACTTTAGAGCGGTAGTTTACACCGATAGAAAACTTCTCAGTTGGCTGGAAGAAGATACCTGCGTTGAAGCCGAATGCCGACTCTGCGTTGCCATCCAGTTCGATGCCACCTTCTGTTCCGTCCTGGTTCTGCACAGGTACGCTACGCTGAAGGTTTACACTGCCTGCCACGTATGTAAGGCCAACCCCTATACCAAGTTTATCAGTGATAGCGTAGCTTACGGTAGGCTGCACGTAAATAGCCTGCAGTTTCAGCTGGTTCAAGCCAAATCGGCCGTTCCACTCATCACCCCAGTTCACCGTGCTACCGAAAGGCGTGTATACACCAAGACCGGCAGAAAATTTCTCGTTTATGTTGTAAACTCCATATACCTGAAAAGGAGTACCCAATGGGTTGTCAGTACGGGCTGTAACGCCGGCAGACTCAGGAGCTGAGTAGGCAATCTTGGAGACAAGCGCACTACCGCCTATCGTTACGCCACTGTAGCCTAAATGGCTCATGGCACCAGGGTTGAAGAAAATGCTGGACGTACCTGTTACCAGACCTGTGCCCGTATGGCCCATGCCGATCTGGCGCTGGCTTGCCAGGTTCACCTGGTATCCTCCGGCCATGGCTGTACCCGAAATAAGGGCGCTACCTAATAAGGCTAAGATTTTGCTTTTCATAAAATGCGACTTGTTTAAATGTAGGGTGTTAATAAGGTAAAACAAATATATAAAACATTCATGCTTCCAAAAGCACATACACTACCTTTTTTCAAATAAAATCAATTTTTAGTCGAAAAAATATTAGCCCCCTCAAAACTACATTGAACAAAGGATGGGGAAAGCAGTTTTTTTGCTGTGAAAGCTATCTCAAAAAGGGATTCTGCGTTTATAGAGTCTCAACTCAAAACCCCAATGAAAGAACAATACGACGTGATTATAATAGGCGGAGGCCCTGCCGGGCTGAACGCCGCCATGATATTAGGGCGCTCGCGCCGCAAAGTGCTTTTATTTGACAGCGGCAAGCCCCGAAATCGCTGGGCAACAAGCATGAATGGATTTTTGTCAAGCGACGGAGTGAACCCGCGCGACTTTATTAAGAAAGGGCGCGAAGAGCTTAAAAAGTATGATGTGCACATACTTGACCGTGCTGTAGTAACTGCCACTTACAGCAAAGGCCAATACATAGTAGACGATGAAGACGGGAAAGTATACCATTCCCGCAAAATGCTGTTGGCGACCGGCCTTAAGGACGCACTGCCTGAAGTGGAAGGTATAGAGGAACTTTACGGTAAAAGTGTGCACCACTGCCCCTATTGCGATGGCTGGGAAAGCCGTGATAAAGCCATTGCCGTTTATGGAAAAGACCGCAACGGTATAGGCCAGGCCCTCGCCATGAAAAACTGGAGCGACGATGTGACCCTTTATACAGACGGCACTCAGAAACTGAATAACAAAGATATGGAGCTGCTGAAGCTGAACGGCGTGAAGGTATGCACAGAGGCCATCTCCCGTGTAGAGGGAGAGGATGGCATGCTACAGCAGATCGTATTAAAAAACGGACAGTCAAAACCGCAGGAAGCGCTGTTCTTTTCCGGCGAAACCAGTCAGCAGTCAGATATAGGCCGGCAGCTTGGCTGTGAGTTCACCGGCAAGGGCGTGATTAAGACACGGCGCCTCCAGCAAGCCAACATCCCAGGCCTTTATGTAGCCGGGGACGCGGCCCGTGACATGCAACTCGTTATAGTAGCTGCGGCTGAGGGCGCGAAGGCCGGGGTGGCCATCAACATGGAGTTGCAGCAGGAAGACAGGGTGAAAGCCTAAACCATGCTGGCAGTAGCATCGCTAGCCTCTTCAGCAGGGCTAGGCAGATGCTGCTCCACTGGTTGGAAGAGATGCTCCTGTAAACAGTAGCGGTAACCTTCAACCAGCATGTGCATGATCAGGTGCTCCACAGCTATAGGCTCGTTTTCAGACACACGCCTTGTGTTCGTGAACCGGATCTTACTGGCATCTATAATCGTGACCACGCCTGTTCCGAACACTTCAATCTTATTCCCCTCTTTTATAATGATCCCGGTCTCTTCGCTCAACCCGACACCAACATACGCCGGGTCATGCGCCACAGCATGTGCCAGCCGCCCAAAACGGCCGCGCTCTACAAAGTGCGTGTCGATGTATACGTTGCTGATCAAACCAAACCCGATCGTAGTTTTCATCTCCCCTTTGATTAGGGAGTAGTGTCCGTAACCATCATAGATCATGCGGTCAGACATGACAGCTGCACCTGCACTGGTTCCTGCTATGATGATAGGCTCCTGGTGGTAGCGACGGCGCATGATCTCAAGCAGTTGCGTGCCGTTCAAGAACTCTGTTAAACGAACCTGGTCTCCGCCCGTAAAAAAGATAACGTCAGCCTGCTGGATGCGGCTGATATATGCTGGCTGGTCGGCAGCGTGGTTTTCATCTATGAGCATGAACTGCACACAGCCACAGCCTAACTCCTCAAAGGCTTCCTTGTATGCCTTCCCAGATTCCTCTGGGTCACTGGTAGCAGTTGCTATTACTTCTATACGAGACTGAATCGGGCATATCTCAGACCTGATCAACTTAATCAAATCATCATCATACCCTCCTCCGAGCGCTATTAAAGTGCCTTTATACATAAGTGCTCTAGTTTGTTTGATTATCCACGTTCACTTTACCATAAACGCTTACATACTTCCTATTTAAGTATTCGAGAAAGTCTAAAAGCAGCTGGGCTGCACAGTACCTTCTGTTACTTGTGTTCATTTCCGAACTAACAACTGTACGCTATTGGACGGTTTTAGTAAACGAACAAATAGTTTAAATTCACAACAAGCTGAAAAACAATAAGTTACAGGAGTGGCACATAAAATGTAATATGCTCATCATAAATAAAAAATATTTTAGAAACGCCAAGCAACCTTTTACCTAACTCTACTATCTATTAAGTACTTAGAAAATGAAACGAAAAACCTTATAAATCTTACAGTCATGAAAATTGTCATCTTATTATTCGCCATAGTACTCGGTTTCGGAGCCACCTGCAAAAAGACTGCAGACGACATAAAAGTAACAGCCGACAAGTACAAACTGCAGCAAGAGCAGAAAGAGCTGCGCAGCTATCCTAACCTGTTGCCAGAAGTGCTGATCGTAGCGCCAAAGGCCTAACATTCTGATTGATCATAACCCTGTCATACACCATCTTAATTTAAAGCACTATGAAAATCCTAATTCTTTTGTTTGGACTTACAGCCGCCCTGGGCACTGCAGGCAAGAAAACCGCCAGCGATATAGAAGAGATAAAGCATCGCCAGGAACTGAAGGAGCTAAAGCGTTACCCAAACCTACTTCCGGAGGTAGTGATTACTATTTCGCGTGACTCTCTTATAGAGTAGCATACCTGATTAAGCCGTTTTCTTAACCCCGCCATTAGTACCAAATAAAACCATGAAAATCATCATTCTTTTGCTTGCTTTGGTAGCCGCATTTGGCTTCGCCATGAAGAAAACTATTGACGAGCGTACATTGCTGGCTGATCGCCTGCAACAGGAACGCCTTACTTTGCTCTACAGCCCCGAAGCACCTGCTTCCCAGCCTGTGGCCCTACTGTAGCACTGCCCCCTTTACCGGGCCGACGCCTTGCTGCATAACAGGACTTATACCTTGGCCCAGCACAACTCCAGGTTCTTCTTTAAGCTGACCTAAAGCGCTCACCCAAACTGAGCGAACAAAAAGATATTGCCCTTAAAACAGTAATCGCCCGACTCGTATGGGGTCGGGCGACTGCTACTAATTTTCCTTCTTCTTGAATATCTTGTTCAGGTCGATGCGCTTCTCAGGCTCAGGTTCGGGAGCAGGTTCTTCTTTTTTCCCGAATGGCCATACTTTCTTTTTAGGTGGTTCGGGCTCTTTCTTTTTGCCAAACGGCCAGCCGGACTTCTCTTCTTCCTGCTGCTTACCAAAAGGCCAGATTTTCTTTTTCTCCTTCTTCTCCGGCACGATCACATAGCGGATCGAGATGCCTGTGGCCAGGTTTACCCAGTCCTCGTGGTTGAAGTGCAGTGCCGGTTTCACGTCAGCCGATAGCAAAATGGGCAGTCCGTTTATCTTGTACTCTACCCCCACGATGGCATCCACACCCGTAAATACGCCATAGTCTTTCAGGTTTCCAATGTGGCCGCCGCCGCCCAGGTAGTAATTGAAACGCTTGCCCAGCATAGGCCAGTGACGCTGGTAAAGCAGTGTACCGCTAAATTCACGCGAGCCGACCAAGGCTATACCTTCCAGAGTGGTTTTCTCTGCGATTCGCTGCTGCACGGTAGCTCCAAACTCGTTGCCACCAAGTCGTATACCAGCTGCTGTTCTGTACTTCTGCGCCTGGCTAGCCGTAGCTGCTCCCGCCACCAATAGTATTGTAATGAAAATCTTCTTCATGTGTTGTTTTGGAGTCTGACTCCTGCCGCTGCAAATATCTTACCTATTCTGCACAAAATGCGATGCGTACTTGTCAGCTTACCGATGTTTTTTTGAAAATGCCCTTGGTTACAGTAGCGTGGTACTAAAAGAGCGGGGCAATGGAAACGCCCACAGTGGCAAAACCGGTATATCTAAAAGAAAAATTGTAGCTGGCTATACCTTAAAAGTCACCCTTAAAACCTCCACGACTGGCTTTCTTGTCGGATTGGCGCCGCTTACCTTCGAGGCGTTTTCGCACGGATGCACGTGAGGGCTTGGTGGCTTTACGCTTTTTCTGACGGGTAAGCGCCTGCCGGAGCAATTCGTAGAAGCGCTCGATGCACTGCTCTTTGTTTTGCAGCTGACTACGCTCTGCCTGGCATACCAGCTGTAGCACCCCCTCGTTGTTGATGCGGCTTCCCAACTTTTCCTGCACCAGCGTCTTTTCTTCGTCCGTCAGCAACTCTGAGTTCCCTACATGGAAGCGCAGCTCCACTTTAGAGGCCACTTTGTTTACATTTTGCCCACCTGCGCCTCCACTCCGCGAAGCCTGAAAGCTCAGCTCCCGTTCAAAGTCACGTTCTCTTATATCTGCCATACCTATGCTATACCTCTCAAATCAATCTTGTAGCCAGTTCTTTGTACCTGTTCACCAATAATATGCAGCAAATATGCGTCTTTTCATCTTTTTGAGCGTCTTTTGTGAAATTTTTGATCACCTAATTCAGCTTTTATGATAAAGTTACGCTTTGTTTGCCTGCTACTCACACTCCTGGTGCTGCCACAACTCACGCAGGCAGTCAGCAAGTCATTTTACTTCACCACCTCTGACGGTGTGCAGCTATACGTGCGCATGGCAGGTGAAGGCAAGCCCTGCCTTTTCATACATGGCGGCCCCGGCTCCTGGACCAAGTACTTTTATGCCTTGGGCGGAGATGTGGTGGAGCAGGACATGACCATGATCTACGTAGATCAGCGCGGCTGCGGCCGCTCCTCCAGTTCCGAAACCAAAGACTATTCACTGGCCCGCGTGGTGCAGGACTTTGAAGAGCTGCGCGAGCACCTGGGCTATAAAAAATGGATGATCATGCCGCACTCTTTTGGTGGTACCATTGCGACAGAATATGCTTACCAACACCCGAAGCGTGTCAGTGCTGCCATTTTTGTAAATTCCACGCTATACCTGAACGATGCCCTGGAAAGTTACATCAAAAACGGCGCTCGCCTGTTGGGCAAGCCTGAGTCTGACTTCCGCAAAACGGACGGCTCAATCGGTGAAGCCCTGAATGGAGTAGCCTACCAACTGAACCAACAGGATGTGATGTACAAAATGATGTATCCTGAAAAGGAGATGTTTGACCAGATGAACGCCGTGATGGATACTACGCTCAATTGGGACTTTGGCAGTAAGGTATGGGACTTCCCGGAATACGCGCAGGACTTCACCATTAAGAGCGCATCGCTTAAAATGCCAGTGCTTGTAATTTCAGGCAACAATGACTTATCAGTAGGACCTGAACATTATAAGCTGTTCAAGTTTAGGAAAGCCACTTACCGGCCGATGGCAACGGGCCATTGCCCTTACCAGGAACAGACGGCACTATTCCACGAGCATGTGAAATCCTTCCTGGCGAAGGTAAAATAACCCGGACTATCTACCTAGGAAAAAGAGGGGCAGGCCATATCGGTTTGCTCCTTTTTTTGTGTCTTCAGCTTGCCACGAAACCAAAGCGCAAAGCATCGCCGTATGCCATAGAATAAATTCGTGGCTATACCTATGAACCAAAACAATCATACACTCCGAATCGGCTATCATGCCTCGCACGAACAGTTTAAGCCAAGCGAGCTACTCCGGTATGTGCAACAGGCCGAGCAGGCGGGCTTTAATGCTTCGATGTCATCTGACCACTATGCACCCTGGAGCCTCGACCAAGGGGAAAGCGGCTTTGCCTGGTCCTGGCTTGGAGCGGCTATGCAGGCCACACAATTGCCTTTTGGGATCGTCAATGCGCCAGGTCAGCGTTACCATCCGGCCATTATCGCGCAGGCAGCTGCCACCCTCGCTGAGATGTTTCCGGAGCGCTTTTGGGTAGCCATGGGCAGCGGACAGTACATCAATGAGCAGATTACAGGCGAGCACTGGCCCGTCAAACAAGACCGCAACAACCGACTGAAGGAGTGTGTCGACATTATTCGTGCGCTTTGGGACGGTGAGACTGTCACACATCACGGCTTGGTGAAAGTGGAACAGGCCAAACTCTATACCCGTGCGAAGATAGCCCCTAAGATCATCGGGGCGGCCATCACTGAAGAGACAGCAGAGTGGGTAGGCAGTTGGGCAGACGGCCTGATCACGGTATCAAAGCCGCCAAAGGAGCTTAAAAAAATGGTGGATGCTTTCCACAGAGGCGGAGGCGAAGGCAAGCCCATGTACCTGAAAGTGCAGCTCTCCTACGCTAAAGATGAGAAAGAGGCCTTACAGGGAGCGCATGATCAGTGGCGATCCAACATCTTCCCGAGTGCTGTACTCTCCGACATGCGCACAGCCAAGCAACTGGAGCAGGCGGCCATGTTTGTGCGTGAAGAAGACCTGCGTGAGCACGTGCGCATCTCCTCCGAACCAAACCAGCACATGGAATGGCTGCAACAGGATATCGATTTGGGCTTCAGTCAGCTGATTCTGCATAATGTGAACCTGGAGCAGGAGCGCTTTATTGATGTGTTCGGCGACAAGGTCGTGCCGCAGCTTTTGGGTAAGGTATAGCGTTGCAACTAAGCCAGTTCAGCGATTCAACTTATCGCTTATAAGCACGTTACAGGTATAACACGTCACGTATCGACACCCTATGAAATGGTCCCTTAACCTTGGCAGAATAGCAGGCATCAAGATTCTGGTGCACTGGACATTCCTGATCCTGATCGGTTGGATCGTGTTCTCGGAAATGCAGCGCGGTTCCGACCTGACTGCTACACTCCTATCGGTGGCTTTTGTGATGACCATTTTTGTGTGCGTGGTGCTGCACGAGCTTGGGCACGCCCTCACAGCTAGGCGCTATGGGGTCAGCACCAAAATGATTACGCTACTACCCATAGGCGGTGTGGCCAGCCTGGAGCGTATACCTGAAAACCCGAAACAGGAACTCATGATCGCCATTGCCGGTCCTGCCGTGAACGTGGTGATCGCCTTTGTGCTGTGGTTGATTCTTCCTTCTTTGAGCGAATTACCCGGCGAAGAGTTTTTTAGCCGCATCACACCGGCTAACTTCCTGTACCTGTTATTCTTTGTAAACCTGATGCTTGTCATCTTCAATGCTATACCTGCGTTTCCGATGGATGGCGGGCGTGTACTGCGGGCCTTGCTGGCTTTTAAGCTAGGCCGGGTGCGGGCAACCCAGATAGCGGCTAACCTTGGGCAGATGCTGGCCATCTTTTTTGTGTTTATCGGTTTCTTCTACAATCCTTTCCTGATCCTGATCGGCATATTCGTTTTCTTTGGTGCCTGGTCTGAGAACATGATCGTGCAGCATCTTGACTTTCTGCGCGGCCATCTAGTGCGCGAAGGTATGATGACCAATTTTGTGACCCTGGCGCCCACCGAAACCGTACGCGACGCTCTTGCCAAACTTCTCAAAGGCTCGGAGCATGACTTTGTGGTGGAACAGGACGGGCAGGTGGTTGGCACGCTCACTCGTATGCAGCTGATACAAGCTGTAAAGGAGGAGCAGGTGGAGAGTCCGGTTTCGGACATCATGACGCAGGAAGTAAAGGCCTTCAACGTGCAGGACAAATTAGCAGAGGCGTATACGGAACTCCAGAAGACCAAAGCGCCACTCTATCCGGTGCTTGAAAACGGACGTCTGGCTGGCGTGATCAACACTGATAACATCAATGAATTTATCCTGATAAAATCTGCTATGGCGCATTAGTACTTAAAGCCACTACTGCTACATTATAGCTATATACCTGATTTAACGCTTAGGATACACAATTTTATTTATATTTGGCAATGAACTGCGCATACCTCAGCACATTTTTTTGCGTAATAGAACGTTATGGCCGCTTAGGAACGCGACACAATCATTTATCGACAGCAAAACTGACAATCCGCACCAGTCTATGACCACCATACACCTAACACCTGACCGCATGTGGTCACGAAGCGCTGCCATGTTGTTGGCACTCCTTCTTTCGGTGATTTCATTTTCCGCCATCGCTTCCGAAGACTTGCACATGGTCCCTATTCCATTGGAGGAGCGCATAAAAGCAGCCGACATTATAGTGGAAGGCGAGGTTGTGGCCCAACGGTCGTTCTGGGATGCCAGGCAGGAATTTATCTATACAGCGCATTCTGTCCGCTTATTTAAAATATTTAAAGGAGAGTTAAAGGAACGTCAGATAGAGGTAATCACGGAAGGTGGTACAGTAGGCTTGGCCATGCACACCGTATCATCCGCGCTTCAGTTGCAGAAAGGACAGCAGGGTATGTTCTTCCTGACAAGAGGTGCTCCTACAGGTATGGTAGCCACCGCAGCCACTATTATCGCCAGGCCATATGCCAGCCGTCAGGGTTTTGTACGATACGACATAGCACGAGGCATCGCCACTGATCCGTTTAACCAGTATAAATCGGTGCAAGAGGTATACAAAGCTGTGACATCCCGTATGGGGCAACAGTACAGAACGGTTATCGCCAATGATAGATTAGAGTCAGGCCTGAAGGCGCAGCTCCAACAGGAGAGCACGCAGGCAGCGCAGGCTGTGGTTGTGACTGGCTTTAGCCCTGCTCGTACCAGTGCAGGCACGGGGGCCATCCTGACCATCAGCGGTGTAGGCTTCGGCAATTCACGCGGCAACGGCTTTGTGGAGTTTCCCAATGCCGACGATGGAGGTACTACGTTAGTACGCCCTTATGCTTCTGACTACATATCCTGGACCAACACGCAGATCAGAGTAAGAGTACCTTCTTATACCCAGACAGGCGGCACAGCCGGAACAGGCCAGGTTAAAGTAACGGCCAATGACGGGACATCAGGTTTGAGTGTCGGTACGCTCATCATCGAGTTCGCTTATTCGAATGTGGTAGCCGAAGGTGGCAACACCCCTGTTCAACCGGTTCTGATTGATGCCAACCGAAGCGGTGGCTACACAATACAGTTTGCCCCCAGCCTGCAGAACAGAGCAGCTGCTCAGGAAGGCTTCAGACGCGCTGTAAACAATTGGGTGTGTACTACAAACGTAAACTGGGTAATCGGAGCCACTACCACCACAGAAAGCTCAGCCGATGATGGCCGCAGTGTCATTCGCTTTGCCTCTTCTGCTGTAACAGGCCAGGGTGTACTGGCCCGTACGATAAGCAAGTACAGAGGCTGCGTAGCCATCAGCGGCACCCGTCGCGATACGGTTTTCTGGCTCACCGAGTTTGACATGGAAATCAACAGCAACATCACCTGGCAGTACGGACCAGGTGCCCCTGCTGCTAACCAATTCGATTTCGAAACGGTGATCCTGCACGAATTAGGTCATGCACACCAACTTGGCCACGTTATCTTACCGAATACCCTGATGCACTATAATATAGGCCGCAGGACCCAGATCCGTGACCTGACACCTCCAGATATTGCAGGCGCCAACCTGGTTCTAAACCGAAGCCTGGCCCCTCCAGCCTGTGGCGGACGCTCTCCTATGACACCGAAGCTGGACGGTGAGTGTAACCTGGCCTCCGAGATCTTTACTTTTGACGCTGCCTTTACAAATGCTGGTGCCGTGGACGTGATCTGGACAACAAGTACGGAGCAAGGGGTAAGGCGTTTTGTAATACAGCGCAGCCCGGATGGTCAACAGTGGGAAGACGTAGGCGAAATTCCTGCTTCCGGGCAGGCTCGTGACTATACCTTCACAGATAGCAGCCCATTGCCTCGCCGCAGCTATTACCGTCTGCGTGTCATTTACACTGATAACACGGAAGCGTTCTCAGGCCGTGTGCAGGTGCTCAACCCTAGTGACCTACGTACATTCAGAGTATACCCTAACCCGATCGGGTTAACCACAAATACAGATGGCACACCTAGCGAAACACTGCGGGTGGAGTACCTAGTACGAAGCACCTCCGACCTTCGCATGCAGCTATACGACATGCAAGGCAGGCTGGTGCGTGACCTGGAGGCTACTGTTACCGACGGTACTGACATTATTGAGATCAACGTGTCTGATCTGGCATCGGGCACATATGTGCTTCGCTGGAGCGAGGGTAACAACAGCGGCGTCACGAAAGTGGTCAAAGTGCAATAAACAGGAAAAGGGAGGCCGAAAGCCTCCCTTTTCCTGTTTAGCTCAGCACCTTACTCAATGCTTACACGCTTACGGTTACTGTTGCTTGTTTGCTCTTGCTTTGGTACCGTTATCTTAAGTACACCTTCTTCGTAGCGAGCTTTTATTTCATCTGCCTTTACAGCATCAGGCAGTTTGAACGACCTACTAAATGAGCTGTAGTTATACTCCCGACGGGTATAGCTCTCTTCTTCTGTCGTAGTATCTTGTTCTTTCTGGCTACTGATGGTCAGCATACCTTCGTCTATATCCACCTCAAAATCCTCTTTGGTCATACCTGGGGCAGCTAGCTCAATCATATACTCCCTGTCATTCTCACGGATATTGGTGGCAGGCATATTCCGCATTATCTGACGCCCAATTTGTGCTGGCATTCGTAGCAGATCATTTTCAAAAAAACGATCCACGTCACTGAAAAAATCTGTGAAGAACGATTTAGGGGTAAGGCTTTCACCTCCCGTACGTTCTTTTCTCATTGGCTTCATAGTTACACCTCCTTTTTTGCTTTGGTTAAACATCTTATCTGGTCATTATCACTACGTTAGCATAACCTTCATTAATTTTTACGCCTTGATTTTTTTATAGTTCAACCAAGAATAAAAATAAAAAAAGCGGCCAGAAACAAATTTATGTTTCTGGCCGCTTTTCAGGGTAATGTTTGTTTTCAGATGTCAAGGCATACGCTCCAGGAGCGTAAGCGCATACCCGACGCGGGGTTTAGTCAGTAGCTCGCACTTTGTTTCATAGCTTGGAAAGGGACAGTCTGTTTTGCATTGCTCGGAATAGGCTCGAGTAACTATACAAATGTTGTAAAACATCAGTTGTACACAAAGGAGAGTTTACCCTAAAAGGTAACTTTGATAATAGCTGTATAAATCTTAATTTTCAGTTTATAAAGTCACCCAATAGCCTAGGACCGCATGCAATTGATTTGAAAAAATTACAAAAAGTAACATTTCAAAATACCTATACATTGTTATAACAACGGATTATTATACCTACCTAAAGCCCTTAGAATGAAAGCTATGGTAGTTTTATTATAGTGAGTATGCTATATTTGATTTTCAAGTAAGTTGCTTGACGCGTACCTATGGCCAAGAAAAGACGAAAATTTGTACAATGCCCCAATTGCGGCTATACCTTTGAAGAGGTTAACAATTACTGCCCTAACTGCGGACAGGAAAACCACGACCTGAATGTTCCTGTTAAGCACCTGGTAGAAGAGTTTTTTGAGAGCACCCTGCACTACGACACAAAATTCTGGCGCACGCTTAAATACCTGATTACCCGCCCCGGCTATCTGACTGAGAAGTTCAACCTGGGCAAGAGAGTATCCTATGTACCGCCTTTCAGGCTTTATGTATTTGTCAGTATCTTCTTCTTCACTACCATTGCCTTATTTGCCTCAGATGGTATTGTGGTGAATGATGCAGATAGCGCAACAGAACAACTGAACAACACCAATCCTGAAGCAGCCGCCCAGATCATGAGAGCAGACTCAGTGGCCAGACCATGGGTTGGACTAAGCCCCAACGATACAGCAGCCGTCATACTCAATGAAGAGGTGGATAACAAGTTCAGAAACTTTGTCAAGAATCAGGAACAGGCACGCCAGAAGCTTTTAAAGAACATCTCCTTTATGATGTTTGTACTTATGCCCTTCTTTGGCTTTATTCTATACCTGTTTTATCGGTCTCAGCGCCGTAATTACGTGGAGCATCTGATGTTCTCTGTTCATTTCCATACCTTTGTTTTCCTGCTGATCATATTTGCTGTACTCGTAGAGGTCGTCTTCAGTAAGTTTGACACCAATGGCTGGGTATTCCTGATCAGCATGGCCTATTTGTTTTTTGCGTTGCGCTATGTTTATAAAGAAACCTTACTGCGCACAGCGGTCAAACTGATTCCGATCGGCTTAACATATCTGATCTCATTGGCTATATTATTTGTAGCTACTGTTGGCATAAGCGTGCTCTTCAGTTAATCTATACCTTATTATTACATGACTACTACCTCCTGGAAACGCTTAATTTCTAAAAAACGCTTCGAGACGACCGATAGCAAATACAATTCGGATGAATCGGTGCGTGGTGAGTTTCAACGGGACTACGACCGCATTGTCTTCTCTTCGGCTTTCCGCCGCCTTCAGAACAAGACGCAGGTCATGCCAATGCCAGAAAGCGACTTTGTGCATACCCGTCTCACACATAGTTTGGAGGCGTCAGTTGTGGGACGCTCACTTGGTCGTATCGTTGGCAAAAGCATACTGGAGCGCTATCCTGAGCTGACAGGAGATAAGAATATACAGGAAGCTGACTTTGGCGATATCGTAGCTGCTGCCTGTTTAGCCCACGACATAGGCAACCCGCCTTTTGGTCATTCCGGGGAAGACGCCATTTCAGCTTACTTCCTAAGTGAAGAGGCCCACCCTTTTTTAACAAACCTGACAGATGCGCAGAAAGCCGACTTGCAGCGTTTTGAGGGCAATGCGGCTGGTTTCAGAGTACTCACCTATACCTACCCGGCACACTGCAAGCTACCCGATGGCGTCAGTCACAGTGGTCTAGCACTGACCTTTACGACGCTGGCAACATTCACAAAGTACCCTAAGGAGTCGCTGCCAGAGATGAAAGGCACGAAAAGTACAAGTGAAAAGAAGTATGGCTTTTTCCAGACCGAGAAAGCTTGGTTCGACACCATTGCACAGGAATTAGGCCTTTTGGGGAAAGGAATTGACGACCAGGTATTTTATCATCGTCACCCGCTGGCATTTCTGGTGGAAGCTGCAGACGACATTTGCTATCGCATTATCGATTTTGAAGATGGGCTACGGCTTGGCCTGGTACCGCACCAGCAAGGTATAGCCCTGCTGCGCCAAATTCTCAACGATGACCCTAATCGTGTTTCCAGCCTCACTTTTTATGACTGGCGTGAGGAGATTGGTTACCTGCGTGCCCGTATCATCGGAAATCTCATTCAGGAAACCAGCCAGATCTTTCTGCAACATGAAGACGCTATACTAGCGGGCACGTATGACAAGCCGCTGATCAACGAACTCACTTGCAAGCCCGTGCTTGACGAAATTCAAAGTTTGTCTATCGCCTTGATTTACCGGAACAAACCGGTACTGGAGATCGAGGCAGCAGGTTTCGAAGTGCTGGGCGGCTTGCTGGATGCCTGTATGAAAGCCGCATTTCGCCAGGAATCTAAGCACCACCGCAAAATAGCTGACCTCATACCACAGCACTACCTCAAGCTACCTGAAGGCGCCTCCGACTACGAGCGCATCATCCATATCACGGATTACGTGACCAGCCTCACCGACCAGGCTGCACTAGGACTGTATCGAAAGATAAAGGGGATTGAATTGCCGAGGATGTATTAGGGGTGAAGAATGTTGATTAGTCGTTTCTTTAAGGCAGATCTATATTTATTGCTGCTTTACCTGCTTACTGCTGCAATTATTCTTTTTAGAGTGAATGTTGAAGGCACAGGATATACCACACCTGATTCATTAGCATACCTGGATGCTGCCCAAAATTTTAAAGATGGGCATGGCTTCTACGAAACGGACGCTTCAGGCAATAAAGATAAACTTTTTACAAAGTGGCCTATTGGTTACCCAATACTGATTTTTCTGACATCAGCGATAAGTGGCCTAGATGTCTTCTGGGCTTCAAAATTGCTCAATCTGCTTTTGTTGGCTGGTATCTTTTTGTTTCTCCGGAGCATTTGCATTAACTATTCTTTTGTGCTCGCTTCCATATGCTCAAGCTACACTTTACTGGAAATTTATAGTTCTACCTGGTCAGAAGCACCGTTTCTACTCATACTACTTCTCATTGCTAAACTGACCTTACATACCTATAATGGTTTTTCAATTCCACGTAATGCATTGCTCATCTTCTTGGCTTGCATTGGTTTGTTTATGTTACGGTATGCTGGTATTTTTTCATTGAGCATACCCGCCATATTATGTCTATATTTTTACTTTATCGGAAACTCTAAGGGCGCATTCGCTTTCTTTTCTTTTTCAGTATTAACGGCACTTTCATTCTCCAGCTACCTTCTTATTAATTACCAACTCAGCGGATATGCGACTGGCCTTGACAGACTGGAGACTGAAACTGAAACGTTCTCAACTTTCCTCTTCATGTCCCTCAGAGGCCTCCTCAACGAATTCCTTATCATCCGCGAATACAGACCACAGAACCAACCCGACTACTTACTTTACATCACAGCGATCATCCAATTGGTCGTACTTACCTTTATCACGATTAAGATAAAAAGACATTATAACTTCTGGAAGGAGCTTAAACAAAACAGCTTCTCGATGATATGCATCGGTATAGCGCTCCTATACCTGTTTGCTATTTTAGCACTTCGCTTTGTATCTCACTTTGATGCACTCGACTATAGGCTACTTGCTCCTTTTAGCTTTCCACTATTCGTTGGGCTAGTTTATACCTTAGTCTCGCTTCCTGATAAACACCGAGATATTATTCAGGCGAAGTATGCCCTCTTTGCTTTTTTCCTGTTATCGCTCTTTCTTAACCTACCTAAAAAATTCATCTTACAGCAATTGGAGCAGCTTTTATAAATTAAGCTTTATGTTAGCCAAGAAGAGCTTTGACAGGACGAAACACTTCCAATCCCTGTAATTCAACTCCAGGTAAGAGCCCCGATGTCAACACTAATAAATTAAGGTTTAAATTACTCTTCGCACGCCTCTTCATCCCACAAATTCTCCTATTCATCTGCCTCTCCTCCCTATTTGTAGAGCAATCCTGCGGGTTCAGCTATTTGTGGAAAACCCCTCTAAGTTTTAGATTAATTTTATAGTTTCTATAACACATGTTGTGTATAGAGCTTTACTATTCCTAAACAATCATTTTATGAAACGTAAGCTTCTCCTTTGCCTTATGTGGTGCGCTACAGGCTTTGCTGCCTTCGCCCAGACTAAGAGCAATAAGATCGAATTCACGGAGTATACGCTCCCGAACGGGCTGCATGTCATCTTGCACAAGGACAACTCTACCCCTAATGTGGCGGTGTCGGTGCTGTATCATGTGGGTTCTAAAAACGAGGTGAAAGGCCGTACAGGCTTTGCGCACTTTTTCGAGCACCTGATGTTCGAAGGCACTGAGAACATTGAACGTGGCCAATACATGAACATGGTGCAGGCTGCCGGTGGCTCACTTAACGCCAACACATCGTTTGACCGTACTTATTACTATGAGTTGTTGCCTTCTAACCAACTGGCGCTTGGTCTTTGGATGGAAGCGGAGCGTATGGTAGGTGCCAAAGTGGACGAAGTAGGCGTAGAGACGCAGCGTAAAGTAGTACAGGAAGAGAAGCGTATGCGCGTGGACAACCAGCCTTACGGTACTATCCTGGAAAACACGTTCGGCCTTGCTTACACAGAGCATCCGTACAAAATCACGCCAATCGGTACTTTCGAAGACTTGAACAACGCGAAAATCGAGGAATTCCGCGATTTTTATAAGACCTTCTATGTACCGAATAACGCTACGCTTTCTATCGCCGGCGATATCAACATCGACGAGACCAAGAAGCTGATTGAGCAGTATTTCGCGAAAATTCCGAAAGGCACGCAGGAGATTCCAAGACCAAAGGTTGTAGAGCCAGCCCAGACAGAAGAGCGTCGTAAGATCGTGTATGACAACATCCAGTTGCCAGCCGTTATTCAGGCGTACCACATTCCGGCACAAGGCACTGAAGATCACTATGCCCTTTCTATGCTGACTACGCTGCTTTCTGGTGGCAAGAGTGCCCGTATGCCGAAGGCTATCGTGGACAAGCAGCAGAAAGCGGTTGCAGCCCTTTCTATCCCTTTCCCGACAGAAGACCCAGGCTTGTTCCTGACCTATGCGATTGCTAACATGGGAGTGGATGTGAAAGATCTTGAAGCCGCTGTGGATGCAGAGATTGAGCTAGTAAAAAAGGAGTTGATCAGCGAGCGTGAGTTCCAGAAACTGCGCAACCAAATGGAAAGTCAGTTTGTGCAGCAGAACAGCACCGTAGCTGGCCGTGCCGAAAATCTGGCTAACTACCATGTATATTATGGTGACGCTAATCTGATCAACAACGAGATTGACCGCTACATGAAAGTGACGAAAGAAGACATTCAGCGTGTAGCCAACAAGTACCTCACCAAAAACAACCGCGTGGTGTTGCACTATCTGCCAAAGTCAGCTCAACAAAGCAATTAATTTAGATGATCATGAAGAGAATATATAACATACTTCTTTTGATGCTGGCGCTTACCACGGTAGTCACAGCTCAAACAAAACAAACGCCTCCTCCTGCTGGTCCAGCTCCTAAAATTGAGTTGGGCAAGTATGAGCACTTCACCCTGAAAAACGGCTTGAAGGTATATGTGGTGGAAAATCACAAACTGCCAGTAGTAAGCATGTCATTGGTACTGGACCGTGACCCGATCCTGGAAGGCGACAAGGCCGGTTACGTAAGCATGGCGGGCCAGATGATGCGTACAGGCACTAAAAATCGCAGCAAAGACCAGTTCGACGAGCAGGTAGACTTTATCGGGGCGAACCTTTCGTTCAGTTCTACTGGCTTCAGTGCTTCTTCCCTTAAGAAGAACCTGCCTACGTTACTTGACCTGACTGCTGATGCTTTGCTAAACCCGAACTTCACGCAAGAAGAACTGGACAAGGTGAAAAAGCAGATGGCCGCTAACCTGGCTTCTGAGAAAGATAACCCAGACGCTATCGCGGGTAAAATCCGTAACACGTTGCTATTTGGCAAGAACCACCCGAACGGTGAACTGACTACTGAGAAATCTGTAGAGAACGTAACACTGGCCGATGTGCAGAACTACTACAACACCTACTACCGCCCGAACATTGGTTACCTGGCTGTGGTTGGTGATGTGACGCCAAAGGAGATGAAGAAACTGCTGGAGAAGTCATTTGGTAAGTGGAAAAAAGGCACTGTGCCAACGCACAACTACGACCTTCCAAAGCACAATAGCAAGACACAGGTAGTGATCGTTGATCGTCCAAGTGCTGTTCAGAGTGTGCTTTCATTCACAAACCCAGCTGAACTGAAGCCAGGTGCTGAAGACGCTATTCCTGCTGCGGTAATGAACACAATTCTGGGTGGTGGTAGCACAGCCCGACTGTTCATGAACCTGCGTGAGAAGAACGGCTATACCTATGGTGCTTACTCAACTGTTTCAACTGACAAGATCCTGGGTCGCTTCAACGCTTCTGCCAGCGTTCGTAACGCCGTAACTGACAGCGCCGCTGCCGAGTTCATGAAGGAATTCACTGACATCAGAACAAAGCAGGTAACTGACAAAGAGCTGGCTTACGCAAAGGCTTATATCACTGGTAACTTTGCACGTGGCTTAGAGAATCCAAACACGGTGGCGATGTATGCTATCGCGACTGCCCGTTACAAACTGCCAGCTGACTACTATGCCAACTATCTGAAGAAAGTTGACGCTGTGACTGCAGCTGATGTGCAGCGTGTAGCACAGAAGTACGTACGTCCTGACCAGTTATATATACTGGCCGTAGGTAACGCCACTGACATCGCTGACAAGCTGGTGGCATTCGATAAAGACGACAACTCTATTACTTACTTTGATGCCACTGGCGAAAAAGTGGACAGAGCAGCTGCTAAAGCGGTACCAACCGACGTGACTGCGGATCAACTTATCGCTAAATACATTCAGGCGATTGGTGGTAAAGCGAACATCGAGAAAGTAAAAGATGTGACCGTGACTATGAATGCCAGCGTGCAGGGCATGCCACTTACTTTCAAGCAGCAGCAGAAAGGCGCTGACAAAATGCTGATCCAGATCCTGATGAACAACAACCCGATGCAGCGTGTGATCATCAACGGCGACAAAGGCAAAATGGAAGCACCAATGCAAGGCGTGAACAAAGACATGACTGCTGAGGAGCTTGCTTCTTCTAAAGCTGAGTCTGATATGTTCTCTATGACACGTTTCGAAAAATTCGGTATCAAGACGGCTGTATCTGGTCAGGAAAAAGTGGATGGCGCCGATGCTTACATCGTAGAAGCGACAGCCTCAAACGGTCAGAAGACACTTCATTACTTCGATAAGGCAACAGGCTTGCTTTTGAAAGATGTGAAGAGCATGCAGACACCGCAGGGCGCTATCACACAGACCAAGAGCTACAAGAACTACAAAGAAGTAAACGGCGTGAAATACCCGCATGTGATCGAAACTGTAGTTGGTCCTCAGGTGATCAAAGCTGAGGTGCAGAGCGTGGAAGTAAACAAGGGCATCAGCGACGATACCTTCAAAATTTAATACCCTTTACCCAATAACCCAAAGCAAAGCGGCGTGTCCAGAAGGACACGCCGCTTTTGTGTTTTTATCAATACCCGTAAATATTATTTGCCCCTATATCCCAAAGCAGGTGTAAACTTATGCGACCCAAGAATAGAAATGTTTAGTTTCTTGAAATCTCAGGTATAGCGGGTATAAATTCTAAAATCTCAGGTATAGCTGTATTCAAGCGCAGGCAAAACGGCTCAATCATTTAATCTGAATGCAACTATCTAAGACAAGAAAGCCCCTTTCTGAAGTTATCCTTCCTATCAGCTTATAGACTGTATCTAGCTGAATTTTAAGCTATAAGCCTCTAAATAGACAACTTATTGCGAGCAAGCTATCTATTATCTATAGTTCTACCTAAAAAAGCTCCCCCTGCACCGCCTGCACAAACTTCTTAGGCGGCTTTACATCCAGCCCGCATACTTTGTTTAGCTTCTCGATCAGGTAAGTAGCCAGTTCGGGTGAAGTGATGTTGTCAGGTTCATGCACAAAAAAGTACAGCTCTTGCAAGCCCTCATCGAGCCAGACCTTGATTCTTGTAACCCAATCGTCGATGCGGGTATAGTCGGTGGGGTGCAGACCGTTGCCTACAAAGCGCACCATCGCCATAGGCGTGGTCAGGCGCATGTGCAGCACGTCGCGGCGACCAGCCACATCGGTGAGCACAGTACCTACACGGAACTTCTCCAGCACTTCAAACAACTCCAGCGAAGCCACATTGTCTACGAACCAATCAGGGTGACGGAGCTCTACAGCCAGCGGCACACTTTCAGGTATGTACTGCACGAATTTTTCCAGATCGGGCAGTTGCTTCGGGCCGAAGTAGGGTGGCAGCTGCAGAAAAGAACAGCCCAGCTTGTCTTCCAGCCCGGCGATAGACTCACAGAAAGTAGCGGTAAGGTCAAGCGAACTCACAAGCGGTCCTTCGTGGCTAATGAGTTGCGGAAACTTAGGGCAGAAAGTAAAGCCCTGCGGCACGGTATGCTGCCAACGTTCTATGGTGTCCGGGCCAGGTATGTGGTAGTGCGTGCTGTTAAGCTCGATGGTATTGAACTGCTTGCCATACCACAGCAATGACTCCTTCTCTTTCATGCCAGCCGGATAGTACTCACCTACCCAAGGTTTGTTCACCCACACCGGTAGCCCTATGTATACCTTTGGCTTTTGTGGCAGCTCTTGCTTATACCTGTGGAGCAGGTTCAAAGTATCAGGATGGTCGGGTGGTAACGTGAAGTCTACACGGCTTATATCTGAGAGTTTTCCAAAGTCCATGGTACTATGCTTTTATAAAGTATACGCTTTGGCAGAATTTGCGGCTTAAACAAAATATACACACAAAAGTTCCCGTTTAACCTACAGCTAAGCCAGAAAATGAAAATTTTTTTTAGGCTTCAAGCGACTTGTACATCGCTATAAAAATAGATAAAAAGGCGCCTATATCAGCTCTAAAAAGGGATTTTTGTCATTAAAAGACTTATAGCGATTTTACGAGGCAGCGTGTATCCCCCTACAACCAGGGCCACAATCGCACGTATAAGGCCTCGTTTGAAAATATTTCCGTATCTTTGCGGATTCACCAACTAAAAAACTATATGAAGAACGATAGAAAGTGCTTTATCTTAACAGTAATCATTTTTCTATTTATCGGAGTTAGTCAACCAACTTTCGCACAAAAGAACGACAAAACCCAAATTGGTTCTGCCTCCTGGTATGGCAGTAAATACCACGGCAGAAAAACCAGCAGCGGCGAGCGCTATAACAAGAATGAAATGACCGCCGCGCACAAAACCCTGCCATTTGGCACAAAGGTCAAGGTGACCAATCCAGCCAACAACCAATCTGTAGTCCTACGCATCAACGACCGCGGCCCATTTGTGGGCAATCGCATTATTGATGTTTCAGAGGCAGCCGCACGTAAGCTCGACATACACGACGAAGGCGTGGCACAGGTAAAAGTCGAGGTACTAGAAGCACCGGGCACTGCCACAGCATCTAATGCCAATGGCTATACCATTCAAACAGCTGCCTACACTGACTACCAGCAGGCGGTTGCACTTAGCCAGAAACTGAAAGCCTTTGACAAGCACCTTCCGCTAGAGTTAGCTGAGGAGCAGGTAAATGGCAGAAAAGTGGTACTGGTAAAAGCCGGTAAATTCAACAACAGAAACGAAGCCGAAGCCTTCAACGAGTTACTCGAAGAAGAAGGATTGGCGGGAAAGGTTAGCGAAGCCTAAGAAGACTATCAAATTACTGATAAATGAAAAAGCGGAAGGCCTGTGCAGGTCTTCCGCTTTTTGCTTATTGATGGAAATTTAAGAGACAGCTATACCTAGTCCTTTTTGCGGAGGTAGATGTCGTTGCTGATGCTCTCTAACTTGATCGGTGAACCGCCGCCGCTCACATTGCCTTTCAGCTCATAGCCTACCATAGGCGCTTTTTGTTTACTACCGCCCAGGTCAATGGCCAGATCAGAATAAACTTCGCCTGTGATGGTTTTCAGGGCCACAGCAGCACCTTTATTCGGAGCCCAGTTCATATCCACAAATCCGCTGATGGACTTGGCGCTTACCGGACCAGTTAAGCCTCTTATCTCGATGTTGCCATTAATAGTTTCCACCGTCAGGTCGGCGTTTGCAGGCAGAAAGATTTCGTAATTGATCTTAGCACAGACAAAGTTGCGGTTGCCGTTCTTGCTGACATTGTATTGGCTATAGTTATTGTCTGGGCAATCCCCTGCCTGCCCATTCTTCGTCAGCTCCTTGTCCAGGTCCACATTTACGCGGGCGCTGGCATTGTCGCTCTCAAAACCCAGCTGCAGCGCTTCGTTCAGCTTGCCGCTGTTTATCTCGTAGGTGACTTTGATGTAGGCCTCTTTCTTGTTCCAGGCGCTGATCTTGATGTCTTCACCGAACTTGAGGTTCAACTCCACTTTGTTATTCGCGGGTATGGCCAAAGTTCGCTCTACCGTTTTGCTTTGGGCCCAAACGGTAGTCGTAAAACCAAACCATAGTAGGGCGAGGATAAATGACTTTTTCATAGTCTTAAAAGGTTAAGTTTAATGAGTTACTTGCTTTTGCGGATATACATGTCGCCGCTGATGGTATACAGGTTCATCTCCACGCCACCCCCATTGGTTTTGCCGTCGATGTTATTGCCGCCTGTCACTCGCGGCAGATTGCTTTTGGAGTCACGGGCTATGTTCATATCGAAGTCTGAGTAGATTTCGCCCTGTATGGTTTTCAGCTTGAAGTTCGCTTTAGTGTTGGCTGGCAGGTGAATGTCGACGGTACCTGCCACAGTGGAGATGGCGCTTGGCTTGGACTGGTTCAGGCTGGAGAATTTGATCACCATGTCGCTGCTGGTAGCATTCGCCACGACTGGTCCCGTGATATTGGAGAGGGTCGCATTTCCATTATTTAATTTAAGCTCGATCTCACCTTCTACATCGGCGATGCTCAGGTCACCTCCCATCCAGTTTGTCTCTTCATACACGACAGATGCATTCTTAGGTACCCGGATCGTATACTTGCCATCCTGTCTGGACGCCTTCGTTACAGTCAGCGTGTTTCCTTCTTTTGCCACAGACAACCCCATTCCTGTGTTATCCTCGGCCTGGTTGTACAGTGGTTTCAGTCCGGCAGCACGGGCAGGGGGAGCAGTATGACTAGCAGCTTCTATCACAACCTCGTCTGAGTTATGCCCAATGACTTTTACATCACTGTTGTGCATCATAATGACCACCTTATTGCCTTTGCTGTTCCCCAGCTTGTTTTTGTAGATAAGCGGTTTATCCTGCAAAGTCTCTTCCGGGTCTGTAGTACCGGCTACTGTCGTGGTATGGGCTTCATTTCGTTCATGCGCACTTGCTGGCGCCGCGGAGAGCAGAAGACAGGCAACTGCTACTAGTGTTAATCTTTTCATATGGCTCTAATCGCTCTAGTGGTAAGTAAAATCTATTGTCTTAGCAATGTGTCTTGTTATATCAGTATGCCCAGCCCTTCTGCTGCCTTGCTCTTCACGATAGGAAGCAGGTCTTTCCGGTTTGCCATTTCCTCCAGCTCGCCAACTGCCTCTTTATCTTTAATGTTCACAAGCATGTCAATCAGCGTGAGTTGCATGATCGGGTCTGTCTGCAGTTTCAGAGACTCGGTTAAAGCCTGGCGTACTACTCTTTTGTGGCTAAACTTATAAAGCGCTTCTGAGGCGGCCACCCGCACATTCACGTTCGGGTCTTGGTTCATGGTCGTGATCAGCACCTGTATGATCTCGTCGGGCTGCTCGGTGTCAAATTCCTGGCTAACCAACTGTATGCGCTCACTGGCAGAGGCTCCTGTGCTCATGGCCAGCTTCATCTCCTCTACTTCTTCTCGCAGGGCGGCTATCTCGGCATGTTGTTCTGGCGCTATACCTTGGTTATAGCTTCGACCTAGCCAGAAGGCTCCCAGGATGAAGATGATGCCAGCGGCTACACGCCAGTAAGTGGCATATTCCTGCAGGATCGGAAAGAATACCTGTTTTCCTTTTGGCTCCTGCTGCTTCTCTTCTTCCTGCTCAATCTTATCAAACAACCAGTCATCCGACAGCACTTTGATTGATTGCTGCTGCTGTTGTTTGGCGTAGTACCGAAATGGGGCAGCATGGGCCTTCAGGTGCTCAGGCAAGTCTGCTGTCTCGTTGAAGAATGCATGCAGCTCCTTTTCTTCGGCTACTGTCGTTTCGCCTTCGTAATATTTCCGCAGCAATTCTTCTATGTTATCCAACTTCATAATTCTCTAGTTTTAGAAAGCCATCCCGTACGCTTTTGCGGGCCCTTGACAGGATTACCCGCAGGTTATTCACGGTCAGGCTTGTGATCTGCTCTATTTCTTCAAATGTGTAGCCTTCCACATCTCGCAGGTGCAGCACCAGTTTCTGCTGCTCAGGCAAGGCTTCTAGTAGCTTCTGCACATTGCTTATGCTGTCTGTCAACTCCGAGTGCTGGTAAGGACTGATATCTCCTGAGCTCAGGTCTATGCCTGTTACATCGACCATCTGTTTTCGCTTGCCTGCTTTCAGCTTATCCAGGCACAGGTTTTTGGTGATGCGCATGGCCAATGCCTCTATGCTGTCGTAGGCGTGCAGCTTGTCTTTCTGGGTCCAGAGCTTTAGAAATACATCCTGCAGGATATCCTCTGCTTCATCTTTGTCGTGAAGCAGGAACAGCGCAAGCCGGTAGAGCTTTTGCTTCGCAGGGAGTACCTTTATTTTAAACTCTTGCAGATCCATTCAATTACAAAGACGACCTAGGGTGGGAAACATTACAGCATATTATCAAAATTTTATCTGTTCAAGGTATGGCAGCTGATAATTTCTTATTAATAGCCTGTATACCAGCATATTTCACCCTTTAGATGACCTCTTTTTGATGGTCGCTAACAATTCCTTTGCCTGTTTATTAGCTGGCTGCAACCGAATTGCCTTCTCCAATGTGTCGGTAGCTTTCTGTCGTTCGTTACTCAGCAGGTGTGCCTTTGCCAGCCCAACCAACGGCCAGGCTTCTTCTTTGTGCCGGCTACTGATATGGCTGTACCAGGCAATGGCTTCGGGAGAGTTTTCAGTTTGTAATAAGTATTCACCAAACTTCTCCTCTGCTTGTATGATCTCTTCACCATTAGCGCGGGCATCCTGCACGGCTCGGAAGTAGACCCAGGTAGCCGACCGGAAGCCCGCCAGCTTGTATACCTGCTGCATGGTGCTAGCCACGGTGCCTGTTGTCGGCATGGCCAGCACTGTCTCCAGCACAGGATCTCTGCCTTGCAAGTAGTCAGCTGAGGTATAGCCCACGGGTATATCGGGTGCTGTCCAGGGGCGCTTTTCGTCCCCGTCCCAATCGCGCCAGTAAATGGTGGACACACGTATGGTCAATTTACTGTTGGGCAATTGCATTTTTCTGGAGTCGCCGTAGGCGCTGGGTGACGAACCCGAGGGCTCACCCACAAACAGGGTATTGGTGTAATATTCCAGGTCATTGGCCAGCATCTGCGCCGCCGAGAAAGTCTCTCGCCCGATCAAGGTATAGAGTCTCCCAAACCGGTTGATCTGCTCTGACCGTGCCAAAGCTAGTACAAGGGAGCGATTGAGATGATTATTCCCGCCAGGGTTATACCTAAGGTCGAGCACTAGCTTCTCAACTGGAAATCCGTTGACGATGCGCTCTATCTTCGCGACAAAAGCGGCTAGCGATTCATCGTCTTTGTCGTTGCTTTCATTCAGCTGCACGTACAGCGTCTTTTCTTCCTCCAGCATGTGGAGCCAGAATTTTTCCTTTCTGTTCCATTGGCTCATAGGCGCTGCTATACCTAGCGCCTCGCTTGCCCCTACAAAGTATACCTGTTTAAATTGAGAGATCGGAGAAAGCGCTATAGTTGTCGTTTTTCCATCGCGTGTTTTTACTTTAAGCAGTACCTCCTGCGCATCATTGGCTATACCTAGCGCTGCCAGAAATTCAGGCACTACCAGAAAGGTGGGAGCCAGCTGCTTAAATCCTGACTCATTGTCGTAATGCACTACGGGTCTTACTTTTTCCAGTGCCTCATTGGTAGCAGTACTTCCAATCTGCAATACCTCGGCACCAATCAGGTCCATCAGCTCAGGTGTTGCTTCCCGGATGAACAGACCATCATCAAACAAGGCAAGCTTCACAGGCAGGTGGTTCAGGAATAAGGCGGAATCAGCAGGCGGGGGTGTAGAGGAGTGCGCCCGACTGTAGGCCACTGCCATATCCTGCGGCAGCGTCAGGCGGGTATGGCCATCTCCGATCATAGTAACCAGGCGTGTGAGACCCACCACTATTTCATGATCCTGCAGCTTAGGAACCTGTGCGTGCAGTACTGCCACGGCACTGTCAAACTCCTGCTGCGACACCTTATTATAAGGAGATCGGTGCATTTTTGGCATTTGCTCAGCCAGGGCTTTGACATCCTCTTGCCATTTGGCTACGCTTAGCACGGTGGGCTGGGCCTGAACCAAGCTATGCACAAACAGCATCAACAGAAGATAGCAACCTGTTAAAAATCGATTTTCCATAGCAACGAGGTCAGGTATAAACAAAAGGCACAGGAACCGCAGCTGCCCCTCCAATAACAGAGACGACACAGGCCTGGAAACATTACACATTCGGTTGCCATACCTGTCAAATTCTTTCCCTGCTGACTATGCATAGCGTAGCACGATTAAACCTTCTCCACTATTATCCTTCTAAGAACCTACTAAAGCTTTCATAGAGATATACACCCGCTTTATCGATTAAAATGCCAGCTCAAGCTTATAACTCTTGTCTGCACTTTGATTTAAGCCTGCAAATGCCTAAACTTAGTTACCTAAAACTATACTTCTCTAAACCTTAACCTTAAAGAACTTGAAAAGACGTCATTTTATCGAGTTATCGGCGCTCGGGTTTGGTGGGCTCATGCTGCCTTCCATACCTGTTTTCGGCGATATCATCTCACCCGAGAGAGCGCTGGAACAGGTAGACCCAGCCCTGAAAAAGCGTCTGGCTGATGTAGCCCTGAACGCAGCCAAGTCAAGCGGCGCTTCCTATGCCGACGTACGTATAGGCCGCTACCTGCAGCAATATGTTTTCACCCGCGAGCAACAAGTACAGAACATCGTAAACGCCGAGTCTTACGGTGTAGGTGTGCGAGTACTGGCCAACGGCACCTGGGGCTTCTCAGCCACCTCCGACGTAACTGACAAAGGTATAGCCAAAGCGGCCCAGGAGGCGGTAGCCATCGCCAAAGCCAACTCGAAACTGCAGAAAGAACCCGTGAGGCTGGCTCCTGTGAAGAGCTACGGCGAAGTAAGCTGGAAAACGCCGATCGAGAAAAACGCTTTTGAAGTACCTGTAAGTGAAAAAGCAGACTTGCTGCTTGCAGCCAATGCCAAGGCCATGGAGAACGGTGCCAGCTTCGTGAACTCTGCCCTTTTCCAGGTAAACGAGCAGAAGTATTTCGCTTCGACTGAAGGCTCTTATATCGACCAGGACATCCATCGTATCTGGCCTAACTTCACAGTAACAGCCGTAGACAAAGCCTCCGGCAAGTTCAGAACCCGTGAGGCCCTGAGTGCGCCAATGGGTATGGGCTGGGAGTACATGGTGCCGAAAGCTGGCGAAAAGATCAAAGGACCGGAAGGTACTGGCCTGGTAGGTTATCGCTACGCTTACGACATGCTCGAAGACGCCACCCTGGCCGCCAAGCAAGCCAAGGAAAAACTGACAGCCAAGTCCGTGGCAGCTGGTAAGTATGACCTCATACTGGACCCGAACCACCTTGGCCTGACCATACACGAATCAGTGGGTCACCCGCTGGAACTGGACCGCGTGCTGGGCTACGAAGCCAATTACGCCGGCACTTCCTTCGCTACCCTCGACAAGTGGAAATCCAAGAACTTCAAATACGGTTCTGATAAGGTACACATCTTCGCTGACAAGACCCAGAAGGGCTCGCTTGGCCTGGTAGGCTGGGACGACGAAGGCGTGAAAACCAAACAGTGGGACCTGATCAAAGACGGCATACTGGTGAATTACCAGGCTATCCGTGACCAGGCGCACATCATCAACGAGCCGGAGTCGCATGGTTGCTGCTACGCCGACAACTGGAGCTCGGTGCAGTTCCAGCGCATGCCGAACGTATCACTGGCACCAGGTAAGCAGAAGATGAACGTGGACCAGCTGATCAGCGGCGTTGACAAAGGCATTTACATTGCCGGACGCGGTTCTTACTCAATTGACCAGCAGCGCTACAACTTCCAGTTTGGCGGCACGGCGTTCTATGAGATCAGCAAAGGCAAGATCGTGGGTATGCTGGAGGATGTGGCTTACCAGAGCAACACGCAAGAGTTCTGGAACTCATGCGCAGGTTCTTGTGACGAGAGCGACTACCGCCTGTTCGGTTCGTTCTTCGACGGCAAAGGCCAGCCTAGCCAGGTAAGCGCTGTATCGCATGGCTCAGCCCACACCCGCTTCAACGGGGTGAATGTGATCAACACAGCTCGTAAAATCTAACGATTTTAAGTTAAGAGTTAAAAGTTATGAGTTAAGCGTCTGTCACTTGGACTCTTGCTCAGGATAAGCCTGAATGACAGGTATAGCTTATACCTGACCAGCATATCAACTTTTAACTCTCGGCTCATAAACTTAACTAAAAGATAAGATGGCAATATATACAAGAGAACAAGCAGAGGCTTTGCTGAAAAAAGCGCTGGCTTACTCAAAAGCCGATGAGTGTGAGGTCACACTGAGCGGCTACAATGGCGGTAATATCCGCTACGCCCGTAACGAAGTGTCTACCAGCGGAGCCGAAGAGAACGTGGCTATGTCGGTGGAGTCGCGCTTTGGCAAACGATCCGGTGTGGCAACGATCAATGAATTTGACGATGCTTCTCTGGAGAAAGTAATACGTCGTGCCGAGGAGATCGCACGCATTGCACCGGAGAGCCCGGAGTATATGCCCATGCTGGGTCCTCAAAAGTATGTCACGACCAAAGCGCACTTTGACTCTACTGCTAAGATAAACCCTGCTTACCGTGCCGACGCAGCCGCTAAGAGTATTAAGGCAGCCGCCGACAAAGGCTTAACCGCAGCAGGCTTCCTGGAGCACTCGACCAGCTTTATGGCGCGACTCAACTCCAAAGGCCTGTTCGCTTACCATCCTTCTACTTCAGTGGATTTTTCGGTGACCATGCGTACAGAAGATGGCACAGGTTCCGGTTACGTGACGCAGGACTTCAGCGACGTGAGCAAACTCGACACGGCCAGCGCCTCACAGATTGCAGCCAGCAAAGCCGTAAATTCGCGTAACGCCAAAGCCTTAGAGCCGGGCAAATACACTGTAATATTAGAACCGGCTGCTTCCATTGACCTTTTGCGCAACATGTTCGGCAACATGGATCAGCGTAACGCCGAAGAAGGCCGTAGCTTCCTGAGCAAGCCTGGTGGCAAAACCAAACTAGGCGAGAAACTGGTGGACGAGCGCATCACCGTTTATTCTGATCCGGTACACCCTGAAATTCCGTCTGCTCCGTTTGCCGGCGATGGCCGTCCTCGTGAGAAAACAACCTGGATCGAAAAAGGGGTGATCAAGAACCTGTACAACTCCCGTTTCTGGGCTGAAAAAACTGGTGCCAAGTCGGTGCCGAATCCGGGCGGCGTAGTGATGGAAGGCGGCAACCAGACGCTGGAAGACATGATCAAGAGTACCAAACGCGGCATTTTGGTGACGCGCCTATGGTACATCCGCTCTGTTGACCCACAGACACTGCTCTACACCGGCCTTACCCGTGACGGTACCTTCTATATCGAGAACGGCAAGATCCAGTACCCGGTGAAGAACTTCCGCTTCAACGAAAGTCCGATCATCATGCTCAATAACCTGGAGGCCTTGGGACGTCCGCAGCGCATCAATGGCAACCTGGTGCCGCCGATGAAAATCCGTGATTTCACCTTCACCAGCTTGTCTGACGCGGTATAATCACCTGATATTGTAAATACTTATTTCCTGTCATCTCGACGATAGGAGAGATCTGAAAACTTTATTTGCTACAGATCCCTCACGTCGTTGAGATGACAGTTAGTTTAAAACCTACTCTTTTTCTCTGTGCAACCTTTCACCTTCGTCCGACTGCAATACCGCTCCGGCAACTGGGATACCGACCCACGTATGCCGAGCAATCTGTTGCATTCGCTCATCGAGTATACCACGGTCAAGGTGAACGAGCAGGAGAAAATTATTCCCTTAGACAGTGCCGAGCTCTTCAACTATCCCTTCAGCTACCTAAGCGGCCACCGGCTGGTGCAGTTCAACCAGAAGGAACGGCAGAATTTCGAGACCTATGTGCGTAACGGCGGTTTTGTGTTTGTGGACGACTGCAACCACGACATTGACGGGCTTTTCGCACGGTCTTTTGAGGAGCAGATGAAGCAGATCTTCGGGCAGAGTGCGCTGAAGAAGATACCGAATAATCACAAGATCTACCGCAGTTTCTTCACCTTTGAGGATGGTCCGCCGACGACTTCATTTGAGCTCAATGGCTGGGGCGACGACCTGGTGCATGACTACCTGAAAGCAGTTGAAGTAAATGGCAGAATAGGTGTGCTCTATAGCAACAAAGATTACGGCTGCGAGTGGGACTACGATTTCAGAAACAAGCGCTGGCTGGCAGAGGACAATACCAAGTTTGGCGTGAATATAATAATGTACGCCTTGACGAGTTAGTATATTAGTAAAACCTAATATATACTAAACAAAATAAAACTCTATGAAACAAAAAGCGCTTTTCTTCCTCCTACTGGTATTTGCTTTCGGTCAGGCCTATGGTCAGCAGGACAGGAAAATTGAAAATGCTGCGGCCTTCACCCAACTGTATGGCTACGTTCGCTACTTCCACCCAAGCGATGAAGCCGCTGCTATTGATTGGGACCGCTTTGCCATCTACGGTAGCAAGCAGGTAGAGAGCTGCAAAAACCCGGAGGAGCTGAAAGCGACACTCACCGCCCTGTTCCAACCCATCGCCCCAACAGTCAAGGTATACCTGGAGAATGAGGAAGTGAAATTCGACGTGGCTGCTATTACCCCATCTAAACTGAAGAAGTATAAAACAATTGCCTGGCAGCATCAAGGTATGGGGCAGGGTGATAAAAACAGCCCATACAAAAGTGTCCGACTGAATAGACCTGAGGTATACAAAGCTTCTTCCGCCCAGCACGGGCCGATCATGAAACCGATAGCGGCTTCTGAGTACCAGGGCAAGGAGTTCCTATTTACAGGAAAAGTGAAACGGGTTTCTGGCGCTGGAACGGGCCACTTATGGGTACGGGTAGATAAGACAAACAAGTCTACAGGTTTTTTTGAAAATATGGGAAGCCGCCCCATAAAATCGGACCAGTGGGCCACCTATGAAATAAAAGGCAAAGTAGATGCTGGTGCTGACAAAATAGTAGTTGGTGCCTACTTAGTAGGCGAGGGAGAGGTATGGGTCGATGATATCAGTCTCAAGATAAATGAGAATGGCACCTGGAAAGAGGTGTACAACGAGCAGTTTACAGGCGAAAAGCCTGGTATAGCTGACAAATCGCTCAGCAGCGGCTTAAGCTGGAAGCCCGGCAATGGTTATCTCTTTACAATTCAGCAAAACAACCAGGATGACAAATGGCTGTCCATTAAAAGCGAAGAGGCCTCTGTTTTGAAAGAGAAAAAGCCTACGCAACTCTTTACAGCATATCCCAAGCCAGGCGAGCACACAGCTCAGAGTCTGGGCGGTGGTCTAAAGGCATTGGTCCCGCTGGCTCTTTATGGCACCAATACCCAGACATACCCAGCTGCTGACAAAGAGGCGCTAGCGAAACTTCAGAACGAACTGGCTGCTATACCTGCCATTGATTTGAACGGTGAGAACCGCTATACCCGACTGGGAAATATTGCCATCACCTGGAATGTATTTCAGCACTTCTACCCATACTTTGACATCGCGAAAACTGACTGGAAACAGGACCTGCGCGAAGCACTTGCAAGTGCCTACTCTGACCAGACAGCAGCTGAGTTCCAGAAAACACTGCAATTACTCACCGCCAAACTGAAGGATGGTCATATATGGGTAACTTCCCCTGAGAGCAAAGCCACGCATCTATTGCCGATCGCCTGGGAATGGGTAGAGAATAAGCTTGTTATAACGCAAGTATACGATCCTTCCTTACCGCTTGCCAAAGGTGACATTGTAACTAATATTGATGGTGACACACCTGAAGCTTACTTCGAGCAGATACACCAGCACATTTCGGCTGCCACCAAAGGCTGGCTCGACCACAGGGCGAGATCAGAATCACTGCTGGGCGAGCATGAATCTGTCATGAACATAAGCGTATTGAAAGCGGACAACTCTACAGCTGACTTGCAACTCAAAAGAACTTTCTCCTACAGTCAGGTACGTGCCGCTATACCTACGGCAGAGAGTATCAGGTCAATAGGAAACGGCGTGACATATGTAAACATTGGCAAGGCTTCCATGAAAGAGATTCAGGCTGTGATGCCGACACTGCAGCAAAGCAAAACCATTATCTGCGACTTGAGGGGTTACCCAAACAGCAACCACGACTTTATAAACTACCTACTGCCAGTCAAAGACACCTCGTCGCAGTGGATGCAAACCCCGCACATCATCTACCCTAACCAGGAAAATATAGCAGGGTATAGAAAATCGAGCTGGGGATTACGACCAAAGACACCACGTCTGACAGCCAAAGTTATTTTCCTGATCGATGGGCAGGCCATTAGCTATGCAGAAAGCTACATGAGTTTTATTGAGCACTACAAACTAGCTACCATCGTGGGTCAACCAACGGCAGGCACCAACGGGAATGTTAACCCTTTTTCCCTGCCAGGAGGCTATAGAATATCATGGACAGGTATGAAAGTACAGAAACACGACGGTTCACAACTGCATGGCGTCGGCATTCTGCCAAATGTGTATGTGGAGAAGACTATAAAAGGTGTGCGTGAGGGTCGCGACGAGTTTCTGGAGAAAGCCCTGGAGCTCGCAGGTGAAACACTATAAACGATAATGACTGAACAAGATATAAACCAACTCCTCAGCAAGCTGCCGCAGCTCAAACAGGAGATACAGAAAGTGATCGTGGGCCAGGAGGAAGTGCTCGACGAGGTGCTGATTACGCTTTTGGCCGGTGGCCATGGCTTGCTGGAGGGCGTGCCGGGTCTGGCGAAGACTTTGCTGGTACGCACCTTATCCAACGCCATGGATCTGAGCTTTCGCCGTATTCAGTTTACCCCGGACCTGATGCCGACTGACATACTCGGTACCGAGGTGCTGGAAGAGGACCATGCCACGGGCAAGCGCTTCTTCAAGTTCAATGAAGGGCCGATCTTCGCTAACATTGTGCTGGCAGATGAGATCAACCGCACACCACCCAAAACGCAGGCGGCACTGCTGGAGGCCATGCAAGAGTATGAGGTAACCTACGCGGGCACGACCTATACCTTACCCAAGCCCTTTTTCCTGCTCGCCACCCAAAACCCAATCGAACAGGCCGGTACTTACCCGCTGCCTGAGGCGCAGCTAGACCGCTTCCTGCTCTACATCAAAATAAAATACCCGACGGAGCTGGAGGAGCTGAACATACTTACCAGTACTACCGGCACGCGGCAGGCACAGGTACACCCGGCCATTTCGGGCGAGGAGGTACTGCAACTGCGCCAACTGGTACGTGAAGTGAGCATCAGCGACGATTTGCTGACTTATGTCAATCAACTGGTACGGGCTACACGCCCAGACACAACGTCGAGTGACCATATTAAAAGCTACGTGCGCTGGGGAGCAGGTCCACGGGCAGGACAGGCACTTATTCTCACCTCCAAGGCCAGGGCCTTGCTGCAGGGTCGCTTCGCCGTAACGGCCGCTGACGTGCAGACGATGGCTTTTCCGGTGCTGCGTCACCGTATACTGGTCAACTTTACGGCCGAGGCGGAGCGCATCACACCGGACAGGGTGGTAGAAGAATTATTGCAGCATATCAAGCTACCCCAAACGGTACTGGTATAGGTTGCTCTACGAGTGAAGTCGCTCGTAGCAAATTAGCAGGTGCACTGCAGATCGACATGGCAAACAGAAACTGAAAACAGATGGAAGAAATAGAGAACATAAAGCTGACGGACGCGGGTACGCAACTCCTGAAAAGGATTGTAGGGGAGAGAATCTGTTATTTCTTTACTGATAACATAAAAGTACAGGCTACAGGCGGCAAAGTCACCTACTGGGCGCCTGAGTTTGCCATTGGTCTGACCAAAAACAAGCAGGACCAGCGCTTTATCAACGTCAGTGCCGACTATAAGCTGACATCGCGCTCTTCTACCACGTTCTATGAATTTGAGATAGGGGAAAGCAGAACGCCACTACGCTGTGAGAAACTCCTGCAGTCGGGTCAGCACTCCGAGATACGGATATTATCAACCCCCGTGCTGATGATCGAGGTATACCAGGACTGGAATCAGGAGTTTGATGAGCACATTTACTATGATGCGGCCATCGTCCTGTACACTGATACCCAGAAATACATGCTGAAAGTGCGTGAAGAGTTGGTTGGTGGCCTGGATATCATACTGGATGAAGCTACGATCGAGGCAGAACTGGTTGATCTGAAACTACGCCAGAGTTTGGTTTAAAGTATTACGGCATGTCACAAACAGGGCATAAGTTCATCGATCCGAAAGTGCTGGCCACAATCAAAGATCTGCCGCTACTGGCTAAAACGGTAGTGGAAGGATTTCTGAGCGGCCAGAACCAGAGCATCAGGCGAGGAGCCGGACTGGAGTTCAGCCAGTACCGCAGCTACCAGCCTGGCGACGACCTGCGCCAGCTCGACTGGAAGATGTTTGCCCGCTCCGACCGCTACTACATCCGGGAAGCCGAAGTAGATACCAACATCACCGTTCGCTTTATAGTAGATGGCAGCGCTTCGATGGCACACGAGGACGAGAATGGCTTGACCAAGATGGACTATGCCCGTTTTTTGGTGGCATCTCTCGCTTACTTGGCGACTACACAAGGTGATGCCGTGGGGCTGTATGTACTACATGAGCAGCAGCTGATCAACCTGACACCCCGCAGCGACAACATGCACCTGCAGCGCTTCTGGCACCAGCTAGCTGAGATCAAACCCACCGGACGGTTCCCTGATGCCGAAACAGCCGCCAACCTGTTTTCGGACCGCCGCCAGAAAGAACTGACCGTGTTTGTGACCGACCTCTACGAGCACGAGCATGAAATAACAGACTTGCTTTACAAACTGGGCGCACAGCGGCACGAGTTGCTTTTGTGCCATCTGATGAGCAGCAACGAACTGGATTTTAAGTTTGAGGGCACACTTACGTTCGAGGACCTGGAAACAGGCCAGACCATGCAGGTAGGCACGGCCGAGCAACGTAAAACATACCTGGCTAAGCTGCAGGACTGGCTTCAGCAAACCGAAAAATCCATGCGCAACCGCCAGATTGCCTATGACCGCTTCGTCACCGACGAGCCACTGGACAAAGCCTTGCGGGCATTTTTGAAAAACAGGCTGGTGTTGAGTTAGCGGGAGATTGAGCGAATGAGTGATTTAGTCAATGTTAAAAAGGATGAAAGATAACTTTTCCGGACACGCCGCTGACTACGCCAGGTTTAGGCCCACCTATCCGCGTGAGCTAATTGCCCAACTAGCAGGTATGGCGCCAGCGCAGCAACTGGCCTGGGACTGTGCGACTGGCAACGGCCAGGTAGCCGGTATGCTTGCCTCGCTTTTTGACCAGGTGGTTGCGACTGACATCAGCGAGAACCAGTTGAAGAATGCCGTGCAGCTGCCCAACATCCGCTACAGAGTAGAGCAGGCCGAGCAGGCGTCACTCCCAGATCATGCCGTGGATCTGGTTGTGGTGGCACAGGCTGTGCACTGGTTTGATTTCAATCGTTTTTATCAGGAAGTAAAACGGGTACTCAAGCCCAACGGCCTGATCGCTGTGATCGGATATGGCCTGCTTAACACGCATCCACAACTGGACAAAGTAATTCGATACTTCTATAGCGAAGTGCTCGACGGCTACTGGGACCCGGAGCGCAATTACCTCGACGAAGGCTACCGCACCATACCGTTTCCTTTTCAAGAGCTTGAAATGCCCAACTACAGCAGCAGCTATACCTGGACACCCGACGACCTGATCGGTTACCTGAACACTTGGTCGGCTGTGAAACACTACGAAAAGCAGCAAGGCCACAACCCGGTGCAGTTGGTCGAAAAGCAAATCCGGGAGGCTTTCGAAGGAGAAACCACCACAGTTACCTTCAACATCTTAACCAGAGCAGGTATAGTGCATCATTCCTAAACTCTTAAATTCCTAAACTCTTAAACTCACTTGACTTTCCTCTCCCCATATTGGCTTTTTGCAGCGTCGGCGATACTGGTCCCGATTGCGATCCACCTGTGGAACAGGCGGCAGGGGAAGACTGTGAAGATAGGAAGTCTGCGCTGGCTTGAGCCGTCGGCGAGCAGGCGCTGGAGTAGTATTAAGTTGAGCGATGTGTGGCTATTAGTGCTGCGTTGCTTTATACTGATACTACTGGCTGCAGCCTTGGCCAAACCAGTTTGGGAAGGTGCCCCCACGGCGCAGCCTGCCAGAAAGGCTGTGTTCATCAGCCCTGAACTGTTGTATAGTACCGCCCTCCGTAACATCAAACCAACCGTAGACGCCCTGTTGCAGCGTGGCTATACCCTGCATAGGTATAACTCTGCCTTTGAGGCTATACCTATCGAGGAATGGCAAACGCTGAGCAGCAACCCGACTGACTCTGTTGTGAGCAGCGGCAACCACTGGGGTTTGCTGCCCGCGCTGGCTCAACAATATGACCAAGCGCAGGATAGCGTCTGGCTCTTCACCTCCGACCAGCAAAGGCATTTTACAGGTGCGCCAGCCCCTTTGCAGGAGAACATCCGTTGGGTGCCCGTAGCAGTGGAAAGCACGATAAACTGGGTACAGGCCGCTTATACCTTGAGTCCAGACAGTCTCTTGCTTATCACAGGCCAAAGCAGCCGCGACGGCACCAAGTATAGTCAAGCACGTGTAGCAGGTAGAAATCAAACGGCACGTTTGAATGGCAGTCAGATGCAGCTTACCGTGCAAGGTGATAGTCTGGTTGTAAAGCGCAATGACGATATTTCACAGAAAGTCCTGATTCATCAAGGCCCACTTCAGGTAGGTATAGCCCATGATGAGGCTCAGCAATCAGAGGTGCGGTATCTGCAGGCGGCCGTGCAGGCGATTAGTCGCTACACAGGCATACCTATTGAGACTCGTCAGGCACCTGCAAGTGCTCAACCCGACACTTCTGCCACGTGGCTTTTTTGGCTGAGCGCTGATGAAGTGCCGAATACTTGGCTGGAACAGGTACAGAAAAACGGTGCCAATCTGTGGGTGCAGTCAGGCTCGGAACCAACAGCCACCTCCGTGCACTTGGCTTCAGCAGGTATAGAGAAGATCAAAGTTCACCAGCTGTCGGCAGGTATAGCGAACAGCGTGCACTTACCGGAAACAACAGGTATAGCTTCCAGCGAAGCACGCGCAGTGTGGCAGACAACAGCTGGGGAGCCTTTGCTTTTTGTACAGCGGCTAGGCATGGGCAAGTTATATCATTTCAGAAGTGGGTTTGGACCGGCTTGGAGCCAGTTGGGTCAGAGCGCCCAGTTGCCGGAGATCTTACTGCCTTTGCTTCTGCCACAGCCAGCTGCCAGCCACTATGACGCCCGTGCTTTGGATGAAACGCAACTCAAGCCAGCCGTGGTGCAGACTGTCAGCAGCCAAGGCAAAGAGGAAAAACAACAGTATAGCCTGATTCCTTGGCTGGTACTGTTCGCATTTCTGTTATTTTTAGCAGAGCGATTGATTACCAGTAAACGAAAAACCGCCTAATGTCAGCGCAGGAAAGTCTACATACCTTACAGCATATCCGCCGGGATTATATCCGGGCGAAGGTCTGGCTGTATACCTTGCAGGCACTGGCGGCGGCCTTAGTGGGAGCGGCTATCCTGTGTAAGTGGCAATGGGAAGTCCCTTTGCTGGCAGGTATGGCCCTTTTGTTGATACTGGGTGCTGGGTTCTACTTGTTCTGGGCGTGGCGCGACGTACAACAAACCGACCTGCAGCAAGTAGCCCGCCATCTCAACCGCACCTATTCGCGACTCGAAGAGAGTACCGGGCTCTTGCTACGTCCTTCGTCTGAGCTCAACTTGCTGGAACGACTGCAGCAGCAGCGGGTAGCGAGTCAGTTGCAAAGCGCTATACCTGAAAAGCAGTCGGTATTCCATCTTCATAAAAAGCCAACGTACTTAGCCCTAGGTATAGCCGTGCTCGTGGCAGCAGGTATAGCCGCGCTGCCAACCGCTTCTATTGCCGACGCCACTACGGCCGCTCCCTTGCAGCTCGAGTTTCCCGACACGCCCGCAGCAGTCGCCGACACGGCCGTTTCTATCCAGAAAATCGATATCACGGTTACACCGCCTGCCTATACGGGGCGCAAAGCCTACCAAGCGGAACAACCTAACCTACGGGTGGAGCAAGGGGCTACCGTGCGTTGGCGCATTACGACCAACCGCCCAGCCCGCTCTTTGCAACTAGTGCTCAACGAAGGAAAGCCCATCCCGCTCAACTCCCAAAACGGAAGCTATACCTTGTCGCAGGCGTTTACGGAGCCTGCGCTTTACCACATTACCCTCAACGGACAAAAGTCGGCCTACTATACCTTGGAAATCATACCGGACGAAGCACCTGTTATCCAAATCGCAAAGCCAGAACAGTACACCGAGATTCTGTTCGGCGACCCGCAGCGCGTGACCATTCGGGCAGAGCTATCCGACGACTATGGCCTGCGCGACGCCAATATGATTGCCACCGTGGCCAAAGGCTCCGGCGAGGCTGTGAAATTCAGGGAAGAGAAAATAAGCTTGGGCTTTAGCGGGCAGCGCCGCAACTTCAGCGTAAACAAGACCATAGACCTGCAAAAGCTGGGTATGAGCTACGGCGACGAGCTTTACTTCTATGTGCAGGCTTGGGACAATCACCGCGGCTATACCCGCTCCGAGACGTACTTTGTGCAGATTGAGGACACGACCATCGTGGAGAGCATGGATGACCTGACCATGGGTGTGAATCCCGTGCCCGAGTATTTCCGAAGCCAGCGCCAAATTATCATCGATACCGAAAAGTTGATCAAAGAGCAAAAGTCGCTGAGCAGGGCTGTGTTTGAAGAGCGTGGCAATAACCTGGGCGTGGACCAGAAGCTTTTGCGACTCCGCTATGGCAAATTTCTGGGCGAGGAGTTTGAGTCAGGCATAGGGCCGGGCGGCGGTATACCTGAAGGTGAAGAAGGCCACGAAGAAGAACATTTCGCAGGCGACGGCCACGATCACCCCGAGTTCGAAGACCAGACCAGCGTAGAAGCCTTACTTGATCCTTACCTCCACAAGCATGACCAGGAGGAAGCGGCCACCTTTTTTGAGCCAGCAGTAAAAGCCAAGTTGAAAGGCGCACTGGCCCAGATGTGGGAAGCCGAGCTGCGGCTGCGTACCCATCGCCCGAAAGAGGCATTGCCTTACGAATACAAAGCGCTGCGCATGCTCAAGGAAGTGCAGCAAAGCACCCGCGCCTATGCTGCCAAAACCGGCTTTGATCCGCCCCCGCTCAAGGAGCCTGAGAAGCGCCTGACAGGAGACCTGAGCAAAATTAAAGCCCCGACAGAGCGTCGCACCATAGAAACCGAGACCAAGCTACCGCATACCCGTGAGGCATTGCAGTGGCTCGAACGGCAAAAACAGAGTGGCAGGTATAGACAGTCTGATGTAGCGCTGTTGGAGCGGGCTGGGCAGGAATTAGCGCAGGAAGCACTGTCCAAGCCCGGTCGCTACCTCCGCGCCATGCAGGACCTCCGCACCCTTATTGCTGACATAAACGCCAATCGGTCGCTGTGTAGCAATTGCCTGATGACGGTTGAACGAGCATGGTACGAGTTGTTGCCGCCCGTCGCCCCTTCGCCACAGAAGCAGGGTACAACGCGGAGTAAGTTAGCAAAGAGGTATTTAGAGAGTTTGGGAGATTAAGAGTTTGGGAGTTGAAGAGTTGTGGAGTTTAGAATTAGAAAGTTATGACTGTAGTATTTGATTTGCTCTTTCTGAGGTATATAGACCTTAGGTCCTATCCCAAGCCCTCGCTCGCGTCCCGCGAGTGTGAGCTATTGGGGACTCTGGCCGCTTTTGTTTTGTGCCCCTCGACACATGTGGCGGGACGCCACCAGATAACTCACACTCGCGGGACGTGAGCGAGGGTAGTTACAAACAACCAGCAATCAACAATTATAACTCATCAATCAACCCCCAACATTATCAATCCTGCAAATCTTTAAATCCTGTAAATCCTGATTCAGACAAATGCTCACCGCACCTCCATACCTGCCATACCTCTTCGCTACTATAGCCGTGCTCTTACTCGGCTGGCTGGCGTGGCGCAAGCTCGACCCCAGGCGGCTGGTATGGCGACTGTTGGCCAGTGCAGTGGCAGGTATAAGTTTGGTGTTGTTACTTTTCCCACCAACCTACCAGCGGGCACTCGACCCAGGTACGGCAATCCTACTGACCGAGGGTTACGAGCCTGACTCTCTCAATGCGCTGTTACAGAAACTGGAGCCAATGCCACTGGTCTATACCTATAAAACGGAGGCGCCAAAATCAGTTATTATATCTGACCTGTATACCTTCCGGCAAGAGCAATTACAGGTACAGACGGTGCATGTGCTGGGCTATGGCTTAGCAGAACAAGAGCTGCAAGCACTGCAAAACACAACCCTCATACCGCACCTATTCGGCATACCTGCAGGTATAGCTTCCATCACGTGGCCAGAAAGCCTTTCGCTGGGAGAACCATTGACAGTAGCCGGACAATATACTTTGCCATCCGCGGAGCAAACCACCCTCTACCTGCAGGCCGCCGGACAAACACAGGACTCTATTGCTTTGAAGGAGTCCGGAAGCCATACCTTCCAATTGCGCTATACCCCGAAGCAGGAAGGCCGCTATACCTATACCTTGATTACCCGATCAGGCAACACTGCTGACACGCTGGGCCAGGTGCCAGTGCAGGTAAACCCTGCCAGTAAGCCGGCTGTATTGTTGGTTTCATCATTTCCGCTGTTCGAGTTCAAGTTCCTGAAAAACCACCTTGGGCAGCTGCAACACAAAGTTGCCCTTCGCAGCACGGTCAGCAAAGGAATGCACCAAAGCGAATGGCTGAACATGCCGCAGACCGACCTGAGTCGCATTACACCTAAATTGCTCCAGCAGTTTGATGTCGTCATCACTGAACCGCAGGCCTTGCAGGAGCTTAGCAGCACGGAGCGTGCTGCCCTGCAACGAGCCGTAACTGAAGACGGGTTGGGCGTGCTAACCATCGCGGGCGAACAGCTGGGCAATCGCAATACGGCCTTCTTCACCAATTTCCAAAGCAAACGACTATCGCAACAAGATACCCGCACGGCTCGGGCCAACTGGATAACCAACTCAACAGCCGCCGCTATACCTGCACTGCCTTATACTTTGGTAAACAGCGAGGCCGTGTCAGGGCTGATAGAAGAGCAAAGCAACAATCTGTTGGCAGCTGGCAGAAAAGCAGGTTGGGGAACCGTAGCCATGACCGTGGTGCCGCAAACTTTCAGTTGGCAGCTCGAAGGCAAACAAAACACCTACGCCAGCTACTGGGCGCATTTGCTTTCGTCGGTAGCCAAACGGGAGGTGCAGGAGAAGTTCTGGCAACTGGCAAAACCGCAGATTCCACAGCTGCACCAGCCTGTCACCTTGAAGCTCACCGATTATACCTTAGACAATCCTAGTGACGTTCCTAAAGCCACTGTGCGGAGCATAGCTGACACGACGCTAACAGGTATAGCGATGCAACAAGGCGTTCACCAGCCAGAGGTATACGAAGGCACTTTCTGGCCGCAGCGTACTGGCTGGCATGTGGTAGAGTCGCAGGGGGTGGAGCCGTTTTATTTTCTGGTGCAGGACAGTGCCGCATGGACACATCAGGGCATACAAGCGAAACGAGAGGCCACACTACAGTTTGCCACACAGCAGCAGCGAAAGCAAACAGCAAGCTCGACGGCCTATGCAGAAGAGCAGGCTCCAGTGATCTGGTTTTTCTTACTATTTGTACTGAGCAGCGGGTTTTTGTGGCTGGAGGAGAAGTTATAACCTCTCTTCTGGACGATGGGTCTTGTATGATGTATGTTGCTACAGGCCGTATTGGCTATTTATTTCTCGACCGGTAAAGCCTTCGCCGCAAAAGTATCGAGCAGCTGAATCAGGTCAGGTATACACTCGAGGTTGAGTGTATGGCCCACGTTAGGGAGAATCTCCAACTCGGCGTTCGGCAAGGACTGATACATAGCGCGGCCCATCTCCGAGGTGCAGAGCATGTCTTCCTGACCATGTACCACCAGTACCGGCAGCTGCACTTTCTTTAATTCTTCGAGGTAGTTGCCGCTCTCTTCCGTGGCGCGCACCAGTTTGAGCAGTCGCTCCGGAGTCGGGCTTTGGCTTGTTTTGCTGTTCTTGAGATTCTCTATGGTGATGATCGGGTTGAGGAAATAGCTACGACCCAGCACAAAAGGCAACATCACGTCGAGCATGAGCGGGTAACCACCTGCCAACAAAGCCTGCTTCCAGCTGGCCCCGATCGAGTCGAAATAAGCGTCCTTGTAAGGGAAAGTAGAAAGCAGCACCCCCCGCTGCACCAGCTCCGGATGATTGACCAAGAAACGTTGCGCCACCGCACCGCCGTAAGATATGCCAACCAATATTGTCTCGCTGGGCAGCTCTAAAGCCTTGAGTAAATCAGCCAGGTCAGCGGCATGGTCCTCAAAACTGCGGTGCTCCGGCGCTTCATCCGACTGCCCCTGAAACACTAAATCCACCAGCACCAACTGGTATTTTTTGCCCAAATTATGTACCAGCCCAGCCCAAGCTGCGGTTGACTGCGAGAGTCCGTTCAGAAATACCATCGCTTGCGAAGCGTCAGCGTTTCCGTGCAGTTCATAGTGCATTTCCAATCCGTCGGGTAGGCGATGTCTCATGGCGTAGTCTGTTTAGGTTGAAGGAATGATGCCTAAATCTAAAGGAAAATTCTGAAAGGCAGGAGGTGAGGTATGGTCAAACAGGACGGGCTCCAGGTGTAAGCGCAGATTTTCGTGGTGAACTGCTTATGACAAACCGACTGTCTATACCCATGCTCATTATAGCACCTGTGTAACTTGTCCGCTTTTGCAATACTAGCTTGTAAGCGCCTCCTACCTTAAGCTACCTGATGTTTCTATTAACAACATGAGCCTCTATGCTTAAACAGACGATAGGTATAAATTTTGGCAGCCATAGCCCCTCAAGCCATATTTTAACGGCATGCAAACGTCGGTTTCAGTTATAGACGTGTTCAGCAAATCTCGCCTTCCAGTTGCAGTTGTTTATCGGTAAACTGTTCAGGTATAACCAGTGGTACAGTAAAATAGAACCGACTGCCCTGCCCCAGCTCGGTTTCTACCTGAATCTTACCACCATGTCGCTCCACAAAATCGCGGCAAAGCAGCAGGCCCAGGCCGGTGCCCTTCTCATTCACGGTGCCTTTGGTCGCCATAGCAGGAGTCTCCTGTTTAAAGAGCGTGGCCAGTACGTCGGGGCTTATACCTGTCCCTTGATCGGTCACAGCGATAGTTGCCATATTGCCGGAGCTTTCCACAGCGGATACCTGAATAAGACCACCCGGATACGAGAATTTAATGGCGTTGTGCAGCAGATTTCGAATCACAAAGTCGAGCATGTGGGCATCCGCACGAACCTGCAACAAAGCTGGGACCTTAACCTGCCAACTGATCTGTTTGGTGTCGGCGGTGTCTTTGAGCAGGGTCACATTTCGGTTAATCAATTCACCTACCGCCAGCACTTCCGGCTCAAAGCGCACATGGTGCCCCGAGGCCGTTTGGGCCGTCGACCACTGCAGCAGGTTCTCAAGCAGGGCCTGCAGGTTGCGCACCGACACCTGCGTATGCGTAGCCAGCTTCTGCATCTGGTCGGGCTTCATCTTATCCGAGAAGTTGACCAATATGTTCAGAAAAGACTCTAGCGTAGCCAATGGCGTGCGGATGTCGTGCGAGATAATGGAGAAGAAGCGATCCTTGAAATAATTGAGCCGACGCAGTTTGTGCTCCGACGCCTTGAGTTTGCGCACCGTGTCCTTCAGCTCTTGCGTACGATGGCGGAGCGCCGCGGTACGGTTGGCAACCATTGCCTCGAGTTCGTTTTTCTGTTGCTCGATCAGCAGTTTGCGCTCTGTTTCTTTCTCGCGCTCCAGTCGCTCCTTCTCGAGCACTTTGGCATTGAGTTCACTCGTCACAGTGTTCAGCCTATAGGCCAAACCGAGCGAGAACAGCACCACCTGCGCTACCATACCTACTTGCGCCGCATATACGGTTACGATGGTATCAGGCACTAAATGATTCTCTTTGAGGATAAACAGCAGAGCGCCTACCACAAAGAATATATTGGCGATCAGGAAGTAGAGTGCCGGTCTGTACCCTTGGCGCAGCGACTGTATACTTGTGAGCACCATCGCCACCAGCACCAGTCCGCCGATCATACCGATCAGGCTCACGCAGGCCTGCAGCAGGTCCAGCGATGTGAAGTAAGACAGCAGTCCCATCCCTACCGGCAGAATGTAAAGCAGGGCCAGTAGCGTAAGTGCCTTGTCCCAAAGCGGCATGGTGCGCTGGGTGTTGAGGTAGTGCCGCGTGAAGAGCACCCGGAACAGGCCGTTGAAGGTGACGATGAACGGGAAGCTGTGCGCATTCCAGAGTGGGGCGTTCGGCCAGAGCAGCTCGATGGCGAAGCCGTGGTAGAACATGAAGTACAGTCCCGTGCCGAGCAGCGCTAATACATAATATAAGTAACTGCGGTCGCGCACCGAGGCGAAGAGCACCAAATTATAGAGCGTCATCACGAGGATGATGCCAATGAAAATACCCTGCACAAAAAGCCTGCTGCGATTGGCGGCTTCCACTTTGTCCGTGGTCAGTAATTGCAGCCGCAGCGCCTGTGGCTTATAAAGGTTGATGTCGCCCTGCAGACGCAGGTATAGGGTCGTGGTACTGTTGGGAAGCAACTCCAGCCGGATATAAGGTTTGTAAGAGGGAACATCACGCGCTTCGATGGGCAGGAGCTGGCCGGTGCGCTTCAAGGTATAGCCTGTGTCGGTTTTCTGATAGAGCTCCAGGTGACTCCAGTCGCCGGCGTAAAGCAGGCGTGTTAGCTCACGGCTGGTCGGGTTTCGCAACACCACCCGCACCCAATGCACCGTTTTACCCGGTTCTAGCACAGCATCGGGATTGTTTGTCACAAAAGACCGATCCTCCAGTTGATCCACTTTCAGTTTGGCGCTCGGGTCATGGTATACCTGCAGCACTTCAGCCACCAGTTGTTCTGAACTCGCCACATCCACTGTATCGGGAGCCTGAGCATTAGACTGCACCGTTGCCACCAGGAAAAGTAGCAGGATAACCACCCTAAACAGGTGCGGCAAACAATAGGTATAGCGGAGCAGGTGCATACGTCAATTTACAAAATAATCTCGATTACACTATACTTCCGGAAGTGGAGCATTTTGCCTATAGAATCATTTTGCTATATTTAGCTGACGTACCTGACCTAATTCACTTATACCCTACCTATGGCTCGCCTGAAGTTAATGATTGCAGAAGATGATGTGGTGATTGCCCAGAACTTGTCGCTCTCACTCGAGTCGATGGGATATGAAGTGTGTCAGGCAGTAAGTTCAGGTGAAGAATTGCTCTTGCAGGTGCACCAGCATCAGCCAGACTTAATCATTCTTGATATCACACTCGACGGTAAGCTCGATGGCATCGAAACAGCTGCTATGCTAGCCAAGGCTACAAAAGTGCCTTTCATTTTCATGACGGCTTTCTCGGATAAGGAAACCATCGACCGCGCCAAGCAAACGAATCCGCATGCCTATTTGGTAAAACCTTTCGATGCCCGCACCTTGCAAAGCAGCATCGAACTGGCCATACATAATGCCGGAACCCGCCAGTTGCAACCGGACCAAGCATCGGCTATACCTGCCCAGCCTACCGATACAGTGGAAGCCGATAATTTCTTAGTGCACGACGCCCTGTTTGTGAAGGTGCGCAACCGACTAGAGAAGGTCATGCTCGAAGACATCGTCTGGGCTGAAGCGCAGGACATCTACTGCAACATCAAGACCCGCATGCACCTGCATTTAGTGAGCCAGAGTCTCAAAAACCTGGAGCAACGTCTGCCTGCCAATCAGTTTATGCGTGTGCACCGCTCCTATATTGTGCAGCTCACCGCCATCGAGGCCATCGAAGACAACAACATCCTGATCGGCGGCAAGCAAATCCCCATCGGCAACACCCACCGCGAGGCCTTGCTGAACCGGCTGCAAATTTTGTGAGTTAGAAAAGTAAAAAGTTGGGTGGTAGAGGATTTGTAGGGACAGGTCGCGACCTGTCCGAATCGTGCACAAACAACTTGACAGTGATCAGTCACTCAATAAACCATCAACAACCAGCAATCGGCAATTTAATAATTCACTCATCCACAAACTCACTCATTCGCCAACCCACTCAATCACTCAATTAAAACCCACCTTGCCCCTTACCGATTTCACCTCAAATTATTCCCGTTTGGCAAGTATAGGCTTCTGTTAATGTTTATTATTAGCTAAATTATTCAAGAATTCTTTAGCAATAATACCATTCGCACATGAATAGTCTGGCATCATCGGAGCTTGTGACAGCTGGTTGGGTACTTGTACTCGCCTACGCAGGCATTATCCTGTTTTTTGTGATACGGGGTGCGTTGCGCATACGCTCCATCTCTGATTATGCCCTCGGCAATGTGGCCTTCTCGCCGGTTGCGGTCGGTTTGGCACTTGCTGCCTCGATGACGAGTGCCGCTACTTTCATCATCAACCCGGGCTTTGTGGCGCTCTACGGTATAAGCGGCGTTATCTCCATGGCTATCGCTTTACCTTTGGCGGCACTGGCGTCGCTGGTAGTCCTTACCAAGGGTTTTCGCAAAATGGGTTCGGCCGTAAAGGCACAGACCATGGCCCAGTGGATGGGACTGGTTTACAAAAGTCGCGGCTATGCCATGTTCTTCGCTTTCCTGTCGCTCTTACTGATCACCTTTATTGTGTTGATCTGCGTGGGCCTCACTAAAGTATTGGCCAGCGTGCTTAACCTCAATGAACTGCATGTATGCGTGGGTATTGTGGTGTTTGTGTTTGGTTATATGATGTTCGGAGGCGCCAACTCCATGGTCTACACCAACATGATTCAGGCGACACTTATGTTGATTGTGGCCTTTATACTTTTAGGCTCCGGCTATCAGCATTTCAGCGACGGTGTGCACGGCTTTCTGGATAAGCTGGCAGCCATTGACCCATTGTTGGCTTCTCCAACCAACCCACAAAGTTTCCTTTTCCGCGATAATTTCGAAATCATTTTCTGCCAGATGATCATCGGTGTGGCCATCGTTTGCCAACCGCACATCATCACCAAGTCCCTACTGCTCAAGAACGAAAAAGACGTGAACCTATACCTGCTGACAGGCGTGTTGGCCGAAGCACTCTTCTTTCTGGTTGTATTCGCTGGCCTCTACGCCCGTCTTTCCTTCCCGGACCTGACGGTAAACGGACAGCCGCTGCCCGTGGATGGCATCATGTCGGCTTATGTGGTGCGTGAGTTTCCAGTGTACGTGGGGCTGTTGCTGGTGCTCGGTCTGATCTCAGCAGGGCTCTCTACTTTAGAGGGTCTTATCCAATCACTCTCTATCACCATTACTTCTGATATCCTCACGCCAATCTTTGGAGAAAGGGTATCAGCAAAAGGAGTTAGTATCAACCGACTTGTCATAGTAGTATTAGCGGCCGTTACCATCTGGCTGACTTTTGACCAACTGCTGAACCCGAATCTGAGCGTGGGCATCTTCGCACAGAACGGGGTATACGCTTACTTCTCAGCAGCTTTTGTGCCCGTGTTGTTTGGTATGTTCCTGAAGCGTGTCCCGCTCATTGCACCAGTGGCGGCTTCTCTTACGTCAGTCATTGTGCACTTTGGAGTCTACTACGGAGGACTCACTACCTACATGCAGGCGCCCGTGCGCAACCCAGGTATAGCCGCCGCACTGGCCATACTGGCATCCGTGGCGGTGGGCCTTATCTTTTACTATGTGTTCCGAAAGCCTGCCTTAGAACCAGTAACTGAAGAACCTTCACTTCTAACAGCACCTACTTATGAAAGTGAACTCAAAAACTAAGCTTGCACTAGCCGCGCTTGGCTTGCTATACCTGCATACCGCCTGCCAGTCAGCACAGCCAGCAGCAGCCTCAACAGGTATAGACAACACCGATGGCATGGCAACAGCCAGCACACAAGCGACTGCCAGCACCTCAGCGGCTGCGGTAGCTCCAGCGGCCGACCCTGTGTTCGAAGGGCTTAGCTACAGGTATGCAGTTAAAAAAGTGACGCTGCCCAATAGCACCCGAATCGCTTATACCGATGAAGGTAAAGGCCCTGAGACGCTTATCTTCATTCACGGATTAGGCAGCTACCTGCCAGCCTGGGACAAGAACGTAGCCGAGCTCAGCCAGCACTACCGTTGCATTGCCATCGACCTGCCCGGCTATGGTAAGTCCGACAAAACAGGTATAACAGCAGGCATGGCAACTTATGCCGATGATATATTAGCCTTGATGGACGCGCTTCAACTAAATCAAGCCACGCTGGTCGGCCACTCCATGGGCGGACAGATTGCCATCACCGCTGCCCTGAAACAACCGCAGCGCATCAAGCACCTGGTGCTGGCCGCGCCTGCAGGTATAGAGACTTTCACGGAGCAACAGAAACAGCTCTTCAAGATGACCGTGACACCGGAGAGTGTGCAGAAAACCACACCGGAGCAAGTAATGGCCAACTTCAAAGTGAACTTTCACCAGATGCCTGCTGATGTGCAGTACATGATCAACGACCGCCTCAAAATGGCAGAGTCAGCTGAGTTCGGCGCTTACAGCACAGCTGTGGCGGGCAGTGTGGCCGCAATGGTGGACGAGCCAGTGTACGAGCAGTTACCACAGGTACAGGTGCCCACGCTGATCATCTTCGGGGCGCAGGACGCCCTTATACCTAACCGCTACCTCAACCCAAACCTGACCACCCGGTCCGTAGCCGAAACCGGCCGCGACCGCATTCCCAACAGCCAGTTAGTGATGCTGCAAGAGGCAGGCCATTTCCTGCAATACGAGCAAGCCAATGCATTTAACAAAGCGATCCGGGATTTTCTGAAACAGCACTAAAACGATAACCTTAAACATCTAACTTACATTGCCATGAAAAAAATTTACACACTCCTGTTCGCACTCCTTGCAGTGACACAGGTGGCACTGGCCCAAAGCGGCAGTGTCAAGGGCCGCGTGCTCGGAGCCGATACCGGGGAACCCCTGATGGGCGCCACCATCCTGCTCGAAGGCACGACGAAGGGCGCCTCTACGAATGCTGCCGGTGAGTTCAGTATTATGGATGTGCCTGCTGGCTCCTATAACCTGCGCATATCTTATGTAGGCTATTCCTTACCGCAACAGTCAGTAACAGTTACCTCCGGAGGCACCGCAGACATTGGTACTGTGAGGATGACCACAACGAACATGATCGGTGAGGAGATTGTGGTAACAGCATCACGCCGTCCGGAAAAACTTACGGAGGCACCTGCCACTATCAGCCTTATTTCATCGCGCGAAATCGCAGAACTGCCATCTTTTAACGTGGGTGAGTTGCTTGCCCGTCAGAAAGGGGTAGAGTTTATCCGCACGGGTGTGCTCGGCACTGGTATCAACGTGCGAGGTCTCAATAGCGCTTTTAATCCGAAGAACCTTCAGATGAACGATGCACGCCTGTCGACACTTATTGCCACCGGACTGCCGCTCGGACCGCTGGGTACTGTTGTCAAAGAAGACATTGAGCGCATAGAGGTAGTGCTTGGACCGGCAGCTGCCCTTTACGGCCCTAACGCCCACAACGGTTTAGTGAATACCATTACCAAAGACCCCCGCCGCTCCGAAGGAACCACCCTGGCACTCGGAGCCGGTAACCAAGAAGTGTTTTCAGGTCGCTTCAGACACGCACAGATAGTAAGCCCTAAGGTAGCGTTTAAGGTAACTGGCGAGTATACCAGAGGCCTTGACTTTGCCTATGATGACACCGTTTACTTCGGCGCCACGCAACGGGCAACAGAAATTGATCTGGACAGGAGATTTAATACAATGCGTGGTGAAGCTGCCATGTATTACAGCGTAAACAATGCCTCAGATATTATTGTATCGTATGGTGGCAGCAACTCTAATAACCTGGCTCAAACCAATGCCGGCCGCAATCAGATCAAAGACTGGCAGGTACACTATCTCCACACCCGCTATGTGTCGCCTCGTGTTTTTGCTCAGGTATATCACACCTGGAGTAATACAGACGAAACCTATGCCATTAACCAACGCACTCAGAACTACCTGAGCTTTAAAAATGCGGGTTTTGGCGAAGAAGAGGCTCGTAGCAGATCGTATACCGAGCAGTGGTTTGGCACATCGCCACAAGCCGGAGTGGCATTGCCTCGTGGTGCTGTGTTCAAAGACGCTTCACGTCGTTGGAATGGAGAACTGCAATATAACAACAGCTACGGTGGCTTTGATTTTATAGTAGGCAGCCAGTACCAGCGCGATATCGCCAACAGCCGCAACACCTATCTTTTTGATCGTGATGGTGCCATCGTAGTCGATCAGCTTGGTTTCTATGGACAAATAGAAAGACAGCTTGGGGGAGGCTTTAAGGCACTTGTTGCAGGCCGCGCCGATAACCATGAGTTTTACGGCTTCAACTTTATCCCAAAAGCTGCACTGGTTTGGTCACAGAATGACCATGCCATTCGCCTCACCTATGGCAAGGGCATTGCAGCACCAACTATTCTTAACCTGGAAGGGTACCTGTTCGGAGGCTTGCTGATCGGTAACGGCCAAGGCTATACCTTGAGCGACGGAACTAAGATAGACAAACTGGTGGTAGAGTCTATCAACACACTGGAAACTGGTTACAAGGGTAAGCTCTCTGATATGTTCTTCCTTGATGTAAACGCTTATTACAACCGCTCCAAGAACTTCCTGAGCCCAGCTATCAACATTGCTACACAGGGCCGCACGGTTGCGCAACGTGGTGATGTTCCTATGTCGGAGGTAGTGCCAGGCACACCGGAAGCTGGTGCCGCCTTCTTACTGACCTATGTTAACTTCGGTGAGGTTGACACTTACGGAGCAGATTTCGGATTGACGTTCGCTCCTACGCAGGCCCTTAACTTTGTTGCCAACTACTCATACTTTGGTTACAAAATCGACAAAGACGATTTGAAAAACGATGGCAATAGAGATGGGAAAGTAAACCAGTTGGACCTGTCCATCAATGCACCGGCTAATCGCTTCAGCCTGGCCGCTAATTACAGCAAAGACAAGTTCTTTGGCTCCATCTTTACGCGCTGGGTACAGGAGTTTGATTTCTTCTCAGGTATAAACGTTGCCGCCAGCGCAGACGAAGCCCTTGGCCTTAAAGAAAATGCCCGCTTCGGCAGGACATGGAATTACGGCCCATTAGGTGGCTTTACAAACGTCGATGTAAGTGCAGGCTACAGGTTCAATAGCTACCTGACAGCCTCAGCTCAAGTTACGAATGTGTTTGATGCACAAGTCAGAGAATTTGTTGCATCTCCATTTATTGGCAGACTCTACTCTGTAGAGTTAAAGGTCAACCTTCCTGGCCTGTCTAAAAAGTCGAATGATGTTAGGTAGATAGATTAAGGTGAGAACAGGGCGCCCCTAAAGGGCGCTCTGTTTTTTTACAGGCAATATTCCATTTCAAGAATTACCCATGAAAAATGCAATCATCACAGGCGGCACCAGCGGCATTGGCTTAGGTATAGCACGCCTGTTCGCTGCGCAAGGCTACAACCTGCTGCTAAACGGACTGGAAAAGAATGGCCAGGATATAGCGAACGACCTGGCTCAGAAGCACGATGTGAAAGTAGTTTTCTCCTCCGCTAACATGCAGCACCCTAACCAAATCCGTGAGATGGTGCAGCAGGCGGAACAGCAACTGGGGCATGTTGATGTGCTGATCAATAATGCAGGTATACAGTATGTGGCTCCAGTAGATGAATTCCCAGAGGACCGCTGGGATGCCATCATCGCCATCAATATGTCGGCTACTTTTCATGCCTCCAAGGCTGTTTGGCCTGGCATGAAATCCCGTGGATTTGGACGTATCATCAACATCGCCTCGGCGCATGCTTTGCGGGCTTCAGAATATAAAGTAGCCTATGTGGCAGCCAAGCATGGGGTGGCAGGTATAACCAAAGTACTGGCACTGGAAGGTGCGCCGCACGGTATTACCTGCAATGCCATCTGCCCCGGCTACGTACGCACTCCCTTGGTCGAAGCACAAATAGCAGATCAGGCTGTAGCGCATGGAATGTCTGAATCGGATGTGATAGAGAAGGTGATGCTGAAGAAACAGCCCATCAAGCAGTTTGTAGAGGTAGAAGCGCTGGGCAATCTGGCGCTATACCTTGCCTCTAACGCGGCAGCGCAGCTAACGGGTGCCATGCTGCCTGTAGATGGCGGTTGGTCAGCTCAATAGTTTATTGACTATTAGGTGTAGCTATACCTGCCCTCGGTTTATAGCTATTTAAAAAAAGCCCCGGCACTCGTTAGAATGCCGGGGCTTTTACATTAACCTTAATTTATTACTTACTAATGATCTTGAATTCAGTGCGTCGGTTAACCTGATGATCTTCCTCCGAACATTCTACAAAGTCCGCGCACTTGTTACGCAGCCTGGTTTCTCCGTAGCCTTTCGCAACCAATCGACGACGCTCTATACCTTTTGACACAATGTAGTCCACTGCGGCCTGTGCTCTTCGCTCTGACAAATCCTGGTTGTACTTGCGGGTCTGGCGGCTATCGGTATGTGAGCTCAACTCGATACGGATAGTCGGGTTAGCCTTCAGTATACGCACCAGCTTATCTAGTTCTATAGCAGCATCCGGACGGATATCATGCTTGTCGAGGTCGTAGAAAATGTTCTCCAGCACGATCGGTACGTTCGGTGTGTCACGGTACATGATCATCTCTACCAACAACGAGTCTATGCTGAAGCGGCAATCCGGTGTAAAGAGGATCGTTTGGGTCAGGTAACCTTTCTTACTGCCGCGGATGGTATACTGCATACCCGCCTCTACTTTGTAGTTAAAGTTACCTGTCGAATCAGAGTGCGTTTCCACCATGGTACCCATGTTTTCTTCAAACAACTGAAGCAGTACATTGTCTACCATCACGCGTTTCTTAATGTGTGTACCTGGTTGATCTACTGTTTCGTAGGTTTGGCCGACCAACGTACATTCTACGTTCACTTCCTGGAATTTGTAAATGTTGTCGTAGCCGGTTTCGCTTGTTCTACCTGATGACAACCAGCCTTTGGTTCCAGTGCTGTCTACAACTATACCTAAGTCATCGCGTGATGTGTTAAGCGGGTACATTAGGTTTTGCACACGAGTCCACTTGCCGTGCTCTCCCTCTGCTTTGAATATGTCAAGACCACCCAGGCCTACATGTCCGTCAGAGGAGAAATAAAGTTTGCCATCAGCACCAATACTTGGGAAGCTTTCGCGGCCACTTGTATTAATTACTTCGCCTGCGTTTACGGGTTCACCCCAACTGCCATCCGGCTGGCGCTCACTGTAGTAAATATCTGTTTCGCCAACTCCTCCTGGCATATCCGACACAAAATAAAGGACCTGTCCGTCTGGCGTGATGGCCGGATGACCAACTGAGTACTCCTGTGGCTTGTTATACTTGAAAGGTTTTATGTCCATCCACTCATCGCCGTTGCGACGCGCCATAAATATCTCGTGCCGATTAATGTTGCCGGTGCCTTTCCCATCTCCTCGGTTCACCCAACTGGTTGGGTCGGTATTTACCTTGGCATGGCTACGCTTCACACTGTTGGTACGCGTGAAGTAAAGGGTGTTTTCCTTTGGCAGGAAAGACGCTGGGCCATTGTGAAAATCCGTATTGATCTCCTTGCTGAGTGGGCTTGGCTCGCTCCAGCTTGAGTCTTTCTTCATGCTGGCATAGTAAAGTTGCACGAAGCCATTCCCTGTCCAGTTGAAGCGTTCTTTTTTCTTCCCTTCCTCTGCCTGCAACCTGTCCGATGCGAATACCATATCTCCGTTTGGCAGCAGTATAGGGCTGAAGTCAACACCGGCAGAACTCAGACTCTGTTCAGTTGCAATTTCGTAAGAGAGCGGTCTGTTTGTCCAGAAGATAGCAGTATCACAGGATGCGGCTAGCTTCATGGCCATACCTGCCTGCTCCGGCACACGACGGGCATAGGTAGTATACAGTTCTTTTGCTTTCTCGTAGTTACCGTTGCGTTTAGCCGCTTCAGCATAATGGTAAATACTGGCTGGCGTTACATTTTCAAAACCGGTAGCCTGGGCATACCAGAACTCGGCCTCCTTGCTGTTGTTCATCAGGCGGTAGCTATCCGCGATGCGCTCGAGCAAGTAAACGTCTGGCTCTTTGCGCTCCATCAGTTTTTTGTAAGCATCGAGGGCCAGGGCATACTCAAAGCTATTGAAGTATTTATCAGCCTCCTTCATCTCTTTTTTCTGCGCTGCAAGGGGTTGCGCACATACTGTTGCCAGAAGAATCAGTAGGTATAGGAATCGTAATCTCATGTCTGCTTTCTGGGTGAAATTAGAAGTAACGTGGGGTCAGCATTCGGTTATCCTGCTTCTTGAAGAAAGAGTAGCCTAATGATATTTCGTGGCTGGCATGCTGACGCAAGGCATTTAAGCTCATATCGTAAGAGTAGCCCAGTCGCAACTTAGGTGTTACATACAACTGTGCGATAGCTGCCCATGCATTGCGACGGTCAAGCTCATATTCATCTGAGTAATTGCTATGCACCTTCACAGCCGTACGGTAAGATCCTCCTAACCAAATGCGCTCTCCCAGCAGGAAAAATGCATTTAGGTCCAGGCTCGTTGGGCTGTTGAAATCCTCTTTCACCAAAAAGCTCGGCTTGAAGATAAGCGTTGACGAGAGGTCCATCACGTAACCTGCCGACAGGAAATAATGTCGGTTTGGCATCGTCACCTCCAGGTTGTCACTCCCTGTATTGATCAGGTTGGCAACCGACAGACCTGTGTAAAAACGCTCCGTGTTAAAGAATGCTCCAATGCGGAAATCAGGCATCAGCTCTGATACACGCCCCGGGTTCAGTGCCTGGTCAGGTCTTGAGTTTCCTGTGTTGAGCTTGGTGCCATCGAGTGTATACTGTGCCAGACCTGCCGCAAAGCCAAGTGCCAGCCTGGAGGTCTCGCTCATCTGCAGACGTACAGCCAGGTTGCCATGAAGTCCCATTTGGCGCTGTGCTCCCAGTTCGTCGTTCATGGCATTGAGGCCAAAGCCTAATCGTCCACTACGTGAGGCCCCATCCACACTGAAAGTCTGGGTGGTAGGAGCGCCCTCTATACCTACCCACTGGCTGCGGTGCGTTAGGTTGGCGTTCACAATCTCTTTGCTACCCGCGTACGCCGGGTTGATGATCAGCTCGTTGAAGATGTACTGTGTGTATTGCGGTGCCTGCTGCGCATAGCCTTCCCAGGACAGCAGCAATAACACCAGAAGTACCCCTAATTTTCGCATGGTAATCACTTAATTCGTTTGTTTTCTTATCGGACGATCATCACATAACCCTTGTAGGTCTTCTCAGAGCCATCGCACAGCGTGAGACGAATCAGGTAGTAGTAAGTACCTTCCGCTAATTTGTCTCCGTTCCAGTTGTTTTGATAAGCCTTGCTCTTGTACACTTCATTACCCCAGCGGTTCACTACTACTACATCGTTGTCCGGGTAATTTGCCAGGTTTCCGATTATCCAGGTATCATTCTCGCCATCATTGTTAGGTGTAAACACATTTGGCACGTTCAGAGCAGCTTCGCGCATGCCTGGGTCTGAGATCATGGTCACCGGGTCGCTCTTACACTCGCCGTTGTCAGCTACTACAGTAATTTCTCCTCTGTTATTACCCTGCATCACCGTAATCACGCTAGTACCCTGACCTGAAAGGATCTCCCATCCGGTAGGAACTTCCCAGGTAAAGAGAGCAGATGGGCTGTTTGACTCCAGTTCGAATGTAGCAATATCAGAGCAGGCAAGCGTGCGGTCCACAATGCGGCTGATCACAGGAAGTGGTCTGGTAGTGACTGCCAGTGTAGTTGCATTGCTCTTGTCACAGTCATTCTCGGCTTCCACACTGATACTTCCTGAACTAGTGCCCATCTGTACGGTAATTTGTGTAGTGCCCTGGCCCGACATAATGATCCACCCTGCTGGTACTTTCCAGGAATAAGAAGAGGCGTTCGCTACTGCGTCAATTGAGTAGGTCGTGATGCGTGTTGCGCAAGTCAGCGTTTCTCCTTTGATAGCAGCTGGTGCAAGCGGTGGCGATGTCACGACTTCTACTGTCAGTTTCGCCTCTGCCGTCAAACCGCAGGCATTCTTGGCTCTCACTCTTACATCGCCTCTGCCTGTTATTTTTACTCTAATGCTATTTGTGCCTTCACCTGCCAGTATTTCCCATCCGGTTGGCAGCGTCCACAAATATGTTTCAGCACCGCTGATAGCAGGTATAGAATATACGGCGTCTGTTCTGCCTACACAAGCCAGCTCAGGCCCTTTAATAGCTTCCGGGTTCATGAGCGGACGCTGAGGCTCTGTCAGGAATTTTACACTCTGGCTCTTTCCACAGGAGTTCACGGCAACTACCGTAACTTCACCGCCACTTGTACCGGCAGTTGCTTTTATCTCGGTTGTTCCCTGCCCGGACGTGATCGTCCATCCTTGTGGTACCGCCCATTCATAACTCAGTGCTGTCGGAACAGCTGCTATGCGGAAAGTAAGTCCGGTTGAATTGCCGCAGTACGTATCATTATCACTTACAATTGCTGATGGTGAAGGTGGTACTGAACCTACTGACTGCACTGTCAGGCCTGTAGCTGTGCTTCTGGTTCCGCAATTATTAACGGTTGCTACACTTACTTTACCCTGCGTTGTACCTGCCTTTACGATTACACGTGTTGTGCCTTGTCCTTCTACGATCACCCAGTCTTCGCCAGGGAAGGTCCAGAAGTAAGAGCTTGCACCCTGTACCGGGTTAATAGAATATGTTTGATTAAGGCCGGCACAGTACTGAGCATTTCCGGTAATTGGTCCTGCCACCGGGGCTGGAACGTCGGCTACTGGAGCAACCCGCAGCCTGGCAGGCATACTGTTGCCGCATGGGTTCGAGGCCGTCACAGTGATGTCACCAGCCAGTGTACCTACTTTCACTACCACTTGCGTTGTACCCTGACCTGACAAGATGGTCCAGCCAGACGGTACGGCCCAGATATACTCTAAGGTATGATCAACAGGCTCCAGCATATAGACCACTTCGCTCTGGCCTATACATACTTCGTTAGGACCTTTGATGGCAAATGGAGTCGCTGGTACTGTTGGGAATGGTCTTACGGCTTTGGTAGCAGGGCTACTCTGACCGCATGAGTTTACCGCGATCACACTTACGTTGCCCGACTGACTACCAATCGTTACGGTAATACGGGTAGTACCCTGTCCGCTATTGATGGTCCAGGTTGCAGGCAGTGTCCAGGTATAGCTCTGAGCTCCTGCGACAGGATCTATTTCATATACAGTTGTTTTAGCGGAGCAGCCAAACTCTTCTCCTTTTATCACGATAGGAGCAGATGGAGCGGCTGTTGCAGTGGTTACATCTTTACGGGTGATACCGCTTGCGCCGCATTCGTTGACTGCTTGCACTCGGATCTGGCCTCCGCTGGCATTCTCACTCAATGTTACTGTGATTTCATTTGTACCCTGGCCTGCCGTAATTGTCCAGCCGTCTGGCACATACCAGGTATAGCTGGTTGCTCCTGGCACTGGTGCTACTGAGTATTTAGTGCCCACACTGCCTTGGCAAACAGGGAAAGCTCCTGAAATATCTCCTGGATTGACTGGAGGGCCTGGAACAGGCACTACACTGAAAGTTCTCGATGGGCTCTGACCGCAGGTGTTTATACCTTTTACTGTTACAGTACCGCCTACTCCATTCGGATTAAAGACAACGGTGTTTGTTCCCTGTCCTTCGATCAGCGTCCACGCAGCTGGGTATTCCCATACGTATTCTGCCACATCGCCACTAGCTGTTACACTAAAGGTCACACGATCTGTCGTCACACAGAATGGAAGCGTGCCAGAGCCGGAGATATTAGATGGCTGGTTTGGAGCCTGCAGGAAAGGTTTCACATCCAGTTCAGATGCGCGGGGGCTTTCGCCGCAGACGTTTGCCGCTTTTACAGTTACTTTACCAGCAACTTCTCCCACACTTACCGTGATTTGTGTCGTACCCTGACCTGAAACGATCTTCCAGTCAGATGGTACAGTCCAGATATAAGTCGTAGCATCCTTAACAGGATCTATGGAATATGTTGCACCTTCACCGGCACATACGCCTTCATTAGCCGTAATCGGCCCAGGGGTTACAGGTGGATCAGGATAGTTATTTACTTTGAGGCGGCTTGGGGGGCTGGCGCCACAGCTGTTGTTCACCGAAACCTGAATGAAGGCGTCGTCATTTCGTGATGTTGCCCTAACAACGATTTTGGTAGAGTTTCTGGAGCCAATAATTTCCCATCCGCTTGGCACGTTCCAGGTATAGCCCGTGGCACCAACTACTGGTTCTATACTGTACTCTCCGTCATTTCCCACGCAAAGCTCTACCGGACCTGTGATAACCCCTGCATCTGGCAGTACCGCGCAAAAGTTAATATCAACCGTGTTATTTTGCTGGATCTCATCTTCAGCCGCACCGGAGACAGTACCACGCACAAAGCCCGGGCCTGTTTCGTTGATTGTTGCCGTAAGTGTGAGGGTGTAGGTCTGTCCTACTTTCAGGCTGCCGATATTCCATACCCAGTTGCTGTTGACAAGCGAAAAGGTAGAGCCTGGCGCATCCGTTGTAAAACTGTGGTTAGCTCCTGAAAAGAGGATAGGAGTCACCCGCACGTTTTCGTCATCAACCGGTCCCCTGTTTGTGACAGTGAAGGTATAGGTAATCGTTTGGCCTACAATGTAACGGTCAACACCGGCACTACCTTCTGTTTTCTGTATTCTGATTTCCAGGTCTGTCGGCAGGAAGAAGTTATTGTTGTTCAGCCTTACTTCGCTTTGCAGGGAAGCCACACGTCCTCTTACAATGGTACCATCACCCAAGGTTACGGCCTGCTGCGCCAGATATTGGCCCTTAATCTCCGCTCCGTTGGCTACGGTGAGTGCATTTTCCACTACCCAGAAAACATTGCCGATTTTGGCATCCCGAATCAGCTCAATATCAACTCCGGCGCTTATACCAAGATTTCCCTTGATGATAAAAATGAAGACTGCATTGGGGTTATTGTTTCCGTCCAGTGTGATATCATTGGCTACTGTCGCATTGCCATTATACAGGTATACACCTGGGGCGTACGTACGGCCGCCAAGTTCAGGACTGGTAAGTGTAGTGGTAGGAGCAGTGGCAGCGGCCGTATTGTAAACTGCAGTAGCTGCGGCAAGTGCTTCGTTGGCGGCGGCGTTTGTGTTCTCGATGCCACGCCATACTGAACCGTTCGTAAAGCCTTGAGCAGGTCTGCTAACAGAAGCTACTTTTGCGCGAACAACTGTACTTGTATTGTTCTGGTTGAAAACCCTATCGCCACCTACTACGTTATAGTCGTAAAAGGCCCCCAGTGTGGGCGCTTGTTGCGCATTTACGCCAAAAGTAACCAGCCATAAGCCTAGCACTAAGAGCACGGCTCTACTTAAGAAGCTTGTCATGAAATCAATGAGTATAAGTTTGTTATAGAACTTGGCGTTTTAAGTATTCAACAATTTGCAACTCCGGATAGCCATTTCCGAAGCTCTTTCTTTCCATCCCTTCTGGCCAAATAAGTCGCAAGTATATACTTTAAAAAGTACATAATAAAGCTTCAAAAGTATATTGCACATATTTGGGGCTATATTAACCTCTAAAATTTAACAAAATTTGATAAGCACCAAATTTTAAGTTAAAGTTTAAACTTAATTACAGCAAAGTCCTATTTGATCTTTTCTATTACTAAGCAGCTTCAGCTTCGCTTTTCAGATCAACTGCCCACATCCGTGCAGGGCTATTCCGCAATAGTATTTTTAGACTTGGGTGCAAAAGTAGACACAATTAGGCACACTCTGTATCAGCAACATAAAAAAAATATTACTTCCCAGAATCTCTCTAAATTGTACTTAAACAAAAAGTGCTTACGCTGTTACCATACCCATTGCGGACAGATGATACGGCGGTCATTCAGCAGCTTAAAGCCTACTATTACCTCGTGGGTTCCGGCGCTTACCCGGTTGAGGCCTGATGTAGTAGCATCATAAGAATAGGAAATATCAATTAGCGGACTAACGTACACGCCCACCATACCGACTATGGCATCGTTGTGGCGGTAGGAAGCCCCCACCCAGAAGCGCTTATCGTAAAGTGCGCGTAAGTTTACATCAACAGAGAGTGGACTTGGGGCAGCCAACTTGAGCATCACTGACGGGATCAGATCAATGCGACCTCCCGGAGCAAAGCGGTAACTACCCGTCAGGAAGTAATGCCGCTGCAAGTCAAGCGACACGTTGTTATTCTCAGCGGAGCGGAAAGTACCGGCATTCTCCAGCAGTTGCGCCCCAGCAAGGCCAACAGAGAAGTTACGTGAGTAAACCCACAACCCCAGCGACAAGTCCAGTACGTTCTGATTTATCCGGCCACCGCCTATGAGCGGCTCTGCCGGATTAGTAAACTCCAGCTCGGCACTGTTCACAGTATTGCGAATGAGGCCCGCCGCCACACCCGCAGACACATTGATGGTGCGGGTGACAGGCAGGTGATACGCATAGGTGCCAGACAGCCCCGTTCGACGCAAAGGGCCCGTTTTATCAGTATGAAGAATCACTCCCGCCCCGTGATGGGCGAGCGCCTTGGCATACTTGGTGCTTGCTGCGCCCTTATTGAGCGGCATGTGGGCAGAGACATAATAGGTAACAGGCGCACCATCGAGCCCTACCCACTGCTGTCGGTTACTTACGCGTATATCGGCATAGTCTTCTATACCTGACAGGGCGGGGTTGAGCAGAAAGTTATTGACCATGTACTGGCTATACTGCGGACGCTGCTGTGCGAAAGCCTGCGTAACAACACCTACCAATACAACCAACAGGAGAGACAGCTTTTTCATAGTCATTATCTGATAATAGTCACATGCCCTGAAATCGGTTTTTCGGAGCTGTTGAGATAGATGATATAGTAATAGGTTGCCACCGGCAAAGACTCCCCGTTATAGGTACCGTCCCAAGGCGTGGCATAGCCAGTTGAACTAAAAATCTGGTTACCCCAGCGGTTGAAGATCTCGATGCGGGCATCCGGGTAATTCTGGATGTTCTCAATCTCCCACACATCGTTTACCCGGTCACCGTTTGGCGAGAAAGCATTTGGCGCTGTGATGGCAGGTATAACCGTTACAGTCACTTCATCAGTTGCCGTACAGCCTTCTTCCGTCGTGATAGTCACCGTGTAAGTGGTAGTCACGTCTGGTCTGGCTACTGGGTTTGATACATTAGCATTGCTGAGGCTGGCAACAGGCTCCCACTGGTACGATACCCCGCCGGAAGCGCGCAGCTCTGCAGGTCGGCCTTGAATAATAGTAACATCCTCACCGGCATCAGCCACAGGCTCTACCACAGTTACGTTTACTGCCGTACGGGTAGCATTCGTGCAATTGCTATTGTTTCTAGCCTGCACATAGAAAGTAGTATTGCCAGTAAGCTCTGGTGTCACGAAAGTAGTACCTACAAAGAGCGGTGACCCACCGGTTGGGGCGTCGTACCACTCAATGGTATTACCGGCGGCATTGGCTACCGTCAATGTAGCAGAACCGCCCACGCAGGCTCGGGCATTCTGCACTGTCAGGATAGGGGCATTTGGCAATGGCAGCATCGAGATCAGCACTGCTTCCGAAGGGTTCTCACAGCCTCCAGAAATAGCCACACGCCGGAACCAGGTATTGCGGGTCAGCACAGGTGGACTATAACCCGCTCCTGTATTCTGACCAGGCGCAGGATTGAAGCCTGCATTTGGTCCGCTGATGCTGCTTTCCCAACGATAAGTGAATCCACCGCTGCCACCCGAAGGGGTGGTACCCGTCAACGCGGCTGGCTGTGTACCTGAGCATATCTCCTGGGCAGCCGAAATGGAGTTACCCGTAATGGCAGGCCGTATACGGATCTCCACAACATTGCTCTCGTTTGGCGTGCATTGTCCGGAGCGCACTATTCGCTGATAATAGGTGGTCTGGGTGATAGCACCCGGGGTATAGCTCTGCTGATTGTTGGTGCCCGGTGCTGGCACGAAACTGCCTGCATTTCCCGTTCCACTGATCAACCATTCGTAGGTATAGTTACCGCTGCCGCCAGATGGAGCCGAACCAGTAATAGCACCTGGTGCAGCACCCGAGCACTCATCCTGGGCTGGCGCTGTAATGGTGTTATTGGCAAGGGCTGGAAATACAGAAATCTTAACGGTTCCTGAAACGACTGTACAGCCTCCTGATGTAACAGATCTTCTGTACCAGGTATCCTGGGTCAGCGCAGAAGCAAAGGTATAGTTCTCTCCTGCGTTGTTGCCTGATGCCGCTACAAAACCGGTGTTAGGACCAGTGGTACTTTCCTCCCAGAGATAAGTATAAGGCTCGCCGCTACCACCTGTAGGTTTTGAGCCAACCAGTTGCGCTGGCACCTCTCCACCACATATCTCTTGATTGGCACTGATAGTGTTATTCTCAACACGCGGCACGGTTTGGATCTGCACCACATTACTGATGTTTGGCTCACAATCGCCCTGCCGCACAACACGACGGAACCAGGCATTTGCACTAAGGGCCTCCGGGCTGTAATCCTGGTTGTTATTCACACCGGGAGCCGCTGTAAAGCCATCATCCGGACCTGTCGTACTAATTTCCCAAGTATAGGTATAGTTGGTGTTACTGCCTCCAGTTGGTTCACTGCCTTCTAGCGTTGCAGGGCGATCGCCTACGCAAATGCCCTGGTCTTCGCCAATCGTGTTATCAGCTATACCTGGCACTACATTCACCACAACAGTGGCACGAGGACTCACGCAGTTATTTGAGTTTACGCCCTCCACATAGAAGTTTGTAGTTGAGCTGAGGGGCTCCGTTGTAAACTGCGCCCCCTCAAATACGGGTACTCCGCCGCTAGGCTCTGTATACCAGCGATAGATCAAGCCACTAACAGGTCCAGAAGCACGTAGAGTAGCAGTCCCCCCAATACAGGCTGGCGCTGGCGCAGGCACAGTAGGCGCAGTAGTTAGCGGAGGCAGTACAATAACCTCCTGCTCTGTAGGACCCTGGAAGTCGGATCTGCCGCATTCGTTCTCACCGAGCACCCGCACACGCCAGGTTCCTACCTGATTAAAGTTTATCGTCTGGTCTTCTCCTGTTCTGTTGGTTGTAGTACCGTCTGGAGCAGTGATCGTCCAGGTCACCGTGAACTCGTTACCGAAGTTTCTATCAAAAAAGGAATTTGTACTGTTGAAAGTAAACTCATCTGGCCCGCAGAATGGCCCTACAGTCGGCAGCTGTACCTGCGGGTAGCCTACTACCACACTTTCTTCTGCTTCGTCGGTACCACAGGCATTCTCAACCGTTAGTTTTATCTGATAAACCCCATTGTCAAAGAAAATTACTTTAAGGTCTTTCTGGTCCAGCCCACCTTCCACTATCTCGTAAGGTGTAACACCCGGCGGAGAGGTAATTTCCCAGGTATAGGTCAGGCCACCTCCTGTAGACTCTTTCGCCTCCTGATCCTCCGTCTCTTCGGTTTCCGTCATGGTGACATAAACTGGTCGACAGCCAATGCCAGGCTCTATTTCAGCAGGCTTTTCAGGATCATTCTTTGCCGGGTTGAAACCAGCTTTAGGCTTCTGCAGAAACTCGAACACCTCTTCATAAATAGAGGAGCATCCATTTGCATTTACTGCTCTGATTCTAATGTTATAAGCTCCTAGTTCTTCGTAAACAGGACCTTCAACCGGAAAAGTAGTGACACGCTGCTCTTGCTCATCCTCACCAAGACCCCATGTTATGTAGTACTCTGTAATATTGTTAAGCTGCGGAGACTGTGGGTCTGACACGACAGCACGTACCTCCGCTTCTGTAGGATCTTCGTCTTCCGGAAGGCACTGTGTAAATGTCTCGCCGTCCTTGTCCTTGCCTTCTATGGTATAAGTAACCTCAGCCTGCTGCTGCACCGATACGGGAGCTTGCCCTTGTTGAGACGGGCAACCACCCGTTCTGCTAATAGCAGTAACTCTTACTGTAAAAGGAACACCACCGGTTCCAATACTCTCAAAGCTATGTGTTTCAGTTGCGCTTCCTCTTGCAATTACATTCCCGTCACCGAAGTCCCAGTCAAATGTATAGTCTGCATCTGAGAGGTTTGTAACGTTGAAGGTAAACTCCTGCCCTGAGCAAATAGGGCGATTAGGATCAACTACAATGGTAGGGGTGGGAGGGGTTGCGGAAACAATAACTGGGTTCGTGCGCAATGGTATGTTATTATCGCATGCGCCGGGAGCTGGTGTAGCGACGGCGTAATATGAGCCAGGTTCGCTAACTGAAAGGGTATTGGCATTCGGAGCGCCGCTGATCAACTGTTCATCTTTATACCATTGCCAGGTTGCTACAGTAAATGTAGCATTTGCGGTAATAACCGCTGGTTGACTTCCCAGGCATACATTTACATTATTATCGATCGTTGCAGTTGGGGAAGGGCAGTTGTCTACATTCCCCGATGCCTGCTGGACAACAGCGAGGAGTAAGAGTAAAAACCAGGTAAAAGTCTTATACGAAGTGAACCGCATCAGGAAAGCTTTAAGGGTGAATTTGGGCTGCGCCTAAACTATAACGATATAACCTTTAATTATGATTTATAAGGGCGTGACTTTAAAGTAAACATCGCTTAAATATAAGCAAAACAATTAAATAACAGCATATATACACTTGGCAATGGTCACAAAGCAACTTCCTAGAATTGACTTACAAAATAAGTGCACTTATGTTTCGGTTTCTCTTCGTTATTTCTCTAGAACAGAAGACCCTTGTCTACGTCAGCAGGTATAGTTCTGTTCAAATATAGTAGTAATAAAATTTAGTAAGTAGTACTCAGCAAGGTGAGCTTTTGGGCAAATTTGATAATAGCAAGTGCCCCTTTCAGATGCAGCCTTGCTAGGCGTTTACATCTCCAAATATTGACTGTAAACGCCTAGAAGTGATTACTCATTCACGCTTCTACACAGCCTTATTAGCATACCTGTAGCCTACAGGCGCTTTGCGTTGATGTACCCTTTTAGTGGTTTGATGCTTTTTAAGCTTCCAGATAAAGAAGCCTGAAATTGCCAGTATCCCTGGCATGAGCCCGAAGAAGCTATAGAGCAGTTTAACGGCAAGACCGGCATAGTCTCCGAAATGTAGCGGCTTGAGTACCGTAATTGCGCGTTCGTGCCATGGTTTATCCCGCACAAAACTCACGCTTTTAATTTCACCAGAGCTTAAGTCTACCTGCAGATTACTATAAGTGGCTCCGTAATAAGCGGGGTCAGACTTAAGCCGCCCTAATACCGATAAATTCCCACCTGCTATTCTAAGGTATTTGGCTTCAAATTCTGGGTAGTCCTGCCTCACCTTCTCAAGCACCTCATCAACAGAAGTGGTAACCGGTGAGTTGCCAACCGAACCAGCACTTACAGGCGCAAGAGCACTCTGCACAATGGTATAAGCTATCCAGGTGCCTGTAATACTCAGCAACAGATTAAATGCTAGGCTCCACACCCCAATGATACGGTGTAGGCTGGAGAAAAAGGATCGTCTGCTTTTAAAAGAAATACGCTGCCTGAACGCAAGCACTTTCAGAATGGATTTGCGGTATAACAAAAAGCCCGTAATAGATAGCGCAATCAAACAGAGACCTCCCAATAACACGATCATCTTACCCGGCGTGCCCGATAGAAGATTGTAATGAATATCCAGAAGAACATGCACCAAACGCTTATCTGCCCGTGCTAACGTAGCCAGTGTATGGCCTGCCTCCGGATGCACAAAAATCCACTGTCTGGTGTTACCCTGCCTAATCTCATATTTTAGCGCCTGCCCTGGATCCTTGGGAAGTTCCGGTATCCGGATATCTGCTGCCGGAAATTCGGCCAGTATCCGCTTTAAAGAAATGTCCACATTAAGTCTGCTGGCAGGTGCCGGCAACTCAGAGATATGGGCAAACTGGGCGTGGTCAATATCGTGATGGAATACCAATACCGATCCTGTAATACTGCTAATAAGAAGAAATACACCCGTCACTAAGCCCAACCAGTGATGAATGGAAAATGCTTTGTTTACCCGTTTTTTCAAGTCTCTATTTTAATACTATCTGACATGCTCGACACAAACCCTTTTCAAAGTTTATTTCGATCCAAAGAGAAGCAAATCTATAGGGAAATGGTATAAGGTCAAAAGCTTATTTAAAATTATTCTAAATAATATTTGCCATTATAATTTTCAGCTTTACTTTTGCCGAACCAATTATTTATAACAATTCTAAATAAGCCTAATGAAAAAAGTTATACCCATACTGGTCGCTTGTTTTATGTTTGCGATAAGTGCCTTCGCTCAAACTGGTAGTATCAAGGGTAGCGTGTATGATGCACAAAACACCCCCTTGTCTTATGGAAGTGCTTTCCTGCAGGGCACCAGCAAGGGAACAGCAACTGATGCTAATGGCAATTTCCTTTTGGAAAGACTGAAGCCCGGCACATATAAACTGGTGGTATCTGCTGTAGGATTTGAACGCAAAACTGAGACTGTTCAAGTTCTGGAAGGTGCAGTAACAGAGGTAAGAGTGTCTTTGTCTCCGAGCCAGCAAGGGCTCAATGAAGTTGTTGTTTCAGCCAGCAGAACCCCGGAGACCATCGATCAGGTACCTTCTTCGATTACTGTCCTTTCCAGAAAATCGATAGAGCAGGATATGCTGGTAACAACCAACATTATCGATATTCTTAGCAATACGGTACCGGGTCTGGCGCCTAGCACTACTACAAGCAGCAACTGGGGGCAAACCTTAAGAGGTAGATCCATGCTGGTTATGATTGATGGTGTACCACAGTCCACCCCACTCCGAAATGGCGCTATGGACATGCGCGCACTCGACCCGGATGCCATAGAGCAGGTTGAGGTAATCAAAGGAGCTACTGCCATTTACGGCAATGGTGCGGCAGGCGGACTCATCAACTATATTACCAGAACTCCTGTTCAGCAGAAGCCATTTTCTTCCAGAACTTCGCTGGGTATGACTGGCTCTTTAGTGGATGCTGACAATAGCATTGGGGCAAGGGTTAGCCAGATGTTTTATGGCAAAACAGGCAAGTTTGACTACGTATTAAGCGGTGCTTATGAGCAGACCGGAGAATGGAAGGACGCAGAAGGCGATGTACTTCCCCCGGACTACGGACTTGGCGAAACAGACTCATACAATGGATTCGTAAAGCTCGGCTACGACATTTCAACCTTTAATCGCGTGCAATTCACCTACAACTACTACAGCAGCGAACAAAAGACAAACTATGTACCGAAGTATGGCAACTACCAGGATCGTCAAAAAACAACGGCCGTGCTGGGTGAAACACTCGGCGTTCCACAAGGGGTTCGCTCTAATCATAACCTAAACCTGCGCTTTTCTGGTGAGCATGCTTTCCTGAACAGCCGTTACGAGGCAGATGCTTACTTGCAGTCAGTGGACAATGTCTTTTTCTGGTCTCCTAATTTTGAGTTTGGCGGACAGTCCATGATATCTTCTGTGAAGAAAGGGGCAAGGGGCGTTCTTACTACGCCCTATAAAATAAGCGATGCGATTGACGGGGATGTAACATATGGACTTGATGTGCTGAACGACGTGACATCACAGCCATTGGTAGATGGCAGAAGCTGGGTTCCGGAAATGAACATGCTGAATGTGGCTCCTTTCGTACAGTTAAAGACTACGATCGCTGAGGACCTTATCCTTAAAGGTGGCTTCAGGGCCGAGAAGGTGAACATCTCTGTAGCTGATTATACTACACTTCGCACAGTAAACCCAACTACCGGCGCAATTGACAACCCGGGTTTTAATGTAAAGGGTGGAGAGCTGGGCTACAATGCGTACCTTTTCAATGCGGGGCTGCGCTATAACAAATTCAGCTTCTTTACTCCTTATGCCAGTTTCTCACAAGGTTTCTCTGTAGCGGATATTGGGGTGATGCTACGCTCTGCCAGAGTGGATAACATCAGCAAGATCAGCACTGAAGCCATTGTAATCAATAATTATGAGGCAGGCTTTGTAAGCAGACTCGGCAAGCTCAGGTTTGAGGGTGTTGGCTTTATCAGCACATCGGAGCTTGGCGCCAGCGGGCAGTACAAAGATGGTGTTTTTGTTGTTATGCGCACACCCGAGAAGATTCATGGTTTTGAAGCAACGGCCGACCTGAACTTACTGGAGCATCTTCGAATGGGTGCAACCTTCTCTTATGTGGAAGGCAAGATGGATGTCAATAAAAATGACAGCTTTACTGACGCTGAAGATGTCTATCTGGGTGGCGAGCGCATTTCGTCTCCGAAGTACACGGCTTATCTGCGTTACGCTTTGCTGGACAACAAGCTTGGCTTAAACCTGCAGTACACAGGAGTAGGAGAAAGAGACCGATTTGAGCAGAATGATAAAGGGACTTATAATTTTTACCAAGGGCCTGTGAAACCATACCAGTTGGTCAACCTATCAGCTAGCTACAAACTGAGCGAATCTACTTCGTTTAACGTAGGTGTTGAGAACTTGCTAAACGAAGATTACTTTCCAGCCCGTGCCCAGTGGTTCACTTCACCAACCATGTACTCAAAAGGCAAAGGTGCCGCCTTCAATGTTTCCATGATCGTAGAACTCTAAAAAGCCAGTTTTAGTCATAAATAAAAAAAGCCCTGGTGTCGCCAGGGCTTTTTTTATTTAGTGCACAGTATACGTTTTGATCAGGTATGTACATAAAAAAGCCCTTTAGAATTAACTAAAGGGCTTCTAGGTAGCGGGAACAGGACTCGAACCTGTGACCTTTGGGTTATGAGCCCAACGAGCTACCAACTGCTCCATCCCGCACTGTTATTGTGTTACAAAAGTAGTATAAACATACTTACAATGCAAGTATAGGTTACTAAAAACCTCAAAAAAATTGCGCTCTGCTAGAATTTACTTGTGATGCCGAAGTGTATCTTCGAGGCTCTCAGTGACATAGGTTGCTGTTCTGATTTTCCGACTGAGTAAACTAATTGAAAAATTCCGGCGCCGGTACTGAAGCTGATACCTCCGCCAACACCAAGCGGCAGGCCTTCCGCTTTGGATTGCTCCAAATCACTTCGGTAATAGCCCTGGTCGTAGAAGAGCAGCACGTAGGAGTCTTCGGCTGTGAACAAGCGGTACTCCAGTGTACCGATGCCGTAGGTGGAAGCAAAAAAGAAATACTCATCAAAACCCCGCAAGGACGCCAGTCCGCCGATGCGGTACATGTCATTCAGGAAAATCTGGTCATTGAGCAGTGCCTCTCCACGCACCCTGGCCAGCAGGGCACTGTTTTTGCCAACTCTGAAGAAATTCTCCAGACGCACGCCTAAGCTAAGTTGGGTCGTGTTCACCTCTAGGGTATCATAAAACTCCTTCTCCAGACTTGGGTTGCGCAATAGCTTCTTGCGCCCTGCCGCCAACTGTAATTCCACTAATCGCCCTTTACGGGGAAAATAGAAGTCATCCAGGTTGTTCCAGAGGTAGTTCAGGCCATAGGTATTGGTACGCGCATCGGCCAGGTCGAGGGCTCGCAGACTTTGCGGGCTGGCCGTGGAGAGAATGCGGGAATTACGCCATTCCGTAAACACACTGAAGCGCCCGTACCGGATGGTGTTATACGCCAGCTGCACCCGTGGCTGTATGGTGATAAAACTGGAATCCTGCTTGAGCAGTCCGAAGCGGGTACCTAGCTCAAAGGGAGTTCCGAAAAGATTGGGATGCAGGTACTCGCCGTTAAGAATCACAGAACCTTTGTTGACCCGACGCCACTGCAGGCCAAGCTGCTTGCCGCTGCCTTTGATGTTGCGGATGTTCATGTTGGCCTCACCTGTGATGAGCAGCTTGTTGCCTGAGCGACTCGGGTCAGGCAGAAAACCGACCACGCCATCGATCTGGTTTGTTTGGCGATCTTCAAGAAAGTATACTACCCGTGCCTTGTCGCGGTAAAACTGCACCTGCGGAGGACGCACTACTTTCAGGTAGGGCAGGGTGGTGAGCATGCGTTGCGATGCCTCCACCTGATCCTGGTTGTAGGGCTGATCCGGGTATAGCTGCAGGTAGCGCATCAGGAACTTAGGCTGTGTCTTGCTGCCTCCCATCACCTGCAGCGAGTCATAGGTCACAATAAAAGCTTTCTCAACCATAAGGGCCGCTTTTATTTTGTTATCTACTATCTGAATAGAGTCGAGCCAGACGGAGGCGAAGGGGTAGCCGTTGCGCTCGGCATAATCGAGGATACGTTGTTGCAAACGGGCGTATTCGGCCGGTTTGAAGGGCACGTTGCGGTAAAATTTTTCCCGGAAGCCAGACTCCACCAGTATACCTTCGCTCAAATTGCCGTTCCGTAATTCGGCCCAGTCAAAGCGATTGCCGATGTGCAGTTTCACGTGGAGCGTATCGCCACGCTTGTATGAGCTGTCGCCTGAGGCGAGCAGGTAGGCATCCTGGTGCAGGCGATGCACCAACGCTGTGACTTCTTTGCGGGCTTCTACGGTATCGGTGTGCTGGGTGCGGTAGTTGTATTGCCGCAACACCTGTCGCTCAGCACCTGTCGTGTATACTTTTAGCGCTGCTTTTGTCTGGTTTACCAACTTGGGTGTTGGCGGCTGTACCTGCTGCTGCGGCACAGGCGGCTTGTCCTGCGCCTGCGCCAACAAGGGCAGCCATAGGAATAAGCACCAGACTAAGACAGCGATTTTGTACATTTGTATTCCGAATTGTTGAATTGTTTAAGGGCTAATTTGTTAAATCTAGAACAGGAGCCCTTGTCACAGTATATCGTAGCGGCAAAGGTATGACCGCCCGGGCGGATTCCTGCATGCTATTTTCACATATTACACAAGCTGACCAACAATTTAACCATCAACAATTTAACAATTAAAATATTGTCCGGCATCTACCTCCATATACCTTTCTGCAAGCAGGCCTGCCATTACTGTGATTTCCACTTCAGCACCTCCATGGGGCACAAGGAAGCCACCATACAGGCCATTGCCCGTGAGCTGGAGCTGCGCCGCGACTACCTGCAGGGTCAGGAAGTGGGCACCATCTATTTCGGAGGTGGTACCCCATCACTGCTCACACAGGCGGAGCTAAGCCTTCTCCTGCAAACCATCAAAGACCTGTTTATAGTTTCGGAGGAGGCAGAAATAACACTGGAGGCTAACCCGGACGACCTTTCACCGGAAAAGCTGCAGGAACTGAAAGCGGCAGGTATAAACCGACTGAGCATTGGGTTGCAGTCCTTTCATGAACCGCACCTGCGCATGATGAACCGCGCTCACAATGCAACAGAGAGTTTGCAGTGCGTACGCGACGCACAGGCTGCTGGCTTCGACAACATTACCGTAGACCTGATTTATGGTATACCTGCCCCTGACCACAGCATTTGGCTCGAAGACCTGAAAACATTGTTCTCACTGAACGTGCAGCATGTTTCCTGCTATGCGCTTACCATCGAACCTGACACGGCGCTAGGGCGCTGGAGCAAGAAAGGCACCTTCAAGCCTTCAGAAGATGAATTCACGGCACAGCAGTTTGAGATTCTGCTAGAGCAGATGAAGGCGCATGGGTATGTACAATACGAGGTATCTAACTTCAGCAAACCTGGCCATGAATCGCGGCATAACAGCAATTACTGGCGTGGGGTGCATTACCTGGGGGTGGGACCTAGTGCGCACTCCTTTAATGGACCTAGCCGGCAGTACAATGTAGCCAACAACCGCAAGTATACCGCTGCCCTGGCAGAAGGCACTATACCTACCGAGGTCGAAGAGCTTACGCAGGCTGATCAGGCAAACGACTACCTGCTCACCACGCTCCGCACTATTTGGGGTTGCGACCTCAAAGTGATGCGCGACAGGTATGGCTACGACCTACAGTCACAACACAAGCTATACCTGCATCAGTTACACGAAAAAGGACTGGCTTGGGTCGAGGCTGATGTGCTGTACTTAACTGACCAGGGCAAGCTGTTAGCCGACCAAATAACACTGGATCTCATGGTAGATTAGCTCTTGCGGATAATATCAGATTTATTCGTAGATTTGATAGCAGCCGGAATATAGCCCCGTGCTACACCACTATGAAGCTATTGGAAACACTTTACTTAAATGACATCAGCCAAATTGCTGCAGACCGCCATCACGGCATATTAACGAATACCTGGCTACGCCCTGTAGAGCATAACGAGATGCTTCAGACAGCAGCGAAAATAAATTTACTGCTACAGGAGATGGAGGCTGATAAGCTACTTCTTAATGCGCTTGTTATTGGCAAGCTGCTGCCCCATACCAAAGAGTGGCTCTCTACGACTTACTACAAATCCCTATCGGATCTGGGCCTGAAGAAACTAGCCCGTGTGCTGCCTGAAAATGTGTTCAACAGGCTTTCCTTTGAGGCTGTGATAACAAGGGCTGAAGCACTGGGCGGTGTAAATTTCGAAGTCAAAAACTTTACCAGCGATGAAGCCGCCCTGCGGTGGCTCCGGGATTAAACGCTTTAGCTACATGGAAGCTTCCGTCACGTACCGCGACCAACCCTATACCTTTGACCCAACGCAACCGTTGGATATCTCCATGCCACTGCACGACCGTCAGCAACAACCCGAGTGCTTCTGGGCTGAACCGGTGGCGTTCGATGTGATCCGGGTAGGTGATTTTGTGGGCAGTGTAGCGGAAGGCGGCAGTACAAATTACAAGCGTGTACATGTAACACCACACGGAAACGGCACTCATACCGAGTGCTATGGCCATATCTCAGCAGACGAAAATGCCACCATCCACAATTGCCTCAAGCGCTTCCTGTTTGTAGCGCAGCTGATTACGGTAACTCCTCAAAAGCAGGAAAACGGTGACCAGGTAATACTGTTGGAAGATGTGAAAACCAAGCTGCAAGGTATAAAAGCTGAAGCGGTCATACTCCGCACGCTTCCTAATACTGACGAGAAGCTTACCCGCCATTATTCCGGTACCAACCCGCCATACCTCGAGCATACCATCGGGCAGTACCTGGCTGAGAAAGGTATACAACACCTGCTCCTCGACTTACCCTCCGTAGACCGTGAACTGGACGAAGGCAAACTGCTCTGTCATCACGCTTTCTGGCAGTACCCCAAAAATACCCGCTGCGGTGCTACCATCACAGAGCTGATCTACGCACCCAATCATATCGACGATGGGCTATACCTGCTTAACATTCAGATTGCAAGTCTCCAGCTTGACGCCAGCCCGAGCAAGCCAGTGCTGTATAAGCTATCACCGGTATTCCCGGCTTTATAAGCACTTCCATTTTGTGCCAGCTCCTGTGAGCGCCTGATACTTGATCCTTAGTTGGCTACTAGACGCTCACAGGTCTGGGAGACACTGTGAGGTCGTGCAGCAGGTATAGCTATACCTCATAAAAAAGAAAAGCTGGCGCCATGAGCACCAGCCTTAAGGTTAGGTTTAGTTTAGTTGTGGTTTCTCTAAAACAGCGCCTCTGCGACTTTCCGCACGGACTCTGACTTGCCCATTGAATAGTAGTGCAAACAGGGCACGCCAAACTCCATCAGCTCTTTGGACTGCTGTATCGCCCACTCCACACCCACCTGCGCAGCAGCTTTGTTGTCCGGACAGCCTTCAATGGCATCGGCTAGTGCGCAGGGGATTTCGATGTGGAACAAGCTTGGCAGTATGGTGAGTTGGGTCTTGGTGGTCATAGGCTTCAACCCTGGAATGATCGGCACGTTTATACCTTCGGCACGGCAGCGCTTCACAAAGTCAAAGTACTTCTGGTTATCAAAAAACATTTGCGTAACGATGTAATCTGCTCCCATTTCTACCTTCTTTTTCAGCCAACGAAGGTCAGACGTAATATTGGGCGCCTCAAAGTGCTTCTCCGGGTAACCTGCCACACCAATACAGAAGTCAGTGCCATTATGGTAGGCCTGCTCCTCGTCCAGGTAACAACCGTTGTTCATTTTCACGACCTGCTCTATCAGCTCAGATGCGTAGTTATGCCCATCAGGTTCCGGCACGAAGCGCTGTTCGCTCTTTACACAGTCGCCCCGCAGCACCAGCACATTATCTATACCCAGAAAGTGTAGGTCTATCAGGGCATTTTCGGTTTCCTCTCTGCTGAAGCCACCGCAGATAAGATGCGGCACGGTGTCTACTTTGTAGTGGTTCTGGATGGCCGCACAAATGCCGACCGTACCCGGCCGCTTGCGTGTGGTACGCTTCTCCAGCAAACCGTTTTCCCGCGACTTGTAGATATACTCTTCGCGGTGGTAAGTCACGTCAATAAAAGGCGGGCTGAACTCCATCAGCGGGTCGATGTGGCTGAACAGCGTCTTCATGTTTTCGCCTTTGAGCGGAGGCAAGATCTCAAAGGTGAACAGCGTCTTGCCGTTAGCGTTCTGGAAGTGCTCGGTTACTTTCAAGGTATGTAGATGGTTTACCTCACCCCGGCCCTCTCCTAAAAACAAGAGAGGGTGATTCCAGAGGTGAGAAGTAATTAATAATTCTATGTCTCAAATATCATTGCTATTCCAGAATTAAAATCTAAAACAGCTTTTTAGCTCCCTCCCCTGTTTTTAGGAGAGGGTTGGGGAGAGGTGTGCCTTTGGCTCGTAGTTCAGGTTTGGCGACAACCAGCGTTCCAACTCCTCTTTGGCCATTCCTTTGCGTCGGGCGATGTCGGCTACCTGATCTTCGCCGATCTTACCTAAGCCAAAGTAACGGGAGTCCGGATGAGAGAAATAAAGACCACTCACCGAAGATGCCGGATGCATGGCCAGGTTCTCGGTCAGGATCACACCTGTTTCTTCCGCCTTCAGCAAGTTGAATAACGTGATCTTTTCGGTGTGGTCCGGACAGCCAGGGTAGCCGGGAGCCGGACGTATACCTTTGTATTGCTCTTTGATCAAGCCTTCGTTATCCAGCTGCTCATCCGGTGAGTAGCCCCACAGTTCTTTGCGCACTTTTTGGTGCATGTGCTCGGCGAATGCTTCTGCCAAACGATCGGCCAAGGCTTTGACCATAATGGCCCGGTAGTCGTCGTGCTCGGCTTCGTACTGCTCCAGTAATTTCTCGATGCCAAAGCCAGCCGACACCACAAAACCGCCGAGGTAGTCGGCTATACCTGTTTCCTTTGGTGCAAGAAAGTCAGAGAAGGCGAGGTTAGGCACATTGGCTCCTTTCTTGCCTTGTTGGCGCAAGGTATGGAACTCGGTGAGGACGTTTTCACGTGAATCATCGGCGTATACCTCGATCGTATCGTCGGCCTCCACATTAGCCGGGTAGAAGCCCACCACGGCGCGGGCTTCTAGCAATTGCTTGTCTACGATCTCCTGCAGCATGGCTTGCGCATCGGCAAACAGCTTAGTGGCTTCCGCTCCCAGTTCCGGATCGTTCAGGATTTTCGGGTACTGCCGCTTGAGCTCCCAGGTATGGAAGAAAGGGGTCCAGTCGATATAAGGAATAATCTCTTCCAAGGGATAGTTGGTGTATACCTTGTTGCCAACGAAGCTCGGCTTCGTTACTTCAGTGGCTTCCCAGTCAACCTGATACTTATTGGCGCGGGCTTCTTGTATACTTGCAAAAGCGCGGTCTTTGGTGCGGTTCAGGTGATCTTCGCGCAGTTTCCCGTACTCTGCCTTGATCTCAGCCATGTAGCTGTCGCGGTTGCCACCCAACAGGTTGCTCACCACCGTCACGCTGCGGGACGCATCATGCACGTGCACGACCGGTCCGCTGTACTGCGGCGCGATCTTCACAGCCGTGTGCACACGCGAAGTTGTAGCGCCACCAATCAGCAAAGGGATTTTCATGCCGCGGCGTTCCATCTCCTGCGCGATGTAAACCATTTCGTCCAGTGATGGTGTAATCAGACCGCTTAGACCGATGATGTCAACTTGCTGTGCTTCGGCTTCTGCAAGAATCTTATCCAACTGCACCATCACACCAAGGTCTATCACCTCGTAATTGTTACATGCGAGTACCACGCCTACAATGTTTTTCCCGATGTCGTGCACGTCCCCCTTCACCGTTGCCATCAGGATCGTGCCAGCTGTTGATTTGGACGTGTCGGATGCCAGCTTTTCCTGCTCCATAAAGGGCAACAGGTAGGCTACTGACTTCTTCATCACGCGGGCGCTCTTCACTACCTGCGGCAGGAACATTTTACCTGCGCCGAACAAGTCGCCCACTACCTGCATACCTGCCATCAGGGGGCCTTCGATCACGTCGAGTGTCTTAGTGGCTTTCTGCCGGGCTTCTTCGGTGTCTTCGTCTATGAAGTCGACGATGCCTTTCACCAAAGCGTGCTTCAGGCGTTCTTCCACGGGAGCTTCGCGCCAGGAGTTGTCAGCAACTGTAGCAGTCTTGCCTTTGCCTTTGATGGTTTCAGCATAGTTCACCAATCGCTCTGTTGAATCCGGGTGATGGTTGAAGATGACGTCTTCGATCAGGTTGCGCAGTTCGAGCAGCACCTCTTCATAAATACCCAGCATACCTGCATTCACGATGCCCATGTCCATCCCCGCCTGCACAGCGTGGTAGAGGAAGATGGTGTGCATGGCCTCACGCACCAAGTCGTTGCCTCGGAAGGAGAAGGACAGGTTGCTCACGCCGCCGCTCACCTGCGCATGCGGCAGATTGGCCTTGATCCATTTCACCGCCTCAATGTAGTCGACGGCGTAGTTGTTGTGCTCCTCTATACCTGTGGCGATGGCCAGGATGTTCGGGTCAAAGATGATGTCCTGTGGCGGGAAGCCCACTTCGTCTACCAGGATGCGGTAGGAGCGCTCACAAATCTCGATGCGGCGCGGCAAAGTATCGGCTTGGCCCCGTTCATCAAAGGCCATCACCACCACAGCGGCACCGTATTGGCGCACTTTGCGGGCCAGTTTCTTAAAGGCTTCTTCGCCTTCCTTCAGTGAGATGGAGTTTACGATTGATTTACCCTGAACACATTTGAGGCCTGCCTCTATCACGCTCCATTTCGAAGAGTCGATCATGATGGGCAGTTTGGCGATGTCGGGTTCAGAGGCGATCAGGTGGAGGAAGTCGGTCATGGCCTGCTCCGAGTCGAGCATACCCTCGTCCATGTTCACGTCGATGATCTGAGCGCCACCCTCTACCTGCTGTCGGGCAACCGATAGGGCTTCCTCAAACTTACCGTCTACGATCAGGCGGGAGAATTTCTTGGAGCCGGTGACGTTGGTGCGTTCGCCAACATTCACGAAAAGGGTATCGGAAGTGATGGTGAGGGGCTCGAGGCCGCTGTAGCGTGGGAGGGGAGCTACGGGAGTGGGAACGTGCGGTTTATACCTGCGCACCAGGTCTGCGATTACTTTGGTGTGTACTGGCGTCGTGCCACAACAACCACCCAACACGTTTACCAACCCTTCCTTCAGGTATTCCTCTACAATAGCACCCATCTGCTGGGCTGTTTCATCGTAGCCGCCAAAGGCATTTGGCAAGCCGGCATTCGGGTAAGCACTGATGTAACAGTTGGATATGCGGGAGAGCTCCTGAATATGCGTCTTGAGCTGACGGGCACCCAAAGCACAGTTGAATCCCACACTCAGGATGGGTGCATGCGAAATGGAGTTCCAGAAGGCTTCCACTGTTTGTCCGGATAAGGTACGGCCGCTGGCGTCGGTGATAGTGCCCGACACCATGATCGGCAGCTCCTTGCCACCGTCATTCACATATTGCTGTATCGCAAAGAGGGCGGCCTTACAGTTGAGCGTATCGAATACCGTCTCCACCAGCAGGAGGTCTGAACCGCCGTCCATCAGCCCGCGCACCTGCTCGTAATAAGCCTCCACCAATTGGTCGAAGGTGATGGCGCGGTAACCGGGGTTGTTCACATCCGGGGAGAGGGAAGCCGTGCGGTTGGTCGGGCCAATAGCGCCTGCTACGAAGCGCTTGTGCGCCGGACCTTTGGCTTCCACTTCATCAGCCGCCTCACGGGCTATTTTGGCTGATTCGTAGTTTATCTCATACACCACATGCTCCAGGTGATAATCAGCCATCGCGATGCTGGTGCCGCTGAAGGTATTGGTCTCGATGATGTCAGCGCCAGCTTCGAGGTACTCGGTGTGGATGGCCTTGATAATATCGGGCCGTGTGATAGAGAGTAAGTCGTTGTTACCTTTGAGATCAGACGGATGGTCCTTGAAGCGCTCGCCACGAAAATCGGTTTCGGAGAGCTGGTAGCGCTGGATCATGGTGCCCATGGCGCCATCAAGCACAAGCACGCGCTCCTGCAGCAAGGTATGGATCGGATGTGATTTGGTCATTTTGGTGTTCCCCCTCTTGGTTAAGTCTACATACGCGCTTATCAAGAAGGACACCCAAGGTAGGTATACTCTCTTATCTTTTCCCGGCCAAGGTATGGCTGAGAAGGGAATTAGCACCAAGCTGGTACAAGGTTGCTAAGACGTCATAGGGCCCTGTCCCTCGGTCTTTCTTGATAAGAATGCTGCAAAGATACACACTTATCCGCAAAAGGCGAATTTTTGTTGCATCAGGATAAGAGGATATCAGGAGAGAAGGAGGTTTAAAGTCGCGCCCAGAAAAGTATAAAAACAGAAAGGGACACCAAAAGTGTCCCTTTCCTAAAAGAGTTTAATTGTTTTCACTCTATAACTCTTTATACCTTCTTATACGGAGGCGCTAACCCGATTGTTCTTGCCTCGGAGAAGTATTTACATTTAGGCAAAATAAAAAGGGACCACCTTGCTGGGAGTCCCTTTTTACTTCAAAGCCCAAAGACTTTTGGTATCGGTCAGAATTAAGCTTCTGCTTCTACTTTAGGAATTACAGAAACGAATGAACGGTTCTTAACGCCTTTTTTGAATGAAACTACACCGTCAACCATAGCGAACAGTGTGTGGTCTTTGCCCATACCCACGTTCTGACCCGGGTGGTGTGCAGTACCTCTTTGTCTTACAATGATGTTACCAGCGATGATATCCTGGCCACCGTAAATCTTAACGCCAAGTCGTTTAGAATGCGACTCACGACCGTTGTTAGAACTACCAGCTCCTTTTTTGTGTGCCATTTTGTTTAATTATTTACTCAGGGCGATGAAACACCTGAAAAATTCAACGTTTAATTTCTTCTTACTGCTTAACCAATGCTCTCGATCAGAACTTTCGTGAAGTGCTGGCGGTGACCATTCTTCTTACGATAGCCTTTTCTTCTCTTCTTTTTGAAAACGATTACTTTGTCGCCTTTCACGTTGCCAAGGATTTTACCAACCACTTTAACACCGCTAACGAAAGGAGCACCTACAGTAAGCGTGCCGTTATCATCAGTAAGAAGAACATTGGTGAACTCAACGGCGTCACCATCATTGCCGGAAAGCTTGTTAGCGTAGATGAACCTTCCGGCCTCTACTTTGGTCTGTTGACCTGCGATTTCTACAATTGCGTACATCAGCTTCAATGTATGATTTAAAAAATTTTAAGTCTGCAAAATTAGCAGTCTAAAAATTAATATGCAAATCATTGTTCCTTAATTCATTCTGTTTTTTCAGACCTTATGCACAACTATGTGGATAACGATGTTGAAATCTCTATTCAATTATTTTGCACCTCCTGAAATAGCACATAACACACTAATCCGCAGAACGTTGCCTCTCGATTGAGAAATTCACGTTTTCCACACCAACTCCATAAGCCGGGCAAAACCTTCCTCCGAATTTGGAGCCAAGCTTGCTGTTTATTGGATTTTAGACCCTGCAAAATGCCCACACTTGCTTAATAGGCGTCACAAGCTTGCACTTTTCATCATTTAACAATGATTTAATATTGTGTTTACTATATAAAGACAATTATATATGTCAACACAATCATGTTAATAAGCCTGTTAATTCCATGACAAAAATCACACAATCAAACACTTAGCAAAGTGTTAATAAATTGAACAACTTTAGCCCTCCAATTCAAGTTCTTATCACTATATTTGAAAACCTGTTACCTTAAAGTCACCCGCCAAACGGTGCCTTGACTTCTAAGTCTGACATTATATAAAACAGTAACGAAGTGTCGCTGTTAGTTTAAATAACATTAAAGTTTACGCGCATGGAGCCAATACTACAAGAGAACCCAAATCGCTTTGTTTTATTCCCGATACAGCACGACGAGGTGTGGCAGATGTATAAAAAGGCAGAGGCCAGCTTCTGGACCGCCGAGGAAATCGACTTGTCGCAGGACCAGAAAGACTGGGAGAACCTGAACGACGGCGAACGCCACTTCATCAGTCACGTACTGGCTTTCTTCGCTGCTTCGGACGGCATCGTAAACGAGAACCTGGCCATCAACTTCATGCAGGAAGTACAGCTACCGGAAGCTCGCTGCTTCTATGGCTTCCAGATCATGATGGAGAACATTCACGCCGAGACTTACTCCCTGCTGATCGACACTTATATAAAGAAGCAGTCTGAAAAAGACTATCTGTTCAACGCACTGGAGACAGTGCCTTGCGTGAAGAAGAAAGGCGAGTGGGCGCTTAAGTGGATCAACAGTGAAAACTTCACAGAGCGTCTGATCGCTTTTGCGGCTGTGGAGGGTATCTTCTTCTCCGGTTCTTTCTGCTCTATCTTCTGGCTCAAGAAGCGTGGCCTGATGCCAGGCTTGACCTTCTCTAACGAGCTGATTTCGCGTGACGAAGGCCTGCACTGCGATTTCGCCTGCCTGCTCTACTCTATGCTGAATGAAAAGCTGCCTGAGAGCCGTGTGCACGAGATCATCCGTGATGCGGTGACCTTTGAGCAGGAGTTCGTAACCGACGCGCTGCCAGTTGACCTGATTGGCATGAACGCTAAGTTGATGAGCCAGTACATCGAGTTCGTAGCTGACCGCCTGTTGGTATCACTGGGTTGCAGCAAGATCTACAACGCCACCAACCCGTTCGACTTCATGGAAATGATCTCGCTGCAGGGCAAGACCAACTTCTTCGAAAAGCGTGTAGCGGAGTACCAGAAAGCTGGTGTGATGGGCGACAAAGACAAAAACGTGTTTTCGCTCGACGAAGACTTTTAACAATCTGAATTACTTAGTAAGTTTAGGAGATAAAGAGAGCCGGGTGTCAGGCCCGGCCCTTCCTTCATTACCTTGAATACTCCGGTTGCAGGTATAGCTGCCTTCGTAGCTCCCCGGCACCGGATTCATAAGCTGGCATCAGCCGCCAGACGGGGCGTCCGCCTCAATTTCTGTAAAAGCATTTGGCTTTACCTGTTAAAGTATAGTATTTCAACGGCTTAGGTATCTATATACGTATTGCCTTATGATAATATTAGCATGTTTCAACCCGCTGCTTTAAGAGCGGATCATTTATACCTATATCTTATAAAAACCCGGGCATTTGACTCCCGCTAAATGTATACGCTATGTTAGTAGTTAAAAGAGACGGCCGACGCGAATCCGTCAAATTCGACAAAATTACCGCACGCATCGAGAAGCTGTGCTATGGTCTGAACATGGACTATGTGTCGCCGATTGAGGTGGCCAAGAAAGTAATTGACGGCATTTACGACGGCGTGAGCACCATCGAGCTGGACAACTTGGCTGCTGAGACAGCTGCGTCCCTGACGACCAAGCACCCGGACTACGCAGTGCTGGCTGCCCGTGTGGCGATCTCTAGCCTGCACAAGGTGACGAGCAAGTCGTTCTCCAACACCATGAAGCGCCTCTATACCTACGAGGACCCTAAGACAGGAGAAAACGCTTCGCTTCTGGCAAAGGATGTGTACGAGATCATCCGCAAGCACGCCGCTACGCTGGACTCGACCATCATATATGACCGGGACTACAACTACGATTATTTCGGATACAAAACGCTGGAGCGCTCATACCTGCTTCGCCTTGACGGCAAGATCGTGGAGCGCCCGCAGCATATGTTGATGCGTGTGGCCGTGGGTATCCATAAGGAGGACATCGAATCTGCCATCGAGACTTATAATCTCATGTCTGAGAAATGGTTTACGCACGCCACGCCAACATTATTCAATGCCGGTACACCAAAGCCGCAGCTATCCTCGTGCTTCCTGCTTGCTATGCAGGACGATAGCATACCAGGTATCTACGACACGCTGAAGCAATGCGCACAGATCTCACAGAGCGCCGGCGGTATTGGCCTGAGCATCCACAACGTGCGTGCAACAGGTTCTTACATCAAGGGCACAAACGGTACGTCTAACGGTATCATCCCGATGCTGAAGGTGTTTAACGACACTGCCCGCTATGTGGACCAAGGCGGTGGCAAGCGCAAAGGCGCTTTCGCGATCTACCTGGAGCCTTGGCATGCTGATATCTTCGAATTCCTGGATCTGAAGAAGAACCACGGCAAGGAGGAGAACCGCGCCCGTGACTTGTTCTACGCTCTTTGGACGCCAGACTTGTTTATGAAGCGTGTGGAGCAAAACGGCGACTGGAGCCTGTTCTGCCCGAACGAAGCACCCGGACTCGGTGACAGCTGGGGCCAGGACTTTGAGCGCCTGTACGAGAAATATGAGCGTGAAGGCCGTGCCCGCAAAACGGTAAAAGCACAGGACCTGTGGTTTGCTGTGCTGGAGTCTCAGATCGAGACAGGTACGCCATATATGCTTTATAAGGATGCCGCTAACCGTAAGAGCAACCAACAGAACCTTGGTACCATCAAGAGTTCAAACCTCTGCACCGAGATCATGGAATATACCAGCCACGACGAAGTAGCGGTATGTAACCTGGCGTCGCTTGCCTTACCTCGTTACATCAAAGAAGAAAACGGCCATAAGACATTTGACCACCAGAAACTGTTTGACGTGACGTACCACGTGACGAAGAACCTGAACAAGGTGATCGACATCAACTATTACCCAGTGCCTGAGGCCCGCAACTCCAACATGCGCCACCGTCCGATCGGATTGGGTGTGCAGGGCTTGGCGGATACCTTCATCACGCTGCGTATGCCATTTGAGAGTGATGAAGCCCGTGGTCTGAACAAAGACATCTTCGAGACGATCTACTTCGCCGCTATGACGGCTTCTAAGGACCTGGCCAAGAAAGACGGTGCTTATGAGACGTTCAAAGGTTCTCCATTGTCAGAAGGCAAGTTCCAGTTCGACATGTGGGGTGTAACACCAGACAGCGGTCGCTGGGATTGGGAAGAACTGCGCCAGGAAGTGGTTAAGCACGGTGTGCGTAACTCCCTGCTGGTAGCGCCAATGCCAACTGCTTCTACAGCACAGATCCTGGGTAACAACGAGTCGTTTGAGCCTTATACCTCTAATATCTACCTGCGTCGTGTGCTTTCAGGTGAGTTCATGATCGTGAACAAGCACTTACTGAAGGACCTGATCGGCTTGGGTCTGTGGAATGACAAGATGAAGACTGCCATCATCGCAGCCAACGGCTCGGTGCAGGACATCCCGAGCATCCCACAGAACATCAAAGACTTGTACAAGACGGTTTGGGAGATCAGCCAGCGTACAGTAATTGACATGAGTGCTGACCGTGGCGCTTTCATCTGCCAGAGCCAGTCGCTGAACCTGCACGTAATGAACGTGAACTTCGGCAAGCTGACTTCGATGCACTTCCATGCCTGGAAGAAAGGCCTGAAGACAGGTATGTACTACCTGCGCACTAAGGCTGCTGTAGACGCTATCAAGTTCACGGTGGAGAAACAAGCCGCCGAAACGCTGGAGCCGGTTTATAACCAAGTAGACCAAAACCGCAGCGACATGAGCTGCTCCCTGGATAACCCAGACGCTTGCGAAGCTTGCGGATCTTAAATAATTAAAAAGGGGTAAGTTAACTTACCCCTTTTTAATTTATCTCTTAGCGTCTTTCCATTGTAAAATATTAAACTCCTAAAACGGCTGCTTCAACCACACCAGCGCCTTCGCTCTATCGTCGAAATCCTTTGTTACAAGGTCGCTCTTTCCTTCGGCACGCTTATAGATTTGCTCTACTGCCGTTTTGTTAAAGAAGTCTTCGGATTGAAGTACTGCATTCCGGCGCAGAGAAGACTGCTGTAGCCGGGGTATAATATGCGTTACGAACCACTCCTGATCTACCGGACGGATGACCTTCATTTTACGATTATCGCCAAGCCACCTGAGCGGCTTATACTTCTCAATGGCATCAATACAGGCAGTAATGGCTTCTGTAAACTCTGCACTACTTAAAAAGCCCTCCCAAACAGCAGTTCCTAACTGCCACTCATCGTCGTAGGTAATGGTTACTACATTATTTTGGAAGTATACTAAGGTCATAAATGAGTGACGATAATTGAACAAGCCGTAAAATTAACTCATTCTCTTATTTAAATTATTAAAACTAGATTAATGTCCTACCTAAAATTACGAACAAAGCACATACTTTTATAGATCACTGGTAGGTAAGTAAAAGCTCTTGATAGGTTAGCCAAGGTTTTAGCAAAGCTGAACTAGAGTGCCGGTTTAATATTTAGCCTATACCATTTCTAGTCCTTGTGTTATCACCGCCAAACTAAACAGTAAACAATTTACTTCAGTAAAAGCTTTTATACCTTATAAGCCGAAGATGCTAAACCTAACCTTACTGAAGCTATACCTGTGAGCACACCGCATGATCAGAACGATATAGACCGACACGGTATAAGCCGTCGCAACTTTTTAGGCAGATCCATCTTGCTTGGGGCAGCAGGAATGGCAGGCTATACCGGCGCCTTTGCCGGTGCAACATCAGCCCCCCTGCAGAAGCAAGACCGGAGCCTCCCGCCACAGGGGCACTACCTCATCAAAAATGCTTATGTCCTCACCATGGACGCAAAGCTGGGTGACTTGAAGCAAGGCGATGTGCTGGTGCAGAACGGCGAGATAAAACAGGTAGGGCAAAAGCTAAGCGCAGCCGGCGCGGAAGTTATACAGGGAGAGGGCATGATCGTGATGCCGGGCTTGGTGGAAACACACTGGCACCTCTGGACCTCCCTGCTACGCAGCATGGCGGGCTCAAAAGAGGGCCGGGGCTATTTTGATGTCACTCGCACGGTGGGCCAGCACTACACCCCAGAAAGCATGTATGCCGCTACCCGCCTGGCGATCGCAGAAGCCATCCACTCAGGTATAACTACTTTACACGACTGGAGCCACAATACCCGAGGCCCAGCCTTCGCTGAGGCTAGCCTGCAGGCCCTTCGCGAAGCAGGTATACGGGGACGCTATTCGCTGGGTGTACCGGCCGGAGAGGGCGGTGTAGTCGACCTGCAGCTGCTCGAAAGACTGAAAAAGGATTGGCCAAAGCTCGCTAGCGACACTTTATACCTGGGCTTGGCTTGGCCAGGTATAAACGATAGAAAGGAACAAGGTATAAAAGAGCTGAAGCTAGCCCGGCAGTTAGGTATACCTGTATCTGTGCATGCCAGTAAAGCAGGCGTGATCAGCGGACTGATGCGAGAGAATTTACTTGCTAAAGGGATGCAGCTCATCCACTGCAAGGATGCTACCCCAAGCGAAATACAAGGTATAGCAAAAGCCGGTGCCGTTGCCAGCTTATCACCCTTCTCGGAGTTACGCATCGGGTATGGCATACCTCCCGTAAAGGAGCTGCTGGATGCAGGCGTTACCATTGGTATATCAGAGGACACCACCACACTAACAGGTAATGCAGACTTATTTGCGGCACTTAAGATACTCCTGAACCTAGCCAATGCACTTAACAGAAATGAGTTTGCCCTCAGCGCTAAGCGCACACTGGAAATAGGCACAATCGAAGGTGCCCGCTCTCTTGGGCTTTCAGATCAGACTGGCTCCCTCACTCCAGGCAAACGAGCAGACCTGATCATGCTCTCCACCAACGCCTTGAATTTAGGCTATGTTACGGAACCGTATCAACTCATTGCAGAAGCTACGCAGCCTGCCAATGTACACACCGTGATGATCGACGGAAGAATAGTAAAAAGGAACCATACCCTTACTCACCTGAACAAGGATAAAATTATGGCAGAGGCCAAAGCTGAATTCGAAAAGATAATGAAGAAAAGTGGCTGGCAAGAATAGATTTCTACCTTAGCCTAAATTGATCAGTTGATGATGCGGGAGAGCAGTTTCAGGACTTTCCAGTAACCACTGCAAAGCCTCATGCTCGTCCTCAAAATTCCTGAGTTCTAATGGCTGATTAAACGTATGTCCCTTGTTAATCATTGTCTCTACAGCTGCCCGGTTATGCTCAAATTTGGAAGGTATACGGGCTATTCGCGTTAATGAGCTTTTAGCCATCTGAGGCACATGCACCTCGAGACTCCATTTTAGGTCTGCAGGTGATATCATACCCATCAGGCGATCATCAGCCAACCACCTTGTCAACGAAAAACGGTTGATCATGTCATGGCAAAGCAAATAAGCCTCTCTGAGCTCAGCACCTTGCAAATGACCGCGCCATTCGGCTTTGCCTAGTCTCAGGAGTTTGTCATATGTAAGAATGACGAAGTTGTTTTTAAAGTAGAGTTGCATCAAGAAAATTTCCTCGCGAGCGAGATTAGTATTAGAAACAAAGTATTGAGCGGGTCAGCTTCCGGATCGAAGTAGGGCGAGGCTCAGCCAAAGCTAAGCTTGCTCCTGCACAGCCAGTGGCTCGAGCAGCCAGGTCATTGCAGCTTCCACACTCTCAAAATCCATCAGTACCATATCTCCCAGGTTATTTGACCGTTTGATGATCTGTTCTACTGCCATCCTGTTAAAAAGGTCCTCGGACACGATTGAGGCATTACGATGCAGCGTGCCGGCTACGAGCTTTGGCATGACAGACTCCACGAACCAATCCTGGTCGGCTTGTCGGATTGCCCTTAATTTACGATTATCACCAAGCCAACGCAAGAGTCTTTGCTCTTCCATCAGCTTCAGACACGTCCCTACTGCTTCTCTAAACTCCTCGCTACTCAGAAAACCATTCCAAACAGCCATACCTAGCTGCTGCTCCGGATTATAAGAGATCGTTACGACGTGGTTCTGAAAGTAGGGAATCATCATAAGGCTACTCCTTCAAATAGATCTTGTTTACAAATATAGTTAGTAACTGTATACGCGCAACACTAAAAATTGCACTTTTACTTTAAATCAAAATTTATTTTAAAAGCGCCAGTCTAGTGAAATACATCGCCTCAGGGATACACTTAACAATGAACCCCCATCTAAATGTTTATATAAAAGTGCTGGGCTCCCATCTTGCAACAGGAGCCCAGCTACTCATTATCCATTATAAAGCTATAATTAAGGCTGCATATTCTGTCCATTGTCCGTTCTGGTAGCTACCATCACAACCACACGTCGGTTCTTCTGGCGCCCTTCTGCGGTTTCATTTGTTGCAATAGGTCTCGCCTGACCAGCTGCCTCTATTGTCATACGGGAGGCATCGATGTTTGCATTCTTTTCAAACCAGTTTTTTACCGTATTAGCACGGTCTGCGGCTAGTTTCTCATTGTAACTCGCACTGGCAGTTGAGTCGGTGTGACCCACTATTCGGATAGGGCCGCGCTCACTTAGTTCATTTATAGACGCTGCAATACTGTGCAATTTGTCTTCTGCGCCGCTACGAAGGTTAGCCTTGTCAAGATCAAAAAGCACTTTTTCATCCATCGAGTAAATCGTATAGCCAGGGTTGCTTCGCACCTCCACGTCACGGTCCTGCACATTGCGGTCTGTCACAACAGGGGCGTTATAATCAACACCTGACCAGAAACTTTCATTTACACTGATGATCTCAGCACCATCAGCCTCTACGATACCCTGTAGGTCGCCATACATCACGGCTGTATCAGCTGACGCTAATTCCTGCACATCTTCGGCATTTTCAACTCTTTTATCTGTCTCACTGCAAGCCATGAAAGTGCCTACAGACATAAAACAAGCGAATGTTATTACTTTTCTCATATCTTATTTTGTATTTAGTCCTACTAAACCTACGGGCATATGCACGATTCGTTCAAAGATGGGCCATATTACAAGATGTAAGCTGGCTATAAACAGAAAGGACCAGCCCGTGGGCTGGTCCTTTCTGTTTAGTTAGGATTGAGGTTTTATTAGCGCTTCACGATACGGAAAACCTCTTTCTGTCCTCCATTGATTACTGTAACAAAGTACACCCCATTTTGCAGACTCTGTACTGGTAGTACCACTTGGCGTTCTGTTGGATTCTGAACGGCCATAAGCTGCTTCCCTGCCATATCAGCCACTGCGATAGTTACCTGCTCGTCAGATGGCGCTATTCTTACTGTAACTTCTTGCGAGGCCAGCGTTGGGTATACCGAGGAAGCGATAACAGGTACACTGTTCACAGCAACAACTTTAGAGTATTCGAAGGCGCCGTCAAAGTCAACCTGCTTTAAGCGATAGTAATTGGTGCCAGCAATTGCTCTTGTGTCAAGGAAGCTGTAGTGCTGTGTAAGTGAAGTAGTGCCTACTTTGCTTTCAACGAAACCTATCTTTCTGAAATTCTTGCCATCAGCTGATATTTCTACCTCAAAACCTTTGTTGTCCTGCTCTGAAGCGGTTTTCCAGTTAAGCTGCACACCATCTTTCGTAGACTGAGCTTTGAAAGAAACCAGCTCTACAGGGAGGGGAGTGATATCACCAGCAACTCTTCCACTTATGTTATATATTCCTATACCTTGCGTCCCTTGGCTCGAACGTGTCTGATCAACATTATAATAAGCAATGTTAATCTGCTTCACCGGAGATGGGAATGTAATGACAACGTTGCCCTGATCAGAGCTTCCTATAATATCCTCAACGGAATTTCCTGTGATCGTCCCAGTAGCTGCATCGAAGCTTATCGTGGATCCTCTCAAAACATTCTCATTCTTGAGGACTACCTTTTCGCCTAAACTGTTCACTGCAGTTATAATAACCTGGTCTTGGAACTGGCCTCTATGCTGATCCACATCAAAGAGCGTCAATTTAAGATCTGCCATATTATCATCGAAGACAATACTAACATTACTGCCTTGAGTAGCTGTAGCGCCAGTTTGAACTAATGTTAAGCTCTTGTTGGGAGTCAAAAATCTTTCATTACGCACAGACCGGGTATCTAGCAATGTGGATCCACTAACTGAGCTAATCCAGCGCATTGGCACATAATCTAAAGTGTAAGGGTTCGGCGAATTAGGGTTGGATACGATAAATGGATCTTCATTGTAAGCACGTGTAGCCCAGCTAAACACATCATTCTCGCTTGTCTTTTCGGCAGTAATGATGATATCGTCGATTCCATAATAGCCCCCTTGATGAGTTTCAACATTAACAGACCATCTTAAACTAATTGTGGTGGCGTTGGCAGGAAGTGTAGGTAGCACGATAGGATTTCCATTATTAACCGGGCGCCATACGCCATCATCCTGTAGGTTTTCTATTGCTATAGGTACACTAATATAATCTCCGTTATTGATTTTGTACTCTAACTTCACTGGGAAAGAATTCCTCCTGTTGTTATGATAACCAACCCTAACACCATTCCATTTCAACTGGATCTTACTATATTCCTTTACTGAAATGCTGGTGAGTTCTAATGAATTTGCCGTGTTAGTTGCTCTTAAATAAAAACCTCCTGAAACCTGATTGTTTGGAGTTACGGCATGTTGATTATTTCTGGACCAAGTTCCAAATACAGTAGTATAACCCACAGGTAATGCATTTGCAGCTAAACCCACTGTATTGATGCTAAAGTCTTCTTTGTAAATTGTAACCTGTGCTTGAGCAGATGATACTAGCACGAAAAGAGAAATCAAAAGAGTATAAATGTGTTTCATGGCTTGCTTTCTTATATCACTATATATGAAAGAAGCGTGCCAGTGCGCTATAAGTCTAATTTATTGAACTAAAGTGCAACACCAAATGGAAACTCTAAATCTTATATGTTCATTAAATATATGCATTACAAGCACTTACGGAAAACTCTAGTGATGGTGAAATTTCACTAATGCACTTATAAAATAAACTTATAATATGAAAAAGCTCAATTATTTTCCATCAATGGGAAAAATTGCACCGATTTGGGACATAAACCCTTTTTTATAAAGCCTCATAATTGTATTAGAATTTGCTAGCTCTAGCATCAATTACATTCGCTTCATTTATAATTTGAAATCATAAAATCCATCGCAAAAGCCATTATGACATGATTGAAGCTATTAAAATCCAATTAACCAGTCAACTTGTCGCTTAATGTCATTGGCATTTGATTTGCATCATTATTCATCGAAACCTTTAGAGGAGAAAGAGATGAAAATAATAAAAGATAAAGCGTTTTTGAGATCTATTGCACACCAAATTGACTTGCTTAATACAGTAGGCGGTGGTGTGAGCGAAACTTATACTGAGGTTGAAAAGAAGAAGAAAAGTGCTGTGATCAATGTATGGGCAGCAGGTGTGAACCCGGAGTCATTCAGAGTTGTACTTCACCAGAATCAGCTTACCATCTTCTCAGTACTGCAAAGCCAAGATGATGCACAGATGGCTATTCCTATGTTTAACCGGATTTTTCTGCTGCCTCCGCAGGTAGACTTAGGACGGATAAAAGCGGTTTATAAAGACGGTGAACTGCGTGTCAAACTGCCTTACCATGACGCCGCATTGGAGCCGCGCCAGATTGATATCATACAGCTATAATTAGATATACTAGCGGCGGGGATGTTCCTGACGCCAGCCCACTACTGCCGTGATACCCCAAACGGCATAAAAGGGGGTAAAGACTGACGCCAGATATGGGTCAAAAGCCACAGAAACAATCAACTGGGTAATAAAAGTCAGCACTACTCCCCAAAAAGCAATTCTATAATACTTGTTCCAATTACTCATAAAGTCCCTTAAATAAAAATACCCGGCGTTAGGGCCGGGTATTCATTAATCTAAACGCCTCCGCGCGCGATATCTTCTTTTCAATTATCAACGGTGGATCGTCTTCCTTCGATATAACTAATGTATAGTTGTTATTATTATCCTGATAATAGATAAGTGTCGTGAGATCTTCATAGCCTATGCTAAAGATCTTACGTGTCTTATCACCATAGTTAAAATAGTGATTGTCTAATTTAACATTCTTCAATAACCTCATATCCCTACATTCATCTGGTATTTTAACGGGTTGATCCGCTATAATTGTTTCATATTATTGCTGATGTGCAAGCATATTCTTCTTATCTTACTATAAATTGCACTAAAAAGGTGAACCTACTCCATACAGCCAGCACCAGTTATGATCTATGTGCTTAGTAATGAAATGCAAACAACATGCCAAGCCCACTATATAATTAACTAAGAATATAGGATAAACATGTATAAAGCATTAATTAAGGTATACGCTTCCTTTCTAAATTGAGCGTGCATTACCACTTATTTGAATCCAATTATTATATTTATAAGAAAAGTAACTGCTTAGATCTGAAGTGTTTCATTGCATGACGCGCTTCAAAACCCTCGGTTCAGCCTTTTCACGGCCAATTAACGGAGAGTACCTGGAGCGGGCGTTACCGTTTATTCTAATAGATAAAACACAGCATGGCTGCACACAAACGCGACAGGCTTTATGGCTTGTTTTTCTTTGTCCTTTTCGAAGTAGTTGTTTTCTTTTCACTACGCTACTTAGTAGCTGACATGGGCATGGATAACCAATACCAGGCCGAGAACACGATAGTCCCTAACTGGGTAAAAGCTGTTACTTTTATACTATTATATATATTATGCGTACTGATAGCCGTTGTATTTGTAAGCAATGTTGTGCCCAGCAAGCACAGAGGCCAGCTAATGAGCTGGGTATACCTGGCGCTGGCAGGCATGCTTGTGATGCTCGCACTTATATTCTAAGCAAAAAGCCTATTTTGAAACTTAGCTGAAATCACCCACATACATGAACAAGACAATTTTTGCACTCATTACCTGCATGCTTCTAAGTTTTGGTCTGCAAGCGCAGGAGTACTCCCAGGAAAACTACCAGCCGCAACGCCAGAAAGGCCGTCACTTTTTACAACTTCGCAACGGACAAGTGGTATACGGCAACAGGGTACAGTATAAATCACCTTTATTTAAGCAGGACTTCTTCCTGGTGGACGACACACTGAAGTATGCCCCTGAGCTGGTGGATGTGTATCAGAATAACGACGGCTACTTTGCAAGAGTGGCTGCCGGCAACCGCTTTGACTCTTTTGCGAAGCGAATTATGGAAGGGCCACGTGTCTCTAAGTTCTTCACTACCACCATCGATTACGCAGCCATGGGATACCACCCGTATGGGTACGGCATGCCCCGCACCAGCCGTCGCCGCATTTACTTCTTCTCCAAAGACAACGGACCGCTTATGACTTTCAACCAGCAAAACCTAGAACAGGCGCTGGCTGATAATCCTTCAAGCATGGTGCTGATCCAGCGTCATAAGCGTGAGAGAACCATCTCGACGGTGATGGGTATAGCGGGCGCAGGCCTGCTAACTTACGGCTTGTTGTCCTCTTCTCAAAGCTCTACTAACCCGAATGCTGTTAATATATCGCCAGCCGTATATGGCGGAGCCGGACTTATAGCTGTGCCACTGGTTATACAGCTTTTCCGAAAAGACAAGCTGACACAAGCGGTAGACGTCTATAATTATCAGGTAAAACAGTAAGACAAGCCATGCCAGATCTGTTGCTTCTCCATGGCGCCCTGGGAGCTGCGAGCATGCTACAGCCTCTGCAGCAAGTGCTTGAGGCAGACTTCGGGGTGCATACCTTGAATTTTCGGGGACACGGCGGTAGTGCTACCCCTCTTGAAGACTTTAGCATCGAGGCATTTGCGGAGGATGTGCTTCATTACCTGGATCAGCAGCAACTGCAGCAGGTTGATATATTTGGCTACAGCATGGGAGGCTATGTAGCGCTATACCTGGCGCTTCGGCACCCACACAGAGTAGGGCGTATTTTTACGCTTGCTACCAAATTCGCCTGGAGCCCGGAAACTGCAGTGAAGGAAGTGAAAATGCTGCAACCGGAGAAGGTACTGGAGAAGGTTCCTGCTTTTGCCGCCATACTGGCTGAGCGCCACCAACCTACCGACTGGCAGGAAGTAATGCGCCGAACAGCCGGTATGATGCAGTGCCTAGGCAACCAGCCATTGCTGACTGAAGAGACGCTGTCGTGCATTGAAGTGCCTGTCCGTGTGAGTGTCGGTGACCGCGACAACATGGTTAGTCTGCAGGAAACGGCATGGGCTTACCAGCAATTGCCTACCGCCAGCCTGCAAGTATTCCCCAACACACCCCATCCGCTGGAGAAGGTCAATGTGAACCGGCTACAGTACGAGATCCGGCAATTCTTTGGAAAAACCTCCGTTTAGGCTTATATTAAGCTGACAATAACTATTGCGAATACTTATGCGATTACAACACATATTCGGCGCCTTTCTGATTGCTTCTTCTATACTGACGAGCGCCTGCACTGCTACGAACCCTACTGTAGGCCAGCGTGGGTATACGGAAGCAGGCAAGGCATCCTATTACAGCAATAAGCTGCATGGACGCAAAATGGCCAACGGTGAGTCTTATAATAAACGAAAGCTAACTGCCGCTCACCGCACCCTTCCCTTCGGCACCAAAGTAAAGGTCACCAATCTGCAGACAAAGAAATCAGTTAAAGTAAGTATTACAGACAGAGGACCTTTCGTGAAGGGGCGTGTCATTGACTTAAGTGAAGCCGCTGCCAAACGTTTGGACTACATCAGTGCAGGTATAGTGCCTGTAGAGGTAAAAGTCGTGAAGCCTGCGCCTATGCGCTAACATAGCATAATTACACGCTAACAGTCTTTCAGCTTACGCTTGCTAAAATCATTTCAAAAGTCTACAAATATTCCTATTAATCATTTGGAATACTGCATTTTATATTATAGTTTTGGGCATGCATAAAAAGTGGAAATCTGTTTCAATGACGGTTGCACTAGCGACAATCCTGTTGCTGGGTGTCACTGCTACACCAAATGCAGCCAACTTGAATAACGGTAATGCCACAGCAGAAACAACTGCAGTTGTAACGCCTGGCCCTACTGGAACTGCCGCTACAAACGATGCGAAGCCTGCAACTCAGAAAAAGCAGAAATCTATTTTGGATGCTGAGGTCCTGGAAAGCCCTTTTTCCTTCTTCAAAGACCTCACTTCTGGTTCAGATGAAGATGACTCTTCTGATGTAGCTGCTAAATCAAGCACGGTGATACTCGCCTTGAAAGCACTTGCTGCTACGCTGCTTTCAACCATTATGTAATTAACTTCCTCACTACCACTTGCAGGCTGATCTACATCAGCCTTTTTTGTTTTTAGCCCGTTTCATACCTATCAATTCCTATCGCAGGAGACCAGAATAGCTGTAAGTAAAACCAACATGCTCATGTTGCGGAACGGTTAACCAAGAGGAGGCAGCCTGTCTTAATAGGTATAGCTCTGCCGGTATACCTTATATAAAATCAGTCAGCAGTGCCAAACCCAGACCGACTAGAGTCGCTAGCAGTTTGTTGCGGTTGAAACGGTGATCAGGGCTCGTCTCAAATAGAATGGTCGTGGAGATATGCAGAAAGTTACCTGCCACTAAGCCTGTCAGCGCTGTAAAGACCAGCTCACCACCGATATTATCTTTTATTATGTAATTGCTCACCAGTATCCCCAGTGGTGCTCCAATGGCAAAGATAAGCAACCAAATGAAGGCTTTGCGGAAAGAGCCGATGCGTGACATAAGCACCGACATAAGCGCAAATGCAGCCGGCACGTGGTGTATGGCTATACCTAACAGTACTGCATAAAAGTTTTCACCTGCATGGTGATGGCCCATGTGCCGCTCACTGCCTTCTACCAAAATGCTACCTTCCAGAAATGAGTGAATGAACAGGGATCCAAGCAGCAGAAAAGGCATTGAGTCTGTATGACTGTGCCCATGGTGGTTGGTATGCATGTGGCCGTGCTCCACACCATGCGAGAACAGCTCCAGCACCAGCTGCAAAAAGAAGCCGGCCAGCACCCAGTACCCAACGCGATGCGGGTTTGGATTGCCAATAAGCACATCCGGCAGCAGGTGTACGATCGTGATGGTAAAGAGGTAAGCACCGCTGAACGCCAATGCCATTTTTAACCAGCGGCTGTTATCCGGCGGAAATACCTTAACCAGGAAGCTTGAAAGCACCACCGTGAAGAAGAGCACAAGTATAGCTATGATCATACCGCGTTACTTTTTTAGCACGAAAATGATTCGCTCACTTTTATCCGGATCAAAGGGCTGGAGCCTGTAGTCACCGAACACTTCGACGAGGCGCAACTGAGCAATACGAAAGTACTCCATAAAGTTTTCTTGTCGTAATGCCCTTACACGTTCCTCAAAGTGGTAGTCCTGTCCTTTGTCCTGAAAGCGGATGGTTTTGACGATAAAATCATGCTCCACTTTGCGGCTTATATTAAACTGAATTCCCTGCACCTCTTTTTCTTCATGTGATACAAGACGTTCAATAGTGCGATCAGTGTTCATGAAGTCGACAACTAACTTGCCACCGTGTTTCAGGTTTGCAGCCGCTGCCTTCAAGGCCACAACATTCTCGGTTTCACTTTCAAAGTAGCCAAAGCTGGTAAACAGGTTCAGCACAAAATCGAATGCCTCTGGCTTGTATACCTCCCGCATGTCATGCACATCAAAGTGCAGGTGCTCGTTCTCATACTGCCGGGCGTAGGCAATGCTTTTCTCTGACAGGTCTATACCTGTCACATCGTAGCCGAGCTGGTTGAGGTAAAGTGAATGGCGGCCTTTGCCACAGGCAAGGTCCAGTATTCTGTGTTGTGGTTTGGGGTGCAGGTAGGCCAACAGGTTATCCATAAACAGCCGGGCATCGCGATCGTCGCGGTTGCTGTAAAGGATATGATAGTAGGGGGAGTCAAACCAAGTGCTGAACCACTCTTCCTGTTGGGCCATAGGAGCTATGCAATTGCAATAAGGGTGCAAATATACTCTTTTATTTTCGGAACACGGGTATACGCACACCGAGTTGGCGGGTATAGCTAATCATGAAAAAAGTCTGCTGCCACTGTAACGCACAGCAGCAGCAGACCTTTTTTGTATGAGAAAGCGGTCGATTAAAGTTTGTCGGCGCCAGCTTCTGAGTTCGTCACACCCTTTTCACGAACACTATCTTTTGGCTGTATTGTATTACCACCTTGGTCGTGATTAGGCATTAATTCTTCATTTGCGCCGTGATCTTTTAGTGTGTGACCAGTAACCTCTTCGCCACCCATGTCAGATACATTGTAAGTGCTGCGAGTACCTGGCTGCACATAATCAACAGATGCTTTAGCGCTTGGTCTATTGTCTTTTGGCGTGTCGCATGAAATCATTGCCAGGCCACAAACTGCGGAAAATACTGCAAGTACGTTCTTATTCATCTCTATTTTTAATTTATAGGTCTTTATTATAAAGCGCTACTACACAGCGCAGTAGCAAATCTATCATTACGAGGGCAACGTTGCCCGGGATTCCGGAGCGACTACTATGCGATCAGGTTCTTACGACGCAGCATCGACTCCAGCAACTTAATATCATTCGGGTTGTTGAAAATGCGGAAAGGCAGCATCACAAACACCGGAGACTGGAATGTCTTAGCCAGCCAGCCTTTCCAGCCACCTGGCAGTTGGGCTTCTGTAGGAGGCTTCAGCCACAGCAGGTAAGATTCACCTTTACGCTCTGCCGTTCCGATCATATCCCAAGTCAGGGTCATGCCTTCGCGCTCGTTACGCTTTAAGATGATCTGACGCGCATCGATCTCATAGCTCAGCTTCTCGAACAGGGGGTTGCCCTGCTCCATTTGCGTCACGCCCATTACCTGTGCCGAACGAAGCAGCACAAAGATAAGTGTAACCAGAATAGCACCCGCTACCCACCACCATGAGAAACTAAACACAGCCGGCAGCAGGAAAAGCACCAGCGGAATAAGAGCCATCCACCAGTCTTTGCGCCATACCTTGGCCAAAGCTATACCTGTAAAAGTATTTTTCTCCAGTTGGTACTTTTTGGTACGAATGGCATTCGGAGCAGCACTTGACTGCATCCGGTAACGTTGATTTTGTTGCATAAAAAAGTAAAATATAAGCGCCTGCCTTTGCCAGCAGGTATAAGTTCAATTAATAAGCCTTCAGACTCAGGTCCATGCTCTTGATAGAGTGTGTCAGTGCTCCTACCGAGATAAAGTCAACACCACACCTGGCTACTTCACCGATCGTCGCCTCCGTGATGCCACCTGATGCTTCTGTTTCAAAACGTCCGCCAATCAGTGCTACTGCTTCGCGCATCATCTCTGGTGTCATGTTGTCGAGCATGATGCGGTGAATGCCACCTGCCTCGAGCGCTTCCTTCACTTCCTCTAAGTTGCGGGTCTCCACCTCAATGCGTAGGTCCTTGCCTTTCTCTTTCAGATAACGCTGGGTGGCCTCTATGGCTTCGCGTATACCTCCTGCGTAGTCCACGTGATTGTCTTTCAGGATGATCATGTCGAACAAGCCGAAGCGGTGATTAACGCCGCCGCCAATCAGCACGGCCCACTTTTCCATCATCCGGAAGTTCGGCGTCGTCTTGCGGGTGTCCAGCAGTTTAGCCTTGGTGCCAGAGATCAGCGTGTTCAGGTAATGGGTATAGGTCGCGATGCCGCTCATGCGCTGCATGCAGTTCAGCACCAGCCGCTCAGCCGTGAGGATGGACTGCGCCTTGCCTTTTACAGTGAGGGCCACGTCGCCAAACTTCACTTCAGCGCCGTCCTGCAACAGGACTTCTATCTGCAGGTCAGGGTCAACTTGGTTAAAGATATACCTGGCCAGCTCCACGCCAGCCAGTATGCCGTCACCCTTCACCAGCAGTCTTGCTTGGTTCTGGGCATCGTTCGGAATAGAAGCCAGCGACGAATGGTCGCCATCGCCTACATCCTCGGCCAGGGCCCGGGATATAAACTCGGCTATGCTTTGTTCTGTCAGGTATGATGCTTTCACGGTGCAAAAATAAAAAAAGGCCCGGTATATATCCCGAGCCTTGCTAAAAATCTCACTATTATCTGCTTAATCTTTTATGAAATCAATGGAATGTATCAGGAATTTGCCTCCTGCATCTTTTACACGGATCAAAACGGTGTAAGAACCGTTGCGATGCGTATAGGTACCAATCACATAGCGCTTGTCTTTTCTCACAGACTCGCTTGGAGTCGGGAAGTTGTAGGCAAAGCCTGTAGGAGGGTTTTTGCTGAAGAAGTTCTTCATCACAAATTCCGCCTGCGTCTTGCTGTAATCCGTCGCTTTCTCGTCAGCAAATGACAGACTTACCTTGCTGTCAAAATGCCTGGATAAGTCTTTAGCCGATCCTGCCCGCAAGGCAGCCTCCACGCCGTCAAATACATCCTTCTGGGCAACGGCCTGTCCGGTAGCAAACAATGACGTGACAAAAGCTAAGAAAAGTACTACAGCAATGTTTTTAAAGTTTTTCATAAGGTGTGTAAGTAATCTCGTCCTCGTATCAGCGAAAACTATGCCAACAAAGGTCGTAAGCAAGACCCTAAAATTAATAGGAATAATCAATATATACCGATGTAACGGGATAATTATACCTGCCGTTACGTATCTATATGCTGGGCTGTTTCTATCCACGCAGTCAATAGCTACAGCGCTGGATTAAGCGACCTTAATCGGCTCTTTATTCCTGGCATCAGCTACAATTTAAGCATTTATGCGCAGGCTTCCCATAGCCAAAGCATAAATCGACCATATAAGCCATAAGGCACCACAGATTATCTTATATTTGCACTATGGATAAAAAGGTAATGCTCATGATTCTGGATGGTTGGGGAATCGCCACCAACCCAGAGGTTTCAGCTATTCATAAGGCGCACACGCCCTTTTACGATCACATCATTCAAACTTACCAGCATACCACGCTGCAAGCTTCAGGCGAGGCAGTAGGGCTACCGGAGGGACAAATGGGCAACTCTGAGGTTGGCCATATGAACCTGGGCGCTGGCCGGGTGGTATACCAGGACCTGGTGCGCATCAACAAATCTGTTGCGGAGCATAAACTCGGCGCTATGCCGGCCCTGGCGGGTGCGTATACCTTTGCCAAAGAAAACAAGAAAGACGTGCACCTGATCGGTCTGCTATCCGACGGCGGTGTTCACTCTCATATAGAGCACCTTAAGGCACTCTGCACCACTGCTTTCGACTACGGTCTGGACAAGGTATACATCCACGCTTTTATGGATGGCCGTGACACAGACCCCAAGGGAGGCGTGAAGTATATCAACGAACTGGAGCAGCACCTCGAGAACACAACAGGCACTATCGCCTCCGTGATCGGGCGCTATTACGCTATGGACCGCGACAACCGCTGGGAACGTGTGAAACTGGCTTACGACCTTATGGTGCATGGAAAGGGCTCTCCATCACAGAACCTGATCAAGTCGGTGCTGGACTCTTACAATGCAGGCGTTACCGACGAGTTTATTCAGCCTATTATCAAGGTAAATAACGAGCAGCAGCCAATCGCCACCATCAAGGACGGTGATGTAGTGATCTGCTTTAATTTCCGCACGGACCGTGGACGGGAGATCACGCAGGCACTGACGCAGCAGGACTTCCCGGAGCAGAACATGCACAAGCTCAATCTGCAGTACATCACCATGACCAACTATGATGAGACCTTCGTAGGCGTGGATGCTATTTTCGAGAAAGACAACCTGAACAATACCCTCGGCGAAGTGGTGGCCAAAGCTGGCCGCAAGCAGATTCGCATTGCTGAGACAGAAAAATACCCGCACGTTACCTTCTTCTTCTCAGGTGGCCGCGAGCTACCATTTGACGGCGAAAAGCGTCTGCTGTGCCCATCACCAAAGGTGGCCACTTATGACCTCCAGCCTGAGATGAGCGCCTATGAGATCCGAGATGCGATTGTACCGGAGCTTCAGCAGAAAACAGCCGACTTCATTTGTCTTAACTTTGCCAACCCGGACATGGTAGGCCATACCGGTGTGTTTGAGGCCGCTGTGAAAGCCTGCGAAGCGGTAGACCGCTGCGCCGAGGCCGTCATCAATGCAGCTTTAGAAAGCAATTATGACGTCATTGTGATAGCAGACCATGGCAATGCTGACTTCATGATCAATCCGGACGGTACGCCAAACACGGCCCACACCACCAACCTGGTACCTTGCGTACTGGTGAGCAATGACTACAAAGGCACTCTAAAACCAGGTAAACTGGGCGACATGGCCCCAACCATACTGGACCTGATGGGGATAGAGCAACCTCTGGAAATGACAGGCGAATCACTTCTTCAGAAAGCACTTTAAGTTGAGCAGACTTCGCATCATTGGACTATTTGCCCTGCTGTGGGGCGTCACAGCTTGTGAGCGGCCCTCCCAGCCGCTTGCAGAAGGCACAGTGCCTGCCTACGACCTGACAGGCTATCTAAACGAGCAGACAGCACGCCTGCAGCAGGAGAAACCACCGGTGCTCAAGTCTGTCGCTACCAAAGGGGAGAAGACCGAAACGACACAAATGAACGAAGTGGACTGGGAGAAAGAGCTAGCCATTTTTCAGGAAGTTGATCTGAGTCGTCCTGCCTTGCGTGATTTTTATAGGGAGGAGCGGCAGACCTTGCCTAATGGCAGCACGGTGAGCATCTTCATAAAAGACGCCGAAGCCGCCGCCCCAGTCGAGCGCCTGGAGCTTACAGTATCGCCTTTCCAGAAGCTGGAGCGATTAGAAGCAGTGGTACTGGAAGAAAATATGCTGTTCTACTCGAAACGCAACATCAGCCTGACCGCCGAGTCTGGTACCGGCAATCTCACAGGATACCGGGTTGAAGGCGTGCAAAAGCTCATTTTAGGAGATTCTCTCCGATATCGTATCGACGCCAACCTATAAGCAGGTATATCCTGGGAGCTTCCTTCTGCCTGATTTCCAATTTAAGGGTTAATTTGCGTATATTGCTCTACTAAGCTGCTCAAGCCATGCACTTTAGATGTGCTTGTAGCCATTAGTTGCCTGTTTTACCTGTGTGTATGCGTACTTTTACCTTAGCTCTCTTGTTCGCCCTTACCTTCACCCGTTTGGCATTCGCGCAAACGGCTGGTCAAGGTCGTAGCTGCAGCACGGACGCATACCTGGAGACTTTAAAGCGGGAGGACCCGGGCTTTGAGGAGCGAAGCCTAAAAACACGAAAGGCAGTGCAGCAACTCATGCGCCAGCGCCCTCTTGGTCAGGCCATGCAGCAAGCCACTATCACCATACCTGTGGTGTTTCATGTCGTGTACAAGACCGGTGGCGAAAATATCAGCGATGCGCAGGTGCTCTCTCAACTTGCCGTGCTCAATGAGGACTTCCGTCGCCTCAACGCTGACACAACCAATACCCCGGCTTACTTCCAACCTTTCGCAGCTGACACCCGCATTGAGTTTTGCCTCGCAATAGTAGATCCAAGCGGAAACCCAACTTCAGGCATCACCCGCACACAGACTACGAAAGAAAGCTTCAACTACTTTTCTGACCTGATCAAGTCTTCCGCTAATGGAGGCCTCGATGCCTGGGATACCAGACGGTATCTGAACATCTGGATAGGAAACCTGGGCACCAGCAGCATCGGTTATGCTTCGTCGCCTGACGTATCACCTGATCGCGACGGGGTGGTGCTGCACTATCGCACAGTAGGAGCGGCTCCGTTTAACAACAGTCTGTGGGCCTATAACCAGGGGCGAACCGCTACACATGAAGTAGGACATTGGCTGGGCCTAAAGCACATCTGGGGGAATGGGATGACCTGTAACGACTCCGATGACATTGACGACACACCCAACCAACTCACGCAGACTGATGGCTGTCCGAGTGGGATCGAGCTATCCTGTGACAATGGCCCCTACGGTAACATGTGGCAGAATTACATGGACTACTCCGATGACGCCTGCATGAGCCTGTTCACGAAGGGCCAGGCTGCCTACATGCAAGGCATACTCCTGTCAGCCCGTAGTTATATGTTTGAGTCCACGGCTTGTTCCGGTGAGTTACGCTCCCGTTTCAGCACCGCTGAGCCTCAGGACACGCTGTTGGCTCCCGGCGACCAGGTGCAGTTCCTGGGCTCATTCGCTGGTTTCAGACCTACACAGTGGCAGTGGAAATTTGAGGGCGGCACACCAGCTTCTTCTACAGCGCAGAACCCAACTGTGAAGTACGACCGACCGGGTAAGTATCGAGTTACCCTCACTGTTTCGAACGAAAACTCCAGCCATACGCTCACTAAGGAAGACTTCATCTATGTGACGTCAGACAATGTGAAAGTATACCCGAATCCGGCGAAAGACTATATTGTACTCGAGCAGGCAGCCCGTCAGCAGATTCAGGTAGTAGAACTCATGAATCGTCACGGACAGGTGATGCTGCGTGAACAGGTAGAAGACCGGGTGATCAGGCTGAATGTGCAACAACTGCCAGCCGGCATGTACCTCCTGCGTACGACCAGCACTAACGGCATCACTGTCACCAAAGTAAGTATTGTAAAGTAGCAGTCAGCTATACCTTAGTATCCTTCGCCCTGCAATGTAACGACAACCGTGCGCTTTGAGGCGTGGTTGCGGTGCTCGCACAGGTATACCCCCTGCCACGTACCCATATTAAGTTCCCCGTCAGCGATCGGCACTGTAACAGAACTCCCCAGCAAAGCAGCCTTGAGGTGCGCCGGCATATCGTCGGGGCCTTCCATGGTGTGGCGGTAGTAAGGAGCGTTTTCAGGCACCATGTGATTGAAGTGACTCTCAAAATCCTGCCGCACGGTGGGGTCGGCGTCTTCGTTAATGCAGAGGCTGGCAGAGGTATGCTTGATAAAGATGTGCGCCAGACCCACTTTATAATTCTCCAGCTCAGGCAACTGTGCCGTAAGCAGGTCGGTAATCAAATGAAACCCGCGTTTCACGGCTGGCAAGCGTATCTCTTTTTGAAACCACATGGATTTTTTATTTTTGAATGAGTGGATGAGTGATGGAGCGAATAGTGATCACTTTTTAGATGACTTTTTGAATGAGCCGATCGCTAAGATTCATACGCGAATATACTATCCAGGTAAGTTTAGATATCAAAAGCCCGCCTCTTCATTAATTGCTGCAGAACAAGTCAATTTACTCCGTCACCTATTCGCTTACTCAGAAATCTATAGCCTCCTCAATCAATAGTTCGCTCGAAAGCGCCAATGTCGGGTTTGGTTGCGCTGCGGTTTATACCTTTGAAGTCCTTGCCTATACCTGGCAAAGGCAGCGCAGCGCTGCTGGCAGGAGAGAGAGTGTCGAGGCTGAAATTTTGCTTGCGCACGTCTTTGAACTTAGGGTCGATGTTGAGCAGGTTGCCGTTTATGTTGAGCGTATTTTTGTAAGCTTCAGTGCGAAGGATGTTGTTGGATATATCAGCGGTTATATCGCCCTCTAACAGCACCTCGTTTGCATAGCTTGAGCCGTCGCTGGACACAATGCTGTTGACCAGTCGCAGCTGTGTCGGTTGGTTACGGATATCAGTGCCAGGTATAAAGTCGGCTATTACAAAGGCCGGTGTCTCGCGCTGCATCTGGTTCTGGTAGTTGACGATCGTAGAGTACAACACCTCATAATTACCACCGCCCAAGCCTCCAAAGCTGTACTGCCCGCAGTTATGGATCAGCGTATTCACCACCTTTACATCCGACGTGAAAGCCACGATGCCATCCAGAAAGGCATACTGTATGGCGCACCCTTCTACTAAGGTGCCATTTTTGCCGGGGTTGCCGATCCGCAGGCCGCGTATCGTGTTGCGGATGTCGGCATAGCGGATGGTGTTGTTCTGGCTACCTGTCAGGATGCGTATACCTTCCCATTGGCCAGGTGCATTGACATAGGCCGGCTCACGACGTATACCTGAAAAACTGACCCGCTCCTCTGGCGTGCCATCTACCTGTAGTGTTCCGTTGATCAGTAACACGGCTTTGTTTGTGGCAAATATGCGTGCCCCTTTTTCGATGGTCAAGATGGCTCCTTCACGCAATAGCACCGTGTCAAGCAGCACATGTGGTTTGCCTGCCGACCAAGTAGTGTTCCCGATTACCTCTTTCTGATGGAATACAGCATCCTGTCCGTAGGCCACGAGCTTTACGTTCTGTCGGTTTCCGTTTGTGTGAAACAGTATAGAATCTGCTACCAGGAAGGGCTGGTTCTGATCAGCCGGATTGATGTTCACACGCACCAGAATATAAAGGCTGTCCTGCCCGCGTAACTCCAGGTTGTTTGCAATCGGAGTTTGCTGCCCGTTGATAATCAGCTTGTAAGGTGAAGTGTTAGCCCCACCCAGACTAATACTGCTAATACGTACAGCCTTTTTTTGAGGGTTGTATACCTTGAATCGACGCGTCACGCTGCCCTGCGTCACAAACACTGTATCAAACAGCACGGTATCTGCCGAAAAGCGCAGCATCGCACCAGGGTCATTTGTTACGATCTCTTCCTTCGGTTCACAACCCACCATCGAGAGCAGGAACAGCAGAGGCAGTATGGCAAGCAGGTATTTCAAGGCGTTCCAGTTAAGCGGTTGTCTCTTTTAGGCAAGTATCAAAATAGGGTATTAACTTCTGTTTTACTTAAGCTTCACAGGTATACCGTGAAAGTAAATTAATGATACAGCTAGTAGCAAGATAGGTATAAAAATAAAAAAAGGAATGCAGCGCAGCTTTCGGCTGCACCACATTCCTAAATATATCTTATACAAACAGATTACTCTGCGGTAGCACCTTCTTTCAGACGCTCAGAGTTTTCTGCTATACGCAGCTCTTCCACGAAATCTTCGATACCGCCATCCATGACGCTAGGCAGGTTGTAAACGGTATACCCGATACGGTGATCCGTTACGCGACCCTGCGGGTAGTTGTAGGTACGGATCTTGTCAGAGCGATCACCGCTACCTACCATACTCTTACGCTGGGCACCTTCAGCCTCTAGCTTCTTGGCAAGTTCCTGCTCGTAAATACGCGACCGCAACACAGCAAGTGCTTTGTCAAAGTTCTTGAGCTGCGACTTCTGGTCCTGGCACTGCGCCACCAAACCAGTTGGTAAGTGCGTCAGACGAACGGCTGAGTAAGTCGTGTTTACGGACTGACCGCCCGGGCCTGAAGAACAGAACAGGTCCTTGCGGATGTCGTTCATATCAAGGTCAATATCAAATTCCTCTACTTCCGGCAGTACTACGACTGAGGCAACAGAGGTATGGATACGGCCCTGTGTTTCGGTAGCAGGTACACGCTGCACACGGTGTACGCCCGACTCAAATTTGAGCTTGCCATACACGTCCTCACCGGACATCCCCACGATAATTTCTTTGTAACCGCCCGACGTGCCTTCTGTGGCATCGATCAGTTCGGTGCGCCAGCCCATCTTCTCCGCGAAGCGGATATACATGCGGTACAGGTCACCGGCAAAGATAGACGCTTCGTCGCCACCGGCACCGGCACGGATCTCCATGATGATGTCCTTGCTGTCGTTCGGGTCTTTCGGTATCAGCAGTTCTTTCAGCAACTCTTCCATTTGCTCACGCTGTGGAAGTAGTTCATCCAGTTCCTCTTTTGCCATTTCACGGAAGTCCTCGTCCTTTTCCGTTGCGATCACCTGCTTGGCGCTGTCGATGTTGCTCAGGATGTTGAGGTACTTCTTATACTCTACTACTATTTTGTCAAGGTCCTTATATTCTTTATTCAGCGCTTTGAATTTCTTCATGTCGCTGGCCACATCAGGCTGGATAAGCAACTGGCTTACCTCTTCAAACCGGTGATTAATGGCTTCTAATTTATCTAACATTGCTCTGTTATGGTTTTAAGCTGCAAAGATACTAAATTGGCGCTGAAGTAATAAAACATAAGTGCGGGTTGCAGCTGTTATATTACTTATTTACCTACTACAAATTTGTTTCGAAAGATGTTCAATGTCCGTTCTTTGCTCGCTACTATAACCCTTGCCACAGTCTTTATAGTTTCAGGCTGCGACGTGAAAGTGAAACCAATAGAGGGTGGAAAGGAAATCGCCCAGGAACTCGAACGCCATAAAATCAAGCGGCTAACACAGCAGGACATCCTCAATGCCGCCCTGAAGCATGGGGACTCCATTGTAGTGGTGGCGCAGCGCCTTCATGAGCAGCGCCTGGCCGAGCACCTTGCACAAGGAGGAGTAGAGGCCGCTATACCTTATTGCCAGCCTGAGAACTATGAGGAGGTAGAGACTTTGCAAGATAAGTTTGGTGCCATCTCCCGTCGCTTCAGCGAACGGCCCCGCAACCCGCAAAACCAACCCAAGGGTGCGACTGCCCAAGTATTAGCCGGGTATAGCAGTGGACAGGAGCGGCAGTCAAAAGTTGAAGCACTGAATCAGAACGAGCTCCGCTATACCGCTCCGATCTATCTGCGGGATGAAAGCTGCCTCAACTGCCACGGCACCGTGGGGCAGGAAATAAGCGAAACCGATTATGCCCTCATCAAATCCAGGTACCCGCAGGACCAGGCCACCGGCTATAAGAAAGGTGATCTGATGGGCATGTGGGAACTCACTTTTGACAAGATGGACCTGGTTGCTTTCCTCAACGATCAACCTAAGAAAAGCCGCCGTCCACGCTAAACATTTCGCTACTGTTGCTGTTCTTGGCCCAAATGACCGTGCTAAGATGACAAACGTCACTGCATGTTTGGTCTGAAACTTTTAACTTTGCACCTAGTATGATTAGGCTATACCTGATCTGATGTTTAATCTTATAAAAAGAATAACATGGCTGTAATTGTAGCAACCGATAACGATTTCAATAACGTACTCAACTCAAACCAGAACGTGGTAGTGAAATACTATGCTGACTGGTGCGGCAGCTGCCGTCTGTTTTCGCCTAAATTCAAGCGCATGTCAGACGATGAGGCCTTTGCCAATGTCGCTTTCGTGGATGTGAATGCCGAGACAAGCCCAGAGGCACGCAAACTGGCTGGCGTAACCAATCTGCCTTTCTTTGCTGTATTCAAAAGCGGTAAACTGGTAGACACCGTGGCTGCCAGCAAGGAAGAGGCTGTACGTGATCTGATCAACAAACTGACTGTTTAAGAAATGAAGATACCCGCAATTAAGAAATTGGTAGAAACCGAGTCGCTGGAAAACCTGACGGCAGCCGAAGAGGCGCTGATGGAGGAACAGCCGCTTGCCATAGAGGTAGAAGGTGACGACGAAGGCGAACAGCTGACACACGTGATAGCCGCTGCCTGGATCCTGAATTATATGAATGACAATGGCGTCGACTTTAAGACGGCACTGCGTGAATACACAAAGAAGGTGCGCGTTTCTATCAGCTAAGCTTAGCATGATAACTCAATAAAAGCAGTAGGCCCCGAAGCGATATGTTTCGGGGCCTACTGCTTTTAGCGTATTGGTGCTGCTTACATCTTGTTCTTAGCGAAATACTCCTCTGCCAGCTTTCCGCCCTTATCAGTGCATATTCCGCGCACATAATAAAGATAGACGCTACGGAATACTTCGGACAAGTCGTATTTCTCTGGCGGGAATGACACAGGGTTGAGCATCATAAAGAATTGCTCAATGATGATCTTGGTCACCAGTTGCAGGTTAATGTCCTTGCGAAAAAAACCTTGCATGATTCCCCTGTTCAGAATTTCAGAGTTTACGTGCTGGTTGTTATCAACCGCATTCTGCATACTCAGCTGCCAGGCTCCCGGGTATTTTTGCATATCGGCAATGTAAATCGGATTTATATCGCGTATAGTCCGTATACCGTCCACCAGTAGGCACATAATCTCTTCAACAGGGTTGGCTGCCTTTGCCAGCATAGCCTGTTGCTTCCTGTTTTGCACTTCAATATCGTAGAGGGTTACCTGCTTTACCATATCGTCGCGGCCCGCAAACAACTCCTGAAAAGTTGACTGCCGGATATCAAGTTTCCTGATCAGATCTGCGTCCGAATTCGCCTCTATACCTTCTCGTTTGAAGATCTGGAGGAGCTCACCTAATATGGTTTCTAAAAATGTCATGAAATAAAGAAGGTCATCGAGCCCATGTATGGATACAAGTCTATACCCATTACGAAGTTAGAAGCTTGATGTATATTTTAAATTTGTTTTTTAAGCTTAGCTAAAAGCATGCAAATGTAACACTATACAATGCGCCTTGCAAGCTGCTTAGACATCGGGGAGCATAAGTTTTATAGTAAGGTCCAGATACTTATGAAGAACACAGCTTGCACCAGGTATACGTATGGCGCCAGGCGGTTCTGCTTATAGATCGGGGCTTTCTGAAAATATACCTGAAACAGAAAAGCTAGCCCGAGCCACCCAGCAAAGTTCGTCCACGGGATATGCCCTCCCTGCCAGTTCCAGAAGTCGAAAGCTACAGCCACCGGTTCCAGAAAAAAATCAAGCCCAACCATGAGCAGCGCAGCTACTACCGCTTTGATTAACCAATGCGTATCCATCATGTTAACCAAATGCCCCGTCGTGTAGACGAGCATCAGCCAGTTAAGCCCGATCAGCAGCGGCACATCTAGCAACTGGAAACCTAGAGCTTCGCCATAAGCATAATCCCCAAATAGCAGTCCAGTGTGCACGCCCAGGACCTCTGCAAAGTAACCAGCCAGCATGATCACCACCGCAAAAAGCAGAAATGCCATATTCCAGCGCTTGTGGAACGAGAAGAGTAAAAAGTTCGTGAGGAGCAGGTTCATGGGTGTGAGCCGCTGAAATTTCTCAGGCTCACCGCTAAAAAGAAGTCCCCAGAAACCCACGGCATGAAATATAGCCACCACTCCCAGCGCCACAGCAAATGCATAAGGTCTAAAGCGCTGAAGCAAAGGTATAGCCGGTTGGTATGGGTGTATGGTATCAGGCATGCTGCTTTGATTTATTAACTGATGTTACGACAGGCACTAGGTTCCCCACTATACGGGCAGAAAGCAGACAAAGAGGTATACCGCCGCCTGGGTGTACGCTGCCTCCGCAAAAGTAGAGTCCCTTTAGCTTAGAACTGAAATTTGGGTGCCGCATAAAGGCTGCCATGCGGTTGTTGGAGCTGCTGCCGTAGAGCGCCCCCGCAAATGAAGACGTCTGCTGCTCGATCAGCAGTGGGTCCAACACCTGTTCGCAGGCGATTGCCTCCCGCAGGTCGGTTTGGAGCATGCGGCTTAATTTATCGATCACAGCTTGGCGGGTAGTATTGATGAGCTGTTTCCAGTCCTGCCCCTGGTGATGCGGCACGTTTACCATCACAAACCAGTTCTCACCGCCGGCAGGAGCATCACTCTTTTCCATTTTGGAGGTGATATTCACATACACCGTCGGGTCGGGGCTGATGGTCTTATGCCGGAAGATGTGTTCGAACTCCTGCTTGTAGTCCTGACTGAAAAAGATGTTGTGCAGGTGAAGCTCCGGAAATTCGCGGGCTATACCCCAATAATAGATGAGCGCAGAGCTGGAGCGTGGCTGCTGCAGGGTCTGCTCTGGTGCAGGTTGGTCAGGCAGTAAGCGGCGGTAAGTCGGCACTATATCCATATTACTTACGACAATCTCGGCGCTATACCTACCCAAGGTGGTCTCTATACCTGTTGCGCTGCCGTTGTGCGTGATAATCCGCTCTGCACGTTCGTTATACCTGAATGCTACGCCCAGCTCCTCTGCCAGCTTTACCAGACTGGCTGCAATACTATAAATACCGCCTTTCGGGTAAAAAGCGCCAATGTTATGCTCCAAATGCGGAATGAGGTTGAGTGTGCCTGGAGCCTGGTAAGGATCGGAGCCATTGTAAGTGGCAAAGCGGTCGAGCAGCTGCACAAAGCGCGGGTCATCAAACAACCTGGCATTGGCATCGTGCATTGTCGTCGTCAGACCCAGATCCGATAGGCATCCCAGCGCTTTTAGCACATCGGCGCTCAGGTAGGTACTGGCTTTGTGAAGCGACTTGTGCAAAAACGTATTAGCCGTGCCCTTGTAAAGCCGGGCGCTCTTGGCCAGCACATCCTGTACATCCTGCGCCTTTACGCCCAGTTGCTGTTCCGCCTCACTAGCAAACGCCTCGGCATCGGCGTAGGCTCTCAAGCGGCTGCCATCAGGCCAGAAGTAATGCGTAATCGGGTCAAGGCGGGTATAGGTGAAGTAGTCAGAAGGGTTGCGGCCAGCCAGTGTGAAGAGCTCATCCACCAGGTGCGGTAATGTGAAAAGCGAAGGACCAGCATCGAAGCGATAGCCCTGCAGGTCGAACTGGTGCATCTTGCCACCAAAGGAAGCGTTGGCTTCAAACACCGTCACATCATAGCCTTTCACCGCCAGCCTGATGGCTGTGGCAATGCCCCCTATACCTGAACCAATGATGGCCGCTTTCGTCATACCCTAATTTAAGCAGATTATTTCTTTCCTGCACTTAACTGATTGACGGTGGCAAAAGTTTTGGGATTGTTGCTCAAACTCCGCTGAACACTTTCTTATAAATTGGCTTCCGCATACCAAAAGCCGCCAGCATCATAGGGTATAGCATGAGGTCCAGCATTTTATACCCCGTGCTGTAGTCTATGATGTCGTGGATGACAGCTCCATTGCCGTGCTTCGTAACCAGGTGCTTGTGACGCCAGCTGCGCAAAGGAGGGGGGACCTCCTGGCCTTCATCCACAAACCAAGCCGCTGCATCCGTCACCTCCTGCTCTGTGATCAGGCTAGTCCAGCGGAAAGACTTTATACCTGTCTGCAGTTCCACCTCCATTATATCGCCCGGTGCACTGCCATCAAACCGCAACAGCTTTAGTCGTGGGTAGGGCGGAGCCAGCTTCCGGAACAGCTGCTCATTAAAGGCCTTGAAAACACTCAGATAATCTTGCTGCACAATGGTTCTCAGGTGAAGGCGCATGTATACTTAGTTGTTAAACTGGTAATGATTAAATCTTTTGATGAAGTATACATCCGGCCTGCTGCTTTGCAATAGGCCCATATTATACCTACCAAAAATTATGGAATATGACACAAGCAAGCCTAAGGTATAATGATAACAGGGCTATACTTTAATTGTCTATACCTGCTTTCTTAACCATGTTTGAAGCCTAATGTTGCTGCACGCTATTAGTTATACTTACACAACCATAGTTTATCGATTATGGCGTACTGCGAGGTCCTAACAGGTATAGCCTCTCCTTTGTTATACCTGTTAATATAGCCGTACCTGCCCTTATACCTAAAAGCTACATCTATTAACCATACATAAACTATAAGGTTATACCTGCCTCGCGCCGTATCCACAAAAAAAGCCGCAGCACTCAACATGCTGCGGCTTTGGTATAATCATTCGCTATCGAACCACCGATTAGCCTTTAACTCAACAGATTGTCAATATCCTCTTTTGTCAGGCTCTTGATGATGTTCTCGTCGGTGCTGATCAGGTCAGTTACGAGTTGAATCTTACGGTTCTGCAGCGCCAGGATTTTTTCCTCAACGGTATCTTTGGTGATGAACTTGTAAGTAAACACCTTGTTTTGCTGCCCGATGCGGTGAGCCCGGTCCACAGCCTGCGCCTCCACAGCTGGGTTCCACCACGGATCCAGGATGAACACATAGTCAGCGGCTGTCAGGTTGAGACCTACACCACCGGCTTTCAGAGAAATCAGGAAAACCTGTATGCTGGTATCATTTTGGAAAAGCTCTACTTGCTGCTGACGGTTCTTGGTATTGCCGTCCAGGTAAGCATAGGTGATCTCTTTCTCGTTTAGAGCCTGTCGGATAATCTCCAAGTGCTTTACGAACTGACTGAATATAAGCACCTTGTGACCTTTTGCCACAATGCTCTTAGTCATGCGCATTACCTCTTTCAGCTTACCAGACTCGCCCTCATAACTTGGGTCGGTCATGGAAGGGTGGTTGGCTATCTGGCGGAGTTTCATCAGACCCTGTAAGAGCATGAATTGCGTGTTGCCCGGTCCGTTTTCTTCCAGACTGGTCAGGATCTTGTTACGATAGTAGGACTTGGTTTCTTCGTAGGCATGCTCCTGCTCTTCTGTCATCTTGCAGAAAGTAGTATGCTCGATCTTAGGCGGCAGTTCACGGGCCACCTGCGACTTGTGCCTGCGCAGTATAAACGGCTTGATCAACGCATGCAATCGGCGCGTCTTGTGTTCGTCTTTCTCCTTCTCGATCGGCTTCAGGAACTCGTTGCGGAAGAAATGCTGATTACCTAGCAAACCCGGATTGATAAACGACATCTGTGACCAAAGATCCATGGTGCTGTTCTCAACCGGCGTACCTGTCAGGATCAGGCGGTGACGCGATTTGAGCGAACGAACTGCTTTCGAGGTATTGGAATCAGGGTTTTTGATCGCCTGCGACTCGTCCAGTATGATGTAGTCAAAGTAATAAGTCTTGAGCAGCTCCGTATCCAGGCGCACAATGCCGTAGGAGGTCAGAACCAGGTCATAGTTTTTGAACTGCTCTACGTTCTTGTCACGGTAAGTTCCGGTATAAGTAAGGATGCGCAGTTCCGGAGTAAATTTCTGCGCCTCGTTCATCCAGTTATAAATGAGCGATGTCGGCATAACCAAGAGCGAAGCTGACTCGGCCCCGTTCTCCTTGCGGTGCTGCAGCATCGCCAGTGTCTGCACTGTCTTGCCCAGGCCCATGTCGTCAGCCAGACAGCCTCCAAACTTGAAGTCTTTTACAAAGTGCAGCCAGTTGTAACCTGCCTTCTGGTAAGGGCGCAACTCACCCAGGAAACCTGCCGGCAACGGCTTATCTTCAATGGTATCGAACTCGCGCAGCTTCTCCAGCTTGCGTGTCATGGTTACCTGGGCCAGGTTGCCATTCTGCAGGTCGTTTACCAGCGCCATATGATGCTTGCGCAGCGTAAGCTGGTGCTCTCCTTCCGAAAAGGCGAACAGCTCTATGTACTGCGTAAACCACTCCTCCGGTATAATGGCCACCTGCCCGTTTGGCAACAGGTATTCGTTGTTGCGAGTCAGTATGTGGTTTTTAAGCCTGATAAAAGGAATTTCGAACTCGCCGAAGCGCACGGTACCGTAGATATCGAACCAGTCGTTGTTTTCGGTTATACCTACATTCACAGAGATCTCACCTATGAAGTAGTTCTTGCCGCTTTTCTCAGACTGCTCTACCGTGAACCCGAGCTCCTCCAGCGCCTGCAGGTTATTATTGAGCCAGGAGAAAGCTGCGCTCTTGTCCAGCACAGCCTGCCCGTTCTTCACTTCCAGTTCACGCTTGGTCAGTTCTTTCACATACTGCTTTTCGTGCACAGCATCGCGTATCAGCTTATGGAAAATGTAGGAATCCTCTGTCTTCTCCATGCTCACACTGATGCGCTTGGCATCCTGGGCTTCTACCAGGTGGTCGCCATACCTGAACGAGAGGTTGAACAGGATTTTGTCGGCAGCTGCTGCCTTATCTGCTTTGCTGGCCTCGCTGCCTCCGTTACTCAGCAGCGCCGATACCTCAGCCGATTTGATCTCGGAGAAGTTCAGGTGCGGCTTTGGTCTGAATTCCTGCGGTTTGATCTCAAACCCGTTTGGTTTCACGTCAAAGGACTCTACCAGCGAGGTCACAAACTTACGGTAGTAGTTTTCCTCCACAGATCGCGGAATCAGAATAAACTTCTTATTTAGGAAGGGTTGAAGCTTCTTACCGTCAATCCCGTTCTCGAAACTGTATACCACACCATCCAGCATCAGCCAAGCTGGTTCGTAACAGATGAGAGCCGCATTGCGATATTGGAAATTAAGTCGCTCCCCTTTGTATTTAATGGTAGGGTAGTAGTGGGTGTTATCTTCGTTTCGGTGCAAGTGAAAGCGCACTGTTGCCTTGTCGGCCGCCACCTGAATCTCTTTCCAAGCAGGGTCACCGTCTTTGCCCATTATAAACGTGCGGCGGTCTTCGAGCATTTCCAGGATCTTACCCATACGCACCTGAATGTAGTGGCTGATCGCCTCCTGCGTGCTTTTATCGCCTTTCTCAGGGTCGTATACCTTCAAGAAGAAATCAATAGGGGAGAGTTTCTTTGGAGAGAACTTCTTCAATACTGCGTCCTGCTGGATTTGGTCGATCAGGGCAATCAGTTTAAAGTCTTTCGCGTCAAGGCGAGCGGAAAATTCGTCGGCGTTTTTGGCAGAAATATTCTGGTGCTGTAAAGTCAGCTGCCCCTTGCTATTAATCTGCACCACAAAAGATTCGAACAGGTATCCCAGGTATTCGTGTTCAAACAACGAATATATTACCTGAAACGGCTGTGTGGTGTATACTTTCATACAAGTACAATTTTAGGACTTCAAATTTACTCCCAAAACTCTTGATTTCCTATCGTACACTCTTGAAATTACCGCCGCTAATCAAACTATTTTTATATTTTCGGTAGATGATTACAAGCTGTAACACATTAAAGACTTTTAATCTCAATATATAGGCCTTGGCATATATTCCCTAACGCTTATAGCCCTTCGCCGATCCAAAGTTCACTCCTGATCACCTCAGGTTTATTGACCTCTATCAGGCTGAGCGCATCGTTTTGAATTAAGAAAATATTCTTCTCTGCCCATTCCCAACCCGCATTCATGGGTATGCACCACTTGCCTTGAACCACACCTGCACTGTATCACCTGCAGTTGCCAGGTATATTTCATCAAACGTTTGTTGGCTCGAAGCAGTGTAGGGTACCCGAGGGCAGGAAGCCAAGCGATCCAGCACATCCTGATCTCTTCGGAACCAGTCCTTAAGAAACCCCAGATGCTGATCGGAGCACTGATATCTCAGGTTTAATGCGGTAAGCGTTTTGCATTCTAGATTACTGAACTCGTCATTTGCCTCACCATCCCAATCGCACTCACTCCCAATAAAAGTGGCGACATAGCCAAGCGCAGCTCGTTCGGCATCGGTCAGTTTATCAGCAACCTTCTGGTCAATCACTATGGTGCTCACAGAATCCTGCAGGTCTGCGTCGTATACCTGCTCACGCCATAAAAAACGAGTTTTGCCGTTAGCTAAGGTGCAGTTTTCTGTTCCGATCGTCGCTATACCTGATGCTGCCTCTTCTATAGGCGTATCTGTCTCCATTGTAGAGCAGCTAACTAACAGCACAGATAAGAAAAGAAGAACAGCCTTCATTTGCGGAGAAGTGAAAAGGGAAGAAGAGAAGATGCTATACCTTACAGGTTATCGCGCACGGACATGGCAGCGGCCTTACGGGCTGGGCGTATGGACACCAGCATCGTAATAGTCACAATAGCAGCCCCTGTTAGCACGAAGTCCATTAGCACAAGCTTTACAGGGTAGGAGTCGACCACTGAGGTAGCCATACCCATCGACACAATACCGAAGGTCTGCTGTAGGTTGGCAATCAGCATACCTAGCGAAAGGCCGTAAGACGCTCCGATAAAGGCTACCAAAGCACCTTCGAACAAGAATATATTGCGGATTTGCTCTTTTGTGGCGCCCATAGAGGCAAGTACTGCGATATCCTTTTTCTTATCGATGACGAGCATGGAAAGAGAAAAGAAGATGTTGAGCGAGGCGATCAGCAGGATAAAAGTAAAGGTAATGAACACAAAGAGCTTCTCAACCTTCACAGCACGTAATAGGCTGGTATGCTGCTCGTCGCTATTTTGCACCAGAAAGCCATCGCCCAGTATTTTCTGTAAAGAGCGCTTTACCGTTTCTATCCGGGTCCCATTCTCCACCTTGATCTCGATGGCCGTGCGCCGCCGGCCGTACTCCATTAGCTCCTCTGCAAACTGTATGGGCACAAATACATACGCGTCGTCATACTGCCGCTCAATGGCGAACACACCGCCAGGGGATATCTGCAGTGACTTAAAAGATCCTTCGGGGTTGAGTGGGTTAAATTTGGTATTGCGCGGGTAAAGGAACTGCATGTACGTAAACTGACTGCTCGTCCTGATGGAAAGCTGGTACTGCACGCCCCGCCCTACCAGTGCGTAGTAATTGTCATTGGCATACAGGTTATAGTCACCTTCCACTACCGAAGAACCGATCCTGTTTTGCTCAAAGAAGTTCTCACTCACGCCCTTTACCTTCACAACCATCTGCCGATCGTTGTAACGTAGCAGGGCATTGTCCTCTATTACCTCTGTCACTAGCGCTACACCAGGCGTACGGCGTATGCGGTTCATGAATTCGGTATCCGTCTCAAACGACTTGCCTTCTACAGACGATATCTTGAGGTTCGGATCAAAGCTGGTATAGATCGTACGGATCAGGTCCTCGAGCCCGTTAAAGACAGAAAGCACAATAATAAGCGCTGCCGTACCCACCGCCACGCCGATCATGGCAATGTTGGAGATAATGCTGATGATGCTCCTCTTCTTCTTAGAGAAAAAATAACGCTTCGCTATGAGATAAGGGACGTTCATTTAGCAGTTATGGGTGCTTGGACTAAAGGTTAATTGTTGATCGTTTTACAAATAATTATCTGGTCTCCAGTTACCTCAGAATACCAATACTATATTCAATTAATCCCTGCTATACCTATCCGATAAGGTCAGTTGCATAATCAGCTTATACCTCTTTAGCAATTCAATCAATTTGTTGAGACAACAATTTAGCAATTAAGCCATCAACAATTTAATTTATTTCCAGGCTTTTACGATCAGGCCTGTGCCAGAAGCGTGTTTGCCGTTCACATCAAACCAGTTCAGCACAAGACTTATAGGGAACGTGATCAGGTAATAGAATGGCAGCAGGATAAAGAAAGCCTTGGATGTGTTGAGCATCAGGAGCGGATACTTCATGGAGAGTCGCCATGAAATCTGACCGGGCTTGCCATAAGAGTATCGGGCTTCCACTTTGCTAAAACCGGCAATCCGGAGCTTGTCCTGAATCTCCTGGATGTTATACCCATCACGCACGTGTTCTTCAATGAACGAAGTTTCTCCGTCGCCATGTACATCCGAACCTCCCTGATCAGACGGGGTGGAGATAACCAGCATACCGCCCGGCACGAGCGATGCCTGAAAGTTGCGGAACACTTCCACATCCTCCAGAATATGCTCCATCACGTCTACTGACAGAATCAGGTCATAGGTGTTTTCTTCGCGGTACTTAACCAGATCCCCGATTCTAAATAGCACGTTCTGCCGACCGATGGCTCTGAAAAAACGGTTGCTGTCTGAGATCTGCTCTTCTTTTACATCTACCGCCAATATGCTCCATTTGCTACTCTGGCTGGATAGCCAGTAGGTATACTGTCCGAAGCCGGAGCCTGCATCCAGTATATGCTGCTCCTCATTTTTACGGGTGGCTGCCCACTCGCGCAACTCTTTGTGCACGTGCCAGGCACGTAGCAGGAGTAGGTCCAGCAGGTTATAAAATATGCGGCGCAGGAATGGGGTTTGGTTAAACACATCGCCCAGCACACGCTTAATCGGGTCGTACTGCATAAGGGTGTTGCTGATTCTTAGCGGGTATAGGTATCGTCCTCCTCGTCTTCCTCAGGAGCAGGCGGTATGTCCAGGTTAGAGAATAACTTGTCGATCTTGGCGGCATACTCGGCTGTGTCGTCCAAAAAGAACACCAGCTCAGGTATAACACGCACTTGTTTTTTGATGCGCTGGGCGAGCAGGTGGCGAATCGTTTTGGTATTCACGCGCAACTCCTGCAAGAGCATTTCGTTGCCGTCCTTGGCGTTCATTACGCTCAGGTATACACGCGCCAGGCCCAGGTCAGGCGACATGCGCACTACGCTCACCGAGATATAGGCCCCTCCGAACAAGTGTGGCACTTCCCGTTGGAATATCTCTGCCAACTCCCTCTGAATAAGGCGCGAAAATTTCTGTTGTCTTTTACTTTCCATATTGAAGATGCAAATATCATATTAATTTCGCATTTTTACCCCAATTGTGCCGTACTCATTTCGGCTCCGGCTGGTGTATAGTTCTTTCTAACTCCGTCTACCTTTGATTAGTTACTTCCGAAGCATACTGCCTTCCCGCTTATTTCTGCTAGTATTATTGTTCCTGGCTATCCGGTTACCTCTTATCTTCTTAGGTATACCTGCTACCGTGTCCGAGCTGCTGTACATGCTGGTGGGCGAACGTATGGCTGATGGCTTTGCCATGTACCGCGATATTTATGACACCACGGCCCCGCTTTCCGCCTTTGTGTACTGGACTATCGATGTCATCGCAGGGCGCTCATACCTGAGCTACAGAATAGTGGCTACGCTCTTGCTGCTTTTTCAGGCAGTTATGCTTAATCTAACGCTTAACCGCCACCAGGTATACGCTGGCAAAGGCTACATTCCCGCTTTGCTTTACCTGCTCATAGGCAGCCTGACCTTTGAGTTCGACATGTTGACGCCGTTGCTTATTGGTAATACTTTTGTCATTTTGTCGCTCCCTTACATTATCACGATCTCTCGCGAGGGATTTGAGAACAACCGGTTGTTTGTGGGCGGTTTCATGGTGGGCCTTGCCGCTCTGAGCTATTTGCCACTTGCGCTGTTTTTGCTGGTGGCAGCCTTTGGGGTTGTCCTCTTCGCCTCCAATACTTTTAGAAGCTTCTTATTGATGCTTTGTGGCTTTGCTTTTCCGTATGCTGTGTTGGTGACGTATTACCTTTACACCAATACTACTTCCAACTTCGCAGAGATGCATTTGCTACAGTCCTGGCAATTTGGGATCAATCCCTTGGTACCGCTGTCGCATTTAGCCTTGGCCATGTCTCTCCCTGCTGCCCTGCTGCTGCTTTCGCTGATCAGTACTACTTCGCTACCGCAGCGCCTGGTGTTTCAAGGCAAGTTTCAGCAATTGATGATTGTATGGCTTGTGGTAAGTATCCTTGTATTGATCACCAGAAATGAATTATCCCTTGGGTCCTTTGTGGTCGTGCTGCCGCCTATTGCTTATTTTGGCGAATTCCTTTTCACCAGCCGCATCAAGAAGTGGATATTAAACCTGATGTTTTTCATTCTGCTTGGCGGCGTTCTGCTTATTCGTTACCGGCAACCACTAGGTATAGCTTCGTATGTAAAGATCGATGATTCTCAGTTGCTGCTACCAGACAGTGGCCTGAGTGGAGAGATTAGGGGAGGGACAGTGTTAGTATTGGGTAACGACCTGAGTTACTACGAGCATAACAAGCTTGCAACGCCATACCTGAACTGGCAACTATCACAACGCCATTTCGGCCGCCTCGATGAGTACCAAGCTGTATATGACCTTTATCAAAACTTCACAAAAGAAACTCCTGACTACATCATAGACGAATCAGGACTCATGCCCCAGCTTAAACACAAACTGCCGTCTGTTTTCGATGGTTATGAGTCCACGCAAACAGCGGCAGTCTATAAGAAGGTTCGCTAGAAGGCTATACCTGACTTAGCAAACCGGAATTTTGTCTACCCGATTCTGGTGGCGTCCACCTTCGAATTCAGTCTCCAGAAACACGCGTGTCATATCAGCTGCTACGTCCTGCGACACAAAACGGGCAGGGATGCATAGCACGTTGGCATTATTATGCTCCCGTGACAGCTTAGCCAGTTCTGTTTGCCAGCACAGAGCTGCTCTTATTTCCTGATATTTATTAGCTGTCATGGCTACACCGTTACCGCTTCCACAGATTAGGATGCCAAAGTCAGCCTCTTTGTTCACTACAGCCTTCGCAAGCGGATGCACATGATCCGGATAGTCTACTGAGGCGTCGGATCCAGGACCAAAGTCCGTTACTTCGTGACCTGCTTCCGCTAACTGCTCTTTCAGCAAACTCTTGTATGTAAAGCCGGCATGGTCACCACCAATTGCAATTTTATATCCCATAGTTCTAAGCGTTATTTTCATTCAGTCTTTTCAAGTCACGCTTGATAATCCTTCTTGACACACTGATACTAACCTCATACAGCACGATCAATGGAAATGATATCAGTAGCTGACTAATTACATCTGGCGGCGTGATAACTGCAGACACGATCAGGATAACGATGATAGCGTGACGGCGGTACAGCTTCATGATTTCCGGTGAAAGAAGTCCAGCCTTGGTAAAGAAGTACACAATCACCGGCATTTCAAACATGAAAGCACATGCCAGGCATAGTGTAGTAAGCGTTGAGATGTAGGAGGATAGATCAAACTCGTTTATGATAGACGGGTCTACCTGGTAGCCCGCTAAAAAGTTAATGGAGATTGGGGCTACAACATAGTAGCCAAAGAGCAAGCCCATCGCAAACAGAACTGATACCCAAAATACAGCTCCACGCGAATTCTGTTGTTCCTGTGGGTAAAGGCCCGGCTTCACAAATCGCCAAATCTCCCAAAACGCATATGGAAAGGCCATAGCCAAACCAAGTAGCAGTGATACCATGATGTGCATGGAAAACTGACCACTCATCTGTCTACTTTGTATCGTAAATCCCAGGTCTTCAATGCAAAGTGCGGCTGATCCAAAATACTGACTGGCCTCGCACATCATCCTATAGCTTAGGAAATCTGTGCGTGACGGCGCCAGGATAATATCATGGAACACGAAGCCTTTAGCCAGGAATGCTGCCGTTGCGAATACGAGGATAGAAGCCACTGACCGTATAATGTGCCAACGCAACTCCTCTAAATGGTCCACAAAGGACATTTCCTGCTGCTTTTCCGCTCCCTCGAGGTGTGGTTGGTCCATTAATTATGGCTTATAAATAAAGTTTTAGTATTGAATTAGTAAGCGAAAAGTGGATAGTCTTTCATCCAGCTGTTCACTTCTTTGCGCACAGCTTCAATTTTGCTTTCATTGTCGTTATTGGTCAACACCGTGTCGATAAACTCTACGATACGGGCCATGTCAGCTTCTTTAAAACCACGGGTTGTGATAGCAGCTGTACCCACACGCATACCAGATGTTACGAACGGTGACTTATCATCAAAAGGCACCATGTTCTTGTTAATGGTGATATCTGCTTTCACGAGTGTGTTTTCAGCCAATTTACCAGTTATACCTTTTGAGCGTAGATCTATCAGCATCATGTGATTGTCTGTACCACCTGAAATGATATTGTAACCACGCTCTACAAAGGCAGACGCCATTGCCTGCGCATTCTGCTGCACCTGCTTAATGTAACCCATGTAGTCATCAGACAAAGCCTCGTAGTAAGCTACTGCTTTCGCAGCAATTACGTGCTCCAACGGACCACCTTGCGTACCAGGGAACACAGCACCATCTAACAAAGAGGACATCATGCGGATTTCGCCCTTTGGCGTTTTCAAACCGAATGGGTTTTCAAAATCCTTGCCCATCATGATCATACCGCCTCTAGGTCCGCGCAGTGTTTTGTGCGTGGTAGTTGTGATGATATGGCAATGCTCAAACGGATCGTTCAACAAACCTTTCGCAATCAAGCCAGAAGGGTGGGAGATATCAGCCAACAGGAGTGCGCCAACCTCATCAGCTGCTGCACGCAGTTTCTTATAATCCCAATCACGGCTATAAGCAGAAGCACCACAGATGATCAGCTTCGGCTTCTCGCGGCGGGCTGTTTCTACTATCTTATCAAAATCGATCAGGCCTGTTTCCTGCTCTACCCCATAAAAGCTTGGCTGGTACAGTTTGCCAGAGAAGTTTACCGGAGAGCCATGCGTCAGGTGACCGCCGTGCGACAGATCAAAACCAAGAATCTTATCCCCAGGTTGCAATACCGCCAGCATCACAGCTGAGTTAGCTTGTGCACCTGAGTGCGGTTGCACGTTTGCCCAGGTAGCACCAAATAGCTCCTTAGCACGGTCTATCGCCAGCTGCTCTGACTGATCCACAATTTCGCAACCACCATAGTAGCGCTTGCCCGGCAGGCCTTCAGCATACTTGTTGGTCATCACGCTGCCCATCGCCTCCATTACCTGATCCGAAACGAAGTTCTCGGACGCGATCAGTTCGATGCCGTGGGTCTGGCGTGCTTTTTCTTTTGCAATCAGGTCAAATATAGCTGTGTCTTTCTGCATGGCTGCTTTGGTTTATTAATCTTTCAAAATTAAAGCTTGTGCCTGAATAAACCAATGTTTCAAAAGTTTATCTACGACGCTGCTCCGCTTACTGGATTTAGTGATTTGTAATTTATTTCGATACACTACAAAATCTCTTCCTTGAAGTAATACCTCTTAAAACAAGAAGGCCCGCCATAATTGGTGGGCCTTCTTTATGATAGTAATGCTCGGATTACTGCTTCAGGAGTTTCACCTGTTCCGTCTTACCATTAAACTCTGTCATCAGGATATACATACCTGTCGGCAGGTTGTTGTTTAGGTTCAGGAGTATGGTGTTCTCACCTGCTTCGATGTCGTAAGATTGGTTCATAACAGCTGATCCGTTCATGTTTACAACTCTTACATTCAGTTTACCTGCATCTGCAGCATTGTACACTAGCTTAGACTCAGGAGTGATCGGGTTAGGATATACTCTTGGACCAACTGCCAGGTTCACTCCATTAGATGATACGGCCACTACTTTGCTGTATTCAAATGTTCCATCCAGGTCCACTTGCTTCAGTCTGTAGTAACGTGTACCGTTGAAGTTACCTTTGTGGTTGAACTGGTAGTCCTGACGAAGTGTAGTTGTGTTCACGTTGCTCTTCACTTTGCCTACTGCCTTAAATTCACCTTTCAGGTCTTCCGTCATCTGTACTTCGAAGTAGTCGTTGTCTAGCTCAGAAGCTGTCGCCCATGTCAGTTGAACATTGTTACCTTCTTTTCTAGCGTTGAAGGAGATGAGTTCTACTGGGAGAGGGATGATTTCAGACTGTAATGTCACAGTACTAGTAGTTGCTTCCAGTGAAGAATGGTTAGCAAATACTGTGTATCGATCTGATGAACTATTAGATACAGCAGTTGAGTTATTTCGGGCGTAAACTGTTTGGCTTAAATTACCATTAGCATCTGGTGTAAGTGTCATTCCAGTTGTCCAAGCATCTTCTGCAGTTGAGTTAGGGTCAAGTGACAGAAGATATGGTATGTTAGCGCTTAATGAAATGCTCAAGTCAGCACCTACAGCTAGGTTTGTCGCTGTCAGGGTATAGCTCTTCACATCGTATTCTGTCACACCTTCAGTTTCAACTGCTGCTTTAAAGCTTAGAACTGTTGGGTCAACTGTAATGTTAGGTGTTACAATTACCAAATTGCTTTCGCTTGCATCGCTACCTACCCCAGTTGTAACATTTACCAATCCTGTTCTAGCCGTTCTTGGTACAATCATCTCCAGGGTATTCTCGTTTTCTTCGTAGTAGCCAAACACGTTAGTGCTTCCAATTCTTAATCGCTGCACACCAACCAGATTATAGCCTTTTACGATTACCGTCTCCAGCAAACGAGCTGGTTTATTCGCATCGATTACAGTGTTATCAATATCATTCTTCTCAAATCTTACTACCACTGGGCTTGTAACAGTGTACACATCTATTTCAGTGTCTCTCGCTGCTGCTGTTGTAATTGTACCAGCTTCGTTTGTAAGTGTAATCACACCTGTAATTGCATTGGCTGGCACTGTTACTGCAATTGAACGAGCAGTTGTTAAGTCTTCTGCCGTTACTGCCGCAGGAAGATTAGCCATTAAATCAACATTAGTTACTGGTATAACCTCACCGCCATGGCCTTTGAAAGACACTTTGATTCTGCCATCAACATCTATCAAGTTTTCACCAGTAATGGTTACAGTTGAACTTGAAGGACCAGTCTTAGCATTGAAGTCATACACAATCGGCGCTTTCACTACTCTGAAGATTTGAGTGCTTACTACAGTGGTTCCATCTCCACCATTGAAAGGAGTTGTTACGGCTATTCTGCCGATTGTAGCTCCAGCTGGCACTGTAACTGTAAGTACTGTATTTGAAGTTCTAACGAAAGTAGCTTCTACCTCATCTTCTTCTCCGTCAATGCCCAGGAATGTTACCTTAGTTGCATCATCGAAGTTAGTTCCTGTGATGGTGAATACGTCACCCACAAGACCAACTACTTTGCTCAAACCAGTACTAGTAATTGTTGGCGTTCCAAGAACAGTGAACGTACCAGTTGTGCCAGTTGATTGGCCTGTACCACTACCACTTTCTATTCTTACGAAGTAGTCTCCTGCTGCAACACTTGTTGGAATATTGGCTACAATTAAATCTACACCATCTTCAGTTGTACTTGGTGTGAATGTGAACCCTGTTATAGCAGTTACGGCTCCGTTAGTGCCAGCCCTTACAAGAGACACAATTGGATCAGCTTTCGTCACTGCAGTTCCATTAAAGAACTCATCGAAACGTGTACCTCTGATTGTAACAGTGTTTACACCAGCGTACACTCTTCTGTCTTCAGAGCTCTCCTTACCTGTTTCGAAAACAGTTGAAACTACTGGACGGTAGATAGTAAACACTGTTGTACTGCCTGTACCACTTGTTGAAGTTACCGACAAAGTATTGCTGGTATTGAAATCAATTTTCGGAGCCACAAAGGTGATAGTACCTGTGCCTTTCTCAGTATCCGTTAACACAACATTATAACCAGTAATCGGAATGTTGCCATAGGACAGCCCTGTTACGTTGATAAAGTTTGTGCCAGAGATTGTTACCGTCTGACCTGCATAAGCTGCTGTAGGCGTCACAGATGATAATACAGGAGCAAGTACATTAAACTGCACCGGTTCACTTTCGCCGCTACCTGACATAACTGTTACGCTACCAGTTCTGGCAGAACCTGGTACTGTCACTGTGATGCTAGTACCATCTTGTTCATAATTGGTTGCCTCAACTTGTGCTCCGTTGAACTTAACAATTGGCGCCTTAAAGTCTTCTCCACCTTGACCGCCGTTCAATGTCTCATTCCAGTACTGCGTAAATAATTCACCAGTGATAGTTAACACTGTTTGGGCTGCGTAACCTTCGGTAGCACTAATGCTTGCTATCTTCGGCTCTCTCACAGTATAGTCATCAGCACTCACGCCCGAACCAGCAGGAGTAGTCACTGTGATCTTACCTGTTCCTGCATCAAATGGTGCTTTTACAGTAATCAATTGGAAACGGTCAGCTTCAGTACTGCCTTCAACTTCGTTTACAACTGTTATACCTGAAGTAATCTTCTTACCATTGAAATCAACTTCTGTTGCATTAGTGAAGTACTGACCTCTGATCGTTACTAACTGGTTAGCATAACTAATGGAAGGAGTGAATGTGATGTTCGCAGGTGTTGGAACAATAAAGTTCGCATGAGTTGCACTACCTGCTTCTGTTGTCACTACTAAGTTGCCAGTTGTAGCTGTAGTAGGAACTGTTACTGTAAGCACGTCGAATGTCTCATTGACCGCAATATTCTCAGCAGCAACTGCCACACCGTTAAAGGTAACAGACGTCACATCAATAAAGTTAGTACCTGTAATGGTCACTACTGTTCCTCCAACGCCACTGTTAGGAGTAACTGAAACAATAGTTGGTGCAGGTATAACTGTGAAGATTACATTTTCTGCTGTTGTGAACACTGGGGTTTCATTCTCTCCTTCGAATAGAGCCAATCTACCAGTTGTTGCACCTTCTGGCACTTTAACTGTAATTGTTCTACCATCTGCACTTGGTGTCACTGAAGCTTTCGTACCGTTGAAGGCTACGTAAGCCACGCTTTCCATCAACCAACCAGTAATTGTTACATCATCACCTACTTTACCTGTAGTAGGTGTAAAGCTGAAGATTTCTGGGGTAGTCGCAACGATGTAATCCGTTTCACTTGGCTCACTTGGTCCGGCAGCATTGCTTACAATCAAGTTACCTGTTACAGCACCTGCAGGTACTGTTACCTTCAGTTGTGTAGGAGTGACATCTCTAGCTGGCGCAATTACACGGCCTTCTGCACCTGCAAATGATACCGTAATGTTTTCGCCGTAGAAGTTAGTACCCGTTATAACTACTTCACTACCCACAATGCCTCTTTCCTCTACAAAAGATGCAATAGTAGGTGTTTTGATTACTGTGAAGTTTACAGCTTCACTACTGCCAGAAGCGTTTGTAATAACAACAGGGGAGATAACCGGCGCTTCCGCTGGAACTGTTACTGTAATCTGCTTATCTGACACAACGGTGAAGCCCTCTGTATCTTCAGTCGCTACTGGTATTACTATACCTCCAAAGTTTAGTGATGTTGCATTGTCGAAGTTATACCCTTCAATTGTCACAGTAGAAGCAACCACACCCATAGTTGGTGTGATAGACTGCACTACTGGGCGAAGAATTACTTCAAATTCATCTGCAGAAACAGCTGCATCAACAGAGTTTCTAACTAACAGTCTACCTAAACCAGCTGACGCACTAGTCGGCACATTAAACACAAGCTGTGTTTCACTATCATTAGGTGTTGTGAAAGTTACTCTTGCATCTGACTCATCTTCTGTATTGTTCTCACCAAGGAAGACAACTTCTGTTACATACTTCAGGTTTGTACCTGTCAGAGTGATCTCTTGGCCAATCGGGCCTTCAGCAGGTGTAAAGGCTGTGATAGTCGGCGCGTATACCACATCAAATGTACCGTTCCAAACGCCAGTGCCACCAAGCGGTGTGGTTACAGACACAGTGCCTGTTGTAGCGTCCGTAGGTATGGACAATGTGATGATCGTTCCATCTGTGTTAACTTCAAAGTTAGCAGCGAGCACTGTTCCGTTACCAATTTTTACAGATTCGGCATCCTGGAAGTTAGTACCTGTTATGGTTATTTCCGTTTCCACTTCACCATAGACTGGTGTAACAGTAGCGATAGAAGGAGCTGGCACAAACTCAAAAGTTTGTGAGCTAATCGCTATTTTATCACCGGGAGCAATTAACTGCAGAGTGCCAGTGGCAGCGCCTGTTGGTACAGTTACTGTCAACTCAGTATCAGTAGTTGCAACCAGGTTGGTGCCATCAACACCTTCACCTTCAGCACCCGCGAATACCACGCGGCTTACGCTTGCCAGGTTTTCACCGTAAATGGTAACCTGCTTGCCTGCGCCTGTTCTGGTTGGATTAAACTCTAGTTCTGCTGTTCCTTCTCCTACTGTAATTGTGCGTGCTACGAATTTAGGCGCTGGCACATCAAACGGTGTTTCGCTTGTACCAGTACCAGCCGGGCTTGTCACAGTTATAGGACCTGTGCTCGCACCAAGCGGCACGTTTACCGTAATCTCGTCATTTGTTTCATTAGTGGTGAAGCCTGTTGCAGTTACATCGTTAAACTTTACTTCTGTAACTCCATTGAAGAACTCACCAGAAATGGTCACTTCTGTTCCCGGTCCTTCGCTTACTGTTGGAGTAAATGTTGAGATTACCGGGATTGGCACTGTGAATGATGTGCTGTTTGCACTTCCTGAAGGAGTAGTTACTGTGATTGGGCCTGAACTAGCCAAAGCAGGAACTGTAGTAGTGATCTTGCCATTATGGTCTACTGTAAAAGTCGCTTCTACACCATTAAAGAGCACAGTTCTTGTATCGATAAAGTTACTGCCGCTCAATATTACCTCAGTACCCGCTACACCTGATGTTGGCGAGAAAGGTGCGGTCGCATTGAACACCGGAGCAGGAACTGTAAATGCTATTGGTGCTGTAGTGCCATAGGTAGTGCTTACTGTGATAGGAGAGTTTGATATTGCACCATAGGGAACATAAGCGATAATCTCTGTGCCTGCTGCATTAATGGTAACTCCATTTACTGTGCTTTCTGAACCTGTAGCATCTTTAACAGTCAATGTCGCTGGCACTTCAATTTCGCCAAATTTTACTGTCGCATTGTTCAGGCGGTTACCTGTAATGGCTACGGCCGTGCCAGGCACACCGCTAGCTGGCGTAACCGCAAGTACTTCCGGAGTTTGAACTAATTCAATCGCATCCAGCAAAACGTATGCTTCAGAGATAGAATTAAGCGTGAAGCGGATATTGGTCGTTGCTGCCGGAAGTAAATCCGTCAATCGCTGAGCGGTTCTCGCGGGTGTTATGGCATTAGCGCTTTCAGTTGGTGTGTAGGTGCTGCCATTATCTGTAGAATAGCTAACAGTAAAGCTCGCATTATATCCAGACCTTGTTGTTACAGCCTGTAGGCTATATCTCAAGCGGAAATCAGTAGTGCTTGCGTTTACAAAGCTAATTTGGATGGTAGCATCAGCACTTCTGAACTGAGCTGAGCCCTGACTACCGCCTTCTAAATCCTGACCAGTAATAATAGTACCAGTCTTCGACCAGCCTTGTGGAAGTTCACCTCCCCACGGACCATCATAATTAATTGGTAAAGTAGCTTGCGCCACACCCGTGGAGACAATTCCCAGCATAATAACGCACTGCAGAAGCAGTAAACGTATAAGCCGGCCTAATGGGGGGGAGTAGATTTGTGCCATAGCTAAAAGTTAAGAGTTAATAAATTTTTGTGCAGTTTTAATGCTAAGTTAATTATCACAAAATAAGATAATTTATCTTTTACAATTGCAATAATTACCACTGTTTTTTTGTCTGATTTTTACTCTCTCTTTTAAATAGGCTTTTTTGAATCATTGAAGCCAGTTTTTTAAAAAGTGCCTCAATTATGTTATTTGAAAACTTTTTAGATTTATTTTTTAGTTATAGAATAAAACAATGTTATAAATTAACTTTTTGCGGATTGCATAAAAATATTATATATAGAGTTTAGGTATTATTTAATTTCTATCTGTAATGCAATAAGGCAATTTTACTGGCTAGCAAACTAGTACAATTACCTGTACTTTTATAAATAATATTATTAGCATTTCATCATCATTTCGCAGTTAATTGCAAATAGACGTATTATGCTTTCCTGTCAACTAAAACACGCATAAAACCGCATTAAATAATGGTAATTCACCCCCCGAAATAGCGCTTATTGACTTTATTATGCATGTAACTTCCACATTATAGACTTCATTTATTGATACACTAGTATGCATTTTAAACCATCGCATACTTATCTCTTTAATATATCCCCGTCAATATATTACCCTTATTATCAGCCATCTAGTTTGTTTTCCTGTGCTCTGATTTAGAGTATAATCCATCTTCACAGCATTGCAAGGATCAAGGTTAACCCTTCAAGCAAAAAAGGGCTGCAGAAAACTGCAGCCCTTCAGAGTGTGTTATAGTCTTGCTGGCCTAGCGCTTCATCAACTTGAAGGTATGCTTGGTGCTGTTGTCGAGCACGTGCAGCACATACATGCCCTTGCTTGTCACGCCGCGCATGTCCACCGTGATGGAGTTGCCAGAGGTCTCCTCGGTGCGCTGCTGCAGCACCTTGCCCATCGCATCCATCAGCACCACCTGCACGCTGCGCGACTCTGCACCGTTGAGCGTCACGACAACGGCATCATCGAATGGGTTGGGGTATGCCGACACTGTAGCTTTGTCAGTATTCAAAGCCACCGCTCTGATTGGCGAGTAGGAAGCGGTCCCATCGAAGTCCACTTGCTTGAGGCGGTAGTAGCGGGTGCCAGACACCGCCTTCTTGTCCAGGAAGGCGTAGTCCTGGCGCAGCGAGGTGGTGCCCACCTTGCTCTCCACGAAGCCTATAGCGGCGAAGTCCCTGGCATTAGTGGATACCTGCACCTCGAAGCCCTTGTTTTCAAGCTCAGAGGCCGTCGCCCAGGTTAGGTTGACACCCCTGGTCTGCGCCTGCGCTTTGAAGAACATCAACTCTACAGGAAGGGGGGTGATAGGGAGGTTATTTATATAAACTTTGCCATCAGATGCATTGATATAGCAAACAGTCGGACTTAATGTTAGGACTACCCCTATACCTATCATCTCTTCTGAGACCGATTCCACCCTAAATGTAGCACTACTCCCCGTGTTAATTCTTTGAGGCTCAGTTTGGCCTCTAAAATAAAGCTCCCATTCATGGGATATTACTTCACTACTTTGAACATTAGAGCTATAAGTATAATCAGCAGGTTTACCCACCTCTGGATTAGAGAGACCAACTATTTCCCCACCGACTACCGTATTGTTAAAAGGATATGCTGAAGCAGTAACTAACACTCTTTGCCCATCACAACCAGTAGCTGTATTAACTTTACTTACATAGTAATTACGACTAGTCCCCTCAGTAATACTTGCTGTAGTAAATGTTAGACCTTGTGAAATATATGTTCCTCCTGATTGTGCAGTGTACCATCTATAACTCTCCCATTGCTCAGCTCCTGTAGCAGTTAAAACTACTGTTCCCGTACCACAACGTGTTCCGTTACTGGCTGAAGGAGCAATTGGGGCTATATTTGTTATATTCATGGGAGTTCTTTCGCTCTCACATCCTTCTACAGAGTCATATATAGCAGCGTAATAAATACCACTTTGGCTATTCCGGTTCCTTGAAAATGTTGCTCCTGTAGATAAAGGAGTTCCACCTGACGCAACACTATACCATCTGTAAATTTCATTGCCGGCCGCGCCACTTGCTGTTAAAGTAATGGATGGGTTACCATTGCCACAATCTCCATTTGAAGTAACTATAGGTTTTGATGGATTACCTATTCTTGCAACTACTGGTACTCTAGGACTAACACACCCAGCAGCATTTACAATACTTACATAATATGTATGAGTGCTTGTTAAGTTTTGAATGGTATAGGTTGGTCCAGTTGCTAAGATTGCTTGAGCATTTTCATTAGCGTACCATCTATAAGTACCACCTGTAGGTGTTCCTGAAGCTGCTAGGGTTACTGCTCCCGGATTGCATCGTCCACCACCTGTAACAATTGGACTAATATTACCTATAATAGCTCTAACTAAAACGCGAGAAGTTTCACATCCTGAGATGAAAGCACTTACATAGTAATCAGTCGTAGTTGTCAAGTTCTCGATAGTAAAGCTTGATCCGGTAAAAACTGGGGTTCCTCCAGTCGCAGCTGTATACCAACGATAACTATAACCTACTGGTGCTCCTGAAGCTGTCAGAGTAACTGGTCCAGCTGTACAGCTTTGCCCTGGTTGAGTGCTTAAATTAACTACTGTAACTGTTCTAGCATTAGAAGTTTCGAATTCGTTATTATTTTTCTGCCTAATTTTCACATCAAAATTAGCGCTATTTATGTAACTACTCGGAACAGTAACTATTATGCGATTTGGCTCTAATGTAGAAGGTATAAGGTAATTTGTATTATTATTTATAACAACTTCTGCTGCAAGCCCTTGGCCAGTTGTTCTGAAGTTTGAGCCTGTTATAGTTAGAGTTACATCTTGCCCTGCTAATACACAGCTAGGATTTACTCCAGAGATACTTTGCCCCATACCTTCCCCACTCACCAGCAGGAAAAAGCCAAGCAATAGTAACGTGATAATTTTACCACTTAAAGCCGTTCCCATAGCTGAAGTAGCTGACTGGAGGGTGGGACCAGCCGTAGTTGTTTTGTAGAAGTGTTTCATAATAAAATGTATTGTGTGAATTTCTAAGAGTGTTTTGCGAATGCGCACGTAAAATTTTGGGCAAAGAAATTCCACTATGCTTTTTTAAGCATTTAATTGCACTTATAGCACAACGGATTAAGAAGGAGTCATCAATAAAACAGATAATATTTCTAAGATCTGTTCAGCAGCCCTACTTAGCTAATAAATATTTTGGAATTTAATTTTGCCTCACAATAAATAAGTGTAATTATTTATTTATATAAGGCAATATTAGTTATAAGGAGACAATTATCAATACAATTATTGTTATTTTTTTTATAGCTTTTTTACAAATTGTATTATGATTTAGATAATTATATATTACACTTCATCAACAAACAAATATTATAAAAATATATATTGTATTGATCATCAATACTATATGAATCTAAAAAACTATAAATTAAATTGCACTAAAAATCCAATAAAAATATTGGCATAATTAAGACTGTATATTATATATAATTATCTACTGGCCATATCCTGCTTAACTTCTGAAATGGACAGTTTATGGTATTTGATTTATATGTATTTATTAGTGCAATATGTGATGCGCTTCGATTTTCATTAGCTTATAAGGCAGTATTGATTATCAGCCATCTAGTTTGTTTTCCTGTGCTCTGATTTAGAGTATAATCCATCTTCACAGCATTGCAAGGATCAAGGTTAACCCTTCAAGCAAAAAAGGGCTGCAGAAAACTGCAGCCCTTCAGAGTGTGTTATAGTCTTGCTGGCCTAGCGCTTCATCAACTTGAAGGTATGCTTGGTGCTGTTGTCGAGCACGTGCAGCACATACATGCCCTTGCTTGTCACGCCGCGCATGTCCACCGTGATGGAGTTGCCAGAGGTCTCCTCGGTGCGCTGCTGCAGCACCTTGCCCATCGCATCCATCAGCACCACCTGCACGCTGCGCGACTCTGCACCGTTGAGCGTCACGACAACGGCATCATCGAATGGGTTGGGGTATGCCGACACTGTAGCTTTGTCAGTATTCAAAGCCACCGCTCTGATTGGCGAGTAGGAAGCGGTCCCATCGAAGTCCACTTGCTTGAGGCGGTAGTAGCGGGTGCCAGACACCGCCTTCTTGTCCAGGAAGGCGTAGTCCTGGCGCAGCGAGGTGGTGCCCACCTTGCTCTCCACGAAGCCTATAGCGGCGAAGTCCCTGGCATTAGTGGATACCTGCACCTCGAAGCCCTTGTTCTCAAGCTCAGAGGCCGTCGCCCAGGTTAGGTTGACACCCCTGGTCTGCGCCTGCGCTTTGAAGAACATCAACTCCACAGGGAGGGGAACTATACCAATATTATTTATCTCCACGATTCTACTTGCTGGTAGGTTTGTGTAGCAACTACTAAGACTCCCTTCTTGCTTTGCGGTTAAGCGTACTTGAATGCCTTTTAAATTCTCAGGGACAGAGGAAATAGTGATCTCTCTTGAATTTGAATTTGGAATGCCAGCCCAACTTTCCCCATCTGTCGTTATAAACCAAGCGTAGCTTGAAACATCGTTTGCATCTACAATTTCTGACCATGCAATAAATGTAGCAGGCTTGAAAGCATCAATTCTATTATCCGGATTTTCTGTTCTTATATCTATCCTACCACCAGATAATGTAATAGCCCTTTTATGTATTACTCTCAAACTAGTAGATCCACTTGTAAAACAATTGTTACTTGCTGAAACTGATAAGGTTCCATCTATATCTGCATTTGTATATTCCAAAGTAATACTATTTGCATTACTAGCCCCTATTACAGATGCTCCTGATGGTATAACCCAGTTATAAGATGTAGCATTTGTTACTGCTGGAACTGAGTAGGTAACCCGCTGCACTCCACATGTGTTATTACTTGTGGAAGTTATATTTCCTATTGAGCTAAGAGTAGGCAGGATGTCATATAAATGTATTCTCTCAATGTTAGAAAGCGGATAAACATTGCCACTGCTTTCCCTTTGCCTAACCTGAATATCTAAAAAATTACCAGTTACCCTAGTAGCAGGAATAGTTACTCGCAATTCAGTCGATGTTTTATAAGTAGGAGTTATTAAGCTCGCATTCGTTGTAACTCCATTTATCACTACATGAGCATCATGATCATTACCCCCGCCTTGGTTTATCTTAAAGCCCGAACCAAATATTGTTAAATTTATAGCTTGGCCTCTTACACTACATTTCGGAGTAATATTAGTAATAACTGCAGCCTGCCCAAAACTCTCCTTGCTCACTAATAGGGCAAAGCAAAGTAACAGTGTATATAAAATTTTACTTACTATCGCCGTTCCCAAGGCTTTAGCATTTGACTGCGTTGCGTTCGCAGTTGAGTTTGAATTGTAGAAGTGTTTCATAAAGGATAATTGTTTAGAAGATTCGGGTTGAACCTGCCTTTGTGAGCAGGAAAGTGTAGGCAAAGCGATTCCAGTATGCTTTTTCAAGCAATTATTTTCATCTGCAAATTTTAAAGCCCATTTCTAATTCATTAGATAGAAAATAGACGTTTTGCAGCTAACCAAATCAGACTAAAGCTTAGTTAAATATTTTGGAATTTTGTTTTGCCTTATAACTACTTAGTGTAAAAAAGTATTTATATAAAGCAATATTAAGAATTGCATCATAAAAACCCACATTATTTATGTTATTTATTTTATTAGATTTTCACAAATTGCACTTAATTAGAAGGGTTTTATACAGAAATATATGCTTTGATAACAATTTTTAAGCACTAATAAACCACCTATAACAATTCAAATAATTAATTTTCAGCTCTTTCTACGAACTGCATAAGGCCGATCTAAATTGCACTGAATATTCAACAAATTAGAGTCTAAATCCAATGCTATCAGGTTGCCATAGGCTGCGTTTTTGTAGTAAACGCAACCTGCATCGAGGTTGATCCGAGCGTCTTGGTGTGCAACACTTTTCTTGATGGCATGGAGGGCGGTAGGGGTATGGCCGTGCAGGAGCCTCTTGTTATTCAGGCGGTTCCAATCCACTTCGTAATGTCTTATGTTAAGCATGGCTTCTTTGTCTCTGAATAAATCGTCCTGATGGAAATCGAAACCAGCATGCACTAAAAAGTAGTCGGGCAATTCGAGATAATAGGGGAGGGAGTCTATGAAATTGGCATAGGGAGTGGGAAGTTTCTTAAAGTCATGCATGCCAAAGTTGTTCAAAACCATTTCCTTTTCCGGTTCTGACAAATTGAGAGCTGATTCGCCTTTGGAAGCAGCTTTGAGTAGCATCTGGTCATGATTACCTCGCAGGCAGTGTACCTGGTATTGCTGCTTTTGGAGGTGGATGATAAAGTCCAACACTCCTTTACTGTCAGGACCTTTGTTCACATAGTCGCCTAACAGGTATAATTCATCCGTTTTTTTGAGTTGCAGTTGCTCAAGTATGAGCGCTTTAAAGGTGCGGGCGCAGCCGTGTATATCACTGATCGCATATCGGGCCATGGCGGGGAGCGTCTGGTCTGAGTCGGTTAGAAGCAGTTAAAAAAATAGCACCTGTGTGTAAAGCAGGTGCTATTCTTTTCAGCTGTTTACTGATTAGTTATACTTGTTGTTATCTAGGCCTGGTTTGTCATGATTACGGTTAGGGTTGTTCACGCGCACATTGGCCCCTGTTTCATCCGCATCATCTACGGTATACTTCTTTTCCAGGTCCTCGTGCTCAGCTCTTGTGCTGTTTGGATCTACTGGCTTGCCGCCAGCAGCTTTGTCCTGACCACGGCCAGATGGTTTTCCTGAATCAGCCCCGCCGGGCTGGGTATGCTTATATGATGGCATAATGTGTCTCCTTGTATTTAAGTTAAAAATAATTGGCAAGCGCCCCTAGGCTATACCAGAGAGCAGCTATACCTTATGTAAATTCAATTGATCAGGTACCGCGACCTTCGTCTTCGGTACGCATGTTGTCAGGTGGTGGCGTGCCGTCGTCAGCAAAGTCATTAACACCTGTTGCCGATGGCCCTTCAGAGGCTGTATCGCTGCCGAAGCCTTCTTTGCCGTCACGGTTGCCAAAGCCACCGCGTTGGTGTTCATTCTTGGGCGGATCTGCACCAGGGATGATGTGCCCTGCACGGAATTCCTGATCTGTTGTATCGTCTTCTATCACACGCACCGGCCTGTTTTTGGCGGCATCGCTGTGCTGCGATTCTCCTGCGTGCTTATCGTTTTCTTTGTTTTCCATAGTTCTGTATTTATCACACTCCGCTCGGGAGCTATACCTGTTTTTACTCCATTTCGGTCGCTATGGTTTAGCTAGATTAACTGCCAACCAGTTCGCCACCATTCACATGTATCACCTGGCCAGTTATATAAGATCCATCTTCAGAAGCCAGCAACACATAGGCCGGAGCTACTTCGGATGGCTGCCCAGGGCGTCCTAACGGCACATCCTGCCCAAACTCTTTCACTTTTTTCTTATCAAATGAGGCAGGTATAAGCGGAGTCCAGATCGGACCGGGCGCCACGGCATTTACTCTTATTTTCTTTTCTGCCAGGTTCGATGACAGAGAGCGCGTGAAAGATGTGATGGCTCCTTTTGTAGAGGCATAATCCATGAGGTGGTGACTGCCGCGGTACGATGTAACGGAAGTAGAGTTGACGATGGCGCTTCCTTCCTTCATATGTTCCAATGCGGCTTTGGTCATGTAGAACATCGAGAAGATATTGGTCTTAAAAGTTCGCTGTAACTGGTCTTTCGAGATGTCTTTCAGGTCAGTTTGCTCGTGCTGTTCAGCGGCATTGTTTACGAGTATGTCCAGTCCGCCGAGTTCTTTCACGGTCCGCTTAACCACATCTTTGCAAAAGGCCTCGTCACCGATGTCTCCAGCTATGATCAATCCTTTGCGGCCTTCCTGCTCTATCAACTGGAGCGTGTCTTTGGCGTCCTTGTCTTCGTTCAGGTATACGATGGCGACATCCGCTCCCTCACGGGCAAAGTGTACGGCTACGGCACGTCCTATACCACTGTCGCCGCCCGTGATGAGCGCTTTCTTACCTTTAAGTTTATCGCTGCCTTTGTAGTTTTCGCGTATGTACTCGGGCTGTGGGGTCATTTTATGTTCCTTGCCCGGTTGCTCTTCTTGTTTCTGGGCAGGTACTTCTTTTGGTTTGTTTGCCATAGTTTTCATAGTTTTAGCGTGTTTACAGTCCATACCTATACGCCTGCATTTTTGGGCTAGTTACCGCTACCTGTAATCTGGTAAGGCAGCCAGCCGTTTATACCTTAAAAAAATACGTCTCCAGATCATGTGGAAAGAAACAAACAATAAACTCACCCGCAGCTTTAAGTTCAAAGACTTTAGAGCAGCCATGGCATTCATGAATAAGGTAGCCGATGTGGCCGAAGAACTCAATCATCACCCATGGTGGAGTAATGTATACAACCAGGTAGAGATCGAGTTGACCACACACGATGCCGGCAATACCGTTACTGACAAAGATCTGGAACTGGCTCGGCGCATCGATGTGCTCTATGACAATATGATGGTTAAAACGTTTGAAGGCGCGGTGCACCTGCCCTAACTAAGCAGTGAGCCGTGAACAATCGACAATTAAGTAATACCTTTGCTGTATGCAGGAACCTGAAAAAACCAATCTATACCTGGTGCCGACACCTATCGGAAACCTGGAGGATATTACGCTGCGGGCTATACGCATCCTGAAGGAAGTAGACGTTATACTGGCTGAAGATACCCGTACGAGTGGAAAGCTATTGCAGCACCTAGGTATAGAGAAGCGCATGCACAGCCACCACCTGCACAATGAGCATAAAGCCAGCGCTCACTTGGTAGAGCGCATGAAGGCAGGAGAGGTGATGGCACTTATTTCTGATGCCGGCACGCCCGGAATCTCTGACCCTGGCTTCCTGCTCGTGCGCGAATGTCTGAAGGCGGACCTTAAGGTAGAGTGCCTCCCTGGCGCCACTGCTTTTGTTCCTGCCCTGGTCAAATCTGGCTTTAGCACTGACCGCTTCACATTTGAAGGATTTTTGCCTCTGAAGAAAGGACGTCAGACTCGCCTGATTAGTTTAGCGGAGGAGGAGCGCACGATGATCTTTTACGAGTCTCCACACCGTCTGCTCAAAACACTTACGCAGTTCAAGGAGTATTTTGGGGGCGAGCGCATGGCCTCTGTTTCACGTGAAATCTCGAAGATGTTTGAAGAGACCGTGAATGGCACACTCGATGAACTGATCGAAATTTTCACGACCAAGGCAATCAAAGGGGAATTTGTACTGGTGGTCTCCGGAGCGGGAGCAAAGTAAGTTGAACACGAATAACAATAAGATGAAGCTATACCTTACCAAGCTTTTACTAATAGGCATGCTGCTGCTTGTTGTCGTGCAGGCGCAGGCGCAGTTCGAGGGAACCCGGTTGTCTCCTGAGGCAAAGATCAGCCTGATCACCTGTTCGCCCGGTGACGAGCTTTATGCGATCTTCGGGCACAGTGCCGTGCGTGTCAACGATCCCGCCTCAGGTATGGACATCGTGTTCAATTACGGCACTTTCGATTTCAATGAGCCCGGCTTTTATATTAAGTTCATCCGAGGCAAGCTCAACTACAAGCTCTCTATCGCTTACTTCCAGGATTTCGCTTACAGCTATACCTTGGACAACCGCTCTATTTATGAGCAGGAGATGAACTTCACGGAAGCGCAAAAGCAACAGTACTGGCAGTTTCTGACAAACAACTACCTGCCTGAAAACCGCTTCTATCTCTACGATTTCTTTTTTGACAATTGTGCGACCCGTATCCGCGATGGTATAGAGGCCACTTTCCCGAACCAGGTTGCCTTTAACCTAGCGCATTTGGATCAGGACATGAGCTTCCGTAATCTCATTGATCTATACCTGCCTCCGCAGCCTTGGTCAGACTTTGGCATTGACCTGGCACTTGGCGCACCGATCGATCGCAAAGCCTCCCCTTATGAATATATGTTCCTGCCTGATTACCTTTCGAAAGGATTCGCTAGCGCTACTATTCAGCAAAACGGTAAGCAGGTACCTCTGGTGAGCGCACCGCAGGTAATATTCCAGAATACTCCAATGCCTGCCTCAGCTGGCAGCATGTTTAGCCCAGTGCTGGTTTGGTGGCTGTTTTTCGGGCTCGTACTAGCCATTACTGTGCTCGACTACAAGCGCCGCACACGCAGCCGCACCTTTGATGTATTCCTGTTCCTGATTACAGGTCTTTTGGGCGTGTTGCTGTTCCTGCTTTGGTTTGCCACGGATCACCAGGCAGCTGCGAATAACTTTAACTTGCTTTGGGCACTACCTACTCACGTCATAGCCGCTGCTTTCCTGGCAAGACCTGTACTACCAGACTGGTTGCAGAAGTACATGATGGGAACGGCCGCATTGGCTTTGATCACACTCTTATTATGGCTGGTATGGCCACAGCAATTGCACCTCGCCGTTTTCCCGATTGCTTTATCTCTCCTGCTAAGAGCGGCGTATACGGTTTGGGCTGCCAGACAGCCGGCAGTTATCAGCAACACAAACTCTAAAGTAAAAGAGCGCATATGAACCTCCAGCAACTTTGTCAGAATGCCAACATTATTGTCAAAAAAGTAGGCGCTTTTATCAAGCATGAGGCCAAAAACTTTGACAGGGATAAGGTAGAGCTCAAGGGTTTTAACAACCTGGTTTCTTATGTGGACAAGGAAGCGGAGCAGCAATTGGTAGAGGCGCTGCGCCACCTTTTGCCAGAGGCTGGCTTCATTACGGAAGAAGAAACCGATAATACCCGCGGTGAGCGCTTTAACTGGATCATTGACCCATTGGACGGCACCACGAACTTCACTCATGGCTTGCCGCTATACTCGGTGAGCGTCGCTTTGCTGGATGGCGAAGAGGTAGTACTGGGCATCGTGTATGAGATAAATAAAGATGAATGCTTCTACGCTACTAAAGGCGGAGGCGCTTTCCTAAATGACAGCCCTATCCAGGTTTCTCCTGCAATAGGCCTGAAAGACGCACTTATCGCCACAGGCTTCCCTTATTACGAGTTTGGACTCACACAGCAGTACCTTCAGGTGCTAGGCGCTTTTATGGGCAAGTCACATGGGGTGCGTCGCTTAGGTTCTGCCGCTTTGGACCTGGCCTATGTGGCAGTGGGCCGTTTTGAAGGGTTCTTTGAATATAACCTGAATGCCTGGGATGTGGCAGGCGGAGCCATTATCGTGCAGGAGGCTGGTGGTCATGTTTCTAAGTTTACGGCTGGTGGCGACTATATTTTTGGTCGTGAGATCGTGGCCAGCAACGGAAACATTCACCAGGAGATGCTCGACACCATCGCCGAGCATTGGAAAGGGGCGCCTCAATAAACTTTTTGTATCTTTGTGCAGTTGATAAGAGCATATGATACAGCAAATCATCATCTTCCTGATATTCGCGGTGGCAGTGGGCTACATGGGTTGGATAATTTACCGAAGTTTCATGCCCAACAAAAATGCTGGCTGCGCCAAGGGCTGCGGTAGCTGCTCAGCTATCGACTTCAGTAAGATCCAGCAAGAGCTCGACAAAAAAGCGGTATAACTGTTTCGCTTCCCTTCTTTCATTTTCCTGGATTGAAGCTTGTTTTGCTTAGGTATACCGTTATACCTGTGAGTGGGCACTAGTTCTATCTTATCTAGGCATGCACTTGCCTAAGCCTGCCTTCTGAATAATTCCACCCCCTTTTTCGTATCCATTGCCTGATTTTGCGTATAGTTCTATACTTACAAGATATCCCTTAAAACTATACGCTATGCAAGATAAAGTAGAAGAAAGATCCCTGGTAAACGTGCTCAACCGCCTGCGTAAAGACGGCTATACCTACGATTTTAAAGTATCGGGTGAAGGCACGCTTTGCACGATGGAGGACAAGCACACGTTCGGACCTGACCAGGTACGCATTGTGGACTTTTACCGCTTCGAAGGTGAAAGTGACCCGGATGACATGTCGATATTATACGCTATAGAAACCAGTAATGGCCTGCGCGGCACGATCTCTAACTCTTACGGCCCTTATGCCGACGAGAAAGTAGACAACTTCCTGAAGCAAGTAGAAGACCTTGGTAAGAACCTCGATAAGAAAGACAAATAAAACAGAAAGGGCCGATTGATCGGCCCTTTCTGTTTTATACCTGCGCAGCCTATACCTTAATTGTCTGAAGCATTGCGACCATTTTTTATTTGTGCCTGTAAGTCTTCTAAATGTTCGTTTAACTTCTCGCCACCTTTTATACCAAAGTCCAGCGTACGAATCGGGAATGGGATCATGATATCATTCGCATCAAATGCCTTCTTGATCTTAATGATCGCATCGCTCTTAGCCGACACAAAATCTATCTGCCGGGAATAAGATATCCAGAAACGGACTTTGAAATCAATCGAACTATCATTGAAGGCATCATACATCACCTCCACATCACGGGTCTTCACACGGTTTTTTACGTCCTGAAGCGCTTCTATCACAATTCGCTCCACCTTTTCTAAATCCTCGCCATACGATACGCCTACATCCAGGTCGAGGCGCCGTATGCCACTACTCGAGTAGTTGGTCACAGGGTTCTCAAACACCATCTTGTTAGGCAGCTTCACTAACTCTCCTGACGGCTTACGGATGTCCAGTGTACGCAATGAAACCCGTTCAATCACCCCAAAGTAATCGTTGGTCTCTATCATATCGCCTACGCCAAACGGCTTCTGCACTGCGATGATGATACCTGAAATGAAATTAGCCGCGATATCCTGAAAGGCGAAACCCAGTGCCAGACCAATAATACCAACACCAGCCAGCAAAGAGATAACGACCCTGTCAAGCTGGAGCACGCTGAGCACAAAGAAAAAGCCGACACCCAGCAAAGCAATGTATAGAATGGTAGATATCAGATTATTAAGCGCAGCACTATGCGATACCCGTCCTATTACTCTATCTAAGGCATTGCGAATGAAGCGAGCAACCGTAAACGTAATGATCAGCAGAATGATGGCTACAACCAGGTTAGGAAGCATTAAGACCAGATGCTCTCCCCAGTCTTCCAGCTTGCTTAGCAAAAGTTCAAGCGCTTTGTTAATGTCGTTCATAAATCTTATCTATTGTATTACATTGTTAGCAGGTATAGCTCAGGCCCATACCCGGGTGCCTTCGGTGCAGTTCCGGCACATTTCTATCTCTTCCCGTGACTGTAACAGCGATTTGCGAAATTGGTTATACCCTGGGCTGCGCCATACCTGCCGGAACCCCTGCTCTTTTACGTCTCCCATGCGGTACTCAGCGTCCTTATCGAAGCAGCAGGGTACTACCAGGCCGTCCCAGGTGATCACACAGGAATGCCACATTTTCCAACACTGATTCAGCAGTTTGTTTTTGATAGAGTAACTGCCATCACCGTTATTTCTATACCTGGAGTAATAGTCAATGGTAGGTATAAGCGGAGAACCCTGCTCGTAGTCATAAATCTGCGCCGTCTTAAATACGACTTCATCCACGCCAAGTTCATCGGCCAGTGCCTGCACCTCTGCAATTTGGTGCTCGTTGGGGCGTACCACCAGGAACTGAAACATGATATGCGGTGTGCGAGACTTCAGCTCTTTCTTCCATTTCACGACCTGCCGCGTACCTTCCAGCACTTTATCCAGCTTGCCACCTACCCGGTATGCCGCGTATGTTTCCTGCGTAGTGCCGTCTATGGACACAATGAGCCGGTCCAGCCCTGATTCTACGGTCTTGCGGGCTGTATCGCTATCAAGGAAGTGGGCGTTGGTAGAGGTGGCGGTATAGATGCCTCTGTCTGACGCATACTTCACCAGCTCCAGAAAACTCTTGTGCAGGTAAGGCTCCCCCTGAAAGTAAAAGATCAGGTACAGCAATCGTTTGTGCAGCTGGTCGATAGTCTCCTTGAAAAGGTCATTCTGTAGCATACCCGTCGGTCTGGTAAAAGAACGAAGGCCACTGGGGCACTCGGGGCAGCGCAGGTTACAAGAGGTGGTTGGCTCAAACGAAATGCTCAGCGGGTCACCCCAGTGCACTGCCTGGCGCGAAGCCCTTGCATACCAGTAGCTGCCTGCCACCTGCAAGGCATTAAACATGCGCAGCGGCGTGAGTTTTGACAGAAAATTGAGCTTATCAGCGAGGTGCAGCTTCATGTGTAGGGACGCAAAAGAAAGGGCAGCCCATAAAGGCTGCCCCACTAAATTATACTTTATGGCGCTAACGGCCAAAATTATCGCGTGTCTAGTAACGGAAAAGCGCTTTTACGCTGCCTCCCTCTTCACCAACTTCTGACAGGCCGTTATAGCTACTCACGTATACCTTACCCCCCTGTGCCAGCGTCTTGATTGCCGCCAGGTTGATCAGATCATCGTCACCACGCTGGTAGTCTTTGTGCACTTCAGCTGCTGCGCTTTTGGCATCATAGCGACCCCAAACCGGGCTGCTTGGTGCAATAAACAGCGTGTCAATACGGCCATGTACGGCTTCTGCGGCCACTGTGGCAATGTCTTCGGAAGTTACACCAGTGCCTGCTACGTTCTCGTAGCGGCTCAGCGAGTCGGTGTGGCTTTGCTGCATCAGCGGTTTCATAACCTCAAGTGCTTTCTCATGAATCGTCTGCGGATTCATACCGGCCACGGTTTCATTCAAATTGATGTTCTGTGGCACAATGTTCTTGTACTTGCTGAATTTGCGGTACAGGGCGCAGTAATGGTCCACACCGGCCAGCACCAAAGGCTCTGTCGCGTTGTGCAGGATTTCCTGCAGGCTGTTGTCAACCTCATGGATAAACTCACGCACTTCGTCGTGTTCGTCGTCACCCTTCGTCGCACCCGCCCCATGCACGATATTTGAGCCGTTCACGGTCGTGGTGGAGTTATGGAAATCCTGGTCGTTGCCTTTGATGGTAAACTTTAGGGCCTCGTTCATGCTCTCCGGTGCAAAAGCACTGATGTCGATCTGGCGGATGCGCTCAATAGTGGCCTCGAAGAAACCAATGCGCTCGCGGTACAGCGACAAGATGAAGAAGCGGCCATTCTGGCTTAGGATCGGCAGCATAGGCGTGAAGTAGAACTGATCAAGCACATATACCACATCCGGCATTGTGATAGGCAGGGTATAGTGCGCCGAGAAGCCTTTGGTGATAAACACAGCCAGGCCTTCTGACTGATGGCGCCAGAACCCGGTATCATTCAGCAGTTCTTCGGCCGGCTTCAGGTAAGCGTCAATTTCAGCATCGGCTACATCGTGTCTTGCCAGTAGTGCGCGGGCTTCTTTGAGTTTGTTCTTGAACAGTGTGTGGTCCTGGCCATTTAGTGTTTCGTGACCAGCTCGGTGCGTAGGTATGTAAATAGAGATGCAAAGTGCGTCTTTTGTGTTGTTCTGCACATTGAGAAGCTTCTCAATGTCACTTTTGTTGATTAATGCCATATTTTTCTAGCGGTTAAATGAATAAGGATATCTCCAATAATCTATTCCTTTCTACTTTCCCCTTACGATAAGGGGTTAGGCTTTAATTACGCACTAAACAAATGCACGGTTATTGATGCTTTCAGAAACAAGGCATTGGCCCTACAAAACAAAGCCGCCCACAGTCGTGAAACTTGGGCGGCTTTCTTATGAAGATCAGGTATAGGTATTACTTGCGGGAGGCTCTGTTGCTCAACACATGCTGCAGGATTTCAGTCTCGGCTTCCCGATCGATAGGGCGGCGTGGTTTTGTGCTTAGAATGGTGCCATCATCATCTATCAGATAGTATGCCGGTACGTCTTTAAGTCCATACTGACGGGCCAGTTCGTGGCCCTGCCCCTTCAGGTATAGCTGCACGCCTCCGAAGCCGCGTGATTGCACGACACTGCGCCAGGCCTGTTCGTTTTCATCTACTCCTATATTGATAAGCACTACTTCGTGGGGCTGGAGCTTTCGGGCCAGCTCTTGTGCGTGCGGTTGCTCTACCATGCATAGGCCACAGTCCGTACGCCAGAAACTCAGGTAAACAATCTTGCCCTTAAAATCGCTGAGTGCCACCAACTGCCCATTTATATCTTTCAGACTAAAGTCAGGGGCTGCACTGCCAATGCCTAAGCCTGGATGGCTTTCGTACTGGCGCTGCAATGTGGCATACACGTCGGCTATACCTTCGTTTTGTCCGAAATCCTGCAGCATGGCGGGTACGTGCAGCACATTGCCCTGTTGCAATGACTGCCGGATCAGGTACGCTTGCGCCATTTTGCGTGCGTACCCCTGCAAGGTATAGCTCACCTCATAGTATGCTTTTTTATAATAATGTATATCGCTGGCATCCAGTCCGGCCTGCAGCCCTACAAAAGTGATGTAGTTTCGCAGGAAGGTTGGAAAACTGATAGCTTCCAGGCTGGCGGGCTGGTCCATTTCCATATGCTCCAGAAAATCGAAGTATCCGGCGGAGGGGCTAAGCTGTACTGGCAGCCTCATCAGCTTTCGCATATCAAAGAAGGTGAGACGATCATTGGCGTAGCTGTACTCAATCTCGGCCAGTATAAGCTCTTTGAAATGATCACTTACCGGATTTGCCGCTATTTTCTTCTCAAAAATCGCCAACTGATCCTCTTTGCGATAGGTCAGAAACTGTAGGAATTCTTTCTCTGACAGCTTTACATTGTCAGGCAACGTTTGGTAGTCTTCTTCTTCGTCAAAACGATAGGTATGCAGCGCCAGGTAATTGTTCTCATTTGCCCCTTGGCCACTGTACTTCAGTGTTTTGAGCATCTTCTCTGCTATGAATGTCACTTGCAGGTCGTAGCCTGACTCCAGGTATAGCGGTACTGATTCGTTGCCATATACCAGCTCTACCGTCATGGCCTTGTCAACTGGTATTTCAAATTTGAAACGCCCGTTGTTTACCTCAGCAAACGTACGCTGTTCTTCCGGAAACAATAAAGAGGGGAGAGAGGCGATGAAAATTTCAGCCTCCTGTCCTTTTTGAATTTTGCCTGTAAGTGTAACAGTGCCTTGAGCCAACAGGAAATGAGTTGCCAGCATGTAAGCCAACAATAGAGTGAGCATTCGTTTCATAGGTACGGCGCGGGTAGAGGTGTCTTATAACTATCTAATTTTGGTCCAATTAGCTGGAAATTTCATCTTTGCGCTCGTGTAGGCAAAGATTTCAGCTAAGGCACTGAACACTAATTTTATAGATTATAATTCCAATTCCCAATACTCCCTCTGAAATTATACGAAAGATAGAACTACTTCCTGTTTAAAACACAATTTTAACCAAATAGGGAGGCGAATACCTCTTCTAATCGTCCAAAAGCATGCACATTAATGGAAAATTTGCCCAGGTCCATGCCCTTCTTGTTGTACTTGGAGATGTAGATATCCTTAAAGCCCAGTTTCTCTGCCTCTGTGATGCGGTTTTCAATACGATTGACAGCTCTTACCTCACCGCCAAGTCCTACCTCCGCAGCAAAACAGGCAGTGCTGGGGATAGCGATATCCTCAAAAGAAGAGAGGATCGAAGCGCACACCGCCAGGTCAAGCGCCGGATCTTCTACCTTCAGGCCTCCAGCCAGGTTAAGGAAGACATCCTGAGCACCCAGTCTGTACCCACCGCGCTTTTCCAGCACAGCCAGCAGCATGTTGAGGCGCTTGCCATCAAAGCCAGTACTGGTGCGCTGTGGCGTACCGTACGTGGCAGGTGTTACCAGGCTCTGCACTTCTATCAATAGTGGACGGTTGCCCTCCAGTGTGGCGCCGATGGAAATGCCACTGAAAGCATCTTCCCGCTGCGATATCAGGATCTCAGACGGGTTGCTCACTTCCCGCAGACCGGTACCCAGCATTTCGTATATACCTAGTTCAGAGGTGGATCCAAAGCGGTTCTTAGAAGTGCGCAGAATCCGGTAGGTCATATGACGGTCGCCCTCAAAAGTCAGCACCGTGTCTACCATATGCTCCAGTATCTTAGGACCTGCCAGGTTGCCCTCTTTGGTGATGTGGCCAATCAGGAAAACAGGGGTACCGCTTTCTTTGGCAAACTTCAGTAGCTCGGCCGTACATTCCCGTACCTGACTCACACTGCCGGCCCCCGCCTCTATAAAGGAGGAGTGCAGTGTCTGAATGGAGTCGATTATGAGTACCTGCGGCCGCAACTGCTCTATTTGTTTAAAAATGTTCTGCGTGCCAGTCTCTGTCAGGATGAAGCAATCGGAGGTTTGGGCATTGAGACGCTCCGCTCGCATCTTGATCTGGTGCTCACTTTCCTCGCCGCTCACATACAACACCCGCAGCCCTGTCAGGCTCAGAGCGATCTGTAGCATTAGTGTGGACTTGCCTATACCTGGCTCGCCACCAATAAGCACCATAGAACCCGGTACAATGCCACCACCCAGTACCCGGTTCAGTTCCTGATCTACCGTCTGAATGCGCTGCTGCTCCTGATAGTTGATATCTGCTATTGGCTTGGGCTTGTTGGCGACCTGTGCTGAACTGCTGGTATTGCCTACTTTCCATACACTAGTAGGCGTGAGTTCCTCACGCTGCACCACTTCTTCCACGTAAGTATTCCATTCACCACAAGCGGGACATTTGCCGATCCACTTGGCCGACTGCGCCCCGCAGTTCTGGCAGAAATATGAGGTTTTGATCTTAGCCATACTACGAAGATACGCATAATGAGACAATATACAGTGGCTTTAACCTTCTCCTATTTTAAGATTATTTCGGCCAAAAATTGGGTTAATAAGAGTTTAATCACAACTATTTAGCTATATTTAGAAACATTAATTCTTTATCACACATGTCATTTGTTCGAATATTTACCTACACCCTGCTATTCATGCTGGCAGGCCTCTCTACTGTGAAAGCACAAAAACTAATACCATCTGCGTATTTAGTTACTTTATCATCTGACACGCTCCATGGAGAACTATTGGATGAGGGAATATCTAAAAGAACTTATCAGATACAGTTTAAACCTGATGGAGGCCAACTCAAGAGCTATGCAGTGGGTGAGATTAAGGGTTATGGCCTTAGCGACAGCCTTTACTATGAAGCGCACGAGGCGCTGGTGAATGAGCAACAGCATAAACTCCTGATGCAAGTGTTGGTAACAGGTCCAACCAAGCTCTATTATGCAAAAGACTTTAATCCAGCTTATGAGTATTTCCTACAGATACAACAGCAGCCTCTGGTTCCTCTGCATAAGGACTACTTTGCTGGTACCATCTCCGCTCTCCTAAAAGATTGCGCCTCCATAAATACACAAAGGTATAAGTATAGCAGCCCTAGCCTGGCCAGTCTTGTACATGCCTACAATAACTGTCAGTACTCCGGACAGAGAAGCGCCATATTATATAAGCAAGCCAGAACACAGGTAAAATGGGGCATCAGAGTAATAGGCCAGTCTTCTCAACTCGTTTTTCCCTTTGAAAACAGGTTGCCTTTTGATCATACCTTCAACTGGAACACGGGAGCTACAGCAGGCATCTTTGTAAATTTAAGCTTCCCTGGAAAAGCGTTTTCCATTCAGCCTGAGCTGATCTATGTCTCCCGGAATGTTAGCAGCACGTATCGTTTCGAAGACCCACAGGCTATGAATTATGACAGCAATCTGAAATTAAGTGCGCAATACCTACAGCTGCCTGTGCTGCTGAAGTACAGGTTTGGCAATGGAACATGGCATCCTTATCTGAATGCAGGAGTTAGCTACGGCCTGGCACTCTCGAAAAAACTGGACCACTTCATTACATTTGAGAGTGGCCATGTTGTTGATATGAATTCAAAAATAGACGGTTACACACTGGGGTTTGCATTTGGTGGGGGCGTACAGTTCCAACGCTTCTCTGTGGATGCTCGCTTCAGCCGCGATATAGCCAATAGCAACGAACTAGAAAACAGACTTTACTTCAATAATATACAGCTAGGCTTAGGCTATACCTTTTAGCAACAAGCCGTCTTACCTTCAAGAAATGAGAAAAAGTTTACCAAGCATCCTCTTAGTTGCAGCTGTATGTCTTTTGACTGGCTGTGCAGCAAACCGCTATGTAACCCAGGTAAAGCAAACTAATTTACTGCCTCTAAATCTATCCTTTACTGTTGAGGAAGCCCAGATAACAGACAGCAGGACAAATCAAGCTGATGAAGATATCAAACTGCCATTTGTTTCGAAACCAAACATGTTGATTAAGCATGTTCCCGCTTTAACAGCGACCCATAAACAGCTAATAGAAAATGTAATCAGAGAGAACACGACTAATTCGGGCGTTCTTGTAAAAGCAATCATTAATATACCCGACAGCTACAAGGAGTTCACATCTACATGGAGTAGTGAGAAAGAAAGGGGATTTGCGCAAGTTCAAATCAATCTGGTTAGCCAGGAATCAGGTGAATTGATTATGGCATGCGATTCAAGTGGAGAACTATTTGTGCAATCAGTAGATGCTACGAATGAAAGGATGGAAGAAATCTATCAACTCACTATCAAAAACGTCATCTATAATTGTTTAAAGTCAATGTCTGGTCAGGTGAAACAGTGACGCAAGCCCGCCTTGTATAAACACCGTATGTTGGCCGTCGACCTGGCACATTAGTTACACGACACCGATAGCCGAATAGCAGAAGCGGCACTCCCTTGGATTGGGGAGTGCCGCTTCTGCTTACTGGGGTTTCCAAAAATCTAGACTCGCTCTATTTCAACTGGCGCCTGCTTGAAGTATACCCTAAAGGTAGTGCCCTCACCAAGTTCGCTTTCTACTTCTATGCGGCCCCCATTGTTTTCGATAATACGCTTCACAATGTACAGGCCTATACCTGTGCCCTCCACGTGTTTGTGCAGGCGCTTGAACATATCGAAGAGTTTATGCTCCTGACCCTTTTTAATGCCGAGTCCATTGTCCTGTACCCGTAGCACCACGAAGTCATCTTCCATATAGGTATCTACACGTACCTCTGGTTTTAACTCCGGCCTGCGGTATTTGATCGCATTCGACACCAGGTTATAAATAATACTCCGCAGATTCTTGCGGGCGTACAGCAGGTCCTTCACCTGAAAGTCAACTTTCACAACCGCGTCGGACTCTTTCACAAGGCTGTCAATATCCAGCATTACGTCCTGCAACACTTGCTCAAACGACAGGGGCTCAACCTTAGCGTGAAGTCCTTTCTGTACTTTGGTGATCTCAGCCAGGTCGGCAATCGTTCGCTTCAGTTTGTCAATCGCCTCACCCATCATGTCAAGCAGTTGCTTGTCTTCACCCTCCAGCTTATCCTCCAGTATACCTCGCAGCAAGTTGGACAAACCTTCCATGTTCGCGATAGGGGACTTCAGGTCATGCGAAGCTGTATAAACGAAGTTGTCCAAGTCATTATTGGTGCGCAGCAGCTCCATATTCTTAATGCTCAGCTCTTCGTTTGTAGAGATCAACTTTGTGCGGGCCTTCACCAGTTCTGTCACCTCCACTGCAAATATGAGTACTGCCTCTGGTTTACCCTTTCCGTCCATGAGCGGCTGTATCACAATGTTGAAGTAACTCTGCGTCAGTTGTCCGTCGTTATGCCGGTCTATCATGAGCGGCACTTCCTGGCCTATGTAAGGGGAGCCATCTACGAACACTCGCTCAATCTCTTCGAATATGCCCTGATGCACGAGTTCGGCATGGGCTTCACGCAGTGTCTTACCCACCAGCAAGCGGTTACCGAAAAGCTTGCGATAAAGCGGGTTGGCCAGCAAATACTGCTGATCAGAAGCTCGTACCAGTCCAACCAGAGCAGGCACCTCCAGGAACAATTTCTGTAGTAGCTCGGCGTTTTGCTTCACTTTACGGTCAGCCTCTTTTATGTCCGTAATATCGATTGTAGAGCTAATATGCCCCAGGAAGTCGCCATCGGCACCAAAGCGTGGTGTGCAGGTCGCCACCATCCAACGATACTGCCCATCGTAGCGACGCATGCGCAACTCCACCCTAAAACCACTTTCAGAGGCCAGCGCATTGTTATACTGCTCTTCAAAGCCAGGCAGGTCCTGCGGATGAATAATTTGCTGCCAGCCGAAGTTAATACTGTCTTCGAAGCTGCGCCCTGTAAAGTCAAGCCATTGTCTGTTCACATACACGCTCTGTTTCCAGATGTCAAGTATGCTGATGATCACCGGAGCGTTGTCGGCCATGGTTCGGAAGCGGGCCTCACTTTCGATTATAGCTTGCTGCGCACGCTTCTCCTCTGTGATATCACGCACTTCGATGATGGTGGCCGTCGGCACGCCGTTTTCGATGATGGGGTGCGCAGCAACTGTCACACTGAAGAATTCCCCGCTTTTGCGGATAAACACATCCTCGTGTGAGCGCATGTTATTGTTTGTAGGCAGGGCTCTGTCGAGTGGGCACTCCTCCAATGGGTATGGTGTACCATCCGGATGGGTATGGTGGATCATGTCGTGAAGCGGCTTGCGTCTGATTTCTTCAAAAGTAAAACCAGTCATCTCCTCGGCGGCCGGGTTCATAAAGGTACAGTAGCCATTGGCATCCATCATAAAGAGGGCGGCAGTTGCATTATCGGTAATGGTCTGCTTGAGGCTATTGGAACGGCGCGTGTTAATGAGTGACCAGATGATGAAGAACATCAGCAAGCTGATGATCGTACCGCCCAACAAGATAAAGTAAGGCAATTCGGTATCGGCTGAGCGCATAAACGAAGGCTTCGCAGAGCAGTATACCCGCCACGTATGATTGCCAATGCTCATAGTGCTCAGCATGTCAAGCTCACGCTTTTTGGAGGCGTGGTAATACAGCACACTGTCTGAGCTGTAAAGCACATCATTCTTACCTAAATTCGTGCCGTCGTATACCTCAATATCCAGGTCATCATAATTATTTTCCCAGATGGCTTCCATCAAGTCCTTGGCCCGGAAGGGGCTGTATACATAACCTTTGATCAGCCGTTGCCGCTCTTTTATGGCTTCTGGCTCCGCATTGTCTTCATAAATAGGGAGGTATATCAGGAACCCGGCCTGTTCGTCCACACTAGTCTCTTGTACCAGTCTCACTTTGCCTGACAGTGCCGGCTTACGGGTATCACGGGCCATTTGCATAGCGGAGCGCCTGACCGAGTCGCTGAACATGTCAAAGCCGAAAGCACGTCGGTTACGCTCGTTGAGCGGCTCCAGGTATATGATGGAGGTATAGATTGGCCGGGGGTCGTCAGGGCGGATTGCAAAATCGCTGAACCCTTCTTTTCGTAAGCGCTCAATGTGGGCTGACAGGTCTTTCGCCTTCACAAAATGGGTATATCCCACGCCCTGTATGCCAGGGTAATTCTCTTCCAGCTTTAGCGTGCTGTAATACTGGCCCCAATCCTCCCGAGTCACGGTGTCAGAAGACACAAACAGGGCTTTTGCGCCAACCAGTATCTGGATATAGTCGCGCATACGCAGCTCCAATGCCTGAGTGGCTTGCGCTGCTTTTAATTCAAATAGTTTCTCGTTTCGCTCCAGAGCCTTCTTTTTGGTCTCTGAATAGATAAAAAGCGTCAGTAAAAATATGAGCAGGAACGACGCGATTGCGATCAAATACTCTCGGACAAACGCAACCAACTTATAAAGTTTCATAGATGAGATGAACAGGCCCTTCAAAAAAACACCGGCCTTGCGCAAAACAACGGCCGGCAGTAGCACTTAGTTCAATGGTTAGATCATCAAAAATAACTAATTTATTGTATCAGCTGCAACATTTGAGGAGCTTAAAATACGGATGCTGCCTCAACATGTACCACACCTATTATTATACCTGAACCATCCACAGTCTGATGATACTCTTGATATAACTGTAGAAAATTGGGCTTTGCATGTTAATTTTACGTCAAATACCTTTTTACCATGATAGATATCCTGAAAAGCCTGCTGCTAAGTTTTATTGCCGTGGCCATATTGCTACCGGTGCTTCGCTTTGCACTGCGTCGCCTGTCACCAGCAGGCCAGCAAGCTGAATTAAGCGCCGACGAGGCTCGCTACCTGCAAAAAAAAGAGTGGCAACTGATGCTGGCTTACTTTGTTTTTGCTTCAGTGCTTTCCGTGTTCTTCTCAGGGGCGCTGGCTATGCTCTCCAGTATATTACATGTTTCTCGTGAGCAGATGTTTGTGATGACCCCCAACTTCAAGGCATTTTTTGCGCCGGGTCTGCTTCTTGGCCTTACCATAGCGCTGCTACCGCTCCGACTCTCACAAAGCACACTCCTCAACCAGGACTATGACATGTACAAGCAGTATCTCCGTCAGCAGGAAGGCCTCCGCTCTATACGTCTTTATAGCATCCTGTTCGGTATTATGCTGGGCTTTTCGTTGGTTGTGCTTTGGTTTGCCATGCGCTGGCACGTGAACGTAGATGAAAATCAGGTCCAAATCACCAATCTGCTGAACCAGGAGCGTACTTACCCGCACAGTTCTATTGAGAGTATCCATTACCTGGGCGCTGAAGGAGAATACCTGGTTACTTTTGATGACCAAACCATACTGAATACGGCTTACCTGAAGCCAATTCCGCTGGATATGATTGCCCTGCTGGCTGATCGTTCGGGCAAGCGTGTGATCCGGTAGGGTTTCAGGTATAGGCTATACCTTGATTATACCTGTAAAGCGGCCGTAAAAGAATATTTTTCGTAGTTTTGCCGGAGTTAAATTGATCCTTTAAACCTAAGTATAAACGATATGCAAGTTCGCGTAGAGAAAGACACGATGGGCCCGATCGAGGTGCCTGCCGACAAATACTGGGGCGCGCAGACACAGCGCTCAAAAGAAAACTTCACCATCGGTGGTCAGCAGATGCCGAAAGAGGTAATTGAAGCTTTCGCTATTCTGAAGAAGTCAGCGGCGCAGGCCAATGCCGAGCTGGGTGTTCTGGCGCAGGACAAAGCAGATATCATTTCGACGGTATGCGACGAGATTCTGGATGGCAAGTTAGACGACCAGTTCCCGCTGGTGGTATGGCAGACAGGCTCGGGCACACAGTCGAACATGAACGTGAACGAAGTGGTGGCCAACCGTGCACACGTAGTGCTTGGCGGCGATCTGATGGATGAAAAAAAGAAGATCCACCCGAACGATGACGTGAACAAGTCACAGTCGTCGAACGATACCTTCCCGACCGCCATGCACATTGCCGCTTACAAGAAAGTGGTAGAGCATACGCTGCCCATGGTGAAGAAACTGCACGACACGCTGAAGGCAAAGTCAGAGGAGTTTATGGATGTGGTGAAGATCGGCCGCACGCACCTGATGGACGCTACGCCACTGACACTGGGCCAGGAGCTATCTGGTTACGTGAAGCAGCTGGAGTACGGCATGAAGGCGCTGGAAAATACACTGGATCACCTGAAAGACCTGGCACTGGGCGGCTCTGCTGTAGGTACAGGCTTGAATACGCCGGCTGGTTATGCTGAGCTGGTTGCTGAGAAGATCTCCAAGTATGCTGGTCACGATTTCCGCACCGCTCCAAATAAGTTTGAAGCCCTTGCTGCACACGATGCTATGGTGGAAACATCTGGCGCCTTAAAGCAACTGGCTGTTTCGCTGATGAAGATCGCTAACGACATCCGCCTGTTGGCTTCTGGTCCGCGCTCAGGTATAGCTGAGATCCTGATCCCTGAGAACGAGCCAGGCTCTTCTATCATGCCAGGCAAAGTGAACCCAACGCAGGCTGAGGCCATGACGATGGTTTGCGCTCAGGTGATTGGTAACGACGTGGCCATTTCAGTGGGCGGCATGAACGGCCATTTCGAGCTGAACGTGTTTAAGCCGGTGATGATCTATAACCTACTGATGAGCGCCCAGCTGATCGGTGATGCTTGCGACTCATTTGACAAGCACTGTGCTGTAGGTATAGAGCCAAACAGAGAGCGCATCAAGCACAACCTGGAGAACTCCCTCATGTTGGTGACTGCTTTGAACCCGCACATCGGGTACGACAAAGCTGCAGCCATAGCCAAGAAAGCCCATAAAGAAGGTACTACCCTTCGTCAGGCAGCCATTGAGCTTGGTCACCTGACCAATGAGCAGTTCGATGAATGGGTGAAGCCAGAGGACATGATCGGCAGCTTGAAAAAGTAAGCCTCCCCAAACACGCAACATACGCACTAGCAAAAGGCAGCCTCCAAAGGGCTGCCTTTTTTTGTCCGCCCACAAATTCTATATCCGTGAACAAGCCAATCGCGATATTTCAAATACAGCACTAACACGGCAATCAGAGCCCTTTTCACAGTGTCATATCACAAAAAGATTAAATTTTTAGTGCAATTTCACAAACCGTTATAACAGAAGTCACGTATCCCAATTCATACGTTTCAAAATCAACAGATCGTCCTTTTCATAGCAAAAACAAACAATCAGCCGGCCGGGCTGGGTCACAAAAGGTTTGCCTTTCTGTTATATTAATTAAATCAATCACCCATATATAATACAATTTATATACATGAACTTATGATTGATGCATAGGTTGCATTCTCTTATTATTTCACCCTAGTATATTTCCCCTATGAAAACATTCAGTACAAACACCCTTGCTATCGCATTTGCCAGTATTTTCCTCTTTTCATGTGAGCGCAACAACGAGGTCGATCCAATAGAACCTATGGCTGTCAGCCAGGACGATAACCTGATTGGCTACGATCCGACAACTTGTAACCTGGTGCAGACTTTTGGTGAGGGAGCCTTGCCCCGCACAGCTGATGTAATAGAAGAAGACGGCGCAGTCATGATCGTAAAAGCTCAAAAGAGAGCTCAGAACGGTAAGTATTTGCCAGAAACTCAGGCTCTATTACTCGACGCACATGACCCAGCCACTGACCTCGTCAACAGAATGGATGCCAATATGCTAGACATGTCGGGCCTGTTAACAGTAGGTGATGGCTCTGGCAAGCAGGCGAATCGCAAAGGTGGCCGCCTTATATTGGATTTCTCGCCGGTGAGCACAGTTACCATGAAAACCATGGTCTTCACAGATATTGCCGCCGAAGATAAAGGTTCTAAAGTAGAACTTTACAGCAGCAACGGGCAACTGCTCGAAAGCCTGGAAATCCCGACCGGAGAAAAGAACTCAACAGTGATCGTGCCTTTCGGTAATATACCAGGCGTAGCGAAGGCAATCGTTACCTTTGGTGACGAGCGAAGCACGACAGGCTCAGGCGCTTTGGCCCGTCTGCAACTGTGCGTAGAAGGACAGGGACGCTATGATGATGCCCGCTATCAGGATGTGCACACCTTGTGGCTGGAGTATACGGGCAATCAGCCTGCTAATGTCACCGTTAAGTCGCAGCAAGACGATAACATGAACAGCGACAACGTGATTTTTGAGGCAAAGGGCATGAAGCAAGGCACCATATTCAAGATCGCTGCAGCAGATGCGATCTCGTTAGGCCAGACCCTTCAGATTGAAACGCAGCGTCGCGAAAAGCAGCTTATACCTGTCAATGCAGATCCTAATGCGTCCTTAAAGAAACAGTATGGCAGCTTCAGAGTAGTAGAGGCTCGCTGCAGTGATTATCCCCTGAAATTAGAAGAGTAAGATCGGAGTTAAATAGATAGAAAAGCAGCCCCTTAAAGGGCTGCTTTTTCGTTTTCTCAAACTTGGATCCGCTCTCAGGAACCTTACCAGCAGTTAAAATTTTGCTATTTTTATGTCCTTGCTCTAACAGTTAAGCTGCCGGAAAGAAATCCGGGATTATTTGCGTGCTCGACTGAACGCTGAAAAATAGCTGATGCCACTAACAATAATTAAGGTTCTCTGTGTGGAGTCACTATTAAGAGAAACGGTACATTCAGATCATTATACGTTTCCATAACTATATATTACCAGTTCAAAAGCAGAAGTTGAATGTCTCAAAAAAAGAAGTCCCATCCTAAAGAAAAATCTGGTTTACATCCGCGAAGCAGGCATCGGGAGCGGTATGATTTTCAAAAACTCATACAGAGTTGCCCGGAGCTGAAGTCCTTTGTTAAGCTGAACGAATACAACGACGAGTCTGTGGATTTCTTTGATCAGAAAGCAGTAAAAACATTGAATAAAGCACTGCTGGCGCATTTTTACGATGTAAAGCATTGGGATATTCCACAGCATTACCTGATCCCACCCATACCCGGGAGAGCAGACTATATACACTATGTAGCCGATCTGTTAGCAGACTCTAATCAAGGGAAAGTCCCAACTGGGAACAAGGTGACGTGTCTGGACATCGGCGTTGGGGCCAGTTGCATTTACCCGATCATCGGACATAAGGAATACGGCTGGCGTTTTGTCGGGGCAGATATAGATCCGGTTTCTATTGCATCGTCCAAGCAGATCGTGGAAGCCAATCTTGCGCTTCATGGCCATGTTGAACTACGTTTGCAACCAAACTCTGAAAATGTATTTAGTGGCATCATCAACAGAGATGAATTTTTTGACCTGACCATTTGCAATCCGCCATTTCATAGTTCATTGGCTGAAGCCCAGGCCGGCACTGCCCGAAAACTGAAAAACCTGCAACAAAAGAAGCCTGCAAAGCTAACTCTCAATTTTGGAGGCCAGAACACTGAACTTTGGTGCAAAGGAGGAGAAGCTAAATTTGTGGAGAACATGGTGCAGGAAAGCAAGCAATTCGCTACATCCTGCTTTTGGTTTACAACGCTTATATCCAAAGAGGCTAATCTCAAAACGGTTCAATACGCCTTAAATAAGGTTGGTGCACAGGATGTTAAAATCATAGACATGAGCCATGGAAACAAAATAAGCCGCCTCGTTGCCTGGACATTCCTAACAGAAGTACAGCAGCAGAAATGGGCGGCCCTGAAGTGGAATCAAAAGTAGTTTCGCTTTTGCTGTTCCCTTCCTGTTTTAAATTCCTATAACAATCAACAGGACATGATAGTATGTTTATAAAGGCTTATCAGCTCGACGGGAAAGCCTGACTGATAAAGCACATACCTTATAAACACAGCTATGGAAAAACTTAAAGACAAAGTGGCCCTCATTACGGGCTCCGACTCAGGTATAGGCCGGGCTACCGCCATTGAATATGCCAAACAGGGAGCAGATATCGTAGTGACTTACCACACTGACAAAGAAGGCGCCGAAGAGACGCTGAACGAAGTTAAAAAACACGGTCGCAAAGGAGTGGTGCTGCAAGTGGATATCAGCGATGAGCAGGCTGTGGAAAAGCTTTTCAAGCAGTCCCTGCAAGAGTTTACCTCCATCGATATACTTGTGAATAACGCAGCGGTAAACGGGTCTGGGATCAACGTAGCCGACATGGACACTGAAGTTTTCGACAGGACGATCAAGACTAATTTATACGGCACCTTTTTCTGCTGCCGTACTTTTATCAGGCACCGCAAACAGCAGGGAGGCAAGGGCAAAATCATCAACGTATCATCCGTGCATGAGGAGATCGTATCGGCGGGAACGGCAGACTACTGCGCCTCCAAAGCCGGTGTGCGCAACCTCACCCGTACATTGGCGCTGGAACTGGCGGAGGATGGCATCAATGTGAATAACATCTGCCCGGGCATGATACTAACGCCTATGAACCAGGAGGCGATGGACGACAAAGAAGCCCGTCAGGAAAGCGAGCAGAATATACCGATGAAGCGAGCAGGCAAGCCAGAGGAAATCGCGAAAGTAGCGTTATTTCTGGCCTCATCCGACGCTGACTATGTTACCGGCTCCAGCTACTTCATGGACGGTGGCCTGTCACAGCATGTAGGGCAGGGAGCATAGGTATACTGTAAACCTCAGTCATCCTGACATAGTAATGCCTTCAGGCTTGCTATTTGTATACCTTTGTATACACAACTTAATGACAAATAAGCTTATGAAAATCGCGAAAGATCCATCTGATTATAATCAACTCACACCGGACGAAGAACGCATCATTGTGCGCAAGGGCACTGAGTACCCTGGTACTGGCGAGTATAATAACTTTAAAGGGGAAGGGGTATACCTCTGCCGCCGCTGTAACGCACCGCTCTATACCTCTGAGTATAAATTTGAGTCCAACTGCGGCTGGCCGAGCTTTGATGATGAAATAACGGGAGCCGTCAAGCGTATACCTGATCCGGACGGACGCCGCACCGAGATTGTGTGCGCCAACTGCGGAGGCCACCTGGGTCACGTGTTTGAAGGAGAGTATCTGACTCCTAAAAACATCCGCCACTGCGTCAATTCCCTCTCTATGAAATTTGTACCGGTCGAAGACCTCGAAAAGTAAAACACAGGTATAGCCGGAAGCAAATGTTTAAGCATAGGCAACAGGTATCGACAGAGGACCGTGCGCATGAAACCGGCTCCTATGTTTGTGCCTGTTGCGGCAATGCGCTGTTCGAGGCCAGCAAGAAATTTGAGGTCGGATCAGGCTTCCCAAGCTTTTGGGCCCAGATTGGAGATCATGTTTCTCAGAAGGCCCTTAGCACTTATGAACGTGAGCGCACACAGCTACTGTGCAGCCAGTGCGGACAGCACCTGGGGCACCTTTTTGGAGATACACGCACCCCTTCCCAGCTACGCTATTGCATCAATCAAGCAGCCATCAGTTTTATAGAATAAACAGGTCGGGCTATCTCTTAACTTTATACCTGTTTCATCAGTATATCATAGCCGAAACTGAATATTCTCACCTCGATCTACTCCTTATATGAGTCGACCCTCATTTATAAAAAGCCGCTATAACAGCTTTCGTTTTGCTTTTAAAGGCCTGACAGCTGTATTCCGCTCCGAACCTAACATGCACCTTCACGTGCTGGCCAGTGTCATTGTGCTGGTTATGGCCTATCGCTTTGAAGTCACACGGGTAGAGTGGTGCCTGCTAATTTTGTGTATCGGCATTGTGTGGATGGCTGAGATCTTCAACACTTCTATCGAAACGCTCACTGACCTTGTGTCGCCGGAGCATAACATCTGGGCGGGCAAAACCAAAGACCTGGCGGCTGGTGGGGTCCTGATGGCTGCTATTACCTCTGTAGCGGTTGGCTTGTTCATCTTCATACCTTATTGGGTTGACTACGTAAATACTGAACTATAATAAGCCTATTAATCCATGTGCTATACCTGAATAGGGTGCCTTTTGAAAGCGACACCAGGTATAATGCCATCGCATGAATAGTGTTTAACCATAAATCCCTACCTTTGCGCACCATTTAAATAATGCATGCTATGCTGCTGTTAAAACCAATTGGACGGGCACTTGCCTTCTTTGTTTTAGTCGCTTCGGCAGGCTGCCAGACGGCACAACAGCCCGCAGTTACTGAAACTGAGCAGAAGCGGGACACGCCTACTGGCTGGCTGAGTGAGCTCATAAGGGAATTAGAGCAGGATAGCGTAGCCAATCCTCCAGCCAAGGTATACCGCTATACCTATAACGAGCAGGAAGTCTATTACCTGACCAGCCGCTGCTGCGACATACCTGCCAGGCTATATGACACTAATGGCAACCTGCTGTGTGAGCCTGAAGGCGGCATTACGGGTCAGGGCGATGGTCGATGTCCTGATTTTTTAGATGCAAGGACAAACGAGACCTTAATTTGGGAAGATAAAAGAGAATAGATTAAAGATGACTGGAAACGACGTATTAAAGAACCTTTCGGAATACAATATCTGGGCAAACCAGACAATGCTAGATGTATTCGACACGCTGCCAGAGTTGCCTGTTAACTCAGCACGCTTGTTTAGCCACGCCCTCAATGCGCAGGCCATTTGGATAGCTCGTATTACGGGCACCCAGAGCCCTGTGAAGGTATGGCAGGAGCATACGCTTGAGGAACTGCACAAGCTGCATCAGTATGCCTCTTATAAAATAGCTGAATTGGTAGCCAACTCAGATGAAGCGGAGTTTAATCGCCTGATTGATTATACTAATAGCCAGGGCCAAAAATACAGCACCCGTGTGCTCGATATCCTGACACACGCTTTTAATCATGCCACTTATCACCGTGCTCAGGTAGCCACAGATCTGCGCAAGTGCGGACACAACCCGCCTAACACCGATTACGTGACGTACGTGCGCGAGCTGATGGGGCAGGTGTTCTAATTGCCAAAGGACTATTTGCTAATCAATAGCAGGACTTTATACAAACAGAAAGGAGCTCTTCACAATGAAGAGCTCCTTTTTTGTTGAATGCCAAACGAAGCTGCTCGTCAAACAGGCTGTCGCTTTATATTATTTAGCAAGCAGATCCACTACGCCAAGGTCTCTGATCTGGTCGGCGGCTACAGTTACATTCTCACGTGTTTTGTTGTGCTCGTTGTTCTCGGTATAGAACTTCACCGTGTAAGTACCTGCCCGCACACCTCTAATCAGGAAGTTGCCATTATCATCAGCAAAACCACCAATCGTATCGTTCGCCGCAGAGATCACATAAATACCTGGCTTGGCCTCGGCAGGGGTAACCCGACCTGATATACCGCCAGCTACCGCCTGAGTAATCGTGCGAATAACTGGTTTCAAGTTGTACTGTCCGTTCCCTCTGGCTACAACCGACTTGGCTGCATCGAAATCCAGCAGTACCACATAGGTTACATCTTCTTTCAAGTCAGCATTCAGCTGCACTTTCAGACCAGAGGTTTGCCCACTTGGGGTCTTCAGATCCACTGTTGTGCCATTTTTAAGTTTTACAGAGTTGTTCTCACCTAGCACCAGTCTAATCTGGGATATAGTACCTGTCGGCAGATTAGCAGAAGCAAGCAGGGTGTCACGTCCATTGGCAAAGTCAAGCAGGTTGTATACCCCCGGATTGATCTCGTCCAGTGTCATCCAGCCACTTTCGCTATCAGTGTTTTCTTTATGAATCTGCACAGAGCGGATGTCCACGTTTACCTCTTCATAGTCGCCGGGCGCGTCTGTCATGCGCACTTCCATACGGGCTGTGCCATTGCTGTCGGAGTCGCTGTCGCAGGAACTGAACCATACCAGCCCACTCATTAGAAAAGGAATTAAGAATTTAGTTCTCATAGAAATTGGATTATGTTTAAACCATTTCGGCGCTAAATAGCAACCATTATACGAATAAACGGGATAAAGTTGCACAAAAGTATATAGCTATAAAAAAATATAGGCCGCTATGCTCAGCTTAGCGGCCTATAGAGAATTGTTAGACTTTACGCATTACTGCTGAACTTTAGCAGTATCGGGCTTAGCAGGCTGTGCGGCCGGTTTGGTTCTCGGCTTCAGGAAATCAGTAATTTTATCTGTTGCCTGTTTTTTGATTTGCTGCTCGGCCTCCAGTCGCTTTTTCTCCAATTCCTGACGGGCTTTGTCTTCAGCTTCCGTCTTTCTTCTTTCGAGCTCGTTACGCACGCTATCCTGCACCTGCTGTTTCTTCTGCTCCAGCTGCATTCTGGCATCATCAACCTTGCTCTTTACTACACTTTCCACCAGATCCTTAGCTTGACCCTTGGCGCTTCCGCCAGCCAAAGCAACACGAGGATCAGACAAAGTGCCTCCTATGTTCAGGTTTAGTGTAATGCGTTCTGATGTCTTCAAGGCTTCGTTTCCAATCAGACTGCCTAACCGGGAATTCAACTCACGGCCTATCTTGCCAGCCGGCACGTTGAGTGCAGTAACATAGTCAATATTGCCATTCACGTTATTAGAGCCGCCTACCGTCATATCTATATTACCTACTTTCAGGTCAAATGGACGAATCACCAGGCTACCGTCGATGATTTGTGCATCGATGCGCTTGTTCTCAACAACGAAGGTTCGCAACTCTTCAAAGTTTGTCAGCCTGCTGATCTGGTCCACGATTTTCACATCGCGCACTGCAGCTTTCACCACATCAATTACACCTGACCCATCCAAGGTCTTGAATACCGGCATCATATCCTGGCCAATCTCCCCTGCAAAATTAAACTTGGTCGAGAAGGTACCATCAAGAAGCCCCGCAATAGGAGCAATCACCTTAATCGTGTTGAATGAATTGAATGCCTCCTTAAAGCTTAGGTTCTGCACGTCCAGTTTCATGTCGAAAAGCGGCTGCTGCAGATTCTGGGTATTGTAGCTGCCGCTGGTTACGAAGGTACCGCCCAGTGTGTTGAACTTCACAGACTCCAATCGGGCAATCTTGTCTTTGATCAAAACGCGACCGCCTACATTGTTCAGCTTCAGGTTATCGTAAAGCACCTGCTTGGCATCCACATTTAGGGTGATATCCAAGTTAGCCGGCACTTCCACTACTCCTTCAGCTTCGTTAGTGGCGGCTGTAGTCTGGCCGGTATTTTCGTCTACCATCCACTCATTCACATTAAACATGTTGGAGCTCAGGTTGAAGTTACCGCGCAGTGACTGGTTTTCAGACAATGCATAACCCATATAGTTCGACACAGAACCGCTGGCTCTGAAGTCGCTTTTACCCAGGAAGCCATTCATGTTGTTGAGCTGGATGCGTTCGTTATTGAATACAGCGTCAGCCTTACTGATTTTGATACCTTGCGGCATATCCGTGCTCACAAAGTTCAGGTTGCTGATGCCCATCGTACCGTTTGCCGTTACGTTGTTATACCTTTCAGCTTCGATATCCGACATCTTGCCTTTGGCAGCCACGTTCGCATTGATGCGGCCTGTCACGGTCATACCTTCCTGCGGGAATATTTTGGTGAGTTTCTCCAGGTCCAATATACCTTTGATCTGACCGTCGAAAGCAGGATGTTCTATACCTTGCACCAGCATGCGGCCCTCCAATGGCTCTCCGTCCAAGGTCATGTTGAATCGCTCTATGTTAATGCGTGTATCATCGGTATTGCCTGTTTTGTTCAGGATGTTCACTACTGCATTTAGATTTTGGATAGGAGCGGGGAAGTCTGCTGATTTCACATAGCCGTTGGTCAGGCGCATATCAGCGTCTATCACCGGCATGCTCTTTTCGCTGTAAGTACCTTTCGCATCAGCGTCTACTTTCAGGAGGCCACGCAGCGTCATACCTTCTATAGGAAACACTTTGGTCATCTCGTCCAGATCGATGCTGGCTTTCACATTGCCGTCCACCTGCATTACTTCCATTCCTTTTATCAGCACGCGGGCATCCACTGGGTTTTTGCCCATGTCCATGTGGAACTTGCGCACATCCACTACCGTGTTTTCCATGTCGCCATCCGGATTGTCGATGCGCAGGTCTACGTTGATATTACGGGCGGCTTGTGGTAGGTCAGGGTACTTGAACATACCGTCCGCTACCTTCAGTTCGGTGCCAAAGCCCGGCATCTGAGTATCGTTAAAGCGCCCCTTCACATACCCGTCGAAGCTTAGGTTACCTTCTGTTTTGATGTCTTTGAAGTCCTCTTTGAACATACCTGGCACAACCGACAGCACACTTCGGAAATCCGTGTTCACAGCCTTAAAGGTCAGATCCAGGTCAATGTCGTCTTCCGGCATCAAAATGGTACCAGCAAACTGCACAGGCAGTTCGTTAATGCGGATATTATTGTCCTTGAAGGTATAGAGATACTTATCCAGGTCCATTTCCATTGTTACGTCTGCGTCCAGCACTGCATTCTCTATGTAGTTTACACCGTCATAAGTCATTACAAAGCGATCAGCCTGCGTCTGCGACTTCATATCAAATACACTCTTTTCGAAATCGCCGCTACCGGTATGGCGCACGTTGTAGGCCGCCAATCCAAAAGGGATGCTCAGATCGTCGTAATAAAGCGTGCCGTTATTAATATCCCAACGCTTGATCGCCATGCGGAAGTCGCTGGCTGCAGTATCAGCTTCGACTGCTGCAGTGGTGTCAGAGATAAAAATGTCCCAGTTTGCCTTACCGCTTCTGAGTACCAACAACCGGATAGTTGGGTCGTCCAGTTTGACATTGTTAATCTTAAGTTGGTTGCCGCTGATCACACTCATCAGATCCAGACCCATACGGAAAGAGGGAACCTTGGCCAGTGTGTCAGTTGCAAAAGAATCCTGTCCAACAACCAACAGGTTCTCTACACCCAATGACATATTCGGAAAATCCCTGAAAAGGGAAAGGCTTACGTCATCTGTCGCGTATATGACAGTCGCGTTGATATTCTTGGCAATCTCTTTGTCCAGGGCCTGTTTAATTTTATCTTTGAAGAGCAGAGGCACTAAAGCTGCCAGTGCTAACAGTACTGCTAAAAAGATAAAAAAACCAATAACTACTTTTTTCATATAGGTGGTTGCGTTTAGTAAAAGCTAAGCTATATAATTTTATAGCTAAAACCATGCAGAAATTACACTCGCTCTAAAACTATAACCGTTTTAGGGTCATATAAGGTATGCGTATAGCCCGGATAAAATATTATTTTTGTTTTGCCTTATACCTGCTGAGCAATAACTGTGCGGAGGCGCAGGACGCGCTCTTCACGCAGCAGTATGCCAACCGGCTATACCTGAATCCAGCCTTTAGCGGATTAGGGCGCGACTGGAGCGTAGCCGTCGCCCATCGCAATCAGTGGCCTTCCCTCAACGGATCTTTCATCACCAATCAAGTCTCTGCTGATTACCGCTTTGAAGGTACTAAAAGTGCAATTGGAATGGTAATGCAGCAAGACCGTGCCGGTATTGGCGGATTACAAAAATTGCAGGCTGCCCTGGCTTACGCTTATCACACACGCCTTACCGAAAATCTTGCATTCTCAGCAGGCCTTCAAACATCTATCGCCTCACTGCGTGTCAATTATGACAACCTGGTTTTTGGTGACCAACTAAGTGATTTCGGCCAGACTGCTCTTACGTCAGCCGAGGCCAACCAATTCGATCCTACGAACTATGTGAGCTTCGCGGTCGGCAGCGTCTTGTACAATAACAATTTCTGGGCCGGACTTAACGTGTCGCATCTCAACCAACCCTCTTACGGTTTTGATGAAACGACCAAACTGCCCTTGCGGTTTGTGGCAAATGCCGGCTATAAGTTTTATGTTAATACCGGTTTAAGACGTCATAGCGCTGAATTTAGCATTAGCCCAGCCCTTAATTTTACACGCCAGCAAGATTTTAATCGTGTTGACCTGGCCTTGTATACTATCTATTCGCCTTTGGCGTTAGGAGTAATATATAAAGGAGTACCTGTAACTGGCGCAGACCAGGATCAGAGCTTGGGAGTAATAGCGGGGATTAGCCTAAACAGGCTCCGTATCGGCTTCAGCCACGACGTGGGAGTGAAGGGTTTTGGCAGACAGGTGGGAGGGGCGAATGAAATTTCGCTCGTTTTTGAACAACTTAACCTAAATAATTTGTTCACAGGCCATCGATCGTCCAAAATAAACCATAACATTGTTTGTCCGGCATTCTGAATTTAGTTATAATTGCACGTTAAATTACATTAAAAGAACCTTATCATTAGTAGGTCCTAATCTATGAAGCTTATTAAGTATGTATCAGCTGTTGTTGTGGGAGGTGCACTTCTCGCATCATGTGGCAAAGGTGGCGGCTATCCAACTAGCACTGACCCAGGCGATTATAGCTCGGCCACGGGTATAGAATACAATGAGGACGAGACTGCGTTTCAGGTAAACGATTACGAAGACTTCCCTCAGGCCCCAGGTCTTGTATTTATTGAAGGTGGTCGTACCACCTTGGGCTCTATGGAGGAGGACATCGCCATGACCCGCGACAATATTGAGCGCACGGTAACAGTGGCTTCGTTCTACATGGACGAAACTGAAGTGGCTAACATCCACTGGCTGGAGTACCTGCACTACCTGAAGAGAGACTCTATACCTGAGGTATACGTAGCCGCCCTTCCGGATACAACGGTATGGTCACGTCAGCTTTCTTTCAACGACCCTTACGTAACGTATTACCTGCGTTACCCTGGTTTCCGTTTTTTCCCAGTGGTAGGTGTTAGCTGGCTACAGGCCAATGACTACTGCACCTGGCGTACGGCTAAGGTGAATGAGAACCTGGCCAAAGAAGCTAGTGGTGGCAGTCAAAGAAGAGGTTTATTTGGCAGAAGAGCTGCTCAGGAACCAACTGAAGCTACGGCTCTTTCAATCGAGTCTGGCTATGTGTTGCCGAACTACCGTCTCCCAACAGAGGCTGAGTGGGAATATGCTGCACAAGCGCTGATCGGTACACAGTACAACGAAGACGAAAATCAGCATAACAGAAGACTTTACCCTTGGGATGGCCACCAATTGCGTAACCCGCATGGCAAGAAAATGGGTCAGTTCCTGGCGAACTTCAAGCGTGGCCGTGGTGACTATGCCGGTGTGGCAGGTTCACTGAACGATGGTGCCATGATTACGGATTACATCTACGCTTACCCTCCAAATGACTTCGGTCTTTATAACATGGCTGGTAACGTGAACGAGTGGGTACAGGATGTTTACCGTCCGCTTTCATTCCAGGATGTAGAAGATTTGAACCCGTTCCGTAGAGACGGTTACCTGGACGAAGCTGAAAACTATGATACAGCTGAAGGTTTCCACTCCCTGATCAGCAACGAAGTTCGTGTATTTAAAGGTGGTTCATGGAAAGACGTAGCTTACTGGCTGTCTCCAGGTACCAGAAGATTCATGGCGCAGGATTCATCTACAGCAACAATCGGTTTCCGTTGCGCGATGATCAACGCAGGATCAAACAGATAAGAACTAACAGTTAATACTATATTTTAAAGGGCCCGGGATTTACCCGGGCTTTTTGCATTTATAACCAATCTGTCTTAAAGTTGTGCAGCCGCAATAGTTGCCACACTTATTTCATCACTGCCACTATCAAGTAGCGCATGCGCACAGGCTTCCAGGGTAGCGCCTGTTGTCAGCACATCATCCACCAGCAGTACACGCTTCCCGGTTACCTGATCGGTTTTCCTGACAACAAACACCTGTTCCACGTTTTGCCAACGATCAAGTCGGCTTTTCTTTGTCTGTGAGTCGGTATCGATAGCACGTTCCAGCACCTTGTTGCTCCAGGGAATTTGCATTGCCTCTGCCAGCCCCTTGGCAAAACCATCAGACTGATTGTAGCCTCGGCGCCGCAGTTTAAGACGGTGGAGCGGCACGGGTACTATCAGATCAAAATGTGCTGCATACCCATGATCAGACAGTACGGCTCCAAATCGTTTACCCAAATGTTCTCCGAGCTCTTCAGCCCCTTTGTACTTAAGCTTATGAAGGAGGCGCTGCACCCGCCCCTTTGGTCTGAAATGAAGATAGGCGAATGCAAACCTAACTGGCACTTTGCCCCAAAATCGCTGCTGCAGATAATTCAGTTCAGTCGCTCCGTGCAGGTGCAGGTCAGTATAAGGAAGTTTCACGTTACACTCTGTGCAGATATAGCGCTCTCCACGGGTCAACGGCTGGTCACATGCATGGCATACAGCAGGGAAAAGTAAGGACAGAAAATCCTGTAGCATAGCTGGGTGGGTGTGCTTAAGGTATTCTTGATATTTTGAATTAACTTTAACTCTTATACTTTTAATAGCATAAAACAGTCACAAGACACACAACAATGAGCCAGATAGAAGAATTCAACGAGTACCGTACGCGCATGAACGAGCGCATCATGTCATACGATAACAAGGTAATAAAGCGCTTTTTTAACCTGGACACCAATACCTATATGGAGGGAGCCCTCGATGTGAAAACCAAGGAAATGCTTGGCTTGGTAGCATCCATGGTGCTGCGTTGCGACGATTGCATTAAGTATCACCTGGGCAAATGCTTCGAGGAAGGCGTGTCGGACGAGCAGGTGTTTGAGGTGTTCTCAATCGCCAACTTAGTGGGAGGTTCCATTGTGATTCCACATTTCCGACGCGCAGTGGAATACTGGGAGGAACTTAAAGCACAGCAAAGCGCTTCCTAGATAGTGCATTAAAATACTGAATTGTAAAACTGTTGCCTCTGTTCATGAGGGTCATATTAGCATTAACAGTTTCAACAGTTCAGCTTACTTAATAATTAATTATATGTCCGACGAATCATCAAACCTGGATCACAGGTGGACCAACCTACGGGCTTCTATGATGAAGACTTTCGGGAAAAAGCCAGACTTGAATGCCATTCTCTTTTTAATAGGTATACAGGAACTGGGCAAAGGCATCTCAAACTTTACGAAAGAAGAAAAGCAGGATCTGATGCATATCGCCACCTGCAAAGTGTTCAGTCTGTCAGGTTTTTATGAACTGGAGCAGGTGGACGAGGAAGGTTGGCCCCATTACCGTTCTGTCAAGCCTATACCTTTCACAAATCTGAAAGACCAGGAGCGCATGCTGAAATGGCACATCCTGGAGTACTTTGACAGAGCCGACGATATTTAACTCTCATAATTTAATTTTTTACCTGTATGGGTAGCATGTAGCTTCTTCTATTGGAAGTGGAGGCATGCTACCTATGCATGGCTTTGAAACAGAAAGCATGAAAATTATCACCTATAACGTAAACGGCATCCGTGCCGCTATCTCAAAAGGTTTTCAGGATTGGGTGAAAGCTGCCAACCCTGATGTACTTTGTCTGCAGGAAATCAAAGCTTGTGAAGACAAGTTCGATCGTGCCATTTTTGAAGATATGGGTTACAATGTATACCTGCACCCAGCTGTTAAGAAGGGGTATAGCGGAGTAGCCATCCTTAGCAAATACAAGCCCAAGCATGTCGAGATTGGATGCGGCATGGAGTGCTACGACAATGAGGGGCGTGTGATCCGCGCAGACTTCGACGACTATTCGGTTATGAGCGTATACATGCCTTCGGGATCCAGTGGCGACGAGCGGCAGGGTTTCAAAATGCAGTGGCTCGATGATTTCTATGGTTACGTAAGAGACCTAAAACAGACATTGCCCGGTATGGTTATCAGTGGTGATTATAATATCTGTCACCAGGCGATTGACATTCACAACCCAAAATCAAATGCCAACAGTTCGGGTTTCCTGCCCGAAGAGCGCAATTGGATGACGAAGTTCATCGATAGTGGCTTTGTGGATAGCTTCCGCCATTTCAACAAGGAGCCGCATAACTATAGCTGGTGGAGCTACAGAGCAGGGGCACGTGCTAAGAATCTGGGTTGGCGAATCGACTATAATATGGTGACTGGGAACTTACAGGAGCGTATGCAGCGGGCGGCCATTCTTCCTGAGGCCAAACACTCTGACCACTGTCCTGTTTTATTGGATATTATATAGTAGCGGGCACTGTACGTATACTAAATCGTCCGTACAGATAGTTAAATAGTAAAGGCTTTAGGAGATTCTCTTAAATTTCTATATTTTAAGAACTTATACCTTTAAGGTTAATCATTAGCTATAAGAATGGGTAAGTAACGATTAAATAACTAGGCAGATGAATCAGCACGATGCGATGGACAAGCTGTTATACCAGCTTCAGGCCTTTAAGAAAAAGTTCTACCTCAACCTATTGTTGCGGGGGAGCATTTTCGCCATAGGCTTGCTAATGTCTATCTACATCATTTACAGCCTGTTAGAATACATTTTTTACTTTCCTGTCTATGTACGGGCCTTTCTGTTATTCTCTTTTGTAGGCCTCACCCTATACGCACTGGTCCGTTGGATCATTCTACCGCTTTCAGCCTTAACAAATCTACGCAAGCTTCTCTCTGATGAACAGGCAGCTGCCCGGGTAGGGGATCACTATCCTGAGATAAAGGATAAACTCCTGAATGCCATTCAGTTGAAAGACCTTGATCGTACAAATGAACTTATTGCCGCCAGTATAGCCCAACGCTCTTCTCAACTTGTCAATTATCCTTTTGAGGAAGCAGTTACTTACCGCGAGAACAAGCCCCTCCTGAAGTACATTGCGCTTCCAGCTGCTATTATGTTATTGGTGGCCGTGCTTTACCCTACCATATTTGTACAGGGTACGGAGCGTATCCTCAATTATAAGAAACACTATACTCCATTGGCCCCATTCCAGTTTGTTGTGGAGAATGAATCTTTACAGACATATAGAGGGGAAGACTTCGAACTGAAGGTACAGCTCGAAGGCAAGACTATACCTAGTGAGGTATACATCCACTACAATGGCAGACGCCAGCGATTGCAAAAGAGCACCGATGGCTATACCTATACCTTTAAGCAACTGCAGCGACCGGTAGAGTTTCAGCTGGAAGGCTCCGGTTATATGTCCGATGACTATAACCTGCAACTTCTCTCCAGACCTAACCTGAAGAACTTCCACATGGAAGTGGCTTACCCCGCTTACCTGAAGCGGAAGCCTGAGCTAATCCAAAACACAGGGAACGCCACTATACCTGCCGGCAGCACCATCACCTGGAATTTTGATGCTACTGAAACGGAGCGTATCGAACTCAACTTTGAAAACCCCGAAGAGACTCTTGTAGCTGAACCTAAATCCGATTTATTCATTGCCAGCAAGCAGTTTACCGAAAGCCAGAGCTATGGAGTAAACTTACGGAATGCCCATAGTACCAACAAGGAAGAGATCAATTACCAGATCACCACTATACCTGACCGTCACCCGCAGATCTCATTAGAGCAGTACCACGATTCTGCTTTATACCGCTTTGTAGTACTAGCCGGTGAAATATCAGACGACCATGGTTTGACTCGATTAGTACTGAACTACAAGGTAACTAATGATAAAAATCCGCAGGCCAGGTATAAAAGCTTACCAATTGGGCTGAACCGACAACAACTCAGCCAGACTTATTACCACCAATGGAATACCGCTAGTCTGCAGCTTAATCCAGGTGATAAATTAGAATACTTTGTACAGGTATGGGACAATGACGGACTGAACGGGCCAAAGAGTGCGCGTACGCGTGCATTTGAACTTCGGGTGCCTAGCCGCCGTGACTTGGAGCAGGAACTAAACAATAATGCCCAGTCGGTAGAGAGTCAGCTGAGTAAATCTCTGGAAAGAAGCACAAAACTGAAAGAAGAATTAGCCCGATCCGAAGAAAAGATGAAAACCAAGCGCGACCTGAACTGGCAGGACAAAAAGCAGCTGGAAGATCTGGCAGAGAAACGCAAACAGCTCGAGCAGGACATCTCTTCTATGAAAGAACTGTTTGATGAGCTTAACAAAAAGCAGAACATGCTTTCAGAACAGGATAAGCAGCTAGCTGAGAAAGCACAGGAGTTGAAAAAACTGATGGACAGTCTGCTGGACGAAGAGACCAAGAAACTGTATGAAGAGCTGGAAAAGCTGTTGCAGGAACAAAACCCGAAAGACTCAGAACTACAAAAACTCTTAAGCAAGCTAGATAACCGTGAACGTAACCTGGAGCGAGAACTTGAAAGGGCATTAGAGTTATTCAAGCAGCTTCAATTTGAGCAAAAGCTTGACAATATTACCAATAAGCTGGAGGAGATGGCCAAAGATCAGGAAGAACTGGCTGATAAGACTGCACAAAAGCAGGAGGACAACAAACAGCTGAAACAGGAACAGGAGAGTATACAAAAAGACTTTGAGCAGCTCAAGCAGGACATGAAAGACCTGAAAGAGCTCAACGACAAACTTCAGAACCCAAACCAGATGGACGAGCAGCAGATGCAGCAGGAACAGCAGCAGATAGAGCAGGACATGGAACAAGGGAAGCAGCAGCTTGATAAGAACCAGAACAAAAAAGCCAGCGAATCGCAGCAAAAGGCAGGGGAGAAGATGAAGCAAATGGCTCAACAAATGGAGCAGATGCAGAACAGCATGAGCATGGATGGCATGCAACAGAACCTTGACAACCTCCGCGATATTCTGGAGAACCTGATTAAGCTGTCTTTCGATCAGGAAGGGCTGATGAAATCATTCCGGGGCGTTAACCAAAGTGATCCGCGTTTTATATCCCTGTCCCAGCAGCAGCTATCGTTACGTGACAACGCTAAAGTCATTGAAGATAGTTTGTTTGCGCTTGCCAAGAAGGTATTCCAACTTGAGTCGTTTGTAACACGTGAAGTGACTCAAATGAACCAGAGTATGGACAACAGCATGAAGGAGCTCCGTGACCGTAACGTAGGTCGGGCTACCGCCCAGCAGCAATTGGCTATGACTTCCATGAATAACCTGGCCTTGATGCTGAACGATGCGTTGAAGCAAATGCAGCAGGCAATGCAGCAAATGCAAGGCAGTATGTCCAGCAAACAGAAAGGAAGTAAGCCTCAACCCGGTGATTTTGGTCAGATGCAGGACGCTTTGAACAAAAAAATCGAAGAATTAAAAAAAGGTGGCAAGTCAGGTAAGGCACTGTCTGAAGAATTAGCTAAATTAGCTGCGGAGCAAGAGGCTTTGCGTAACGCCCTGAAGGAAATGGAAAAGCAGGGACAGAAACCTGGTGAAAAGGGCGGAAACGGTGAGTTAGGAAATATCAGTAAGATGATGGAACAAAGCGAGACTGATCTCGTTAATAAACGTTTGACTGAGCAGACCATCATGCGGCAGCGCGAAATATTGACTCGTTTGCTGGAAGCAGAGAAGTCTATGAAAGAGCGGGAGCTGGACAACAAACGGGAAGCCAAGAGCGCTCAGGATGTTGCCCGTAGAGTTCCGCCGTCATTTGAGAAGTATTTAAGAACAAAAGAAAAACAAACGGAATTGCTTCAAACCGTATCACCGGCCCTTACGCCGTACTACAAACAGAAGGTTAGCGAGTATTTCCAAAATATGAGTAACTAATACGCACCTTATAGCATCACTAACAAGTAATATGAATCAGGTTAAAATTCAGATTCCTTCCTTAATCGAGAACATCCGAGTTATAGAAAGCTTCATAGACAATTCAAAGGAAGAATTCGAGTTTGAAGACGATGTGTATGGCAACATTATGGTAGCCGTTACAGAGTCTGTGAACAATGCCATTCGGCATGGTAATAAATTCGACAAGGAAAAACTAGTATACCTTACGCTTCAGGTAGAGAATAATCAGCTTCTTTTTGAAATTGAAGATGAAGGACCTGGCTTCGATTTCGATACCTTGCCTGACCCTACTGCTCCCGAGAATTTGGAGAATCCCGGCGGTCGTGGTATCTTTTTGATGCGTAACCTTTGTGACGAGGTAAACTTCCTGGACAATGGTAAAAAGGTGCAGTTAATATTTAACATCACACAATTACAGAATGGATCAACCAATTGAGTTCTTCAGCGAGGAGATTGATTTCTCGCTGGAAAACCCAGAACAGATTTCCAACTGGATTGCAGACATTATTGAGGAGCATGATCATGAACTTGTAAGCTTAACTTACGTTTTCTGCTCTGACGATTACTTGCACCAGATCAATCTTGAGTATCTCGATCACGACACGCTCACAGATATCATCACCTTCGACAATGCCGACATAGAGGGCACTATCGAAGGTGATATTTTTATAAGCATAGATCGCGTGCGTGACAATAGTGTTACCCACGGTACCTCTTTCAACGACGAGCTTCACCGCGTCCTTATACATGGTGTACTTCACTTGCTTGGTTTTAAAGATAAAACCCCTGAGCAGGAAGCAGCTATGCGCAAACTCGAAGATTCTTCCTTATCTTTGCGGAAATTTTAATCGCAAATAAGGGAATTACCGACCTCCCTTTGATGTTTCACGTGAAACATCTCTAAATCCTGAATACATGTTTCCAGAATACGATATCATAGTTGTAGGTGCAGGTCATGCTGGTTGTGAAGCCGCAGCTGCAGCTGCCAAAATGGGATCAAAAGTCCTATTGGCGACCATGAACATGAATACTATTGCACAAATGTCTTGCAACCCAGCCATGGGGGGTGTAGCAAAAGGACAAATTGTGCGCGAAGTTGATGCATTGGGTGGCATGAGTGGTATCATCACAGATGAGACCATGATCCAATTCCGCATGCTCAACAAATCAAAAGGTCCTGCCATGTGGAGTCCACGTGCCCAGAGTGATCGTATGCGATTTGCCGAAGCTTGGCGCCTGACACTAGAGCAAACCGAGAACGTAGACTTCTGGCAAGAGATGGTGACCGGTATAGAAGTAGAGGATGAGAGGGCCGTTGGTGTGCGCACAAGCTTGGGGATAACTATACGTGGAAAGGCCGTTATCTTAACGAATGGCACTTTTTTGAATGGTATTATCCACATCGGTGATAAGCAAATGGGTGGTGGCCGATCAGCCGAGAAATCAGCAAAAGGTATAACCGAACAGCTGATCCAATTAGGCTTTGAGGCAGGACGCATGAAGACTGGTACACCTCCACGTGTGGATGGCCGTTCGCTAGATTATAGCCGCATGGAAGAACAGTTTGGAGATGCGAACCCTTCTAAGTTCTCTTATACCGAAACTACACCACTAGCACAGCAGCGCAGTTGCTATATCACTTATACCAATTCCGAAGTACACGAGATTCTGAAGACAGGCTTCGAAAAATCACCAATGTTCCAAGGCCGTATTCAGGGATTAGGACCTCGCTATTGTCCTTCCATTGAAGACAAGATCAACCGCTTTGCAGACCGTGACCGCCATCAGATTTTTGTGGAGCCGGAAGGGTGGAACACAGTAGAAGTATATGTGAATGGATTCTCCAGTTCATTGCCAGAAGATGTGCAGTTAAAAGCACTGCGTAAGATCGTGGGATTTGAGAACGCTAAGATGTTCCGCCCAGGATACGCTATCGAGTACGACTTCTTCCCACCAACTCAGTTGAACCTGACCTTGGAAACAAAGCTGGTGCAAAACCTATACTTTGCTGGTCAGATAAACGGAACGACAGGGTACGAGGAGGCAGCTTGTCAAGGATTGATGGCAGGTATAAATGCGCATAACAAGATAAATGAGAAGGCGCCGTTTATACTGAAGCGTTCTGAAGCTTACATCGGTGTACTGATTGACGACTTAGTAAACAAAGGTACAGATGAACCTTATCGTATGTTTACTTCACGGGCTGAACACCGTATTCTACTACGTCAGGATAATGCCGATATCCGACTGACAAAGCTAGGATACGAACTTGGATTAGCTGACGAAAGTAGACTGGCCGCTGTGGATAAGAAGAAAACTGAAACAGCTGAAATAATCGCTTACTTAAATAATAAGCCGATTGAGCCAGGAGATATCAACAACATGTTGGACCAACTGGGCTCAGCTCCAATAGTTGAGAAGCAACGAGCAGGACAACTGATCAAGCGACCCAATATTGACATTAAACACATAGCAGAAGCTATACCGTCAGTGCGGGAATATCTAAGCAAGTTTCAAACTGATAGTGTAGAACAAGCTGAAATTGCAGTGAAGTATGAGAGTTACATCGAGAAAGAGCACACAATGGCTGCTAAGATGGGCGAACTCGAAAACTATAACATCAAAGAGAAAATAGACTACCGCAACATACCTGCCTTGTCGGCAGAGGCACGTGAGAAATTGCTGCGCGTACAGCCTGAAACAATCGGACAGGCATCGCGCATCAGTGGTGTGTCACCAGCCGACATTTCGGTACTAATGGTATACCTTGGAAAATAAATGAGCTACGAAAGACTGGAGCAATGCCCAATATGTGGCAAAGAAGAATTTAAAAACTTCCTGGTAGTAACAGACAATGCAGTCTCGAAAGAGAGCTTCGTAATTGTGGAGTGTGAAAACTGCACTTTCAAATTCACGAACCCGCGGCCTGATGCTGCCAGTATTGATAAGTATTACGAATCTGAAGAATACATATCGCACAGCAACATTAAGACAGGCATTATCAACAGGGCCTATCATGTGGTGCGCTCCATCACAACGAAGCAAAAAGTAGAACTTATAAACAGACACGCTCCTGCAAAAGGGGCTATACTGGATTATGGTTGTGGAACGGGTGTCTTCCTGAATGCCTGCAAAAATGACGGCTGGGAAATAAGAGGAGTAGAGCCCAACATTCGTGCTCGGGAAGAAGCTTCCTCTCTTACAGGCGAAATTATTGCTAAAGAGCTCGGAGAAATTACCGGAGAGAAGTTCGAGGTTATAACCATGTGGCATGTATTAGAGCATATCCATACCTTAAACGAAACGATCGCAGAGCTTATAAGCCTGTTACAAGAGGATGGTACCCTGATCATAGCTGTTCCAAATGCTGACTCACACGACGCGCAGCAGTATAAAGCAGACTGGGCCGCCTATGATGTTCCGCGCCACTTGTACCATTTCACACAACCAACCATGAAGCGATTCCTCAAGAAGCACAAGATGCAACTAAAGGAAGTGCTGCCGATGAAATTTGATGCTTACTATGTGAGCATGCTGAGCGAAAAGCAAAGGGAAGGAAAGACAAAAATGATCAGCAGTGTGGTGAATGGGTTTAAGTCTAATAGCTATGCAGAGAAAAATGGCAATGATTATTCAAGCCTTATCTTTGTGGCAAAAAGAAAATAAGCATCATCAAACAGTGTTAATAAATAAGAACAAGGCAAGCGAAAGTTTGCCTGTTTTTCATTTAAACAAATAGTAAATGAAAATTGTCAACAACATTTTGCTCGCTGCTGCACTCTTAACAATAGCATCGTGTGCGAGTATAAATAACCCGGAAGGGGGACCAAAGGACGAAGAAGCACCGGAACTACTGAACAGTAACCCGAAACCCAAGGAACTTAATGTAACTACCCGTACCATCACCCTGGATTTCAATGAGGAAGTTCAACAGAACAACCTGCAAAAAGAGTTGCTGATCACGCCTTTCACTGACAATAAGTACCAGGTAAGATCAAGCCGCACCAGGATGGAATTAGTGTTCGAGCAACCTCTGGAGGAGAATACAACCTATACCTTAAATTTTAGAAAAGGTATTCAGGATATAACTGAAAAGAATATAGCGGAAGGACTGTCGCTGACATTTAGCACAGGTAATTTTATCGACTCCAGCAGAGTGAGCGGACAAGTCGTAAAGCTCCTGACACAGCAACCTGAAAAGGAGGCAGTGGTAGCGCTATACCCAACTAATGATACACTCAGCATCAGAAAAAGCAGACCTTATTATCAAACTCAAACAAATGCAAATGGGGAGTTTACCTTCGAGAACATAAAGGATGGCGAGTATAGGATCTATGCGCTGACAGATAAAAATAACAACTCTCTTTATGATAATGAAGATGAATGGATCGCTTACAAAGGAGAGCCTATACGCGTCACAAGTAAAGAACAGGAAGTCATATTGCAAACAGTACGTATCGATACAAAACGTCCGATCCTACAGCGAAGAGAAAGGTATACAGACCGTTTCGTAGCAAACTATAACGAAGGCATAGAATCGTTTTCAGCAAGACCGGTTAATTCTCCGAAAGACTCATTAGTTTATAAAATATCAACTGACGGCAAGATAGTGGATCTGTTTGGTGATAGTCGTTTCACTGGAGGAAGAGCCATTTTCACTGCGTTGGATTCAGCAGCCAATCGTACGGTAGATACGGTGCAAATTGCGTTTGAAGGAAAGCGAGCACAGCGTGTAAATGGAGTAAGACTGAAGGTAAATGGCGCTAACACCAATAACACCATCAGTGAAGGGCAAAGGGTCACTATAGAATTGGAAACACCCGTAAGAATTCAATCAAAGGAACCTGTGAGATTACAGGCAGATAGTATAGAAGTAGCCAGACTGACATACCCAGGGCAGGTATCATTAGATCGAACAGCAACGGAATTAAGCTTTGTAATGCCTAAATGGACTAACTCAAATCGGCAGGCAACAATCATATTGGATAGCGCAGGTATAGTACCGGTGCAGGGTGAACAATTCAGCAAACCACCTATGCAGATAACAGTATCAGAAGCACGCGGCGCTGGAAGTCTCAGAGGCGCTGTAAAAACCCAGCAGGCAAACTACATCGTTCAATTGATAGACAACCAGTATAAAGTAAAGCAGCAAGTGCGCAATGCGAAAACATTTAACTTCCGAAACATTGAGCCAGGAACTTACTTCATTCGGGTAATACTGGATGCCAACAACAACGGCAAATGGGATGGAGGAGATCCAGAACTGATAAGAGAACCAGAGCAGGTATACCTGCATGACAAGTCACTTGAGATCCGGGCAAATTGGGAAATGGAAGAGAATGTAGAATTTTAGTAAATCAGAAGGGGGCTAAAATAGCCCCCTTTTTTAATGCTTAATCTGAATTGGAAGGCCTGATATTCCGTGGATAAAACTTAAACTGAAATAGCAACAAACTACTCCAAGGCCAATAAACAGAAATTTTGTCTACACACAAGCAGCCCAATTATTCAGTCATGCTAACAAATAGGCATGTCGAAAAATAAGACAAGAAGTGACTTAAAAGATGAAGTAGGTATAACGGTATAAGAAGTTGTTGATGCCTAATATGACTTCATGAAATAGAAGAGAAGATAGGGTAGGGTATAGCTACGATTCACTTAATCTCGATAGAAGAAACCACCAAAATTAAAACAAGGATGATTGTGAAAACGATCGATGGATAAACGTTACTTGTAGGAGAAGGAAGTAGCCCGTTATTTGGTACAAGGCCAATCAGGCATGGAAAGTAAAAACTAAGTAATAAGATGTAAACGAAAAAGCAGCTAGACTACTAGGGAATAAATGGCAGCTTCCTGTACTTCATACATACTTCCCTAAAAGAACTTAATACGTGACGTCATACTCTAGAATAAGCTAACCATACCTGAAGAAACTAAAAGGTATAAAAGCAAACACGTAAGGGGCTGTTTCTTTACTGCCAATTTGAAAAGGAGGTATGCGCAAGATCCGATAAGCACTTGAAGAATCAACTAAGCCCCCCAAGCTACATCCCTTCCAAAAGTCTAAATCCTCCGAAATAAACATTGGAGTTACCAAATCAAAAAATCCTGAAAAGCGACTTAACCAGCCAGTAAATTAGAGGTGCACCTAACAAGGTAAGTTCCTGCAAGAATTAATAGGTTTAGAGGATTGCTATCTGAAAGATTCAGTGAAATCGTTAGGATTAAACCGAATACTGACTTGCTGTATACCTACCAATAGAGGGAGAGTGCGATTCGAATACAGAACCTATAAGACAGTATTTCCAGAAAAGCATACCCCGAAACACATCCAGCCATAAGAGCTTAAACTGAATCGATAAGTAAACTCAATAGGATGACAGACTCTGCAGAAGATAATGCATCAACCTACATTAAGAGTAATGGTGTTTCAAATCATATTCATGTTCCTCAGAAATGACTAATAAAAAAGGTTAGTACTTCACAGCCCACGGTTATTCCATCTTACAGACAACGTTTATCTATTCACTAAAACTCAAGACTCACTGTCTGTTGTCTTCCATCATTCATTCTCTATCGTAGTACAGAAACCCTGTGGAACAGCTATACTTTAAGGAAGTGCTGAACATTACAAATAATCCGGCAGAACTTCCGTAATAGAAAGAATCCAATGGATTGGAGCGCAGAAAAAGCTCCTAAATAATGAAATCAGAAAACCTGTTCAGAAATCCACAAAAAGAGTGGGTATAAATGTGGACAAGTGTGGAGCAATCCTGATAACTCAACTGGTGAATGTATCACAGGTATAACAAAAGGGCTGTGGAACACACAAAAAGTGGAAAGCGGTTAACAAAGGTATACCCAAAAATAGCTTTTCCACGGTGATACCTGAATGTGAAAAAAGTAATGCACATAGAATGGGCAAAAGTGGAAAAAGCAGTTAAGTGATTGAGAGATAAAAATTAACAGGAAAATAAAATGTGGGTAGTCAGGTGTACATACCAGGTATAGGAAATGAAAATGGGGACAAGTTCAGATGTTCCACACTTATCAACTTATAAACAGCCTTAATGATGAAAGAAGATTTATTTAAAGATTCATCTAATTAAAATTAATAAGGTCAGGTAAGATGTGGAAAGCTGGATAAGTCGGCCCAAAAAAGAGAAAGGAGCAGGATGAAAAGAAGGAAAAGGGCCGCCGCCGAAAAAGGCTAAAAAAATAAAAGCCTATATTTATAAGGAGAAAAAGAGAACGCTAACATAAAACTATGACATTACTTCTAAAGCTGGTGCCTCCATTTGAGGATCCGGTGTTGATCTTTACGTTGGTGCTGCTGATCATATTGATTGCTCCCATCATACTGAACAAGCTGCGCATACCTGGTATAGTTGGTCTCATACTGGCGGGAGTTCTTGTAGGGCCAAACGGATTCAATCTGCTACTCCGTGATTCGAGCATAATCCTCTTCGGAACAGTGGGAATACTATACATCATGTTCTTAGCTGGATTGGAGATGGATATGGTTGGCTTTAAAAAAACCAAAATGAGAAGCATCGTGTATGGTGCCCTTACCTTTCTCATTCCAGTCTTATCAGGAACGGTACTGTTTTTTTATGGGTATGACTACCAGATAAATTCAGCAGTACTGCTCTCATGCATGTTTGCGTCCCATACCTTATTGGCATATCCTATAGTAAGTAAAATGGGTCTTACGAAAAACGAGGCAGTAACAGTAACGATAGGGGGCACCATCATCACTGATACAGCTGTACTATTGGTACTAGCAGTAGTGGCAGGCGTGGCGCAAGGAAACATAGGTATAGGGTATTGGATCCAATTGATGGTCTCCCTATCTATATTCGTAGCTATCGTCGTTTTTGTATTCCCGATGATAGCGAAGTGGTTTTTTAAGCAGATAGAAAGCGAAAAAGGAGCGCAATTCATATTTGTACTAACCCTTGTGTTTGCAGCAGCATTTCTGGCTGAACTGGCGGGAGTAGAAGCTATATTAGGAGCCTTCTTGGCAGGGCTGGCTTTAAACCAACTTATTCCGCATACTTCGGCATTGATGAACAGGCTGGAGTTTGTAGGCAATAACATCTTTGTTCCGTTCTTCCTGATAAGTGTAGGGATGCTAGTTGATGTTAGTGTTCTGTTTGAGGGTGTAGAAACCATCATGATGGCAGTTGTCATCATAGTGCTGGCATTAGCAACCAAATGGCTGCCGGCATACATTACCCAAAAGCTGTATGGCTATACCAAAACGCAACGGAATTTGATGTTCGGGTTAAGTACGGCAAGAGCAGCTGCCACACTAGCCGTAATCCTGGTTGGCTACGAACTAGGTATCATTGGAGAAACCGCGCTCAACCTGACGATTGTATTGATATTAGCCACTTCCCTCAGCAGTTCTTTCATTACGGAAAAAGCTGCACGTGTTCTGGCAATCATTGAAAGCCGAAGGAGACCGGATCTTAGCGAAAAGCCAGATCGTATTATGGTACCGATAGCAAACCCCAAAACATTGGAGAACTTGGTAGACCTGGCTATCATGTTAAAGAATCCACAGTATCATGAACCGATCTACCCTCTGGCAGTGGTCATAGACAATGAACATGCGGAAGAGGAAATCTATAAGAAAAACAAAATGCTGCAGGAGGCCATTAAACATGCCTCAGCAACTGATCACGACGTACAGCTAGTATCCAAGATTGATATAAACGTAGCCAGTGGCATACTGCGGGCCATTAAGGAACTGATGATCACTGAGGTGGTACTCGGGTGGAATGCCAAGATAACCACCCGCGACAGAATTTTCGGTACTGTGCTGGACAACCTGCTTAAGAACACTGAACAAATGATTCAGGTATGTAAGATTGTGCAGCCGCTCAACACGACAAACAGAATTGTAGTGATCGTGCCAGCCAACGCTGAGTTGGAGAGAGGCTTCCTGCGCTGGATACGCTCCGTGAAGCTGTTATCATTGCAACTAGGGGCAAGAGTGGTGTTTATGGCAGGCAGAAGAACTTTAAACAGGCTAAAGGCAGAAGTAAAGGCTAATAAGCCGGCCATAGATGCCGAGTTCTTGCCACGACCAACTATGAGCGAGTTTGAGAATAATCAGACAGGTATAGGCAAAGACGATATGGTCATGGTGATTTCAGCACGCAAAGGAACCGTGTCTTATATCAGTGAATTGGATATTGTACCTCGTATACTGTCCAGAAACTACAAGGAAAACAGCTTTATCATAACATATCCGGAGCAGTACCCTGTGCTGTATGAGGACGACCAATTTAACATGACAAGCTTAACAGACGACACAAGGGCACGCAATGAGCTTTAACTACGAACTGGACTTTAAAAAAACCGATTTCAGGAAAAACCCGGAGCTATACCGTATAGGAAAAGGAGAGCAGGGTGTATTGTTAGTGGAGCCCTATAAGTCGGAGATCCTGCCGCATTGGCGCTTTAAAACGCCTGAGATCGCACAGGAGTCATCAGAGCATATCTACGGGCTATTTTTGGATTACCTGCGTCAGAACGACTTTGTAGGCGCTGATATGGCACGTAAGTTTTTGCAGATGGGGTATACGCGCTCCCGGCGCTATGCCAACCACCGAACCGGGCAAAAGTATAAAGGCCCCGTACCAGATGATAAAAAAGGCCAGAGTGGTGCTCACGGTCGCGACCAGTTGCCGCTGGATCCTGACCCGGTGAAAGCTGAGTCAGCGCGTATATTCAAAATGAAATGGGATGAGGCAAAAGAGAATGAAACGTATAAGCAACTGATGGCCGAGTTCAGGTCAAAATACGAATCCTAAAAAATTAAAAGACGATTATAGCGTTTAACCTTTTAATTCCGAAATTAGTAAATCACATATCTTTGCATACAAGATAAAACGAGAGAGCAACATGGTTAACAAAGAAATCAGGTTAGGCAAAGGGCTTGGAAAGATCAAGTTTGGCCTTACAATGGAAGAAGTAGAGCAACTACTAGGCGAACCTGAAGAGATTGAAGAGTCTGATGAAGAAGATGAGTTTGAGCATCAAGCCTGGAACTATTGGGAAGAGGGGTACTCCCTTTACTTTGACAAAGAAGATGATTACAAACTGAGCTGCATCGAAACAGCGAACCGCGACGTGAAGCTGTGGGAAGAGCGTATTTTCGAAATGAGCCAGGATCAACTGAAACGGCTTTTCGCAGATCACGGCTACGAAGACATAGAAGAAGAGGAAATGGAAACAGGTGAAACCCGCATTTCTTATGAAAAGGAAATGATCGACCTGTATTTCGACGAAGATCAACTGATCGCTGTAAACTTCGGTGTGTTCATCAACGACAACCTGGAAGTAGTTTGGCCAGAATAACAAGCAAACAGTATTTCTACATAATCCCGGTTTCTGCAAAGGAGTCGGGATTTTTTTATTGTGATGGATGAATGATAACCTAAATCGCTATTTCTGGAATGGAGATTATAAACTAAAATATGCTGATGCTATACCTGATAGTAGAGCGATTTGAGATTTATTGAGAACAACGTCACAGAAGAGGGCAGGATGAAATCAAATCAGCGATGATGATCAGACCGGTCACTTGCTAACAAATCAAAGCGTGGAAAAGGATTTCATTATGTCCTCTACAGCGTTAAGGAAGGCACTTTGAAGAATTATTATACACAGCTAATTCCAGGCTAAAAACAAAAAGGCCCGACGCATGCCGGGCCTTTTCTATAGTGAAGTAGGTATAGCCTATTCGAAGAAGAAATTCATGATCTCCTGCTGAATAACCGGGTTAATGGCGATGGCCATGATAACCGAGATAACCAAACCAATTGTCACAGATAAAATATCTTTCCCGATCAGGTTGAAAGTCTTGGCCAGTTTAGTGCTGCCTTCATGTGCTCTGATGCGCATACCTAACTCGCGGCCTGCCAGCAAACCGATGAACACCCAGGTAGTACTCATTGGCATGTTATTGAGCTCTTTAAAGAAATAGAGGATGATAGCGTAAACCAGGTCAATGATCGTGGCGCTGCGTACGTCACGCACATCTGATTTTTCGTTGATGATCTCCTGTATTTTCTCTCCTTTCTTGAAGAAAAGGAAGCCCATACCTAAGAAGATAAAGCCTGCAAAAGCGGCAAACTCCCAGACGTTGAGCGAGCGCGGCAGGTACACGGCTACGTTTGCCAGGTCTTGCGCCAGCCAGGTATGCCACAGGAAACCGGATACAACCCACTGTGCTACCGTCCAGAAGCTATGGGCCTCGCCCTTCACAAAACGCTTGATCACCTTTGATAATGCAAGGTATAAAAGAAGCGCCGTGCCAAAAGCAGCAACATAACCCAATAAACTCTTCTCAATCATGCCCACAATGGCACCCGAGCTTACCGTGAACACACTCAGGAGCATGAAGGTAGTAGAAACAGGTATACGGAAGCGGGTAAGGAGCAAGAGGATAATAGGTGCGGCCAGCTGCAGGAACACAAAGTTATCAGGTGTCTGGTCAAATCCCTTAGAGGCTAGGCGCTGGTAGGTTACGTCACCGTCAAACATGTACCAGCTGTAGAATACAGTAGCTAAGAAAATAGCGCCCATGAAGAGCCACTGCCAGTACCAGGCACGTTTTTCATTTGAGATAATGAAGGTACCGATGGTCTGAATACTATCGTTCGCGATAGCCGAGTAAGCGGCAAACAGGAAACCCACCCACATCGCGATCGATGCATATGGATAGACAATACCGGCGACAATAAAGGAGAAAGCAATGAAGTAAAGGAATCTCTTTTCTTTTTGGAAAAGCACATCCAGCAAGCTGAAACGCTTCCTGAACTTGTAAGGCTGGGTAGGAACAACTGGTTTTTTACCCTTTTTAGTCTTAGCCATTTTATAGAATTGGGTGAGTTTTACAAAAACGACGCAAGTTATTACAAATTGGGCGGTAGGTTAATCTATCCAATGTTAAGAAATTATTAACAGATGTTGCCTTATACCTTTCCGGATTGTTAGAGTTATAAAATTTTATAAAAGAGTAAAATATACGATGTTTTATATACTCTAAAATCTATAAATCGCGTATGGCAAAATCACACCTTAATGTTCTATCTTTGCAACATGGCGACACAAGAGAAAACCCCTGTAGAAAACGCACAATTGAAAGATATCATCTCGCACGCAAAGGAATACGGCTTCGTATTTCCGTCTAGCGAGATATACGATGGTCTGCAAGCCGTGTACGATTACGGCCAGATGGGCGTAGAGCTGAAGAATAACCTCAAAAACCTGTGGTGGAAGTCCATGACGCAGCTGCACCAGAACGTGGTAGGTATAGACGCCGCCATTTTCATGCACCCGCATACCTGGAAAGCCTCCGGTCACGTGGACAGCTTCAACGACCCGATGATCGACAACAAGGACTCGAAGAAGCGCTACCGTGCCGACGTGCTGATAGAAGAGAAAGCCGCCCAGTACGAAGCTGACGGTCACTATGACAAAGCCAGTGAACTGTTAGTAGAGATGGGCAAACTGCTGGGCGCTGAGGAACTGGACGCCGTGCGTGAGTTGATCATCCGTGAAGACATTAAATGCCCGATCTCCGGTACTACCAACTGGACCGAAGTGCGTCAGTTCAACCTGATGTTCTCGACGCAGGTAGGTTCTGTGGCCGAAGACTCGAGCACCATTTACCTGCGCCCTGAAACGGCTCAGGGTATATTCGTGAACTTCCTGAACGTGCAGAAGACCGGCCGCATGAAGGTGCCGTTTGGTATCGCGCAAATCGGTAAGGCATTCCGTAACGAGATTGTAGCCCGTCAGTTCATCTTCCGCATGCGGGAGTTTGAGCAGATGGAAATGCAGTTCTTCGTACGCCCTGGCACCGAGATGGAGTGGTACAACCAGTGGAAGGAAGCTCGTAAGAAGTGGCATCAGGCCATCGGTATACCTGCCGACAGTCTGCGTTACCACGACCACGAGAAGCTGGCTCACTATGCCAACGCCGCCGTGGACATTGAATTCAAGTTCCCGTTCGGTTTCAAGGAAGTAGAAGGTATACACTCTCGCACTGACTTCGACCTGACACAGCACCAGGAGCTGAGCCGCAAGAAAATGCAGTACTTCGACAACGACCTGAACGATGACGGCAAACCATACGGTAACTACATTCCGTACGTGGTGGAAACATCCGTAGGAGCTGACCGCCTGTTCCTGATGACCCTGTGCAGCGCCTATACCGAAGAAGAAATCACCGAAGGCGATTCTACCAAGAGCCGTACTTTCCTGAAGTTCCACCCGGCACTGGCTCCTGTAAAGGCCGCTATCCTGCCACTCACGAAGAAAGATGGCTTGCCAGAGAAAGCGACCGAGATCTTCAACTCGCTGCGTTACGACTTCAACATGATTTACGAAGAGCGTGACTCCATTGGCAAGCGCTATACCCGTCAGGACCTCATCGGTACGCCGTTCTGTATCGCCGTAGACCACCAAACATTGGAGGACAACACGGTAACCGTACGCGACCGCGACTCAAGAGAGCAGGTACGTATGCCGATCAGTGAACTGCACAGCTACATTGACAAAGCCGTAAACTTCAAGAGCATATTTGAGAAGCTGGCCTAAGCATCAGGATCTCTAGTTATAGAAAGGCGGTATTGCTTCGGCAGTACCGCCTTTTTTGTTTTATGCTGTCTGATATCTAACATAAAGCATGTGGAGAAATACCTGAAACTTTGTGAGATCTAACTTGTTAGTCAGATCATAAATCAAAGAATAGCAATAGATTGGTTGTTGTTGGCTTTGTTCTAACAGGTACATTAATCCACAGTATCTGGCGCACTATATGCGCGAGCTTTTGTGTTTTTTTATTATATTCAAGATTCATCCACCCTATTCGTACATGAGATTATTCTTATTGATGTGGCTGATTGTCTCGTCAGCTTTTGTAACGGCATTTGCTCAACCCGATACTACCTTCACTAAACCTGCCGGAGCCCCGGTTATCTTACACCGCGACACACTGTTTGTGCTTTATAACCCGGTAGGCTCCTTTACCAAAGAAGAGCGTGCCGAAGCCATTAGCAGACGTATCCGGATATTGGCAGAAGACCGTTTTTTCAAAGCTGATTCTATAAAGGTGCTGGAGAATGCGCTGTCAGCAGATGTGCTGTATGCAGACAGAGTACTGATGAGTGTCACGGAAGCAGACGCTAGTCTAGCGGATAAGTCACGCATGGAGTTAGCCGAGATTTACGCAACCAATATCAGGAGAAGCGTCAAGACGTTTTCAGAACAGTACAGTCTTCGTGAAATTCTGACCGAAATAGGCCTGGCACTGCTTGTGCTGGTAGTATTCTTCCTGCTGATCAAGTATGTAAACAAGCTATTCGGATACATTTTCCTTAAAATTGAAGAACAGCAGGACAAACGAATTAAAGGTCTAAAGGTGAGAAATTACGAACTGCTCACACCGGAGCGGGAGGTAGGCCTTGTGCTTACGGCCATGAAGTTTGTAAGACTTATCGTGATCTTCATGATGGTGTACTTCCTGCTGCCTGTGCTCTTCAGTATTTTTCCCTGGACAGAAGGTTATGCTGATACGCTGCTACTCTATATATTGAATCCGCTCCGCAAGATTGGGTTAGGCTTTCTTAGCTACATTCCTAACATGCTGACAATACTGGTAATTGTTGTGGTGACGCATTATACCGTCAAGCTGTTCCGTTTCCTGTCAGATGAAGTAGAGAGTGGCAAACTTGAAATACCGGGCTTTTATGCCGACTGGGCCAAGCCTACTTATAACATTGTGCGCTTTCTGCTCTATGCGTTCATGTTCATTGTCATCTTCCCATACCTGCCAGGCTCGAGTTCTCCCGTTTTTCAGGGTGTTTCAGTATTCATCGGTATTCTTTTCTCATTAGGTTCATCGTCTGCTATCGCAAACATGGTGGCAGGTATGGTGCTTACCTATATGCGCTCGTTCAGGATAGGGGATAGAATTAAGATAAATGACATCACAGGTGATGTGATAGAGAAAACGCTTTTAGTGACGCGCATCCGGACGATTAAGAATGAAGATATCACGATCCCGAATGCTATGATCTTAACTAACCATACTACTAACTATACGAACTGCTGCAGCGAACAAAACAAAGGACTTATACTCAATACCACGGTCACGATCGGTTATGATGTACCATGGGCAAAAGTGCACCAGGCTCTAATTGATGCCGCTTTAGCAGTACCTATGATCTTGCGAGAACCCAAACCATTCGTACTGCAAACCAGTCTTGATGATTTCTATGTGAGCTATCAACTGAATGCCTATACCCGCAATGCAGGAAGTATGGCCGTTATCTATTCTAATATCCATCAGCATATACAGGATAAATTCAATGAAAGAGGTATAGAGATCCTCTCGCCACATTATCGCGCACAGCGGGACGGAAACATGGTGACTATACCTGAAAATTACCTGCCATCCGATTACCAAGCACCAGTTTTTCGCATGCAACAGGTACAACAGGCCGCTCAAGTAGAGAACTAATTTGTCCTGAACACACTGAAAGTTTGTTACTTATGTTAAGTAGAAGTATCTTATAAAGGTATAGGTAGGGTGAACTGATGTGGATTAAGCTACTCAAGTTACTGCTTTATATGACGTAAGATATTGATTCATAATTTGTTGAGAATTAGGATTTGGTGGGTTTATGCACAAGGAGACTAGCGAAGATGTATGTCAACAGTAAAGCTGTTAATTGATGCACATCCTGTGTTGGAAAGCAAGATTACCAACAGTGCATAAACTGTCAATCGGTAATCTGTAAGTGATTACAATTGATTCAATAACAAACTGTAGGATCTACCAGTTATAAACACAGTAGTATGCTATTCAGAAAGGACAAGACACATTGATTGAAGTATTGCATGCTGCATTGCAAGTTTCAAACTTAAAACCAAAAGCTATGGCAAACACATCAAAATCGAAAAGCAGCTCAGAAAAGGACCCGTGTTGGAAAGGCTACGAGCAAGTGGGAATGAAGGAAAAGGATGGAAAGCAGGTACCGAACTGTGTGCCCGAAAACAAATCGTCTAACTCTTCGTCTTCTTCCAATAAGAAGAAATAAATCAGATTAATAATGTAGAGAAAGCCCTTGTATACACGATAAGGGCTTTTTTGTGTTCCATTCTTCTCTTCTGTCATCCTGTAAGGAACTTGGTAGTACATAGTGACAGCTTAAACTCCCAGCAACCAAGTTTCTTTACAGAATGACAGAATTTCTAAGCCCTTTTTAAAGTAACCTTCCTCTACATTAGCATTCCCATAACTGCACTTCCCATTCAAATCTTACAATCAGGCATTAAGGGCAGCATACCCTTAATACAAGCTCCCGGAAAAATTAAAATTCCTTACCTTTGCGGCATCAAAGGGGACCATGTGGAATAAGATTGCCATTTTCATTATCAAAAACAGGCTGAGACTGCTCATCCTGTTAGCGTTGCTTACTGCGTTTATGGGTTATCAGGCCAAAGACGCAGAAATGTCGTACGACTTCGCCAATGTTGTGTCGCCGGATGACCCGGACATGGTATACTTCCAGCGATTTAAAGAGACATTCGGCGAGGATGGCAACATTCTCGTGGTGGGTATGCAAAGCACCAAGGCCTACAAACTAGAGAACTTCCAGAAGCTCAAATCCCTTTCGGACCAGCTGAACACAGTAGAAGGAGTTAAGGCGGTTATCTCGCTGCCCAACCTGATACAGGTCGTAAAGGACACCGCCGACCGCAAGTTCACTACGGCCCCCATCTTCAACCCCATGCCCCAGACCCAAGCGCAACTCGACAGCATGCTGCGGGTGATGCGTAGTCAGGTCTTCTATGATGGCCAAATCATTAACCAAAAGACGGGAGCTACTTTGCTGGCCGTGACCGTTGACCCCGCCTACCTGAACTCGGCCCGCCGCGTGAAGGTGATGGATGACGTGATGGCCCATACCGAAGTCTTTTCCAAGGAGACAGGTATAAAGCTGCATTATGCGGGTCTGCCATTTGTGCGCGCGGTGATGACGACCAAGGTAGCTGCCGAAATGAAAATGTTTCTGGTGCTGGCCTTGCTGGTGACAGGCATCACACTCTTCATCTTCTTCCGCTCCTTCTACGCCGTTATCTTCCCACTCCTGATGATTAGCATGGTGGTGGTATGGGTGCTCGGCACGCTGGCGATACTGGACTACAAGATATCATTGCTCACTGGTCTTATACCTGCCATCTTGGTCGTGATAGGTATACCGAACACGACCTACCTGCTCACGCGCTACCATTACGACTACCGCCGGCACGGCAACAAAATAATGGCGCTGGCGCGGGTCATCAGCAAAATCGGGGTAGTGAATCTGGTAACGAACACGACGACTGCGATCGGCTTTATTGTGTTCACGTTCACGCATGTGGCCATTCTCTATGAGTTCGGTGTCGTGGCGGGCATCAACATCTTCGTGACGTATATCATCAGCATTGTGCTGATACCGGTGGTGTTCTCGTACCTGCCGCCCCCAACACCACGGCAGCTGCGCCACCTGGATGCCAAGCCGCTTAATAAGTTTCTGGAGTTCCTGGATTACATCGTGCACCACAAACGCCATCTGGTCTACTTCTTTACTATTGTCGCCTTGCTAGCTTCGTTCTGGGGAATCTATAAGGTGAAGACGGTCTCGTACATGGTCGACGACCTGCCGGCGGAGAGTAGCGTGAATGCCGACTTGGCGTTCTTTGAGCACCACTTTAGCGGGGTCATGCCACTTGAGATTATCGTGGACACCGGTATAAAGCAAGGTGTGATGCGGCTTCCCAACCTGAACAAGCTCAACCAGCTCGAAGACTTCCTGCGCACGCAGCCTATTTTGTCAGCGCCCATTTCTATCGTGGGACTAGTAAAGACAGCCACGCAGGCCTTCTATGAAGGCGACCCTAACTCTTACCGACTGCCAGACAATACCGAGCGCAACTTTGTGTTCAGTTATCTGGCCAAGCAAGACGGTGGCGACAACCAACGGCTCCTGCGCTCCTTCGTGGACAGCACCGGACAGACTGCCCGAATCTCCCTCAAAGTGGCAGACGCAGGTTCCAGAGAGCTCGACACATTGATCATCAGCAAAATAAAACCAGAGCTGCGCGACATCTACGGTGGCGAGGGCGTGACCGTGACGGAGGAGGGCAACACCATGACCTTTACCCGCGATGAGACAGGCGCTGAAACTAAGGTCAGTCTGACGGGTACAACGCTCCTGTTCATCAAAGGCAACGAATACTTAATCAACAACCTGCGCTCAAGTTTGCTGCTGGCCTTCGTGTTGGTAACTATTGTGATTGCTTTGTTGTTTAAATCGGCAAGGGTAGTGATTATCTCAGTGGTTCCCAACATGATACCGCTTTTGATAGCGGGCGGATTGATGGGGGTTTTCAACATACCGCTGAAACCGAGCACGGCACTGATTTTCAGTATTGCGCTAGGTATAGCCATTGATGACTCAATTCACTTTCTGGCTAAGTATAGGAGTGAGTTGCTGAGCAACGGGTTCCACGTGAGTCGCGCCATCACGACGAGTTTGACGGAGGCGGGCACGAGTATGATATACACGTCCATCATCCTGTTCTTCGGTTTTGTGATATTCGCCTTCTCTGAATTTGGCGGAACCAAGGCCTTGGGCGTGCTGATGTCGGTGAGTTTATTGATTGCATTATTCACAAACCTGATTATATTGCCAACTTTGCTGATGAGCTTTGATAGCGGCAAGTACAAGCGCGACCCGTACGCCCTGATAGAACACTACGACGAGTTTTATCTGGAGCACGAGGACGAGGAGCTTGACCTGAACCAGCTGAAGTTGAAATTACAAGACGAATTACCTGAAGAAGTAAGTGCTTAACATGGCAAAGTATAACGAATACAAAAATCTGAATTACGCCAAAGTAGGCGAAGATGTACTGGCATACTGGAAAGAACACAACATCTTCCAGCGGTCAGTATCGACAAGGGAAGGGCACAAGCCTTTCGTGTTTTATGAAGGACCGCCGTCGGCGAACGGTACGCCGGGTATCCACCACGTGATGGCCCGCGCCGTGAAAGATATTTTCTGCCGCTACAAGACCCTGAAAGGTTTTCAGGTGAACCGCAAAGGCGGCTGGGACACGCATGGTCTGCCGGTAGAGCTACAGGTAGAGAAGGAGCTGGGTATCACGAAAGAGGATATCGGTAAGAAGATAACGGTAGAGGAGTACAACCAGCGCTGCCGCGAAACGGTGATGCGTTTCAAGAGCCAGTGGGACGACCTGACTGAGCAAATGGGTTACTGGGTAGACCTTGACAATCCGTACATCACCTTCGAGAACGAATACATTGAATCGATATGGGCCCTGTTGAAGCGCCTGTACGACAAAGGCTTTTTATACAAAGGTTATACCATCCAGCCTTACTCGCCGGGTGCGGGCACTGGTTTGAGTTCACACGAACTGAACCAGCCAGGTTGCTACAAGATGGTAAAGGACACGACCATCGTGGCGCAGTTCGAGGTGAAGAAAGTCACCCGCGATATGTTCCTGTTCGAGTACGAGGAAGAGAACGTGTTCTTCCTGGCCTGGACGACTACCCCTTGGACGCTTCCTGCCAACACGGCACTGGCTGTGGGTAAGGGTATCAAGTACGTGAAAGTGCGTACCTACAACCCCTATACCTACGAGCCGATTTCGGTAATCCTGGCCAAAGACTTGGTGAGCCGCTTCTTCAATCCGAAGGCAGATGGCATCCCGTTGACAGAGTATAGCTCCGGCGATAAGCTGATTCCTTATAAGATAGTAGAAGAGTTTACAGGCGCTGACCTGGCCGGTGTGGAATACCACCAGCTGATGCCGTACGTGCAGCCAGACAAGCCCGCTTTCCGCGTGGTAGTGGGCGATTTCGTGACCACCGAAGATGGTACAGGTATCGTGCACATCTCCCCAACCTTTGGCGCGGACGACTTTAGAGTAGCTGCCCAGAACGATATACCTGCGTTGTTGGTAGAGGACGAGAACGGTAAACCCATGCCGCTCGTGGACAAGCAAGGCCGCTTCGTGAAAGAGGTAACTGACTTTGCGGGCATGTACGTAAAGAACTACACCGGCGAAGACGAATCAGCCCCTGACTACAAGCCAACCGACGTACTGATTGCCATCAAACTGAAAGAAGAGGGCAGAGCCTTTAAAGTAGAGAAATACGAGCACACCTACCCGCATTGCTGGCGTACGGACAAGCCCGTGTTGTACTATCCGCTGGACAGCTGGTTCATCAAGACTACCGCGGTAAAGGACCGTTTGATTGAACTGAACAAAACCATCAACTGGAAACCAGAATCAACCGGTACAGGCCGTTTCGGTAACTGGCTCGAGAATCTGGTGGATTGGAACCTGTCGCGCTCGCGCTACTGGGGTACGCCGCTGCCTATCTGGAGAACCGAGGATGGCGAGGAGGAAATCTGCATTGGCTCTATCCAGCAACTGAGCGACGAGATAGACCGTGCCGTGGACGCTGGTCTGATGGAGGCTTCCGTGGAGATAAACGACCTGCACCGTCCGTATGTGGACAACATCGTGCTGGTGAGCGACTCCGGAAAGCCAATGCACAGAGAGACAGACTTGATTGACGTTTGGTTCGACTCGGGCGCTATGCCTTATGCACAGTGGCACTACCCGCTGGAAAACAAAGAAATATTCGAACAGAACTTCCCGGCAGACTACATCGCCGAGGGTGTTGACCAGACACGCGGCTGGTTCTTTACGCTGCACGCACTGGCTGTTATGCTGGAAGATAGTGTGGCTTACAAGAACGTAATCGCCAACGGTCTGGTGCTTGATAAGAACGGCAATAAGATGAGCAAGCGCCTTGGCAATGCCATCGACCCGTTCGAGATGATTGGCAAGTACGGCCCGGACGCTGTGCGCTGGTACATGATTGCCAACGCGCCACCGTGGGACAACCTTAAGTTCAACCCGGAGGGTGTAGTAGAGACACAGCGCCGTTTCTTCGGTACGCTGCAGAATACCTACTCTTTCTTCGCACTGTACGCCAACTTGGATAACTTCACGTTCGCCGAGGACGAAGTGCCATTGGAGCGCAGAACCGAAAGCGACCGCTGGATTATCTCCAAGCTGAACACGCTGGTAGCCGACGTAGACACTTTCTTAGAAGACTACGACCCAACCCGTGCCGCCCGTGCTATTCAGGATTTCGTGGTGGACGACCTGAGCAACTGGTACGTGCGCCTGAACCGCAAGCGCTTCTGGAAGGGCGAGTACAACGAAGACAAAATGGCCGCTTACCAGACGCTCTATACCTGTCTGGAAACAATTGCCAAGCTGGCTTCGCCTATCGCGCCGTTCTACGCCGAGCAACTGTACCGCGACCTGAACGCCGTGAGTGGCAAGCACAAAGAAGAATCGGTGCATTTGGCTTACTACCCGGAAGTAGAGCATTCGGCCATCGACAAGGATTTGGAAGAGCGCATGGCGCTGGCCCAGACCATTTCGTCGCTGGTGCATTCGCTGCGTAAGAAACACTTCATCAAAGTGCGTCAGCCATTGCAGCGTATACTTATACCTGTGCTAAACGACAAGACCCGTCAGCAAATTCAGGCGGTGGAAGACCTGATCATGAGCGAGGTGAACATCAAGCACGTGGAGTACATCGACGATACGTCAGGTATACTCGTGAAGAAGATCAAGCCGAACTTCAAGAAGCTGGGTCAGGTATTTGGTCCGAAGATGAAGCTGGTGGCTTCTGCCGTGCAGCAAATGAACCAAGAGGATATCGCCCACTTGGAGCGTGAAGGTGGTATAGAACTGCAGATAAGCGACGAGGAAACCGCCGTGCTGACACCGGACGACGTGGAAATCTCTTCGGAGGACATCCCGGGATGGTTGGTAGCCAGCGAAGGCAAGCTGACTGTGGCGCTAGACGTGACCATCACCGAAGAGCTGAAACAGGAGGGTATCGCCCGCGAACTGGTAAACCGTATTCAGAACCTGCGCAAAGACAGCAATCTGGAGGTGCAGGACAAGATACACATCGTGCTGCAGGCATCAGTAGCTGAGGTAAACGTCGCTGTAGAAAACTTCCGCGACTACATACAGGCCGAGACACAGGCGCTGAGCCTTGAACTGGCTGACCATGTGGTAGATGGCACACTTCTGGAGGTGGACGATTATCAAGTAAATATCCGTATCCGCACGGAAGCGGTTACTGCATAAATCAAAAGCCCTGGCTGTATAAAATGGCTAGGGCTATACCTTACACCTTTATCCTGCAGTGACGAACAAACTGGCTGCAGCCTAATTGACGAAACATGAAATATTGGAAGTACTACCTGGTGGCCCTTATCGTCATCATTATCGACCAGGCTGTGAAGCTCATCGTGCATTACAACATGGAAATGGGTATGCCAGGCGAAATCGTGCTCCTGGGTGACTGGCTGAAGCTACACTATACCCTGAACCCGGGTATGGCCTTCGGTGTGCAGCTCGGCTCTGACTATGGTAAGCTCATCCTATCGCTGTTCAGACTGGTGGCAGTGTTCGGTATTGCCTATTACATCTACCATTTGGTTAAAACGAAAGCTCCTAAGGGTTTGATCTGGTGTATCGGCCTGATTCTGGGTGGCGCTATTGGCAACCTGATTGACAGTACTTTTTACGGTGTGTTGTTTGACAATCACCCGTATGGTTCGCCAACACCGTGGTTTCATGGACAGGTAATCGATATGTTCTATTTTGATATCTGGGAAGGTATCGTTCCGAACTGGGTTCCGATTTTGGGCGGCAAACCCATGTCCTTGTGGCCAATTTTTAATGTGGCAGACTCAGCTATTTTCATTGGAGTACTAATCATCCTATTCAATCAGAAGCGCTTCTTCGCGCATTATGACGAGCCTGTAAAGAAACCAGCTACAGAACAACAGGGTTTGTAAGGTATAATTAAAGTAAACAAAAAGGCGGCTGCTCCATATGGAACAGCCGCCTTTTTATTGTGACAATCAGAAAGCTCTATAAGATGCCTAACCGCTCGAGTCTTGCTCTCAAATCCTCCGGCGATGTGAAATGGATTGATTCAATCCCTAATTGCTCGGCGGCTTTGATGTTGCGCAGGTTGTCATCGATAAACAGTGCTGCGGTTGGCTGCACTTTATACCTGTTGAGCAAGGTATGGTAGAAACTGTGGTTAGGTTTGCGGTCTTTCTCGGTACCAGAAACAACAATCCCATCGAACCAGTTGAGAAAATCGTAGCGCTCCAGCGCAATTGGGAAGAGTTCTGCTGACCAGTTGGTAAGGGCGTAAAATTTATGTTCACCACGGTTTTTCATCTCCCTGAAGATCTCGACAGTGCCTTCAATCGGGCCGCCTAGCATTTCCTCCCAACGGCCGTAATAGGCTTTGATATGCTCTTCATGCTCCGGATGTTTTGAGATCAGGTAGTCATTGGCTTCTTGTATCGTGCGACCACCATCCTGTTCTTCATTCCACTCAAACGTGCAGACATTCTCCAGGAAGTGCAGCATTTGCGCTTCATCATCGAAGATCTTGCGGTAAAGGTGATGCGGGTTCCAGTCAATTAAAACGGCGCCGAGGTCCCAAATGATGGTGCTTTTAGAATTTATCTTAGTAGGTGTACTATTACCTGTCAGCGTGTTTTCAGAAGTGTTCTTCATATGCTTTAGTGTCAATCTTAAATGTACTGCGAAAAACGAAAACAAGAAAGGCTTCGCAATCATTCAAAAAAGCTTATTTTTACCAGAAGCACCTTATCCCTTACCCTTGTCTATACCTACGCCTATACTGCAGGTCACGGATCTGAAAACTAGTTTCTCCACATGCCAGGGTACGGTGCATGCGGTGGAGGGGGTTTCTTTTACATTACATGCAGGGGAGGCAGTAGCAATCGTTGGTGAATCGGGATCGGGAAAGACGGTGACGGCATTGTCTTTGATGCAACTACTCGATACGAATGCACAGGTAGGAGGGAAGGTCGAGTTTCAATCAGAGCGACTGGGAGCGGTGGATCTGTTACAGCTAAAAGAGAACCAACTACAACAGATCCGGGGCCGTGAACTAGGAATGATTTTTCAGGACCCGATGTCGTCCCTTAACCCCGTCTATACCTGTGGAGAACAGGTGGCAGAAGTACTCTTGTGGCATCTGGATATTTCTAAAAAAGAGGCCAGGATGCGTGTATTGCAGCTTTTTGAGCAAGCTAAGCTCCCGAGAGCCAACCAAATTTACGACAGTTATCCACACCAGATTTCAGGCGGACAGAAGCAACGTGTCATGATTGCGATGGCCATGGCCTGTGAGCCGGCCATTCTGCTAGCCGACGAGCCGACTACTGCTTTAGATGTAACAGTGCAAGCCCGCATACTCTCGTTGATTGACGAATTGCGGGTAAAGCAAAACATGGCGGTGCTGTTTATTTCTCATGATTTGGGAGTAGTAGCCGAGATAGCTGACCGGGTACTGGTGATGTACAAAGGCCGTATTGTAGAGCAAGGCAGTGTACTCGATATCTTTACGAATCCGCAGCACCCCTATACCAAGGGCTTGCTCGCCTGCCGCCCCACACTCAGCACCAAGTCACAATCCAAGTTGCCGACTGTAGCCGACTACATGGTAGAAGATGAGCAGGGCAACATCCGCGAGAAGCAGTCGCAGGTATACGCACCATCTTTAGTGGATGTGGTAAACGCTTATGTCGGGACGGTCTCAGGTATAAAACAGCAGCGTGACAACAGCCAAAAGCCACCTCTGCTGCAAGTGCAGGACTTACAGGTATACTTCCCGATCAGGAAAGGAATTTTCTCCCGAACCTCAGGCTATGTGAAAGCAGTGGACGGGGTGAGCTTTGAAGTGAAGCATGGCGAAACTATTGCCTTGGTAGGTGAATCAGGCAGCGGTAAGACTACGCTGGGACGAGCGATGCTACGACTGGTAGAGCCGACAGCGGGAAGTGTGCTATTTGAGGGTGACGACATGTGCAGTATGAACGCTGAAACGCTGCGCCGGAACCGTCGTCATTTCCAGATGATCTTCCAGGATCCTTATACATCCCTCAATTCCCTGTATACTGTCGGAGAAGCCATTCTGGAGCCCATGCGTGTGCATAAGCTCTACAAAAATGAAAAAGAACGCCGTGGAAAGATGTTGGAACTCATTGATAGAGTAGGACTTACAGCAGGGTATGCACAGCGTTATCCACAAGCTTTCTCGGGCGGGCAACGGCAACGCATCGCTATTGCAAGGGCTTTGGCGCTGCAACCCAAACTGCTGATCTGTGACGAGTCGGTGTCAGCGTTGGATGTGTCGGTACAGGCGCAGGTGCTCAATCTGCTCAACGAGCTCAAACGTGATTTCAATATGACGTACCTTTTCATCACGCATGACCTGGCCGTAGCCAAACACATGGCTGACCGCATTCTGGTTATGCACGAGGGACGCATCGTGGAGCAAGGTATACCGGCACACCTTTTTCAGAATCCGCAGCATGACTATACGCGTTCACTCCTGCAAGCTATACCTGCCGGTACGCCTGAATCTATTGTAATAGCACAGGAAAAGCGGGCGAATTTGAAAACAGGGATAACACTTCACCAGGATTAATATACCCTTCCGTATAGCCTATATATAGAGTTTTCTCTATAAATTCACCTGAATTTAATTCAGCTTTAACCTTAGTCTGCCTTACGGGCGTATAGAGGCTAAACTATTTGAGTTAAAGAATAGCATGGCCTGAGGCGCGGTATACCTGCGCCGGCCAAAAGAAACAAGATACATGAGAAGTAAAAGACCAAGCAAAGGCGGCAGAGATAAAGACAGCCGCAACGAAAAAGGCGGCTCCCGCAGAGGCGAGTCTTCCAGAAGAGAACCATCCAGCAGAGGCGACTCACGCAGAGGTGAAGGCCGCAAAGGCAGTGGCAAAGACCGCTCAGCCAAAGGCATCGTACTGGAGATGTTCTCCAGCAGCCCTGACACTGTGTTCACGCAGCGCCAAATGACACGCCGACTGGGCGTGATCGATAAAAAAGGCCGCGACGAATTGCAGGTTATTGTCAACCAACTGGTGCGTGAGAACAAACTCTTGCTCATCGATGGCGACAAGTACCAGCTCAATCTGCGCGTCAACATCATTACGGGCCGTGTAGACCTGGCTAATAGTAAGTATGCCTACATCGTGTCTGAGGATATGGAGGATGACGTGCGTGTGTTCCGTGAGCACCTGAAATACGCCATGGATGGCGATAAAGTGAAAGTGGAAGTACTGCCTACCATGCAGGGAGGCCGTGCCGAAGGTATAGTCGTGGAAGTGCTCGAGCGCTCCCGTACTGAACTGGTGGGCATCATGGAGCTATCCAAAAACTTCGGTTTTGTAGTGCCTGACTTCAAGAAACTATACTTTGACGTGTTTGTGGGCGAACGCAACCTAAACGGGGCTGAAGCCGGCGACAAGGTACTCGTGAAGATCGTGGAATGGCCGAAGGAACCGGGCAAGAACCCGACGGGCGAAGTAATTCGCGTATTTGGTCCGGCAGGAGAGCACGAGGCGGAGATACACTCCATCATGGCCGAATTCGGGCTGCCATTTGAGTTTCCAAAAGAGGTAGAAGAAGAAGCTGAGCAAATATCAGATAAGATACCGGCAGGCGAAATAGCCAAGCGCCGTGACATGCGTGATGTGACTACCTTCACCATTGACCCTGCCGACGCCAAAGACTTTGACGATGCCCTTTCGATACAGAAACTCGAGAACGGCAACTGGGAAATAGGTGTGCACATTGCCGATGTAACGCATTACGTGCACCCGCGCAGCCTGCTCGAGAAGGAAGCTTTCCACAGAGCCACCTCGGTATACTTGGTGGATAGGACCATACCGATGTTGCCTGAGCGACTTTCCAACGGCCTATGCTCCCTTCGCCCGAACGAAGAGAAATTCACTTTCTCGGTGGTGTTTGAGATCGACGACAACGGTAAACTCTACGATACCTGGTATGGCCGCACTGTTACGTATTCTGATCGCCGCTTTGCCTACGAAGAGGCACAGGAACGCATTGAGACAGGCGAGGGCGACTTTGCCGAGGAAATCAATGTCCTGAACAACATTGCCAAGAAACTACAGGCCAAGCGCTTCAAAAACGGCGCTATCAGTTTCGAAACCACAGAGGTGAAGTTTAAACTGGACGAGAACGGCAAGCCGCTTTCCATCTATGTGAAAGAGCGCAAAGACGCCCACAAGCTGATTGAGGAATTCATGCTCCTGGCAAACAAAAAGGTGGCCGAGTTTGTCTACAACAAAGGCAAAGGCAAGAAGCGCCCGACCATGGTATACCGTACACACGGTTCGCCGGACCCTGACAAGCTGAGCACCTTCTCAATTTTCGCGCGCAAGTTCGGCTACAAAGTAGACCCGGATGGTGACATCTCCGAAGAACTGAACAACCTGACGCACGAGATAGAGGGCAAGCCGGAACAAAGCGTACTGCAGAATCTGGCAATCCGAACGATGGCCAAGGCCAAGTATAGCACCGAGCCTGAAGGGCACTTCGGTCTGGCATTTGACCACTACTCGCACTTCACATCACCTATTCGCCGTTACCCGGATATGATGGCCCACCGCCTGTTGCAGCACTATCTGGACGGGGGCCAGTCAGAAGACAAAGAGGCCTACGAGGAGCGTTGCCGCCATTCTTCTGAGATGGAGAAACGTGCCGCAGACGCTGAGCGTGCCTCTATTAAGTACAAGCAGGTGGAGTTCATGAAGGACACCATCGGCAACCAGTACAAAGGAATTGTGTCTGGTGTGACAGAATGGGGTATATTTGTGGAGATTGAAGAGAACAAGTGCGAAGGTATGGTGCGCCTGTCGAGTCTGAATGACGACTACTACGAGCTGGACGCGAACAACTACCGCATCATTGGTCGTCAGTCGAAGCGCATTATCTCGTTTGGCGACGAGGTGATGGTCGAGATTGTTAGCGCCAACATGGCCGAGCGCACCATCGACATGGAACTGGTAGAAACCCTTAAAACACACTAATACACCCTGTGGATATTACGCAGCTTTCAACCCAGATCACCCAAACCCTGAATACCCTCCGCTACGGCGATAACCCTGCGGAATTGTACGAGCCCATCCGCTATATCATGGCCTTGGGCGGAAAGCGGATAAGGCCCTTACTGGTGCTTCTGGCTGCAAAAATGTATGATGATGATGTGGAAAACGTGCTATTGCCCGCTGCGGCAGTGGAGGTTTTCCACAACTTCACGCTCATGCATGATGACATCATGGACAAGGCCCCGCTGCGTCGCGGTCAGCAAACCGTGCACGAAAAGTGGAACGCCAACACCGCTATCCTAAGCGGAGACGTGATGCTGGTGCGCGCCTACGAAATGATGCTGGGTATAGCACCCGACAAATTGGGCAAGGTACTGCAACTGTTCAGTAAAACGGCTGCCGAGGTATGCGAAGGCCAGCAACTCGACATGAATTTCGAGCGCCGTGAGCAGGTGAGCATTGAGGAATATATCCAGATGATCACGTTAAAGACAGCCGTACTTTTGGGTTTCTGTCTGGAACTGGGCGCCATCCTGAAGGGAGCCCCCGACAGCGATGCTGAGCACCTGAAGCAATTCGGTGATAATGTAGGCATTGCCTTCCAGCTGCGCGATGACCTGCTCGACGTGTATGGCGACAAAGACAAGTTCGGCAAACAGGTAGGCGGCGACATCCTATCGGATAAAAAGACCTTTCTGATGTTGACTGCCCTGGAGCAGGCTAACAACGAGCAACTGCAAACCATCTTAAACTGGCGCGATAAAACTGAGAGCGAAACAGCCGAAGAGAAAGTACAGGCCATCACTAAAGTCTACGATCAACTCAACATCCGGAAGCAAACTGAAGAGCAGATCGACCTCTACTTCCAGCAGGCTTTACAACATCTAGATGCTGTGCAGGTAGCAGATTCCCAAAAAGCAACGATCCGTGGCCTAGCTCTGCAACTAATGGAAAGAGACAATTAAAGAAGTTAAATTGCGGCTTGGCAATAGCAATGCTCAGGTATAGGCTCGGAGGTATACCGGTACATACCTGTAAGTATGGCAGGCTATTGAGAAAAAACTAATGGCATCTATTATGGAGCGTCTGAGAATGCAATGAATCACTCATTCACTCATCCGCATCATTTACTCAATCACTCATCCACTCATTCAAAATTAAAAAATGAGCGTTACCATCATCCTGATCATTATTACAGTAGGCATTTCTATGTATGCCTGGAAGAATTACGATTTGATGCAGAACTGGATCTTTCATCCTTACTCTGTAGCACGTGACAACTCATGGCACCGGTTCCTGACCTCCGGCTTCCTGCACGCCGACTACACGCACCTGTTCTTCAATATGTTTACGCTCTTCTTTTTTGGCAATGCCGTTGAGATGACATTTGGCACTATTTTCGGGGATGTGACAGGTATACTTATCTACATGCTGATATACCTGGGTGGTATTATTGTCTCGGATATACCAACTTACTTGAAGCACCGCGATGATCCTTCTTACCGTGCATTGGGGGCATCTGGCGGTGTAGCTTCAGTAGTGTTCTCAAGTATCCTGTTCTACCCTACGCAGGATATCTGTCTCTATGCGATACTCTGTATACCTGGTTTTATTCTGGGCATTCTATACCTGATGTACTCTTACTTCCAGGGTAAGCGCATGGGTGACAACATCAACCACGATGCCCACTTTTATGGTGCGGTATATGGTATGGTCATTAGCTTGGCTCTGGTACCCAAGGCAGGCCCTTTGTTTATAGAGCAGATCAGCAACTGGCGTTTACCTTTTTAAAGAGGAAGTATAATTGTACTTTGCTGGCGTGGTTCTTTAGGATTGTAAACGGGCTATAAAGCCTTGGATTCCGTATAAATGCAATAAGTAAGCATTAAAACGGATGAAATCGAAACTTTATTATCTATACCTTGGAATAGTACTTCTGATAGCCTATTTCTTATCAGCACAACGGGTGTCAGCGCAGGACCCACGCTTGGAGCGCACCACCATCATGCAGTATGTGATCGATGAGCGCCCTGTACTGGCTGAATTGCTGACCACTGCAGGTATGGCACCTGTGCTATCAGGCAGTACCTCCTATACCTTGCTAATGCCGTCGCAAGCACGGATGCAGGAACTGAAAGGCAAGTCAGTTGAAGAAATACGTGCCGCTATGGCCATGCATTTGGTAAAGGGAGCACTTACAGGTGCCGACTTTAAAGAAGGTAGCTATTTGCAAACTTATGGAGGGGAAAAACTCTATGTTTGCCGTAAGAATAATAATACTTTGTTGAATGGAGTGAAATTGCGCATAACAGAAGTTGCCCTGCGCAATGGATCGGTTTATGAACTGGAGGGAGGCCTGCAACCTTAAAAACAGAATATATTCTCTCAAAATGGAGAATTGTATTGTTTTACCTTCTATCAGCCTATTCATCCTTAGATAGGTATAATGCATTTTGCAACAAACTGCGTATGCTATACCACAGCCCTTCATGGATAGCAAAACGCATCATACCGACCCTTCAATTTCTACCCGGCAATATGTCGCGCGTAATTCGTGCTATGTATTAGCTTATGACAGTGTTAGGAACCGAATCTACTTCAGCATTTTAGGTTTTTGGAAGAATCCTGACAGTGTACCCGACTTTCTGAATGACTGGGATAAAGTGTTGCAACTGGTTTCGCCAGGGTTTAGCCTCCTGGTTGATATGCGCACTATGATCACCCATCCTCAGCAACTTAACAGCTTGCACGAGGAGTCACAGCACAAAGTAAAGGCAGCTGGGGTGAACAGAGTCGCCAATGTCATGCCCATTGATAAAATTGCTAGCCTACAGGTAAGCGATATAACATCCCGCAGTCATCTCTCACTGCAAATTTTTGAAACCTGTGAAGCCGCAGACAAGTGGCTGGATGAATCGCTGGTCTAACACCGTAGTTCTCACATCTTTTCTTTTTTGGTAGGGTATTTTTTTCCTGCCCGCTTATGCTTATCTTTTGTAACCGTTTAGGTATAAATGAAGTTAATAGCTACCAATTGCCCTGTTTTGATCAGAGCGATAAGCCTTTGCCTTCTGCCTGGCAGCGCTTGCGGGCGGTTCTATTCTTAACTTTTCTAGCATGACGTACGAGATTGGCGTAGTTCTGTCTGTGATAGCGGTAGCTGTGGTGCTTTTCGTCAGTGAGAAGCTCTCTATCGACACGACAGCCATTCTGGTTATGTCACTGTTTATGATGCTTGGCATCTTAACCCCCGCCGAGGGTCTTTCCGGCTTCAGCAATCCTGCCACCATCACAGTTGCCTGTATGTTTGTGATCAGCACGGCTATTTTCAAATCGGGTGCGCTGAGCAGTGTGGGGTTTTTGCTTACACGCGTAGGAAGGCGCAATCACCTGCTCTGTCTGTTGGCTGTCATGCTAGTGGCCGGCTTGCTCTCCGCGTTTATAAACGATACGGCCGTGGTCGCCCTCTTGATGCCAGTAGTGATACAGGTGGCCCGTGACACGCGCATTAGCCCGGCTAAGTTGCTGATGCCTCTTTCCTTTGGTGCGCTCCTGGGCGGTGTATGTACGCTTATCGGCACCTCCACCAATATACTTGTCAGCGGAATAGCCGAAGCCCAGGGAGAGGCGCCCATTGGTATGTTTGAGCTTACGTCGGCCGGTGTCTGGTTTCTGATCGTTGGGGTGCTATATATGCTCTTTGTGGGTCGTTTTCTGTTACCTAGTCGTAAGCTAGCGGATGACTTAACCGAGGACTTCAACATGGGCGATTATCTCACGGAGATAGTTCTCTTGCCTGATTCGCCCTCCGTAGGTATGCCGCTGAGCAGTTCCAGCCTTGTGCAGAATCTTGATATAGACGTGCTACAGGTGACACGTGACAAGTATAAGCTCAATGCCACGCCCTATACCATGCTGCGTGCGGGCGATGTACTGAAGGTTCGCTGCGACGTGGAAAAGCTTAAGAAGATGCAGGAGGAGAAAGGCATCAAGCTGAAATCAGAACGTAAACTGAAAGAAGAAGATCTGAATAACACTGCTTCTAAACTCTACGAAGCAATTGTGACCCCAAACTCTTACATGGTAGATAAATCCTTGAAAGAGCTTGATTTCCGGGCACACAACCATGGTGCGACAGTAGTAGCAATACGCCACCGCGACGAAATCCTGCACGAAAAGCTCACCCATACCCGCTTGTCTGCAGGCGATGTGCTCCTGATCTCCGCTGACCAGGACCAGGCATCGAATCTCCGCAATAACGAGGACATTCTTCTGATTTCAGAGACCGAACGGAGCCCCTACGATTACACCAAGATCATTCCTGTATTAATAATAGGTACGGGAGTCGTGTTTACGGCAGCCACCGGAATCGCACACATTGTATTGAGTGCTCTTGTCGGTGTTGTGCTACTGGTACTCACCAAATCGATCCGCCTCGATGAACTCTACAAGGCCATTGAATGGAAAGTGATTTTTATGCTGGCGGGGGTGCTTTCGATGGGCACAGCGCTGGAAAAGACTGGGGCTGCCGGCTTGCTTTCGAGTTATCTGGTAGAATACATTGGTATTTACGGGCCTCACGCACTGCTGTCTGCTTTCTTTTTTATCACGTTCATGTCCACCAACTTTATGTCGAACAACGCAACGGCCGCCCTGCTCGCCCCGATTGCTATTGTAGCGGCCAAAGAGATGGGCGTTAGTGTGCGACCGTTTTTGGTGGCGGTTACCTTTGCTGCATCCCTCAGCTTTATGACGCCCATGGGCTACCAGACCAACACCATGATCTACGGTCCGGGCAACTACCGTTTCACAGACTACCTGCGGGTGGGCACGCCGCTTAACCTGCTATTCTGGCTGCTCGCTTCACTTATTATTCCGTTCTTCTTTCCGTTCTAGATTGTTCCACGTGGGACAGAAAGTCGAGCAGTGCGTATAAAAGGCTTTTGGACATAGCCTGGTCCTGTCAGGTATAGATACTTCTGCCCTAAAGCTTACAATTATATCTGAGGGACAAGCTTAGGTATAGAGGAGAGGCAGTCAAAATGGACTGTGCTGATTAGGAGCTATCAATCACTGAAAAATGCATGCACATGGGCGAAGACCTGTTTTTGATCATACTGGCTATCCTGAGTCTGGCTTGCGTGATACTGGTGTGGCACTTCATGGCTGAAGAAGAATAATCTATAAATTTGCCCTTCCTTACGCTCCTCTTATATGACCTTACGCAGCTTTTCTCTGGTTATGCTCCTGTTATTGATGGGTACATACGCAATGGCCCAATCCAATCAGCGGCAGGTAACGCAACAGCAGTTGATCTGGTATTCTTATAATAACACCCTTTTATTGAACTCCAACTGGTCATTTGGTACAGAATTGCATGAGCGACGGTTCTTCAACCCTGACAGACATCATCAGTTTTTGGTGCGCAACAGCATTCGCAGGAAAGTAGGGGAGGGCTGGGAAGCCTCTGCAGGTTTTACGTATTTCCTTCAAAGTCCGAATGAACCCGATGCCCTGGTGCGTCTTACCATCCCGGAGCTCCGGCCACACCTTCAGCTTAACTACAACCAGCCTCTGGGCAACCTGACTATCACACACCGGTATAGGGCAGAAAAGCGCTATTTCCGAAATGCGTCTGACGACAGGCTGATAAATGGCTATAATAGCAATTACAGGTTTAGATATAGGGTAGGGATAGAGTATAAGCTGGCAACCATACGTGAACAGCCACTCAAGCTGAAAGTGAACAATGAACTCCTTGTCAATGCAGGGAAGAGGATCCTGTTGAACAGATTTGATCAAAACCGTATCTACGCTGGCGTGAATTACGCTGTATTGGATAACCTTGAGCTAGAGGCAGCTTATCTGCATTGGTATCAGCAGCGCAGATCCGGCTATCAGTTCTATAACAGGCACATCATCAATCTGGCCATCTATCACAGAATCGATCTGAGCAAAAAAAGCGATAAGGAAGCGGAGTAGCCATACCTGTAGCAGTTTGGGAGCAGCTATTCATGCAGCCATCCTATACCTTACAGATAACCCTTGGCTTGCAGTGTAAACAGCTCCGCATACTTTCCATTCTGCGCCAGCAGTTCTTCATGCGAACCCAGTTCTTTCAGCTGCCCTTGTTCCAAGAACAGAATACGGTCTGCCATACGCACTGTCGAGAAGCGGTGGGAGATGAGCACAGCCGTTTTACCTTCTATCAGTTCAGAAAAGCGCAGAAATACCTCATGCTCTGCCCGGGCATCAAGTGCTGAAGTAGGCTCATCGAGGATGAGCAACTGGGCATCGCGCATGTAGGCGCGGGCCAGCGCTACTTTCTGCCATTCCCCACCCGACAGTTCTACTCCTTTGTTGAATCGTTTCCCCAACACTTGCTCATAGCCATCTGGCAGACGCTGGATCACGGGGTCAGCCAGGCTTTTCTGTGCGGAGCCCTGTATGCGGTCCCGATCGCTGATGTTGCTGATCTGGCCTATGGCAATATTGTCGGAGGCTGTCATCTGAAAGCGCACGTAATCCTGGAAGATGATCCCTACCTGGTGACGCAGGTCGTTCAGGTCGTATTCACGGAGGTCTTTACCATCAAGTAAAATACGTCCCTCGGTAGGTTCGTAGAGGCGGGCCAGCAGTTTCACCAATGTTGTTTTACCAGCTCCGTTCTCTCCAACCAATGCCAGTTTCTCACCAGCCTGTAGGTGAAAAGAGAGGTGGCGTACGGCCCATTTGTCACTGTTATGATACTTGAAACCAACATCCTCAAAGGTAAAACCCTGCTGAATAGGCCGAGGTATAGAGAGCGGATTAGAAGGCGGGGTGATTTGGGGTTTTAGCTCCAGAAAGTCGAATAGGTCCTGTAGGTATAGCGCACTCTCCGCAATCTGCGAGAAGCGTGTCATAATACCTTGCAACAGACCCCGCATGTTGCTAAACGAGCCGGCCAGGAAGGTAAGCGTACCTACCGTAATGATACCGGCTACCGTCTGAAATAATATAAAAACATAAGCTCCATAGTATGCCAGCGTGCCCAAAGAGGAGAGTGCACTGCCCCACACTGCCCGCCGCACAATCAGGCTTTTGTTCAGATTATAATAACGATCCGAGAGTTGCTTGAAACGGCTTGCCAGAAAGCCGGACAAATTGAAAGTTTTGATCTCTTTGGCAGTTTCGTCAGAGGCCCCAATGTAGCGCAGGTAGTCGAGTTCGCGGCGTTCGGGCGTCCAGGAGCGGGAGAGGGAGTAGGTGCGCTCGTTAAAGTGCGTTTCCCCCAGAAAAGAAGGTATGACCGCCACCAGCAGAATCAGGATGAGCCAGGGGTTAAAGGCAATCAGGCCGACCGCCAGAAAAGCGATCGTGACCATATCCTGCAGCTGCGACAGTACCTGTGACATCAGCACCACCCGGGTAATGGTTTGCCGACGGGCGCGTTCCAGCTTGTCATAGAAAGTGGCATCCTCGAACTGAGCCAGATCCAGCCGGGCAGCGTGTTCTATCAGTTGCACAGAAGTTCTGTTAGAAAACAGGTCACCCAGTAGGCTGTCAAGCAGCGTAATGCCCCGGTTAATGACATCCGAAAGCACGGCTAAGCCCAGTTCTGTTGCTACCAGTATCCAGAGAAAGCTCAGGTCGCGCTCCCCGGTTACATCTATTAGCCCGATCACCTCATCAATGATCAACTTGCCCACATAGAGCATTGCCAGCGGTATGGCCGACTTGACAAGGCGCAGCAGCAGGTTACCGATCGTCATGCTCGGGCTCGTTTCCCAGATGAGACGGAAAAACTTGGGCAGATTTTTCAAGGCGCCCACCTGATCGCGGAAGCTTTTTTTATCGTCTGCCTGAGCGGGCCCACGGGCACCTTTGTTTGGTTTATTCATAAACAGATTATACCTGAAGCTTATACCTATACCGAAATACCGGGCTTATGTTTTATCCTGAGGACTGAATCTTAACAAAAGCTGTAGGATACCATATAGCGCTATGCTCAATATCCAAAATTGTGCTTATTTTTAGAGGATGAAACAAATTTACTCATTCCTGATCATAGCTACAGCACTCCTGTTTGGGCACTTGGCTGCTGCGCAAACCGTGAAAACAAAGTATTTGTCCGAAATGGAGAAAGAGGTATCAGCTGCCGATGCGCATTTCTTCGAAGAGATAATAGAAGACTCACTTGGAGGCGGTACCCGGACACGATTCCTCATTAAAGACAACAGCAAGGTAAGGCAAATGAATTACAGTGACTTGGATGGTGGCAAATATGGCTATGGTATCATGCATGGACCACTTTATGAATGGTACCCCAACGGGCAGTTGAAACTTGAAATGACTTACCACTACAATAAGGTGAATGGTCCTTACACAGAGTGGTATGAAAACGGAAAAGTAAAACTTACCCGGGAATACAGCAGTGGTACCTCTGTAGATACATTAAAAGCTTATTATAAAAGCTTATTATGAAACAGGAGCACTCCGCAGGGCAGAAGTGTATAAAGAAGGCAAGATGATCTCGGGAGAGGTATATGATGAGTCGGGAAATAAAATTGATTTTATTCAAATGGAAGTGATGCCCGAGTTTCCAGGAGGAGAAAAAATTATGCTGAGGTGGATTGGCTTAAATCTAAAGTACCCCAAGACTACCCGTAAGGCAAAAGCAGAAGGATTGGTAATTATATCCTTTGTGGTAGACGAGCACGGCAAAATCGGAAAAGCAGAGCTGCTTAAAGGCATTCATCCCGACGCCGACGCCGAAGCTCTCCGTGTACTATATGCTATGCCCACCTGGAAGCCTGGCCTGCAGGAAGGCAAAGCCGTGCCTGTGCGCTACACACTACCATTGCGCTTTGCACTGCATTAACCGTATTCAGCAGGTACATAGAGCCAGTATAGTTTTTTTCTATATTTCTTAAGGATAGAAATATTCTTTGCGAATGCAGCACGATGTTTGAGCGGCGTAAGGTTGAAACATTCAAGTCAAGACCTATGAAAAAAACTGTTCTACTCATGTTGCTGGCAGGGGCAATTTCTCTATACAGCTGCACTTCATCGCTATACCCTGAAATAGACGAGCGACTAACCACTATTCCAACACAGCCGCATAGCAACGAAATAGAAGTATTCTTCAGAGGGGAGTGGCCACAAGAGGAGTATATTAAGCTGGCAGCAATTGAGGTTCATGGAGGTGAAAACACGGCCTATATTGATCTGGTCAAGGGTCTGCAGATGAAAGCTAGGCGCTATGGAGCCGATGCGGTAGTGATGCAGGAGAATAACCTTATTGGAGACGTGTACTCTAACAGAGTAGGTAATATAGAGACTGCTAGATGGTCTATATTATCAGCTATAGCCATCAAGTATAAAAAGAACCTGGATACCAGTTTAATGCCCAAAAGCCAGCAGGTTGAAATATACGATCATAAAACCGGGGCTTTTCAACCGTTGATTAACCTGGCTTATCTGCCAAATGGAAACTTACAGGCAAAGGAAGAGCTGCATGAAAATGCGGCGTTAATCTATAGCAACTATATCGGTAGCTATACCATGCGCCACCTGAAGGAGCCAGGCCCAGGTTGGTCGTATCGTATGCAGGAAGGTTATGTAGTGGAACGAGAACTGCATATGGGCGGCATGCTGCAAAAGCGTATGGAGTTCGACTACGACTTAGACAGACGGCTGAAGCAGATCCGGATCAAGAATGTAAACGGAGCCTCTGAAGAGATAAACTTTGTATACGACGAGTCCGGTAAGCTAAGCCGGCGCTCCATTTTGCGGAGCAGTAAACCTTACATAGAAGAGGTATACAGCTACAATGCAGATGGTCAGGCATACGAGGTGCAGATCTATAACGCGAACCTCCCCAAAAAGCTGCCACTCCTGCGGAGTACTTATACCTACTACATGGCCGAGGAAATCTGAAACCCGGTTTCTGCAGTATAGTAGCCTATGACGCGCTACTTGCTGCTTTTTCTGACGGGCTTTGCCCACGCACTCCTGATTCTGCTCTATACAGACCTGACAGGCGATGAAGCATTGTTTTACAGGAGAATGGGACTGATGGCAGCCGTTCCGCTTTTCGCCTTTGCCTCCTGGCTCACCTTGTTCAGCATGCGGCTGGGCGCGCTGGTGTCGTTACCCAGTTTATTAGTGCTCATTTACTGGAACCTGCGCACCGCTGAGCACAGCATGGGGCAGAGTACGACCTTTGACAACGCCATTGCCATCACCCACCTGGTAGTGGGCCTGCTGGCGATGGTGACCTTAATGACCAGCATCCGGTATGTTTTCAAAACAAAACTACCCTGGGGAGCGGGCACTCCTTCGCCGGGAATAGTGCTGAAATTACTCCTGGCGGCTATACCTGTGACTTTAGGGGCAGCCTATATGCTGTATACCTGATAGCAATCTTTAGTTGAGAGGTCGATCGAGAAAGGAAAAACAGAATCTATTAGAATGAGAAAAGCCCCGCCAAAATGACCGGGGCCTTCTCTCACCTTAAAACAAACTAATCTAAACTTTAACTAACCTTATCTTTATACCTGACGGAGCAGGGTGTATATCATTTTTTTAAAACTGTGCTGTACACAGCTAATAAAATTCTAAAAAATCAGAGCGAGATTTGGGTTTTTGGAAATTGCTTTACATATTAGCTTTCCGTTTATATGTCTCTCTCAAATCGGGTGCAAAATTATAGTTTTGTTTTTCTAAAAAAAAGCAAAACTGATAAATTTTTATGCACTTTTTCTATGTGTTTGATTGTCAGGTAAATAATTTTCATATCGCTTCGAAATTCTTCTCTGATCCCCTTTTAACAACGTCTCATTTGGCTTTGCCGGCCCAGGTTACCAAGGGTATTTAACTATAGTGATCTAGCCGGAAATTTGCTTCGCATAAGTTGTAGTGCAGGAAGATTATTTCGTAAAAAAAGTCAGCCGGAAGCATGATTGGTTAAAACCTGCTTCCGGCTGACTTTTAGAGGTATCTGCTACCGTATTTAAATCATGGCGACAGTCTTGTTATCGATCTGTGTACCGTAAGTGTTCTTGTAATGCACTTTGCGCTCAAGTGCTTCTATCAGAGGTATAGAGAAGTCGACACCCTCCAGGTTGCTGGCCGTTGGCATGCCGCCCGGACTAAACACGTTGATCTCCATGAGTTTGTCGCCTACAATATCAAGCCCTACCATGAACATACCGTCCTGTATCAGCTTAGGGCGTACTAACTCTACCAGGTCCAAAGCGGTTTGGCTGATCTTGGCGGCTACGGCTGAACCTCCGGCGTGTATGTTGCTGCGGATATCGTCTTTGCTGTTTACACGGTGTAAGGCGCAGTATTTTCCCTTGTACTGGAGTGCTTCGCCGTTTACCACAAAGAGGCGTATGTCGCCTTCAGAGGCTTGTGGAAGATACTCCTGCGCAATCACGTAGCCGTCACGGCTGATGGCCTCTACAATCTGGTTCAGGTTAGTAGAGTCGTTCTTCTTCACCATGAACACACCTGAGCCACCTGAGCCCTGCAGCGGTTTCAGGATGATGTTGTTTTTCTGCTCATTGAAGAAATCCTTGATCTCGTCCTTGTCGCGGGTAATAAGGGTACGGGGGCGAACTGCCTCTGGAAAATGCTGAAAGTACATTTTGTTCACCGCATCAGAGAGCGAAGTCGGGTCGTTCAGCACAATCACACCATGGCGCAGGGCCAGCTGACCAAAGATAATACCGGCGTTCTGAGCCCAGCCACGGCCCTCACCTTCCGAGGAGGGGTCGTTGCGGAGCATCAGCACATCAAGTTCAGGGGCTGTCACACGGGTCCGCTTGGCCTTTGGTCCCTGTATGGCCTCCAGGTAAGTGGCTGGCGATTTATACTTATGCTTCGTGTCAGCGATGGCGGCGTTGGCGCCCATGTAGCCATCAGGGTAGTAGGCGAGGTCGCCTACGCCCATCAGCAGCACTGTATGCCCCAAATTGTGCATGCGCTGCGCTATAAAAATAGTAGTGTGATCTGGCTTTTCTGTATTTACGTCGTTTACTACGAATCCTATTGTCATTTGCTATATATCAGTATATGTTGGGATTAATTTTCCAGTAAGTTAAATACTGATATCCCTGTTTTTAGTTTTTGCAATTTGGGTTGAACGGCCGGGTCTGTCAGGTACCGCGGTCGTATGGGCACTGGTCGCAGGACCTGGCGGTAGATCAGTTCCTGCACGATGGGGATATACTCCTGCCGGATCTTCCCGATCAGGAGCGGCTCCAGTTCATGTCCTTCTTTGAGGTAATGCAAGAGGTGGACGAGCCCGCGCAGGTATACGGCGTCTTTGGTGAGCCCGCCACCCCGGTGCACCCGCATGGCCACGTTAAAGGCCGTGTCGTCATCAAAGTGATAGTCCTCTTTGAGACGACAGAAGTTGTCAGTAAAGCTACAGCCTTTGGTCAGGTGATGTACGGCCACGACACGGGCGGCCAGTATCCGTAATCGATCCTGATCCAGGCCGCCCACCAAATACTCGCTCAGCACAGCCAGCCCTTCCTGCAGTTCCTCGTAACCGGGCACCCCCACATAGAGCTGTTGAAGCGGTTGTGCCTTTCCATTGAAGTACGTGAGGATGTGAGTGCCCACTTCATGTTGAATGAGTGCCTCGGCGCGGTGGCGGGGTATCTTGGCATCTGTGCCGATGTTGAGTCTGCCTTCAGAGACGATCAATCCCACAATGTCTTTGCGGATGTCCACGCCAGAGTCGAGCTTGGGGTACTGGCTTCTTAAAAAAGCGATCTCTTGCTCGGCCAGTGCTGCAAATTCATCCACAGGTATAAGCGGCACATTCTCGTCGCGCATCGGCTCAGGTATAGCAGCCAATATACCTTCGGCTACTTTCAGGAGTTGCTCATCTACACCGCCAAATAACTGCAAGCTGCTGTACAGAAAATGGGGCGTGTTGCGATCCGCCAGCATACTCAGGGTTTTATCGAGCTCATGGCGCTTGTCACGGAACAGGAAGGCCAGTGTTGGGTCCTCCACCTTCTCGATGGGTATGTTGTAAAGTTTTCGTTTGAGAAGATCAGCATCCACGGGCATGAGGCGGTAGTGAAAGTTGGGGGCGTGCTTGAACTTCTTCTTGCGAAACTCCTCCCAAGCCTCATCGGCATTGATGGGCGTGACAAGTAACAGAAACCGAAACTGGTTGCTGATAGCTGTTAGCTGCTTGTCGATACGCCATACGGCAGGCACGACGGCCTGCCTGCCGAGAGCTTGAAAGTGCTTGGGCTGGTGGGTGGTCTGCACACGCACAAAATCGAACACCGCCTTCTTGATGGCGCTCGAAACATGCCCGCGCAGGGTCCGCTGCAATAAAGGGTATACCTGACCAGTAGCCGCCTGCCGGTATACGGGCTTCAGTTCAAGACCCAGCATCAGTGTGCTGTGCTGCTTGAGCTCCTCTTCGCTCATCAGGCTGTTGGGCCCTTCAAGCAATGCCTGGTTAGAGGCAGTCGCTACTGTTATGGGCAAGTTGCTGATCTTGATGCTGGCCAACTCGTCTTTTAACGTGCGGATAGTGGCAGGAAGCGCCTGTTCCGGTCCCAGAACCCGAAAAGTCGGACTGTCGGCTGCGCTGATATCCGGTGCTGCAAAAAGCTCCAGTAGCATGAATGCACCAAATGTATCGGCCATGACCTCGGCAATAGCATGTACCAATTGCCGCAGCTCAGGAGTCTGCTCCTCACGGGCGATAATGTAGGCTGCTTCTGCTTTAACAAAGTCAGCGGTGGCGTGGTCCGGCTTTCCGGTTGGATGCCGGTAGATGACCAGAAAGGGCAGAGGACGGTCAATATGTACTAAGCCGCCCTCAGGCAACCGACGGCGTACCTGCTGGCCTCGTTTCAAACTCCGGACTATACCTTTGATAAATATGTCTGAAATGGTGTCGGTCATGGCGATAGGGTTTTGCATACCTGTTCGCGCGCTGCCAGCACAGGTTGCACCGTACTCTGCAGCGCTTTTTTGATTTCCTGCAGCTGGGCCTTGTCTGGTTTGCCAGTCCACTCGTCCATGAAGAACTTCTTGAACTCGATGGAGATCACACAGGCGCGGTCGGGGAAGGTATCGTGGATCCAGCGCATGAAATGACCACCCTGGAACTTCACGTTCTCGCGCACATCGAGGTGTCGGCCCTGGTAGTCGTATTGCTGCAGGTTTTGAATAAAGGCATCTACCACCGGAGCCCAGAGCTGACGATTCATGTTGCCGGTTCCGAGATTCACTTCCGGGTTTTCCTGTGGGTCAGCTTCCGGCCCGTCGGCCCCTTCACGGCGGTGGTTGTAGGTATGGAGGTCATATACCACAAAGCAACCGTGGCGGTCCACTATACCTTGCAGCATTTGTTTCACGTCGGCATAAAACTGGTCGTAGCGGGTCAGCGACTCCTGCGCCAACTCCTCCGGTAGTTCATCTTTCCAGACGGTAAGGCCCCAGGCATCCTCGGGTTGGCGGTAAATGGCTTTCTCTCTTGCACGGTTCAGGTCCATTTCAAACCGGGAATTCAAACCTATTACCTGGTTGTCGGTTATACTTACCCAACCTGCTGTGAAAGGGTCTTCCTCACGCAACCTTTCATCTGACGAGAGCGAAAATAGAGGGGTGATGTTATCGCGCACTGTATGGCCATCATGTATGGCAGTAGCGACGAGTGGACTTTGTCCGGTAGTGATAGTATAATAGGGCTGTGCTTGTCTATTGTCAGGCATAAATTCTTTTTGGAAACTTTTACCCGTAATTTATACCTAAGGTTATTTATCAGGCATATTTGTTTAAACCTTGATATTCAGTCACAAACTAATTACAATAAGAAAGCGAAAGCTTATGCTCAGATGCTTTGCAGATTGATTAATAATGAATAGATTTAAAAGACTATAACAAATTAAGATATTACAAAGTATAGCTATATACCAATTGTTTCACCATAAACCAGAGGTGCCTATGCGTCAGTTTTACAAGAATGCGCTATTAGCTATTGTGATTTTTTTAGTGGTTTTGCTGATGCAAAGTCTCAGAAACGGTGGAGTATTTATGACTGAAGCCTTGCCGCTTGGGTTATGGTATGCCATTGGGCTAACGGGCGCCTTGCTTGTTGGCAGGGGTGTGCTTGCCTATACCCGCTAAACCCCTCTGACTTGTATTCTGAATCCGCTGCCTTATCTTTACAAGAAGAGAATAAGGTTTGCAGATGGAAAACAGTTACGCAGCAGTGGCCTCAGGGAAAGAGGATTACCAACTGCTGAAAATACTAGGAGAGCACACAGCGTATGAGCCGGAAGCCGTTTTGGCCGTTATCGCTGAAATTGAAAAAAGAAATATACAGGCTCCTGATTTGGAGCGTATAAAGCAAGAGACCGTGCAGGCTCTCGAACTACGTGAGCAGCAGCTCAACCCTGAGCGCATCGGGCCTACCTCCCTGACAGATAAACTTAAAGATGTCGGAATGCTTTTAGTGCCTCAACGGCATTATTTCGTCACGCCCATCCTTGTCAATATCAACATTCTCATTTTCATTGTACTGGCGCTGGCAGGCATGCACGTGCTGTCACCCGAAGGGCAAGACCTCGTAGCTGCAGGTGCTAACTTCGGTCCCTATACCTTGACAGGAGAGCCTTGGCGGCTTTTCACATCCATGTTTTTGCATATCGGCATCATCCACCTGCTCGTGAATATGTATGCACTGGCCAGCATAGGAGGTGAGCTGGAATCACTGGTGGGTCGTAAGCAGTTTGTAATAGCCTATGTGCTGTGCGGACTAGCAGGGAGTTTGGCGAGCCTTTGGTGGGACCAGCAACGGATAAGTGCCGGAGCGTCGGGGGCGATCTTCGGGATGTTCGGTATGTTCATGACCATGGTATTGCTGGAGCGACAGATGACTTGGGCCGAGAAGAAAGGGATGGTACTTAATTTACTTGGTGTCATCGCTTTTAACCTGCTCTTCGGACTGCAGGGCGGCATAGACAATGCGGCGCATACTGGTGGACTGATACTAGGTATAGGGTACGGGGCTGTGTTGATGCTTCGCTCAGAGAGATACTTTACCCAACAGTATAAGCTGGGCGGAAGCTTGGCAACAGTAGTGCTGCTACTAGGTGCTTTTGTGGGTTTATTCCTGCAAATACCAACTGAGAACGCCAGATACCTGACCGTGCTGGATCGCTTTGGTGAGCGAGAATCCATTGCGATGGATGTAATGGAGGAAATGGAGCTTGATGCTAGTCTGATCAATGGCGGAAAGTACCTGCAGGGTTTGGAGCAGGGTATAGTTTTGTGGGAGGAGAGCATCAAAGAACTGATAGCACTGCAGGAAATGCCTGACTTAGAAGAACAGCAGGCAAAAGAGGTAGAGATCTTATTGAATTACACGCATCTGCGCAAAACGTCCTATACCATGATGCGCGATGACATCCAGCACAATAAGCCGTGGATGCACCCGCAGCAGCAACGTGTACTCTGGGCTATAGGAACATATGTGCAGGAACTAACTGATCTGCGCGAAGGCAAACCCTCTAAAATGTACGAAGGCGTAAACGAACTGCCATTGCCCGAAGCACTTGAGGAAGTGGCAGGTCTTAAATTAGAGTCAAAACCACTCATTGTGCTTAATGGTGAGGTGCTGGAAGGTATAGCGCCTGATAATATAGAAGACCATGTGCACCCTGATGAAATAGAAGCAGTGAATGTGCTGAAAGGTGAGCAGGCAGTTACGAAGTATGGACTGGCAGCCCAGAACGGGGCGATTGAGATAATCACAAAGCAGGAGTAAACCGCCTTTATAACCTGATAAGCTAATTTAGGGTATTTATATAGGCACGCTTCCATCCAACACTAACTCAAAAGCTACCGCTGTGCCTTACAGAGACATTCCCGAAAACAACTTGATTACTTGTCCGCACTGCGGGCAGGAGGTGCCGCACAAAAACCGCTGCCCAAATTGCGGGCAGTACTTGCCCAAGCGCGAAAAGAAGAAGTGGAAGATCCCTGAGATGACGCCAACTGAGATCTTTCTGGCCGTACTGGGATTCATTATGCTAATGATTGGACTGGTAGCCGTGTAATCTGCGATGCGTACGCTTCTGCATCCGATCTTTCTGGCCACTGTGTTGCTATTTGTATGTAACCAAGCCTTTGAACTGGCCGGCCTTTACTTTCCGCTACTCTTCAGCTACCTCGACGACCTGCTGGCCATGCCCATTGTGCTTACCATTATACTGGCCATTGAGCGGATTTACTTTCAGAATGGCAAGTTTGTGATGCCGCTCGTCTGGTTGGCAGGGGCAGTTGCAGCTTTCAGCGTCTTCTTTGAGTTGTTGCTCCCGCCCATCTCCACTAAACACACCGCCGACTGGCTCGATGTAGTCGCCTATACCCTGGGCGCACTGGCTTTCCAACTCACTATCAACAAACCGCTATCAGAATCTACTCTCAGGCAGTAGGCTATACCTGGCAGAGCCTTTTGCAGCTGAGCTTCAAAAAGTATGATTTTTTTCTGGTGCTCAAGCAACCTTTACGGAATCTGTGCATCTATTAGGCGTGAGAGTACACAGAGAGGATGCAGTCTGCTGCTGATCCAATGCACTTTTAACCAGAAATCATCAAACAAAATAAAACTATGAACACCATCAACATCTACAAAACGCTTGCCTCTGTTTTCGTAATGGCTTTCATGCTGACTAGCCTGATGGCGACAGCACAGGATCGTCGCAACCTGAAAGGCGAAGGAGAGCCCATTTCACAAAACAGAGCGGTATCAGGTTTCAAAGGGATCGATGTGAGCGGCGGCTTTGCGGTGGAAGTGACCCAAAGCGGCAAAGAGGGCGTACGCATCGAGGCGCAGGAGAACCTGCTCAACAGTATCAAGACAGAAGTGAAGAATGGCGTGCTCCACATCTATACATCAGACAACATCAGCACCAATAAAGGACTGAAGGCATATGTTTCGATCAAGGAGCTGAACATGCTAGACATAAGCGGTGGTGTGAAAGTAACAGGCAACTCTACCTTTAAAGCGGATGCATTTAAAATGGACCTGAGTGGCGGTTCTAAAGTGACGCTGGCGCTGAACACCAAAAAGCTGACTGCCAACATGAGCGGTGCCAGTAAGGTGATGCTAAGCGGCCGTGCTGACGAAATGCGCATGGATATGTCTGGATCTTCTAAAGTAGACGCAGCTGAGCTGGAAGCCAAAACCGTGTACCTGGATGCCAGTGGTGCCAGCAATGTGAAGGTGTTTGCCAAAAATGAACTGAGCGTGAATGCTTCAGGAGCCACCAAAGTGGCTTATAAAGGTGACCCTAGTGTGTCGTCCAACGTATCGGCTGCAGCCAAAATTTCTAAAATGTAAGAGAATACATCGCATATAAAGCAGAAAAGGGCAGCCCGCTGGGTTGCCCTTTTTTTATGCTTGAACTTGTTCAAGCCTACTCGCGCACAGGTACCGGCAGTACTGGCAGACTGGTATGGCCTAGCTCGTCTGTGGCCTGTACGGCAAAGAAATAGTTGTCTTTCGAGTAAGGCAGCGTCACTTTCGTGTCTTTCACAAAAAACTTCTTATCCCAGTTCTGGCTGCTGGTTTCACGCATCAGGATATAGTAGCCTGCTGGTTTTTTGCCCTTTGCCGGGGCATCCCACTTCAGGTCGGTTTTGTTGGTCAGGTTGGCGGTGAGCACGCCTACTTTTTCAGGGGCATGCGGCGCACGGCCCAGGTTTGCCATCGTAGCCAGGTTCACAGCCGTGTTCTTGCGCAGGTACTCAAAGTCCATAAACTCTGTCAGGTCACCGTACTGCTTGCCGTTCTCTTTGCGCACATCCTGGTGCTGATGGTCAAAGTCCTCGTTCATCTCGCTCATGCGCACAGCGGCATAGCCCTGCTGGTTAAACGGTGTGTGGTCACCACCACGCAGGAAGCGGTCGGGGCGATAGCCGAGCACCACCTCGATCTGGTCGACGTAAGCCTCGCCGGTCATTTTCATGTAGCGGGCCAGGTTGCGGCTTGGGCCATCGTTTTCAGAGCCCAGGGTACGACGCAGGCGAGCCTGTTCTTCGGTTTCGTTGGAAGGAGTAGCTTCGCTGAACACACGCACGCGGGTGTTGTCGTGGATGCCCATCTCGGCGGAGTAAGAGTTGCCCACAATATCGTTGTTGAGCACCGCTACCAGGTTCCAGCCTTCTTTCTTTACACGCTCAGCCATGTGGCGGGAGCCATACAGGCCCTGCTCTTCTCCCTGAAATGCCACAAATACCAAGGTAGCCGGGAACTGACGTGAAGCCATTACACGGGCCATTTCCATTACAATGGCTACGCCAGAAGCGTCATCATTGGCACCGGGCGCTTTGCTTTTGGCATCCATTACATCGGTAGCGCGGGAGTCAAGGTGGCCTGCCACAATGATCACGCGGTTATCGTTCGGGTCGGAGCCTTTGAGCGTAGCGACTACGTTGGCCATTTCCACGTCCTGCGGTATGCGGCGGCCGTCAGCTTTTACGGTGTAGCGGTCCATGTCCACGGTCATGCGGCCATTGGAGGCTTTGGCGTATTTCTCAAATTCCGACTTTACCCATTCGCGGGCCGCGCCTATACCTCTTTTCTTGTCAGTGGTAGAGCTCAGGGAGTGGCGGGTTTCAAACGAAACCATTTTCTCGACGAGTGCCCGCAGGTTGTCTGCCGACACTTCGCCGACCATTTTCTGAATTTCTTCGTCATGCGTGGCTGGTGCCTGCGCCGCCACGGTTTGGGTAAGGTATAGCCCTGCCAGCATGCAGAGTGCCAGCAGTCGGGTGAACTTTGTTTTGTAAGTCATTTGTGTTAGGTGAGGTCGATAAAGTGCTCGTTCGTTTAGATTTAGATTCTAAATATAAGCACCTTCAGTAAAGAATGAAAAGAAAAGCCACTTCAAAGCCCAAGTGAGCACAGGTATAGCAGAAAAGTGAAAGTCTCTCCAGCTAGCCTACAGCGTGTAAGCTAAATGACAACGCTCTCCCTCAAGCTTATAGAGTTCTGCTTCTACGGCGATTCCGTGTTTTGCCTCGGCAAGCTCCGTCTGGTAGCGCTGTGCCAGTTCACGGCGTTTAATAGCTTCCAGAAAACGGCGGGCATCCTCGCGGCTCTCCAGTGTGAGTCCAGGCACCTGTGTCGGTTTATCGTCGTCACCTTTGGCCACCATGGTAAAGTAGGAGGTGTTGGTATGCTTGACTATACCTGTTTTCACGTTTTCGGCGATCACTTTTATACCTACCATGAGCGAGGTGTTGCCCACGTAGTTCACAGAGGCCAGCAGCGACACCAGTTCACCTACCTCGACAGGCTGCAGAAAATGCACGCCATCCACTGTTACGGTCACACAGTAATTGCCGGCATGTTTGGCAGAGCAGGCATAAGCCACCTTGTCCATAAGCGAGAGTAGGATGCCCCCGTGTATCTTGCCTCCGAAGTTGGCATAGCTCGGGATCATCAGTTCAGTCAGGGTGGTGCGGGAGTAGGAAACAGGACGGAATGCAGGTATAGCCATATGCAGTTTTAAGTGTTCTGGCAAGGTATACGGGGCTGGCGCAAGAGGGGTATACTACTGCTGCAAATAGGGTGTTACTTCGGAAAGCTTAAAATAAACGGAAGCGCCATCTATAGTGAGGCACACTTCAGGTAAACCTAGTGATGCGTGAAATACCAGCTGATCATCCTCAAAACCAATGTTCAGCTCATCAAAACCAAACTCAGGTATAGACTCTACCATGCCAAAACAGTCGGTGAAGTCAGGATCGCTTGAGAAGAGGTGGTATTCCGCCTGAATCCGCTGGTTCACTTGCCTGAGCAGGGCGTCTCGATTTTGGTTGAACAACGAGGCATTGTCTATCGGCATATATTCACCATTTTCCATCTTGAATAGTGTATACTCCCAGGTATAACGGCCTTTGTAATCGGGCATGGCAGTGGCCACCGATCTGTAATTTTTGTAAGTGCAGGTTCTGACAATGATCGGATCTTCGGAGCCAGGATTGTCCTCGTCTCTTTCCTCACATGCAGTGATAGCACCCTCAGCTGAAGTCCATTTCTCAGGTTCGGTTTCAGTTGAAGCGGCTACAACAGGTGTTTCCTCTATTGTTTCTTCTGCGGACTCGATTGTAATGCCGTTGGCCTCTGTTAAGCCCCGTTTGCTTTGCTCACAGCCCATACCCATGCTCAGGCAGAGCACCGAAGGGATCAAAAACACAAGGTTTCTCATAAAGAATGCAGCAGGTCAGGTATAGCGCCTACAAAAATACTACTTCTTTTACCACTTCGTCGCCCATGGCGCGGTTAAGGAGTTCAACCACTTTGCTTTTCGACATGTTGAGTTCATGCTTAAGTGGGGCAGAGGTGAGGCGAACAAACAGTTTCTGATCACGGAAATAAAGCTCTTTGGTTTTCATGGCAATGGGTTTGCCCATGATCTGCTCCCAGCGCTGCACCAGATCCACTTCATTGAGCTTGCCCTGCAGCCGGTAGGCCTTCAGCAAACCCTTGATGCTGTCGCCGATGGTCTGCACGTCAGCCTTTCGCTTCGCAATCTCCTCTTTCTTCTTGTAGTAGCGCACGGGTGGTTGGTTTTTGAATGAGTGGTTGAGTGAATCAGAGATGCAAAATTAAGCAATCAATTTCACCGTTCCTTCCTTTACATCAAATCTACGGATACTTTCCGACAGGTTCTCGAGTATTTTGTCTGTTCGCTCCAGGTGCGTATCAGTCAGGAAAATCTGGCCGAAGGTATGGGCGGCTACCATTTGCATGAGCTTGGTGATGCGCTTCTCATCAAGGCGGTCGAAGATATCGTCGAGGAGGAGGAGAGGCTTGTGGTGCTGGCGCTCGTCCATTACCTCGAAGTGTGCCAGCTTCAGGGCAATCACATAGCTTTTCTGCTGGCCTTGCGAGCCGAAGCTCTTAACGGGGTTGCCGTCCATCAGGAAAACGAAGTCGTCTTTGTGCGTACCCACGGTAGTGCGCTGCAGGGCACGGTCCTTCTGCTCAGCCTGCTCCAGCAAAGTAGCGAAGTTAGCGCTGGGCAGCTGGCTTTTATAAGTGAGCGTGACCGTTTCACTGCTGTCGGATATGTGGCGGTAGTGCTTCTGAAACACGGGTTCGAAGGTCTTCAGGAAATCCATACGCTCCTGCGCCAGTTGCTCGCCCAGCGGCACCAGTTGTTCGTTAAGGATGTGCAGGTAGTCGCGGTCGAAGTAGCGGCGCTCGGCAAACTGCTTGAGCAGGGAGTTGCGCTGCTTGAGGATGTAATTGTATTGGATAAGCTGCTCCAGGTAGCTATGGTTGAGCTGCGAGATCAGGCTATCGAAATACTTACGGCGCTCTTCGCTGCCTTCCCGGATCAAATCGGTATCATAAGGCGAGATAAGCACCACCGGGAAGCGGCCGATATGGTCACTCATTTTCTCATAAGCCACCTTATTGTGTACGACTGTCTTCTTCTGGCCCTGTTTCAGGCTGCAGGTCACAGTATGCTTCTCACTTTCTATCTTAAAACGGCCTTTCACCATAAAATACTCCTCGCCCTGCTTGATATTGAGGGCATCGGAACTGTTGAAAGCGCTGCGGGTCATGGAGAGGTAATGGATGGCGTCGAGCAGGTTGGTTTTGCCGCTGCCGTTGTCGCCGATAAAGCAATTGATGTGCGGCGAGAAACTAATGTTAGCTTCGTCGTAGTTCTTGAAAAACAGCAGACTTAGATTTTCGAGGAGCATTAGTTTCTTCTTTGATTACTTTTTCCTTAATTTCGCAAGCTAAAACCCGACAGTAGCCTGATTTGCCGTCCATTGAGGCCCGAATCTCGCTAAAAAAGCTGTACGGACAACAATAACGATACACAAATACCCATGGCTGATACGAAAGAAAAGGCAAAAGCGAAGTCGCAGAAAGCAAAGGTACAGGCTGAACCAACATTTTCAAAAGAGACTTACATGTGGTGGTACGAGTCGATGAAACTCATCCGCCGCTTCGAAGAAAAAACAGGCCAGCTCTATGGCCAGCAGAAAATCAAAGGCTTTTGTCACCTGTACATCGGCCAGGAAGCCTGTGTGGCAGGTGCTGTAACGGCTCTTGAGAAAGGCGACAAGTGGATCACTGCTTACCGTGACCACGCCCACCCACTGGCCCTTGGTACATCACCAGGCGCTGTAATGGCCGAAATGTTTGCAAAAGCAACCGGTTGCTCTAAGGGCAAAGGTGGCTCGATGCACATGTTCGACAAAGAAGTAAACTTTGTTGGCGGTCACGGTATCGTAGGTGGTCAGGTACCACTGGGCGCAGGTTTGGCCTTCGCTGAGAAGTATAACAAGACCGGCAAGCTGTGCATCTGCTACATGGGTGATGGTGCAGTGCGCCAGGGTGCTTTCCACGAGGCCTTGAACATGGCCATGACCTGGAAGCTGCCTGTGATCTTCGTGATCGAGAACAACGGCTATGCGATGGGTACTTCGGTAACGCGTACTTCTAACGTAAACGACCTGTATAAACTGGGTCATGCCTACGAAATGCCATCTGAGCCGGTAGAGGCCATGAGCGTGGAGAACGTGCACAATGCCGTGGCGAAAGCTGCTGAGCGTGCCCGTGCCGGCGAAGGACCTACTTTGCTCGAGTTCAAGACATACCGCTACAAAGGTCACTCTATGTCTGACCCTGCCAAGTATAGAACGAAAGAAGAACTGGAAGACTACAAAGGCCGAGACTCCATCGAATCTGTAAAAGCGACTATCCTGAAAAATGGCTGGGCGACAGAAGAGGAACTGGACGAGATCGACGAGAAGCAGAAGCAGATCGTAGCCGAGGCCGTGAAGTTTGCCGAAGAGTCTCCATACCCGGACCCGTCTGAGCTGTACACCGACATTTACGTGGAGCCGGACTATCCATACATAATGGACTAAATTTTAAATAATTAAGGATTAGGAATTAAAAAACATAAATTTGATGTTCTGATCTTACGAGATTTGGAACGAATTGCTTTTAATTTCTATTTTTGAGTTCTTATTTCAATTAAACTGATGGCAAAAGAGACAGTACAGAAGCACAGCGAGTTTGAGGAGCTGGTAGAAAATCCGGATGCGTTGGCAGAGCGCCTGACAACGGGTTCTGAGGATTTCGTGAAGAAAAATAAAACCAAGCTGCTCGGTGTGTTTGCCGCCATTGCCGCTATTATTGTTGCAGGTTTCCTGTATTATAACCACCGCACTACCCAGAACCAGGAGGCGCACGAAGCCATGTTCCAGGCAGTGTATTATTTCGAAGCAGACTCTTTGAACAAAGCACTGAACGGCGACGGCCAGTACGATGGTTTGTTGAGTATAGCAGACGAGTACAGTGGAACTGAAGCAGGCAATCTGGCTAAATTCTATGCTGGTGTTGCTTTGCTTAAGCAAGGAAGCTATGCTGAGGCCCAGTCGCACCTGGAAGACTTCAAGTCTGACGACTACCTGCTGCAGGCACGTGCTTACAGCTTAACAGGCGATGCACTTTCTGAGCAGGGCAAGTACAAGGAAGCAGCTGACCTGTATAACAAAGCCGCTAACCACAACAGCAACCCATACTTCTCGCCTCAGTACCTGATGAAGGCTGCCGTAGCTTACGAAGCTGCCAACGACTTTAAGGCTGCCGCAAACATGTATGACAAGATCATCAAGGATTTTGTAACATCGTCTGAAGTAACGGATGCCAAAAAGTTTAAAGCACGCGCTGAGGCAATGTCCGGTGCAGCTGCAAATTAAGATCTGACAGGCTAATGCCTTGAAATAAAAAGCGCTTTTGTCAACCCGACAAAAGCGCTTCTTTTTTTAAGTTCGTGAGCGGGGAGCAGCAGCCCTATACTTGGTATTTCTACCTGCGAGCTCAACTATCAACCATTTAACCATCAACAATTAATCATATGGCTACTTCTCTTAAAAACCTGAACGACTACAAGAAAGAGGGCTTCGGCGATATATCTGATAAGAAATTTGGTATTGTAGTGGCCGATTGGCACAGTGAAATCACCGATGTGCTGTGTGCGGGCGCCATTGAGACACTGTTGCAGCATGGTGCTAAGAAGGAGAATATTTTCCGCAACACGGTGCCTGGTAGCTTCGAGCTAACACTGGGCGCGCAATTCCTGGCCATACAGGAGGAGATCGATGCAGTGATCTGCATTGGGGTCGTGATCAAGGGTGATACAAAGCATGATGACTACATTAATCATGCAGTGGCCAATGGCCTGACGAATGTCTCACTTAAGTTTAACAAGCCGGTTTCATTTGGCCTGGTTACCACTAACAACCTGGAGCAGGCGCTGGATAGAGCCGGTGGCAAGCACGGTAACAAAGGTGTAGAGGCTGCTGCAGCAGTTATTCACATGCTGAGCTTCTAATGACTCAGGTATAGGAAGGCACAAAAAGAGGCTCCTGCTATTAAGCAGGAGCCTCTTTTATTTACTTAAATGGCAGGTATAGGGATTAAAAATTATAACCGATGGTTAAACCTGGTCGAACAGCAAAACCGCCTCCCAGAATCATATCGCCGATAATACCTGTGTCAAAATCTTCTTCAGTGCCAACGTTCACTTTAAGACTACCACCATTATAACCAGCACCTAAAAATAAATCTAAGCTAAAGCCGCTGTTAAAAATCCATTGGTTACCTATTGCCACACCTGCGCCTACCGGAGCATAAGTAGCGCTGTAGTCACGCCCTTCCTGGTCCTGCTTTCCTACTGTTAGCTTAAAATTTTGGATGCGACCATAACCTGCCACATATGGCCCCATGGGAGCGACTTTATTTTCGGAGAAGTAATACCGCACCTCAGGAGTGAAGGCATAGCCTCTAAACTTTATATTAGAGATAGAGACACCTGTTACGGAAGCACCAAGCTGAGCACTCAGATTATCAGTGACGGCATATTCCAGAAAACCGGAACCCGTAAGTGCAAAAGCGCTCAAAGGATTAACTTTAATAACCGCTCTTTTAGGCTGTTGTGCCTGCGAGAAAGCATGCTGTGAAGAAATGAAGAAGAGCGCCGTAGCGGCAAAAGCAAGTATTATTCTATTTTTCATATATGAATTAAATAATCCGGAGTATAAATAGTCTGATCGATTTTAGGCTTTAAGCAAGTTCCATTCCACTATTGCGGTAAGCTGGATAAAAGACCAGAAAGACAAAATTAAAATTAAAATAAAGAAGGCGGGTAGCAAGTTATCGATATAACTTCTATTTTTGCACGAAATTTAGCTTAAATAATAACCTGAACCTCAGAGTGGTTCGGTTTTTGGGTTTAAAATTCAAGCTTTAAACTAAATCTAACCCTTTGCTGTTGATAGCCACGAGAGCGGAGCTCTTGAAGGGGGAGGTTTTTTAGCTTACCAGACAAAAAACTATAACCTAGTTCTAAGATAGTATCATGAATACAAACGAAGAGAAACAACGGTATTCCCGTGAGGAATTGGCAGAGTTTGCGGCAATCATTGAAGAGAAGCTGACAAATGCACGCAAGGAAGTGTCGTTTATCAAAGAAACCTTGAGCCGCAAGAACGACTCTGGTACTGATAACACAGCCTCTCCAACTAAAGTATTGGAAGACGGTGCGGATACAGCGGAAAAGGAAAGCCTGAACCAGCTGGCCTCACGTCAGATGAAGTTCATCCAGCAGTTGGAGAATGCGCTGATCCGTATCAAAAACGGCACTTACGGTGTTTGTATCGTGACAGGCAAGTTGATCCCGAAAGAGAGACTGCGTGCCGTGCCGCATACACAACATACCATCGAAGCGAAGCTTCAGCGTAACGACTAGTAAACTTATACCTTGAATATACTGCAAAACCACATTCAGGCACTGGTTTTTTGTGCCCAATCGCCAATAAGCATCGAAGAGATACAGCGCTGCCTTACGGAATCGCTGCAAATGGAGGTGCTGGTAAGCGACGTGCTCGAAGCCGTTGAAAACATCAATGCGCAGCTGACCGATGCAGGTTTTGCTTTTCAGATATATGCCATCGGCGGAGGCTATCAGTTCCTGACCAAGCCGGAGTACCAGGAAACGGTGAGCACCTATCTGAAGCATAAGTCAAAAAAGAAATTGTCAGCGTCTTCTCTGGAGACGCTGGCAATTATTGCCTACAAGCAGCCGATCACCCGCTCAGCTGTAGAGCAAATCCGTGGCGTGGGCTGTGACTACGCCATTCACAAACTATTAGAGAAAGAACTTATCGAGATCAAGGGTAAAGCCGAGACCATTGGGAGACCCGTATTGTACGGCACGTCTCAGAAATTCATGGACTACTTCGGTATTAACCACATCAAAGACCTTCCACAACTGAAGGATTTCGCCTCAGAAGAAAACATGATTGGCGAAATAGCCGATTAGAAAACTCCCATCATTCATTAGAGTATACTATTCTTATATATACTGCACACAAAGGTACAGTAGCGATACTGCATCGTTAATATTTAGACAATGGCAACAGAAAACGAAAGACCATCCCGCGACAACGACGGCGAGGGCAGAAGATCATCTGACAGAAACGAGTCAGGCAGGCCGTATAACGACCGCGGCGAAAAGAAAATCTTTAACAGAAGAGATAAAGGCGAAGGAAGAGATGGCGGAGAGCGCCGCTCCTACGGAAACGATAGAAGAGAAGACCGCGGAGACCGCAAACCATACGGTGACCGCCGCGAAGGCGGCGAGCGTCGCAGCTTCGGAGGCGACAGAGAGCGTCGCGAAGGTGGCGACAGAAAGCCTTATGGTGATAGAAGAGAGTCAGGCGATGGCCGTTCATTTGGCGGAGACCGCGAGCGCAAGCCTTACGGCGACCGCAGAGAAGGTGGCCAGAGAGAAGACCGCGGTGAGCGCCGCAACTTCGGTGACCGACGTGAAGGTGGCGACCGTGGTGAAAAGCGCTCTTTCGGAGGTGACCGCAGAGAAGGCGGCGAACGTCGCTCTTTTGGAGGTGACCGTGAGCGTAAGCCGTATGGTGACCGCAACGAAGGTGGAGAACGCAAATCATACGGTGATCGCAAAGAAGGCGGTGAACGTCGCTTTGACGCTGAGCGTGGCGAAAGGAAATCTTTCGGAGGCGACAAAAGAGAAGGTGGCGAGCGTCGTTCATTCGGTGAGAACCGTGAAGAAAGAGGCGAGCGCCGCTCTTATGGCAATGACCGTAGAGAAGGCGGAGAACGCAGATCTTTCGGTGGTGACAGAGAGCGTAAACCATATGGTGATCGCCGAGAAGGTGGCGAAAGAAAGCCATACGGTGATAGAAGAGAGTCAGGCGAAGGCCGTTCATTTGGCGGAGACCGCGAGCGCAAGCCTTACGGCGACCGTCGTGAAGGTGGTGACCGTGGCGAAAAGCGCTCTTTCGGAGGTGATCGCAGAGAAGGCGGCGAGCGTCGCAGCTTCGGAGGCGATAGAGATCGTCGCGAAGGAGGCGAGCGCAGATCATTTGACCGCAAAGACAAATTCAACAAAGGGGACGGAGAGCGCCGTAGCCGTAGTTTCGACGACCGCAGCTCTGATTCAGAGCACAACCCGGAAACGCCAAACTACGACCTGCGTCGCTACAAGGACAATCCGCGCATCAAGAAAACCAACCGCAAAGGCGAAGACGAGGACGGAAGCATCCGTTTGAACCGTTACATCGCTAATGCAGGCGTGTGTTCCCGTCGTGAGGCGGATGAACTGATTCTATCAGGCGAGATCAAAGTGAATGGCGAAGCGGTAACTGAAATGGGCTTCAAGGTACAGCCTTCTGATACGGTAACGTACGGCAAAAAAGTGCTGAGCCGCGAGAAGATGGTATACGTGCTGCTCAACAAGCCAAAGGATTTCATCACGACAACAGAAGACCCGGAAGGTCGCAAGACAGTAATGAGCCTCGTGGAGAAAGCCTCGAAAGAGCGTATCTTCCCGGTTGGCCGTCTGGACCGCAATACCACTGGTTTGCTGCTTTTCACAAATGATGGTGAACTGGCCCAAAAGCTGACGCACCCATCAAACGAGATCAAAAAGATATACCAGGTAGAGCTGGACAAGCCAATCACGAAAGACGACTTCCAGAAAGTAGTGGAAGGCGTGGAACTGGAAGACGGCAAAGCGATGGTAGACGATGTGGCTATGCTGGGTGACTCTAAGAAGTTTCTTGGACTGGAGATCCACATTGGCCGTAACCGCATCGTGCGCCGCATATTCGAGCACCTCGGTTACGAAGTAGTGACACTGGATCGCGTGCAGTATGCTGGCCTTACGAAGAAGGACCTGCCACGCAGCGAATGGCGTTACCTTTCTGAGAAAGAAGTGATCCGTTTGAAGTACTTCATGTAATATATGCGCAGCATCGCCATTGACATCGGGAATACGGGCGGCAAATACGGCATTTTCGAAGAAGATGCACTTGTTTCCCTGGGTAATTTCAAGGAGCAGGAAGGATTGCCTCAAGAGGTAGTCTCCCAGTCTTTTGACAATGCCATTATTGCCTCGGTGAGTGGTGGTGCAGTAGAGCAAATAAAGACAGGGCTGTCAGTGTCCGGAAGCATTGTATTGCTTTCGGCGCAGACAGCCCTGCCTGTTTCTAATGCTTACAAAACCCCAGAGACACTCGGGGTAGACCGCATTGCAGCGGCTGTCGCGGCAAATTATTTCTTTCCGGGCCGCAATTGCCTGACCATCGATGCTGGTACGGCGATCACGTACGACTTCATTGATGAGCACGGTCATTATCAGGGAGGAGGTATAGCGCCGGGTATTCGGATGAAATTCAAAGCGCTGCATAATTTTACAGGCCGCCTTCCGTTAGTACAAGGAATCCATGAAAATTTTCCTTTGATAGGGCAGACCACGCAGGAGTCGCTGGAGAGCGGTGTATTGGGTGGTACGGTGGCAGAAGTAGCGGGTATTATCAGTACATATCGCCAAAAATCAGATAAACTGGTGGTTATACTTTGTGGAGGAGACGCAGGATTTTTTGAAAGTACCATAAAACACCCCATCTTTGTAATTCCTGAACTGGTCCTGATTGGACTTCAAAGAATATTAAGACATAATGTATAAAACGCTCCGTTTACTTATTTGCGCATCCGTGCTGTGCCTGGCGCAGGGCGTGCAGGCGCAAAGCATTGGTAACTCGCCTTATTCCCGTTACGGACTGGGAGAACTCAACACAAACTTAGGTAACTTAAGAACGGCAGGCATGGGCGATGTGGGCGTAAGCACAGGCAACAGCTTCCATTCCAATACTGCCAACCCGGCACTTCTTTACTACAACAGCATCACCGTATTCGATGTAGGAGTAACGGGTAGGTATAAAACCCTCAAGAATGCTGCCCAGTCGCAGCGCGACGGCGATGCAAACTTATCTTATTTGACCCTGGGAGTGCCTGTTACCAAGCGCTGGAGCTCTGTCGTTAGCCTAAGACCATACAGTTCGGTAGAGTATAACATCAGAAACATGGGCTCACTTCCTAACAGGCAAGAGGCCGTAGTGATAAACGAATACAGCGGCGAGGGCGGCATTTCAGAGATTTACTTCGGAAACGGCTTCCGAATCACGAACGGACTAACAATAGGAGCGAGTGCCTCATATCTGTTTGGCACTATCTCACAGGAATCATCTTCTATTGTAGCGGATACATCGATCAGCAACACTTCGCTGGAGCGAGTAGCCTATGTAGAGCGTACCCGTTATACAGATTTCATGTTCAGAGCGGGGGCTAATTACCGCAAGAAAGTTGCTGACAAAGCTTTCCTGAGCGCAGGGGCGGTATATGCACTGGGCACTGACATAAATGCAAAGCGTAAGTCTGCCTACGAGCGTCGCGATCTGGGTGATGCCCTGAAAGGCTCGCCGATGTTGCCTGACAGTGTGGAGTCTTCTGTCAATGTTCCAGCGAGTCTGAATGCCTCTATCAGCTATGACAATGGCTCAAACCTGACGATCGGCACAGAATTCATGACGCAAGACTGGTCAAAATACCGCAATCTGGACGGAGAGCAGGAACTGGGCCAAAGTTATAAACTAGGTTTGGGTGCAGAATATACCCCGAACCCAACTGCCATTGATAACTACCTGAAACGCGTGACGTACCGAGGCGGTATTCGCTATGGACAGAGCCCTTACATGGTCAACGGCGAGAACATCAAGGACATGGCAGTTACAGGCGGCATGACCTTTCCGATTGGACGAGGAAATTACTTTGAGCCACCCTATATGCTTAATGTCATGATGGGCTATGGCAAAAGAGGTACTATTGACAATGGCCTGATTCAGGAGAATTACTTTCAGTTTGGCGCGGGTGTAACCATTAACAGCCGTTGGTTTGTAAAACGTAGAGTAGAGTAAACTATTCCGACCTTAAAAGCATTATTAAAACAGGCCGTTCTACTGACGGTCTTTTTTAATTTTTAGTATCTTCACTTTCGATAAGTATAAAAGCATGCCGAGATCTATTTTTTCAGTGCTGATTGCCCTACTTGTTATGTTGACAGCAAGCTGCGGAACAGAGCTGAAAGACCCGGACCAGGAGAAGAAGTACGATGGACCGTTTAGGGAAACAGCTAATGTGCTGACGCTCTACAGTGACTCAGCCAAAGTGCTCATCAGGTTGCAGGCTCCTATGCAGGCAGACTATGAGAACGGAGACATGGTTTTTCCTGACGGTATTGACGTGGAATTTCTGGAAGAGGGAGAGGCTGTGACCTCCACGCTGCGGGCCAACTACGGCAAGCAGGAGCGCAACAAAGACTTATACCTGGTAAGGGGCAACGTGATCGTGCACAACCTGCAAAAACAGGAAAAGCTGGAGACCGAAGAACTGTACTGGAACAAAGGCAAAGCCGAGATCTACACAGACAAGTTTGTGAAGATAACGACGCCCGAGGAAATCCTGATGGGGCACGGTCTGCAGGCGAACCAAGACTTTAGCGTTTATAAAATCAAAAAAGTAACGGGCGTATTCAGCCTGAAAGAATAATGAACCAAAAACTGGTTAATACTATTTTGCTGTCCCTGGCTTTTGTGGCTATGGTCATTGGCGTGCACAGAAGCATTCAGGAATCAGATATAGCAGGAAACTACTGGATCTACATGATCGGCTTTATGCTGTACATCGTGTACCATTACCGCAAGAAGAAACAGACAGAGTAGTCTGTAACATCTTATGATAGACCCCGACCAGATACTATTACTGTTTGCTGCCCTCTTGGCCTGTGCTTTTTTCTCAGGTATAGAGATTGCTTTCACGGCAGCGAATAAACTGCAGATAGAGCTCGACGAGAAAAACAACGTGCTCTCCGGGCGCATTCTTACGCACCTGTTGCGTCACCCTGCCCGACTAATGGGTACCACTCTGATTGGCTATGTCATTTCGCTGGTTTTATATGGTTTCTTAATAGCAGGTATACTCTATACCTTGTTTCAGACCTATTTGCCGGCCTCATTGCAATTAGCGCCGCTTATACTGGTGTTGCAGGTGCTGGTCGCTTCGGTTATCGTACTGCTCACAGCCGAGTTTCTGCCCCGTAGCCTCTTTGCCATCAACCCCAATCGTATGCTGGATGTGCTGGCTATACCTATGGTGGTGCTGCACTACCTGCTATACCCTGTTGTGGTTGTGCTGGTGGGGCTCAGTAAATGGATCGCCGAGCGGATACTTAAGATCGAATTTTCGGACGAGCACCCGGTATTTGGCGTGACGGACCTGAATGCCTATATTAAAAACAGGCTATACCACCCGGTAGAGGAGGGGGCCCCTGAAGTAGATCAGGAGATATTCCATAATGCGCTTGAGTTTAAGAAAGTGCGTGTGAAAGAATGCATGGTGCCCCGCACAGAGGTGGAAGCAGTCGAGGTGAACGAGCCGGTAGAAGTGCTGCGCGACACCTTTATCCAGACAGGGCATTCCAAGATACTGGTATACGAAGACTCCATTGACAACATCATCGGTTACTGCCACCAGTTGGCCATGTTCCAGCAGCCAAGCCAGATCCGCGAGATCCTGTCGCCGGTGAGCCTGGTGCCGGAAAGCATGCTGGCCAGCGAGTTGTTTTTGCGCTTTGGTACCGAGCATCGCACTGTGGCCGTGGTGGTAGATGAGTTTGGCGGGACATCCGGTATAGTAACCGTGGAAGACGTGATCGAGGAGATTGTAGGCGAGATACAGGACGAATATGACTACGAAGCCCTGCTGGAGCAAGTGTTCCCGGCCAAGTACCTATACCTGCTAAGTGGCCGTCACGAGATTGACTACCTCAACGACAAGTACGAGCTCAACTTACCAGAAGGGGATTACGAGACCCTGGGAGGACTTATTTTTTCGGTGTTGGGGGAGATCCCTAAGACAGGTGAGGTGATTGAACTATCGCCTTTCACCATCACGATCCTGTCGATGGACGATAACCGCATCAATGCGGTGAAGCTCTTCAAAGATCCAGACTTACAGGCAGATGGCGTATTTTAAACAGATGCGCACAAAATTTTGAATTTTTACACGATTACCCTTATTTTGCAGTTCCTTTATCATTTGTATAACACATGGCATTAATTAACAAGATTAGAGAAAAGTCGGGTTGGGCTGTTGGCGCTATCGCCATTGGACTTGGCGTATTTGTAGTAGGCGGTGACCTATTAGGGCCAAACTCAAGACTTTTGGGTAATGACGCTACTTCAGTAGGTGAGATAGCCGGTGAGAAAATCGACTATCAGCGCTTCGATATGGTGTTCCAGCAGATCAAAGCCCAATACGAAGGACAGGTGCAGCGTGCTGCGACCGAGAGCGAAATGGCCATGATGCGTGAGCAAGCCTGGAACCAACTAATCTTCCAGATAGCCCTGCAGAAGGAATATGATCGCCTAGGCATTCAGGTATCAGAAGAAGAACTAGCCGATATGGTACAGGGTAACAACATCCACCCATCGGTTCGCCAGGCATTCACAAACCCGCAGACAGGCGAGTTTGATCGTAACCAGGTGGTACAATACCTGCAGAGCTTAGACCAGACAGGTGGCCGCCCTATGTGGGTTAACTTCGAGCAGAGCATTCTGAATGACCGTATTCAAACAAAATACAGCAACTTACTGACCAAGTCAGAGTACGTAACAACAGCTGAAGCGAAGAAGCACTTCGAGGCACAGAACACGATCGCCAACATGAAAGTGTTGTATGTACCTTACTTCTCGATTGCTGACTCTGCTGTTAGCGTGACAGACGCACAGTTGAAAGACTACTACGAGCGCAACAAAGAGCTTTATAAAGTAGAAGATGGCCGTACGTTGGAGTTTGTAACCATTCCGGTTGCTGCTTCTACGGAAGACATGAACTACTTCCAAGAGGAGTTGAAAGATCTGACAGCGCAGTTTACTGCTTCTACCAACGACTCAGCTTTTGTGAATACGCACTCAGACCTGCCATACGACGGCACTTACCTGCACACAGCAGAGTTGCCTGAGCAGCTGCACGAGATCGCTCCATTGGAAGAAGGCAAGGTATATGGCCCTTATAACAATGGCGATACTTATGCCCTGTACAAAGTGATAGATATCAAAGACGGTAGCACGAACACTGCCCGTGCCAGCCACATCCTGATCAAGCCAGAAAACGATTCGCCTGAGGCAAAGCAGGCTGCTCTGGCCAAAGCAAAAGATATCCAGACGCAGATCAGAAACGGTGCTGACTTCGCGGCGATGGCTGCACAGCATGGCTCTGACGGTACGGCCGCTGTTGGTGGTGACCTGGGTTACTTCACAGAAGGCCGCATGGTGCCAGCTTTTGAAAAGGCTGTATTTGGCGCTACAACTGAAGGCCTGTTACCAGCTCCTGTTGAGACAGAGTATGGTTACCACATCATCAAAGTAACGGCTCCTAAGTCAAAGCGTACTTACAAAGTTGCTGCGGTGCAGCGCTCACTTGACGCAAGCGACGCTACACGCGATCAGGCCTATGCGATGGCGGACGAACTGGCTGGCACAAGCGGTTCAAGCAACGAGTTCAGAGAGAATGTGAAGAAAAACGAAGCACTTTCTATTGAAGAAGCAGCGAACGTAGGCAAAAACAACGTGCTGGTAGGCAACCTGAGCAACGCCAGAGAGCTGGTACGCTGGGCTTACTCTAAAGACACGTCAGTAGGTGATGTATCGCCTGTATTTGAGATCAACGACCAGTACGTAATCGCTACCCTCACGGGCAAGCGCGATAAAGGCTACGCTAAACTGGAGAATGTGAAAGAAGAGCTGACTGCTGCCGTTCGCAACGAAGTGAAGGCACAGCAGATCATCGGTAAGCTGAAAGGCGCTACAGGTTCTCTTGATCAGATCGCGGCAAACTACGGTCCGGATGCGATCATCAGAAACGCTGAAGAAGTATCACTTGCTTCTGGTGCTATACCTGGCTTAGGCCTGGAGCCAGTGGCGATCGGTAGAGCGTTTGGCCTGAAGCCAGGCAGCCGCACTGCTCCAATCGAAGGACAAGGCGGTGTGGTTGTAGTAGAGCTCATCAACCTGACAGGCGCTCCGGATGCACAGGATCTTTCAGGTGTGAAAGCACAGCTGGTAAACACCCGCAGATCACGTGTAGAAACTAACGCGTTTGAGGCGATCAAAGAGAAAGCCGACATCAAAGACAACCGTGTGAGATTCTTCTAAGACTTGCACAAGAGGTATACGAAAAGGGCTGTTCCATACGGAGCAGCCCTTTTCTATTTATGGGTAAATCGAAATTAATGGCTATCTTCATTTTCGGGAGATAAGTCCATATCAAAAAGCCCGTATACACGTTGTAGTAGATGATGTCTTTACCTGTCCATACCTATCTGTTGCGCCTGCTGTTTGTGCTCCTCTTCATGGTGCTGGCTGTGCCTTTTTCCATGGCGCAAAACCAGGAGCTGGCACTGGCTCGTGAGTACCTGAGCAAAGGCGAATACCAGAAAGCAGAGACAATCTACAGCAAACTCATCGACGATCAGCGCCTTTTCTCTGTCGTGTACCCCGACTACCTGAAAACCCTGTTGGCGCAGAACAATTACAAGGAAGCCGAGAAACTGGTGAAGCGCACCATCAAGCGTTACCCGGGACAGGTGAATTACAACATCGATCTGGGCATCGTGTACCAGGCAGCTGGTGACAAGTCCGCCGCTGAGAAACACTTTGACAAACTGATCGCACAATTAAAGCAGGAGGAAGTGATCGTAGCTGCCAGTGGCTTTGTGCAGAACGAGCTGTTTGATTATGCCGAGAAAGCCTACCTGCGTGGGCGCGAGCTCAGCAAGAACCCTTATGAGCACAATCGCTCCCTTATAGCGCTCTATACCTTCCGGCAGAAGCACGAAAACCTGATAGGGGAGGCGCTCAACCTACTGCAGGAGAATGAAAGTGAGCTGATCTATGTGCAGAACATGCTGCAGAACAGCATGCAGGACGAGAAGACCTTTGAAGCACTCGAGAAAGAGCTTATTACCCGGGTACAGCAAAACCCGGACCTGCTGGCTTACAACGAACTGCTCATCTGGCTCTACATCCAACGTCGCGACTTCTATAGCGCCTTGTTGCAGGCCCGCTCCGTAGACAAGCGCACACGCAGCGGCGGTACCCGAGTAATGGAACTGGGGGCCATCAGTGCCCGCAACAGTGACTACCAGGGTGCCATTGAAGCCTATGAGTATATTATCAAAGAATACCCGGACGGCCCCTATTACCTGATCGCACGGCAGCGACTTATACATGCCCGGGAGGAACAGGTGGAGAATACGTTTCCGGTTGATTTAGACAAGATCAGAGCGTTGATATCAGACTACGAGGCGCTGCTGGCAGAGGTCGGACGTAATGCCCAAACAGTAGAAGTGCTACAGCACATGGCCAACCTATATGCCTTTCACCTGGATGAAAAGGAGAAGGCTATTGAGCTGTTGCAAGAGGCCATCAGCACACCACGGGCAAAGCCTGACTTTGTAGCTGAGAGCAAGCTGACGCTAGGCGATATTTACCTGCTGAAAGGGGAACCCTGGGAGTCAACCTTGCTGTACTCGCAAGTGGAGAAGTCACACAAGGAAACGACAATCGGGCACGAGGCTAAGCTGCGTAATGCCCGGCTCAACTACTACAAAGGCGACTTCGAACTGGCCCAGGCTCACCTTGACATTCTGAAGCTGGCCACCAGCCGTGAGATCGCCAATGACGCCATGGACCTAAGCCTGCTGATCACCGACAATACCGGTCTGGATACCTCTACTGTAGCTATGGAGGAGTATGCGGCCATCGAACTGCTTATCTTCCAGAATAAACTGGACGAAGCGCAAAACAGGTTAAGCGCTATGCTGCAGAAATTTCCGGGCCATAGCTTGACAGATGAGATTCACTTCAGGAGAGCCAGCATCTATGAGCGCACCGGTGAATTTGACAAAGCCATAGCCAGTCTCGAGAAAGTGGTGAATGCGCCCACTGACATTCTAAGTGATGACGCCTTGTATAAGATGGCCTACATTTACGAAGAGAATCTGAAAGACACACAGAAGGCACAGGACCTATACAATGAGTTTCTGGTGAAGCATCAGGGAAGCATCTTTGTGGCCGAGGCGCGCAAGCGTTTCCGCAAACTGCGTGGCGATACGCCTGTGGTGAACTGACAGGTATAAGGCTTAGTCGTAAATGTAATACTTCCAGTTCTCAAGCCCGGTATCATGCAGGGTAGTCAGTTCCCCCTCCGCTTTATGTGAACCCGATGGATCATACACGACCACTTCAAAATTAAAACCGAGGATCACGTTTTGAGTGAAGGATAAGGTATAGGCCTCGTCTGTTTTAGTATATGCATAAGCCGGAATGCCAATCACCCAGGAAGAGGGCTGCTTCATCATTGCCTCATCCAATGCATTTGGGTAAGCGCCTTGTTCGTGGTAATAGTTTTCGACCTGCTCAATTAACCCGGAAGCATTGGCTATCGCCAGGTTGCGGCTTATATCACGTGTCATGTTAGCAAGCCAGATGGTAGAAACCAAAGCAGTAGCGGGCAGAGCCCAGCACAACACAGCAAATGCTTTGGACAAGCTTGGTTCCGGGTGTTTTATAAACACCCATACCGTCCAGATCAGTCCGATAGGTATTAGTAGAAAGCCCAATATGCCAAGGAACATACCCAACGAAAAAAATAACTGAGCAGGATGGTTCAGGAAGGAAGGACCCGGCAAAAAGGGAAGATTTGTTAGCGGGACAGTCAGCAGGCAGGTAAGAATCACAATCAGCCAAAGTCTTCTGTTCATACGAGGGAAGGTTTTGTGAGCACCAGCTGCTTTTACAGATATAGGTCTCCTACGAGAAGAAAATGAACAGGATCAGGATGAAAAGAATGAAAAACCCATACATGATCAGGTCCAGCGAGTAGTTCTTATACTTCTCAATAATTTCTTTGAGGCGTTTCATGATCTGGTGGATTGCGTAGCTGCAAATTACAAAAAATAGGGGAAAGGTGCTGTGTAATGGGCTGCGTCGGACCCAAATCCTGCGTAAATTGACTACCTTTGCAGTCGGGTTTATTTGTGAAGCAGCATATGGAGAAAAGGTGGGTATTTAACAACAGCGTGGCGCCAGATATGATCAATCAACTGGCCGAATCGCTTCGGATTAGCACCACACTGGCCGATGTATTGTGCCAGCGCTCTATCTGTACCTTCGATGAAGCCAAGGCCTTTTTCCGCCCCAGCCTGCATGACCTGCACGACCCTTTCCTGATGAAAGACATGCAACTGGCCGTCGACCGACTGGCCGAGGCACTGCACCGCTCCGAGCGGATATTGGTATACGGCGACTACGACGTAGACGGCACCACCTCTGTGGCGCTAATGTTTAGCTTTCTGCAAACGCTCGCTCAACCCGACCAAGTCGAATATTACATTCCGGACAGGTATAAGGAAGGTTACGGCGTATCTACCCAAGGTATAGACTATGCAGCCGAGCAGGGCTTCTCCCTTATCATCAGCCTTGACTGTGGCATCAAATCCGCCGACAAGGTGGCGTATGCCAAATCACTGGGTATAGACTTCATCATCTGCGATCACCACTTGCCTGACGAGGACATCCCACAGGCGGTGGCCGTGCTTGACCCAAAGCAAATCGATTGTCCATACCCTTACAAAGAGCTGTCGGGCTGTGGCGTTGGCTTTAAGCTGGTGCAGGCCTTCTGTTTTCAGCAGGGTATACCACAGGAAGAGGCGTTTAAAATGCTCGACCTGCTGGTCGTGAGTATTGCTGCCGACATTGTGCCGATCACGGGAGAGAATCGTATCCTGGCTTATTTCGGCCTTCAACTGATCAACGGTCAGGGACCACTGCGTCCGGGTCTTGAGGCACTGAAGGAGCTGGCAGGTATAAGTGGCGATATGGACATTACCAGCGTCGTGTTTGGCTTTGCGCCACGCATCAATGCGGCAGGACGTATGGGCGATGCCAAGCGTTCTGTGAGCATGCTGTTGGCCAAAACGAAGGTAGAGGCCTTTGAAATGGCCGACATCATCAACGAATCCAATAAAGAGCGGCGCGACAAAGACTCCAACATCACCAAAGAGGCACTGCAGATGATTGCCGAGGATGAGTTTCTGCGCAATGCCAACTCTACAGTACTCTACAAAGAAAACTGGCACAAAGGTGTGATCGGTATTGTGGCTTCGCGCTGCATCGATCACTATTACCGGCCTACGATTATTCTTACACAGTCGAATGGCAAGGCGTCGGGTTCGGCCCGATCCGTGCATGGCTTCAATGTGCACGACGCCATCGAGAGCTGCTCTGACCTGCTCGACCAGTTCGGAGGGCATATGTATGCGGCAGGCCTGACACTACCTGTAGAGAACGTGCCGGCCTTTAGAGAGCGTTTTGAAGAGGTGGTGGCCCGCACGATAACCGCTGACCAGAAGATACCGCAAATAGAGGTGGACGCTAAGATCAGACTCAACCAGATCAGCCAGAACTTCTATAAGATCGTGAAGCAGATGGAGCCGTTTGGTCCGGGTAACATGAAGCCCGTGTTTGTGTCGGAGTGCGTGTATGATACGGGCAGTGTGCGTGTGGTTGGTGACAGCCACCTGAAGCTACGCCTGACACAGGATGGATTTTACGACATCGACGCCATCGGTTTTGGATTTGGTGACTTTTTCAAGTTCATCTCTAAGGGTATACCTTTTGATGTGTGCTATACCGTAGAGGAGAACGAGTTCAGGGGAAATGTAACGCTGCAACTGCGCATCAAGGACATCCGGATGCTGAAGTAGCAGAAAAGCAGTTTTGTATCTGTGCTCTCTTAAATAAGTTTGGTCTGACTCTAAAAAGAATACCCATACAGCAGAATCAGACAGAGTGCGCACAACCCCATACCTGATAGCCCCAGCTTTACATATCGTTGCCTAAAGGCCAAGTAGCCAAACACAATGCCTACTGCTTCTACTGCAAACAGCGACATCACCACAGGAAGGCTCATGGGAAAGCTCGTTACAGTGTGCTGCACATCGTCTAAGTCCACCAGAATCTCTTCTGCCTGCAAGTAGAAATAGGTGATGACGATAAGCCCTATGAAGCCGATCAATACAGAAGCGACGCCTGTTTTCATAAACCCAAGTTACGAAAGACTTATAGAACGCAAAACGGGCCCTGCATGTTAAGTGCAGGGCCCGTTTTGCGTTATGGTGTGTTACTGTATATCGTAATTATTAGCTAAAAGCTTGACAGCTGGCAATTGCTCCAGCTCTGCTAAGATCATCTTCTCTGGGTATGGCGTTAGCTTAGGCGGCACGCACATCATATTCAAGCTGTTCATGTCGCCCGTGAAGTAATTAAGATCGATCGCAGCATTTACGCCCGCCAGTCTGCCTGTGTCGGTGTACTGCCAGAAAAGCCACTTGTCTTCATGATGAATCTCAGGCTCTACGGTATTGTAGCGGGCGATCCAGAAATGATAATCTTTGAAGTGTCCCTGTAACCAGCGTCGGTAAAAATTCTGATTTGTATAGATGATGGGCTTTACGCCATAATGTGCTGTCACGGCTTCCAACCAGATGCGCATGTTTTTTCGCATTTCGGCAGGAGAGGTATGCTTTTCGATCACTTCCACATCCAGCACAGGCGGTAGGTCTCCCTCGTGTAGCTCCACTGTATTGATAAACATCTCGATCTGGCCCTGTACCGGAGCGGCAGGTATGAAGAAGTGGTAAGCACCGCGTTTAATTCCGACACGCTTGGTTTCCTCCCAGTTGCGGGCAAAATAAGGGTCCAACCTGTAATCGTCCTGTGTCGCCTTCACAAAGGCGAACGACACACCCGCGTCCCGCACCTGCTCCCAATTCACCTCTTTCTGCCACTTTGATACGTCTATACCTTTCAGGCTAGAAGAAGTAATCAGGGTGGATTTAGTGGTAGCGCCCGTGCTTTTGGCTGTAGCACCGTTGTTTTTTGTATTATCGGAGTTTCCAGAAGGAAGCCCGGTGAACACCAACGAGAGTAATAAGCCAGAATAAGCCAACTTGTGGGCGGCCAGGTAAAGTAAAGAGAACATCATAAAGGCTGGTTAATCGGAATTCCAAACTAATAAGAAGACGCGACACTAACAACAGCTTGCTCAGAAAAATTTCATTTATAAAATTACATTTTTTGAATATATGCGAAAGTGTATCTGTTGTTATACCTGGTCGGGATGAGGATAAAACTTGGCAGGGTTACTGCATTGCAGGACGGGACTAGAATGTGTAAATTAGCCCGATGATACTAAGAGCCGATAATTTATTTAAAAAATATAAGTCGCGCATGGTCGTGAACGACGTGAGCGTGGAAGTGAATCAAGGCGAGATTGTGGGTTTGCTGGGGCCAAACGGTGCCGGTAAAACCACCTCTTTCTACATGATTGTAGGCCTGGTGAAGCCAAACCAGGGCCGGATATTCCTTGACAAAGAAGATATCACCGATCTGCCGATGTACCAACGTGCCAAGCGTGGCGTAGGCTACCTGGCGCAGGAGGCCTCTGTTTTCCGGCAACTGACGGTGGAGGAGAACATTCTGGCTCCGCTGGAGATGACCAATCGCCCTAAGAAAGAGCAACTCGAAAAGGTAGAGGAGCTGCTGGAGGAGTTCTCACTTACGCATGTGCGCAAAAACAAAGGCATCGTGCTGTCTGGTGGGGAGCGCCGCCGCACTGAGATAGCCCGTGCTCTGGCCGTGGATCCTAAGTTCGTGCTACTCGATGAGCCCTTCGCTGGCGTAGACCCGATTGCAGTGGAGGAGATCCAGAGTATCGTGGCTAAACTTAAAAGCAAAAATATCGGCATCCTGATCACCGACCACAACGTAAACGAAACCCTTTCTATCACTGACCGCGCTTACCTGCTGTTTGAGGGCAAAATCCTGAAATCCGGTACCGCCGAAGAACTTGCCGCCGACGAGCAGGTGCGCCGCGTATACCTGGGCAAACATTTCGAATTAAAACGCAAGGTTTAGTCTTTAATAGGTATATTACAAGGCTAATGTTTGCAAGTTCAGTGATAGGAAAAGCAGTTTAACAATTTAGCCATCAACCTTTGGAAATCATAAACTCAATCGTGACGTGGGTAATGAAGAAACGGATTCATGACATTGATCTGTTTCGGAAATACCCGCATGAAGTGCAGAACGAGCTGTTTCAGGACCTGATCAGTACGGCAAAAAACACGGAGTTTGGCAAGAAGTATGGCTTCGGCGATATAAAGTCGGTGAAGACGTTTCAGGAGCGGGTGCCCATTGCAGCATACGAAGACCTGTACCCCTACATAGAGCGGGTGATGAAAGGCGAGCAGAACATCCTGTGGCCGAGTAAGATTGAGTGGTTTGCAAAGTCATCGGGCACGACCAATGCCCGTAGTAAGTTTATACCTGTCAGCCCGGAGTCGCTGGAAGACTGCCATTACAAGGGCGGCAAGGACATGCTCTCGCTCTACGTCAACAACTATCCTGATACCAAGCTTTTCACGGGCAAGGGCCTCTCTATTGGTGGCAGCCACCACCCTAACGAGTTTAATGCCAAGACCTCCTGCGGCGATGTGTCAGCGGTGATCATGCAGAATTTGCCGATCTGGGCCGAGGCCATGCGCACCCCGCCACTCAAAGTGGCGCTCATGGACAAGTGGGAGGAGAAGATCGAGAAGATGGTGGAGGTGACCGTACCTGAAAATGTGACCAGCCTGAGCGGTGTGCCGACTTGGACTTACGTGCTCCTAAAGCGCATCCTCGAGGTGACGGGTAAAAAGAACATCCTGGAGGTATGGCCGAACCTGGAGCTCTTCACACACGGCGCAGTGGCTTTTGGGCCTTATCGCCAGCTGTTCAAAGAGATCATACCTTCTGCCCAGATGAACTACCTGGAGGTATACAATGCCTCGGAGGGCTTCTTTGGCATACAGGACCAGCGCGACACCGAAGACGAAATGCTGCTGATGCTGGACTACGGCGTGTACTACGAGTTCATCCCGATAGACCAGTTCGATGAGGAAAATCCTAAAACACTTACACTGGATCAGGTAGAGTTGGGCAAGAACTACGCTATCGTGATCTCGACCAACGCCGGCCTGTGGCGCTATAAGATCGGCGACACAGTGCGCTTCACGAATCTGAGCCCATACCGCATTAAAATATCAGGTCGCACAAAGCACTTTATCAATGCCTTTGGAGAGGAAGTGATCGTGGAGAACGCGGAGGTGGCCATTACCAAGGCCTGCAAAGCTACTGGCGCGATTATCTCGAACTTCACAGCTGCACCTGTGTACATGGAGAGCGGCAAGCGTGGGGGGCATGAATGGCTGATTGAGTTTGAGAAAGAACCCGACAACCTTCCCCGCTTCACCCAAGTGCTCGACGAAACGCTGCGCGAGATCAACTCCGACTACGACGCCAAGCGTCAGAACGACATCGCCCTGCAGGAGCCCATTGTGCACGCTGCCCCGAAAGGCACCTTCATGAACTGGCTCAGCAAAAAAGGCAAACTCGGTGGCCAGCACAAGGTACCAAGGCTCAGCAATACCCGCGAGTATCTGGAGGAGATCATGGAAGTAAGTGGGCTGGCAAGTATAAAAAATTAAACTCTCGTCTCGTGCGTGCTAGCAAAGACAATAAAAATGCCCGACAGGTATAAGCTGTCGGGCATTTCGTTTTAAAGCTATACCTAGGGCGTATAGTAAGGCTACGGGTTACGCAGCTTATAGATAGTTGCGAATACCGCGAAACTTAAGAATAACAGAAGGAGCACATTCAAATACACTGGTACCGTCTTGTCTTTAATTTCTTTGTAATTAAAGCCTTGAGCAGTCAGCATCATAAACAAAAAGAGGTTGATGATAGTCAATACCCTGTTAATGGCGTTCCAGGTATTCTTGATTTCTAAAGTCATTATACAGCCTTATAGTGTAAAGATAGATGTAGGTATGAGTTGGCAAATCTGCAGTTTAAATTGCCAGTTTTCGCATGTTTGTTATGATCAGTACAAGCCCCATAGCAAGTCCGCATAACGAAAGTACTGAGCCGACAGCTATCAAATGAAAAGCGCTTTGAGTAACAACTTCAAAATCTTTAAACTCTGACAATGTTGCTAAAAAAGCTATAAAGCTGACCGCTGAAGCGAGTAAGCCCAGACAGGTTCCGGCAATTTTATTCTGCCATACTGCTTGAAAAATAAGGGCGGCTATAGTGCCAAGAGCAATAAAACTGAAGCGCTGTATGGCAATTAGGTCCCCAAAGAACCAGAATGCGGCTAACCCAATGAAGTAGGTATAAGGAAGGATCTTACCTCCATGGTTTTTCAGTTTAGAATATCCTTCCATTAACAATGTGATTTAAGGTTTCGACCCATTTACTCACTCATCATTACCACTTATTCAAGAAAACTACTCATAAAGCCGCCTTCTTTCTTCGCATTCTCCCCACGAGGCATCAGCGCTTCGATCAGCTTCTTCACTGGCATAGACTGCAGCCATACCTTGCCGGTACCGCGCAGTGTGGCCAGGAATATACCTTCACCACCAAAGATCATAGATTTGAGTCCGCCGGCACGCTGGATGCTAAAGTCTATACCTTGTTCAAAGGCGACTACACAGCCGGTGTCTACGCGCAGGGTTTCGTTGTTGAGCTCTTTCTCTACAATGGTACCACCCGCATGCAGGAAGGCCAAACCATCACCTGAGAGTCGCTGCAAAATGAAGCCCTCGCCACCAAAAAAGCCGGAGCCCAATTTCTGGTTGAAGTGCATAGCCAGTTTGGTGCCTAAGGCTGCTGCCAGGAAAGCGTCTTTTTGCGCAATCAGGGTATTACCGCTGAGTTGCTGCAGGTCGATGGGTAGAATTGTGCCAGGGTAGGGGGCTGAGAAAGCTACACGGCTTTTGCCGTAGCCACGATGCGTAAAGTGCGTCATGAATAGCGACTCACCCGTGATCAGGCGACTGCCGGCCGAAACCAGTTTGCCCAGAAAGCCTTGGCTCGGATTGGAGCCATCGCCCATCTTGGTCTGGAAATCGATGCCCTCTTCCATGTAAACCATGGCGCCGGCTTCGGCTATTACTGTTTCATTAGGATCCAGCTCGATTTCGAGTACCTGTATGTCGTTACCAAAAATGCGAAAGTCAATTTCGTGTGCGTTTCTCATAGTTTTTAGGACTTGATGTTCAGATAGACAAGATAGTAAATTATCTAATCCTCTTCATCTTCTTCGTCCTCATCACTGCGCCCTTTTTTTCGTCGGGCTTTGGGCAGGTCTTTGTCGTCTTCGTCGTCCGAAACGGAATTGGTGCCCTTCACGAAATCCTCGTCAGTTTCTTCTACTTCTTCTCCTTCCTCTACATGGTACTCATCTTCTTCCTCTTTCTTGGCACGTTCGGCGGCGTCGCGCTTCACGAGCTTCTTGTCCTCCACGTTTTTATTCAGAAACTCGTTTATCTTATCGATAGAGTAGTTGGAAGTGATCTCGCCCTGTTGGTTCACCTTGATCTCAAAGCCTTCGAGGTCTTTGTGTACCCGTGTCTTCTTAGAGCTTTTATTGTCTTTTTTATTCTTAGCCATAATTAGGTTCTCATAGTTCTCACTGAAGTATAAGGCGAATCGACTAAATTGTTACAGGCAGGTATAAGAGGCAGGTATAAAAAAAGCGGCTACCCCTTTCGGGATAGCCGCCTAAATAGGTATAAGATATAGCCTAAGCTGTTACGTATTGGCTCAGGGAGCTGATAGCCGCGTCGATGCGGTTAGCTGTTTCCTCACGGCCAATCACCTCGATGATCTGCATCAGATCAGGGCCAGCCTCAGCACCGGTTACAGCCAGACGAAGTGCCTGCATCACCATACCGATCTTCATGCCGTGACGCTCCAGGATGCTTACCAGCAGATCCTTCACCGCATCAGCGTTAAAGTCGCTCAGAGTAGAGAGTTCGTTTCGGAAGTCTGTGAATACGGCTACGGCCTGGCTGTTCCATTTCTTAGAAGCTACTTTCTCGCTGTACTCAGTTGGAGCCACGAAGAAGTAAGCTGCCTCACGCCAGAACTCCTGTGGGAAGCTCACGCGCTCTTTCATCAGGCCGGCGATTTTCTCAGCTTTCTCAGGCGAGCAAGAGATGTTATGATCTTCCAGTGCTTTGAGCAGGTAGCCTGCCAGTTCAGCGTCTGGCTTGGCACGCAGGTACTGCTCGTTGAACCAGCGTGCTTTCTGTATATCAAAGCGGGTACCGGACTTACCGATACGCTCGATCGTGAATTCATTGGCAAGCTCCTCCATCGAGAAGATTTCCTGCTGCGTGCCCGGGTTCCAACCCAGGAAGGCAAGGAAGTTGATGAATGCCTCCGGAATGTAACCTGCCTCGCGGTAACCAGAAGATACTTCGCTAGAGAACGGATCTACCCAGCGAAGTGGGAATACCGGGAAACCCAGCTTGTCGCCATCACGCTTGCTCAGCTTGCCATTGCCGTCAGGCTTGAGCAGGAGCGGTAAGTGGGCGAACTCAGGCATGGTGTCTTCCCAACCCAGGTAACGGTATAGCAACACGTGTAGCGGCGCCGATGGCAACCATTCCTCGCCACGAATTACGTGGGTGATTTTCATCAGATGGTCGTCCACGATGTTGGCCAGGTGGTAAGTCGGCATACCATCCGACTTCATCAGTACTTTATCATCAATGGCAGAAGAGTGTACCATGACCCAACCGCGAATCAGGTCTTTTAAACGCACTTCTTCTTTGCGCGGCACTTTCAGACGGATCACGTATGGATCACCTGAGTCCAGACGGCGCTTCACTTCATCCTCCGGCAGCGTGAGCGAGTTTTTCATTGTCATGCGGGTGATGGAGTTGTACTGCGGGGTAGCTACTTTGGCAGCTTTCAGGCGCTCGCGCATTTCGTCCAGTTCTTCAGCCGTATCGAAAGCGTAGTAAGCATGGCCGCTCTCGATCAGCTGCATGGCATACTGCATGTACATTGGCTTGCGCTCCGATTGGCGGTATGGTGCGTAAGGGCCACCGTTCCATGGGCTCTCGTCCAGTTGGATACCGCACCACTCCAGCGACTCGCGGATGTAATCTTCAGCGCCGGGCACAAAACGGTTCTGGTCTGTGTCCTCGATGCGCAGGATCATTTTGCCGCCTGTTTTCTTGGCCAGCAAAAAGTTGTAAAGGGCCGTGCGAACACCGCCGATATGGAGAGGCCCTGTCGGGCTTGGGGCAAAGCGTACTCTAACTTCTCTTTCCATGTATGGTTATTTCAAAAAGGCATTGCAAATGATGCCACAAAGGTACAAAATAAATTCTCGTTTCGGTAAGGACTTGCCCTCTGTGATGTATACCTGTGTCGAGGGACTGCATAAACATAACCTGAAAATTGCGTATCAGTTTTAAATAGTGTCACACACTGCTCCATGCCCCGCAACACGCTGATCAAGATATGGTGCCTGCTCAAAGAAGCTGGTCTCGAGTTTATAGAAAACAACTCCTTCCAAAAAGGGGCTGCGCTGGCATACTACACTATTTTCGCACTGCCGCCGATTCTGCTAATTCTCATCAACGCCACGGGCTATTTTTATGGTGAACAGGCAGTTTCAGGTGAGATCTATTACCAGATAAGGGAATTGATCGGCTCTGAGGGGGCCTTTGCAGTACAGCGGATGGTGGAGAATATCAATGAGATCACGGATTTCAATTTGGCCACTATCATCATTGTGATCACCTTGTTTATTGCAGCTACAGGGGTATTTGTATCGCTTCAGGACTCATTGAACGAGGTATGGTATGTAAGGCCTGCCCCCAAGCGTGGTTACCTGAAGCTGATCCTTGACCGCTTCCTGTCCTTCGGTATGATCCTGATTATCGCCATACTACTCATCGTTTCTTTGCTGGCTAACACCATTCTGGTAGCCATAGGGGACTTCCTGGCGGCCCGACTGGCTAGCTGGTTCGTGTATGTGTTGCGTGGTGTCAACCTGGTGTCAGGGTTTGTGCTCATGACTTTTATGTTTGCTTGCATTTACCGATTTCTGCCCGACGCCAAGATCAAATGGCGCGACGTATGGGTAGGGGCCGTCGTGACATCGGTGTTGTTTGCTTTAGGGCGTGAGATTATTGGCCTATACCTTGGGACAAGCAATATCACCTCCATCTATGGAGCAGCGGGCTCCGTGATCGTCATCTTGCTATGGGTGTTCTATACCTCCCAGATCATGTTTTTTGGAGCTGTGTTCACGTTTGTATACTCCCGTAGGTATGGCTTCAATATTTACCCAGCTGATTACGCCGTTCGCTTCATCCGGCAGGAAATAGAGGTAGGCCACACGGCTGTGAATGCTGAGCCAGGCAAGTTCACGAAAGATATTTATGGTGAAGAAGAAGCAAAAGAAGCAGCTGAATCTCAGGAGGAAGGTAAGTCGCTGGGAGAGGGAATTTGAGAAGGGTGTTGAAGTAACGTCCTTTCTGAGCGGTGGCAAGCTGCAGTATAGGTTTTGTTAGCGGTTTGGGTTTTTATTGAGATTACTCATCAGTTTCCCTGTCAGCATCAAAATAAATGGTCTGATAAATCTATAGGTAAGGAATCCAATAGCTGCCAATATGAGTATAAAAATGGCTGGCAATATGGCTCCAAAGGTATAGGTCATGCCAAGAATAAAGCCTAATATAAACTCAGAGTAATATATGGGAACAATTAGGCTGAGCACTAATATGATGAAAGGAACATTGTCTAAAAAGACGCTGTATCCGTTCGCAAATGAGACTGCTATTAAAATTCCCAGACCTAAACCTGTTATAAAAAGTCTTAAAGCTTGGTTCCGTAAATTGTTCGTTTGTTGTCCTTGTGAAGACTGTTTGCTATGTCTTTTTTCTGTCCTCGCTATCAGAAACCAGGTAAGAATAGGAAGTAATAATCCGCTCCACCAGTTAGAGATTTCTGGTAGGTTTTGTTGTTGTAGTATATGATGACTGGCGACACCACCATGAAAATGCTCCCAAAAAAGGAGGCAGAAAATAAAAACCGTTACAATACCTGTAATTAGGGCTTTAGTATTTGATCTGCTTTGTCTTTGATGGGGCTCTCTATTTATCATCAATTTCTATCTTTCATGTGTCTATTTGAACGCTAACGGCTCGTGCATAGTGTGGGCAAGGCGTAGCCGCAGCATAAACTATGAACCTTGTTGGGCTATGTTTTATTTCAATCGGTTATGAACTTGTAGTTAAACTGTGGCAATTTGCTCCTGCCGTTTAAAGCTTTCATGCTGCTTATAACTTTATCAAGCTGTTGCTTTGAGCCTTTCAGTGCATACTGTTCACCCTGATACTCCACTTCTATTCCTGAAATCAATGCTTTAAAGTATACCAAACCCTTAAAGTCATATTCATGGTTGATGATTTGGTCAACTTTTTTTACTTCTCCTAAAATTGATTCATTCACATATCCGCTGCTTGGATGCCAACTATCACCCAATTCATTCACTTCAACCTTATCTTCTGGTTGAAATAGCTTTAGGAAAAGCTTGAGAGGTACATCTTCTAAAATCAATTTCATACTTATAAATACAGCCCAACTACTAGATAAACGGTATAAACATCCGGTTTTTTGTCGTTTTTGACAGATAACCGGAACTGGATTACCGAATATACTATATAAGTGCTATACCTTCAGCTCTCTAACATAAAAGAACTGAAGGTATAGCACTTATGAAATCAGCGTTTTCTACAAAGCGGCAATACAAGATATTTCTACATTCACATCTTTTGGCAGGCGGCTTACCTCCACTGTCTCACGGGCAGGTGGGTTGGAGCTGAAATAGCTGCCGTATACCTCGTTAATCTTGCCAAAATTGTTCAGGTCCTTCACGAAGATGGTGCACTTGAGCACGTTGTCAAAGCCCATGCCAGCCTCCTGCAGAATGGCGGACAGGTTTTTCATTACCTGGTGCGTTTCCTCCTCAATAGTGCCGCTTACCAAATCGCCGCTTTGCGGATCTAGTGGGATTTGGCCTGATACATACATGATGCCGTTGTGAAGTGTGGCTTGGCTATAAGGCCCGATAGCGGCTGGCGCGTTGGCCGACTTGATAATGGTATGGTTCATCGTCTGATTAGTTTTAATGTGTATATTTACTGATCAAAAGTACAGAAATATGCACATACTTGTTTTGTCTGGCGATGAAATGGCCGCTGAGTTCCGACAGAAATTTCCGGAAGGAGCAAACGGCAACACCTATACCTTTCTGCATAGCCGACACCTGACCGATGCCCAGCTGAATCCAGATGATGTGGTATTCGATTTTTTGCTGCACGAAGAGCCCGAGCGCCTCAGCGACTATGCCCCTAATCAAGTCGTGTTCTGTCAAGCTGTAACCAAACAACTGGCTGCTTTGGTACACGCGTCAGGTTTAGAAAATACCTGTACCCTGTTCGGCTTCAACGGCCTGCCAACACTATTCAATCGCCCTGTATTGGAAGTGAGCCTATACAAGCAAAACGACGCTGAAATGCTGCATAGCATATGCGAGCAGCTCCATACAGAGTATCAGGTAGTAGACGACCGTGCAGGTATGGCAACACCGCGCATCCTGTGCATGATCATCAATGAAGCCTGCTATACCTTGCAGGAAGGTACTGCTTCTATCCAAGACATAGACTTAGGTATGAAACTCGGCACGAACTACCCGCACGGACCATTCGAGTGGGCTAATGCGATAGGTATAGCCAATGTATACCAGGTGCTGGAAGCGATGTATGCAGACACGAAAGAAGAACGCTATAAAATCTGCCCACTGCTTAAGACCAAGTACCTGAAAGGCGAGAAGTTTGAGGTATAGGCCTGATAAGCTCAGTAACAGTAGTTTAATTTCTAAGACACAAAAAAGGGGAAGCTAACTGGCTTCCCCTTTTTAATTAAACTTATTTCGATTACTCTACCGTTACAGACTTCGCCAGATTACGAGGCTGGTCTACGTTACAGCCACGCATTACCGCGATGTGGTAAGATAGTAACTGTAGCGGAATAACAGACAGTAATGGCACCAGGTGTTCGCTTGTATCCGGAATCTCGATCACGTGATCGGCCATAGACGGGATAGTCGTATCGCCTTCCGTCACTACAGCGATGATCTTGCCTTTGCGGGCCTTCACCTCCTGTATGTTCGATACGATCTTCTCATAAGAGCTGTCTTTCGTAGCAATTACCACTACTGGCATGTGCTCGTCGATCAGGGCAATCGGGCCGTGCTTCATTTCAGCAGCAGGGTAACCTTCTGCGTGTATGTAAGAAATCTCTTTCAGCTTCAGTGCGCCTTCCAAAGCTACAGGGAAGTTGTAACCACGACCCAGGTATAGGAAGTTTGTAGCATCCTTGTACTGCTCAGCAATGCGTACGATCTGGTCGTTCAGCTCGAGGGCTTTCTCTACTTTGGCAGGAATGCTCTCCAACTCCACCATCAGCTGGTGCAGTTTAGTCGTTTCCAGCGTACCACGCTTGCTGCCAATGATCATGGCGATTAGCGAAAGCACGGTCACTTGTGCGGTAAAGGCCTTTGTAGAAGCAACACCAATCTCAGGACCAGCGTGTGTATAAGCACCGGCATCGGTTGCGCGGGCGATAGAAGACCCTACCACGTTGCAAATACCAAAAATGGTAGCACCTTTCGACTTGGCCAGTTCCAGTGCCGCCAGTGTATCAGCTGTCTCACCAGATTGTGAGATGGCTACTACAATGTCACGCTCACTGATGATCGGGTTACGGTAGCGGAACTCTGAAGCATACTCCACTTCCACAGGTATGCGGGCAAGGTCTTCGATCAGGTATTCAGCTACCAGACCGGCGTGCCAGGACGTACCGCAGGCTACGATAAGAATGCGGTCTGCATTCACGAATTTGTTTTCGAACTCACGGATACCACCCATCATCAGGTGATTGCTTTCCGCGATCATACGGCCGCGCATGCTGTCCAGGATAGAGCGAGGTTGCTCAAAGATCTCTTTCAGCATGAAGTGCTCGTAGCCACCTTTCTCAATCGACTCGAGGGCCATTTCAAGGCGCTGTACGTAAGGTGTTTGCACAACGTCCTCTTTTGTGCGGATCTCCAACTCACCGTTTTTGATCACCACCAGTTCAAAGTCGTTAACATACACCACATCGTTCGTATACTCGATGATAGGAGTAGCGTCAGAAGCAAGGAAGTATTCGCCTTCTCCTATACCTACTACCAGCGGGCTACCTTTACGGGCAGCGATCAACTGGTTTTGGTCCTCTTTGGAAAGCACCACGATGGCATAAGCTCCTACTACTTCGTGCAGGGCCAGGCGCACCGCTTCAGCAAGCGAACAGTTGCTGTTCTGCTTGATGTCTTCAATCAGATTAATGAAAACTTCCGAGTCAGTTTCAGACTGGAAAGTATGGCCTTTCTGGATCAGGAGCTGCTTCAGGGAAGCGTAGTTCTCGATAATGCCATTGTGAATAATCGCAATGTTCTTGGAGCTAGAGTAGTGCGGGTGTGCATTCACGTCGTTTGGTTCGCCGTGGGTAGCCCAGCGGGTGTGACCCATGCCGATGCTGCCATGCACATCTTTGTCTGCAATAAACTCTTCAAGGTCGCTTACCTTGCCTTTTCTTTTGAAGACGTTTAAGCCTCCATTCATCAGGGCTATTCCTGCGCTGTCATAGCCTCTGTATTCAAGTCGTTTCAAGCCTTTAAGGACAATAGGGCAAGCATCTCTATGCCCTACGTACGCTACAATTCCGCACATATAGTATTAAATTACAATGAAAAAAATAAAGGTACCTGCAAAGGTACCTTTTTCTTGAGAATGTATAAAGTATCTGCTTAATATTTGCGGGATACTACTGTAGCTTTGAATAGTATATCAGTAGCCTTACTGGATTAGCCTCGTTGTTTGTGACAATGGCGCGATAAGGACGCACTTCAGGACGTATTGTAACAGAGCGGTCCTGCTGTGAAGCAGCCGAAACAGCGCCCAGCATCAGTCCGTTGTTTTGCTTAAGACCCATCATAACACCCTGCAGGTAGCTCGTTACGTTCAGGGTATAATAGTCAACACCATTTTTGCGGCTGCTGGCAACCAGCGCTGGGTAACTCGCAGCCAGGGGGTTGATGCCGTCCTGCTGTACGGTGCGTACTGTACCGGTGATGTCTCGCAGAAACTGGTTGTTACTGTTCGTCTCATACATGACCAACTGCGGCGGTCTTGGCAGGTTGTTTGCCGAAGAGGCTGCTTTAACTGGTATGATCAACTCTGCCCGGTTAATAATCAGAGTGCCCGGCAGGTCCTTGAACTTGTCCAGGTAAGGGAAAGTAACCTTGCTTAGCAATTGTGTTCCCGCCTGCACATATGAGTCTCCGCCAGTTTCAGAGGCAGGTATAAAGTCACCGTTTTCCTGAAGTGCCGCCACAGCGGTACCCGTGCGGTCAGATGATATTTGCGTAAAGTAATTGCCCGAACCTAACAGGAAGTTGTGCTGTCTGGCAGTGCCATCAGCTGTTTTATAATGCAGTGTCAGGCTCGTGTTGGTGCTGCCCAATGTTAGGCCTACTATACTTGCATTCTCCCCTTCAGGCACTGTTAATGCAATGCCTTTGAAGAAGTTAAGGAAGCTGGCCTGATTTGTAAAGGCAGTCTGGCCTGACTGGGCCATAAACTCATTAGCGAGTTCGTTGCTCAGCTTTATTCGAAGATACCTTGTCTTTTTGGTCGTTGCTCCTGCTGTTGTTTCAGAGTCTATGCGCGGCAGGAAAGCCTTCGTTCCAACAGGTTCAGAGTTATAAGGAAAAGAAGTGTTCGTAAAGTACGACGTTCTCTCATCAAAAGTACCTGTAACACGGTGCACGTTAACCTGCATCGCTTTCAGCGTATCCGCATACTTAAACGAGTAATCCAGTGAGAGTACCAGCGAATCTGCTGTAGCACCAGCGCCAAAGTTCAGGCTGGTTCCGTTAAGCGACACCTCCGCAATGGTGCTGGCACGCACCTTCCCTAATACGGGATCCACGTATTGGCCCACCAGGGGTGGTTGTGTACGGAACGTGAGAATGGAGTCTCCCTGAAATACAGTTCCGGTCCGGATGGTAACAGTGTCAATGAACTCTGTTCCTATCAGGTTTTCGTCCTGTAGTTCAAGTCCAATATCTTTTGGGTCTTCGCAGGCTGTAAGAGCGGCAAATGAAAAGAAGAAAAAGAATAATCTCCTAACGGCTGAGTTCATTATATAGGTTGAAGTATGAATCACACAGGTTGTCGTCGGCACTGATGGTGTTGATGTTCTTGTTTGTCTCCACAAACTCGTTGAACAGGGCGTTGATGTTCTCGCCAAAGTTCTCGTTTGTCTTGATCACAGAGTCAGCATACTCCATGCCTACCTTGATAAAGCTGTCCAGATCGGCTTCCTGCAAAGAGGCCAGCATGCTGTCATCAATATCAAGCATTTTTACTTTCTCGAGCAGGTCGCCGTTGAACTTATGCTTGTACTCGTGGTTGTAAACCGTAAAGATAGACTTCGAATCCTTAAAGATCGGGTCTTTCTTGTAAGTAGTTTTCAGGTACATCGGGATCAGACCTGTCATCCAATCGTTGCAATGTACGATATCCGGCTGCCAGCCCAGCTTCTTCACTGTTTCAAGGACACCCTTGCAGAAGAAGATGGCACGCTCGTCGTTATCCTGGTGGAAATTGTTGTTCTTATCCACAAAAACGGACTTGCGCTGGAAATAGTCTTCGTTATCGATAAAATATACCTGTAACTTGGCATTCGGGATGGAAGCAACCTTGATAACAAGCGGCTTCTCGTCATCACCCACAGCGATGTTGATGCCCGACAGGCGAACTACTTCATGCAAACGGTTTTTGCGCTCGTTTATTATGCCAAACTTCGGAACAAAGATGCGGATCTCCATGCCTCTTTCCTGCATGCTCTGCGGTAGCGTGTTTAGAAATTCTGCTACTTTAGTGGTTTGGAGGAAAGGAAGGATTTCGGTGGCGGCGTACAGGATTCGCAATTTCGACATGGATATGTAATTAAAAATTTAATAAGCAACAGTAATGGGACGTGCAAAATTAGTATTTTTTATTCTAATTTTCAATTTAATGTTCTATAACCTACTTTTACCGGCTTTTAGCAATTGCATCATTTATACCTATTAATATGGAAGTTATAGAGCAGGTGTCAGCCCTCAGGGCCATTGTGGCGGCGCTGCGTTGCGGCGGTAAGCGCATTGGTTTTGTGCCTACTATGGGCGCCCTGCACGAAGGGCACCTGCAACTGTTGCGCGCCTCGGCCCGCGAGAATGACGTGACGATCTGTAGTGTGTTTGTGAATCCGACTCAATTCAATAACGCCTCTGATTATAAGCTATATCCCCGCACACTCGATCAGGACATCAGCCTGCTGCAGACCGTTGGCTGCGACTACCTGTTTGCCCCGAGTGCAGAGGAGATATACCCACAACAGTCTGTGTTACAGTTTAGTTTCGGGAAGCTTGAAGCCGTGATGGAAGGGGCACACCGCCCTGGGCACTTCAACGGAGTCGCTACTATTGTAAGCAAACTGTTCCATATCGTGCAGCCCCATAAAGCCTATTTCGGACAGAAAGACCTGCAGCAAGTAGCCATCGTGCGACAGTTGGTGCAGACACTGAGCTTTGATCTGGAGCTGGTGTGCCATCCTACCGTGCGAGAAGCCGACGGGCTGGCCATGTCTTCGCGCAACAAGCGCCTTAATGCGACGCAGCGACAGCTGGCTCCGCAGCTTTACAAAGCCCTTCAGCTGGCTAAGCGTGATCTGCAGCAAAAGTCTGTGGTTGCCATTAAAAGCGAGATAGCCCACATTTTAACCCAGGTGGACGAGCTTGAACTGGAGTACTTCGAGATCGTTGATCCGCTCACCCTGCAGCCGTTGCAGGATGTGAGCGGGCAGGAAGAAGTAGCCCTCTGCATAGCTGCTTTTGTGGGGGAGGTGCGCCTGATCGACAACATGCTTGTGAATCTAAAGGAGGCTTGATTTGTTTGGGTCTGTAAAGGCTCAAGAAGATGCTGAGTCGCTGGTAGTTTATCTGCAGCTAATTGCATAACTTTGCGGCCTATTACAAAAATAAACCATGTATATTGAGGTTTTAAAATCCAAAATTCACCGTTGCCGGGTTACACAGGCTGAGTTGCACTATGTGGGAAGCATCACGATTGATGAAGACCTGATGGATGCCGCCAACGTGGTGGAGAATGAGAAAGTACAGATCGTCAACATTAACAACGGCGAGCGTTTTGAAACTTATGTGATTAAGGGTGAGCGCGGTACCGGTACAGTGTGTCTGAACGGACCAGCTGCCCGCAAAGTGCAGGTGGGCGATATCGTGATCGTGATCTCTTACTGCTCTATCAAGTTCGAGGACGCTAAGAGCCACCAACCAACGCTCGTATTCCCTGATCAGCACAACCGATTGGTGTAACGCCACTGCATGAGAAAACTGCTCTCTTTTCTGAAGTACAGCCTGCTTCTGGGGCTTTCCGCATTTCTGATGTGGTATGCCCTCAAAGAGCTTGACTTCGAAAAGCTATGGGCAGAACTTCAAAGCATCAATTACAGCTGGCTGGTACTTTCTTTGGTAATGGGTCTGGCAGCATACCTGAGCCGGGCATACCGTTGGTACATGCAAATAAAGCCAACGGGCTATACCCCTTCTTTTAAGAATACCTACAATGCCATGATGGTGGGCTATGTGGCCAACCTCGTGCTGCCCCGCATGGGTGAGGTGGTGCGCTGCAGCATGCTGCGCCGCAGCGATGGCATACCTGTCAACAAGGCTTTCGGCACAGTGATCGCCGAGCGCATCATCGACATGGTCATGCTGCTCCTTTTTCTGGGGCTCACCTTTCTGCTGGAGGTCAACCGCCTCCGTGATTTTCTTTTCGGTCTTTTCACAGATAAGTACGCCAGCCTGGAGCAGAGCTTCGGGTCGCTATACCTGCTGGTTGTGCTGGTGATGGCAGTAAGCATCGTGTTTTTGGTGCTGGGCCTGCTATACCTGAACAAACTACGACAAAATACTTTCTTTAAAAAAGCAGTCACCTTTGTGCGTGGCATGTTGCAGGGAGTGTTCAGCATCACCAAAATTGAGAATCAGGCTGCTTTCTGGGGGCACACCCTGTTTGTGTGGGCTATGTACTATGGGATGAGCGTGGTGGTATTCTATGCCATACCTGCTACTTCCGGTCTTACACTCGTTGCCGGACTCTCGGTGCTGGTGATCGGATCGCTGGGGATGGCAGCACCAGTGCAGGGCGGGGTAGGGGTATACCACCTCCTCGTGCAAACTGTGCTGCTGCTGTATGGTGTACCCAAGGAGGCAGGTATGGCTTACGCCTTGGTGGCGCATACTTCGCAAACGCTTTTGGTAGTTGCCATGGGAGTCCTTAGTTTTATAGCAGGGATGTTGCAGAAGTCTGCTCTAACTGAGGAGCACACGCCGGCAAACCCATCACTACATGAATTCGAAAGATAAAATCCTATCCCTCCCTGATCTGCAAGAGCTTGTGCAGGCATGGCACAGCCAAGGGCAGAAAATCGTTTTTACCAATGGCTGCTTTGATATTTTGCACCTTGGCCACGTCGACTACCTCGAAAAAGCACGCCAACTTGGCGATAAATTGGTGCTTGGACTTAACACAGACGCGTCAATAAGCCGTATAAAAGGTCCGAGCCGCCCGCTTCAGGACGAAATGTCACGTGCGCGCGTCATGGCATCCCTTTTGTTTGTGGATGCTGTAGTATTGTTCGATGAAGATACGCCGCTGGAACTGATCAAGGCCGTGCAGCCTGATATACTGGTAAAAGGCGACGATTACACCATCGAAAATATAGTGGGGCAGGATGTCGTTACAGCACGTGGGGGCGAGGTGAAAACCGTGCCACTCGTGAAGGGCTACTCCACCACCAACGTTGTTAAGAAAATAGAAAACCGACCAAACCCTTAAAAGCTAAATAGAGAAATGGGAATATATGTGATTGTTATTCTCTTCATGGGTCTCAGCATGTGGGTAAGCTGGAGACTGAAGAGCAAGTTTAAGAAGTACTCTGAAATTCCGTTGCAATCTGGCTACACCGGCCGTGAGATTGCCGAAATGATGCTGGCTGACAATGGCATCCACGATGTGAAAGTAATATCGGTAGCTGGCCGCCTGACGGACCACTACAACCCGGCTGACAAAACTGTGAACTTGAGTGAGTACGTGTACGAGGCACGCAGCGCGGCTGCAGCTGCCGTGGCAGCGCACGAATGCGGTCACGCCGTACAGCATGCCAAAGCGTACAGCTTCCTTAAGTTCCGCTCGGCCATGGTACCCGCGTTGAGTATTGCTTCACGCTACATGCAGTGGATTATCCTGATCGGTATCTTTATGCTGCAGACTACTCCGGTGCCTCTGGCTATTGGGGTGGCACTGTTCGGTCTGACTACCATCTTCAGCTTTGTAACACTGCCTGTGGAGTTTGACGCCAGTAAGCGAGCGCTTGCGTGGATTAGCTCCAACAATATAGTAACACAGCAAGAACTGGCCATGTCGAAAGACGCACTGAAATGGGCAGCCATGACATACGTGGTCGCAGCACTTGGATCGTTGGCTACACTGCTTTACTATGTGTCCTTATTAATGGGCCGTCGAGACTAAGCTGTTCCTGATGCGACTAATAAAATAAACAAAGCGCCATCCGTTCGTTCAGAGTGGATGGCGTTTCTGTTTTGTTGCACTGGTTTGTGCAACAACCTAACAAATATTAGTTAGGCAGGTTATTTAAATATTACCAAATTTCATAGTTTTGTACTATAATCCATTAATTACAGTCCTTTTATATATAAAAGCATGAATTTTCAATTAACTGAAGAACATTTAGCAGTGCAAGCTGCTGCCCGTGAGTTTGCACAAACAGAATTACTACCTGGTGTAATTGAGCGCGATGAGCACCAGAAGTTTCCGGCTGAGCAAATCAAGAAGATGGGAGAGCTTGGCTTTATGGGTATGATGGTAGATCCGAAGTACAACGGTGGTGGTATGGATACCATTTCTTACGTGCTGGCCATGGAGGAAATCTCTAAGGTGGATGCTTCCGCTTCTGTAGTGATGTCGGTGAACAACTCACTGGTATGCTGGGGTCTTGAGAAATACGGCACAGAAGAGCAAAAGCAGAAATACCTGACCCGCCTGGCTACAGGCGAGATCATTGGTGCCTTCTGTCTTTCGGAGCCAGAGGCTGGTTCTGACGCTACTTCACAGCGCACCACTGCCGAAGACAAAGGCGACTACTACCTGCTGAATGGCACCAAAAACTGGATCACAAATGGTAGCACGGCCTCCGTATACTTGGTAATAGCGCAAACTGATCCTGAGAAGAAGCACCGTGGTATCAACGCGTTTATCGTTGAGAAGGACATGGAAGGTTTCCAGGTGGGTCTGAAAGAAAACAAGCTGGGTATCCGTGGCTCTGACACGCACTCGCTGATGTTCACGGATGTGAAAGTGCCTAAAGAAAACCGTATCGGAGAAGATGGCTTCGGCTTCAAGTTCGCGATGTCAACCCTGGCTGGTGGCCGTATCGGTATTGCTTCGCAGGCTTTGGGTATTGCTTCAGGTGCTTATGAGCTGGCTGTGAAGTACTCAAAAGAGCGTAAGGCATTCGGTGTGGAGATTGCTAAACACCAGGCAATCCAATTCAAACTGGCTGACATGGCCACCAACATTGAGGCTGCCCGCATGCTGTGCCTGAAGGCCGCTTATCACAAAGACACACACCAGGATTATGGTATGTCCGGTGCAATGGCGAAGCTTTTTGCATCCAAAGTTGCCATGGACACAACAGTAGAAGCGGTGCAGGTACACGGTGGCTACGGTTTCGTAAAAGAGTACCATGTGGAGCGTTTAATGCGCGATGCCAAAATCACACAAATCTACGAAGGCACTTCTGAGATTCAGAAAATAGTAATTTCAAGAGAATTGTTAAAGTAATTTGGCACTTAAACCTTTGTTATTGTGTTATTTAGGCTAAGGATAGGGTTTATTGAATTAAAATTAAATATTTAAAATATTTTGAATTTTATAAAGATTAGCCTAGCTTTAGGACAAAATATAAGGGTTTATAGTATAAAAGTTAGTTGGTAACACACATGGAAGATTACAATAAGATTATTGAGTCGCTTGGGGTGCGGTTCATTAAAGCGAAAAATCTGGTGTTGCAGCAGCCGTTCTCGGTACGCAACTACTACGACGTAGGCAACAACCTGATTCTGCTTCATAAAGGTACAATTTTCTTTGGTGAGGAGGAACAGATGGTAGAAGAGGGCGAACTGCTCTTCATACCGGGTGGACGTAGCACAAAGGTAACCTATGGTTCCGGCGATGGCAGATCCATTACAAACGATGATCTGATCACCAACAGAGAAAAGTTCTTTAAGAGCAACAACGACCTCGACCTGATCGGCGACGCGGAAGAGAGCCACAGCTATGTGAGCTTCGAAGCCAAGGTGTTCGATTCAGTTAACTTCTTTGCATCACTTGACCTGCCTGCGTTCCTGATCTCAGGAAACAATAAGCTGGCTAACCTGGTGATCAAGGTAGTGGAAGAAAGCATGCAAGACTTGCCAGGCAAGGAGCGCTTGATCAGCATCTACACTGAGAACATCGTGGTAGAGATCGTGCGTCACATCCTGCGCAACAAAATGTTTGTGGAGCAACTGGCAACCAACAGCACATACTTCAAAGACCCTCGCCTCATCGACCTGTTCAACTACATCAAGGAGAACTTAGGTGGCGACCTTTCTAACAAAGTGCTATCTAACGTTGCCAACGTGTCTGAAGATTATGTAGGCCAGTACTTCAAAATGCTGACAGGCATCAACCCTCAGGACTATATTGAGTACCAGCGCATGGAGCGTGCTGTGTTCCTGCTTCGCACAACGAAGAAGAGCATCCGCGAAATCGGTAAGGATGTGGGCTACAAAGATACAGCTTACTTCTGCCGTCGCTTCAAGATGATGTTTGGTATACCTGCCGGTAAGATGCGTCGTCGCGAATCAGCGATGAACATCTAAGGCTAGATTATAAGAAGCTACAGTATGAGAGACCTCGGCCAAAAAGCCGGGGTTTTTTTCTATGTGGTTACCTACCACGATCACATCAGCACCAGCCTCCAACGCTGCTTTTGCCTTTGCAGCCGTGTTGATGCCTCCCCCTACAATAATAGGTACATCCACCGACTGGCGCACAGCCTTAATCATATCTGCACTGATAGGCTGTAGGGCACCGCTGCCTCCGTCCAGGTAAATATAACGCAAACCCAGCAACTCACCAGCCATGGCGGTGCAAGCGGCAATAGCCGGTTTATCATAAGGTATAGGAGTCGTGCCGCTCATGTAAGAAGCGGTGGTCTGGCGGCCTGTGTCTACGAGCATGTAGCCGGTAGGGTATACCTGCAGTTCGCTGGCTTTCAGGATAGGGGCCGAAACCACATGCTGGCCGATCAGAAAATCAGGGTTGCGGCCCGAAATAAGGGAAAGAAGTAAAATGCCGTCGGCCTGTTTGTCGATGTGCAGGCTGTTGCTTGGGAAGATAATGACAGGTATAGTGCTGTTCTCTTTGATGAGTTTGATGATGGCGGCCTGGTTGTCAGTGGTGATGAGGCTGCCGCCTACAAAGAAAAAATCTACCTGATGAGTTTCGCTCAGAGAGAGCAGGTTCAGGCAGGAAGCTTCGTCCAGGTTATCGGGGTCGATCAGGAGGGCGAAGTGCTTTCTGCCTGTTTCATGCTGTCTGTTACAAAGGTTGTTGAATGGCATCCTCTTCTGGAATGGTATAAGCAATGGTTTCTACTTCAGTCACCTCAATGGGTGCTGCTGCAATATCGTTATTTTTAGAAACAGTGCTTAAGTATTCCTCTACCTTTTTAGTAAGGTATACAAGGAGCAGGGCCATAACCTGTTGGCTGATCACCTGCATTAGGTCCGAATTGACGAAGCTTTTGGACACGCCGGTTTGCTGCTGCGATTGGTGTGGCATGCGCTCTGATGACAAGGTATAGTCGTCCTCTTGTTCATGTACAAAGGAGTTATAACCTGCCACGTCTGTATTACTTGCGGTGTAGCTGTCTTCCTGGTCGTACGCATACCTGTTAAAGCCAAGTGCGTCCGTATCCTTATCATGGGACTTTGAACTCTTTAGAGCCTTTTTGTTCTTCAGCTTTTTAATTTTTTTTTTACCGCCGCCGAACATGCTTTTGAGCAGGAGTCCGGCTACCAGCACACCACCAGCAATGGCGACTTTTTTACCGATCTGCTGGCTCTGCGTCTTTATCTGATCCACATCACCCATGAGCGCGTTCTTGTACTCTTCTTTTTGACGTTCCAGAAGTTCGCGCTCGCTGTCGAACAGGGGGTTGTTAGTCTCGCTCATATTTGTTTCTCTCGTTTGTCAGTCTTATAAATAGTGTTGTCAAATGTTTTGTCAGCCACGCCCTGGAAAGCTTTCTTGTCAAGGCCTACCAGCAGAACCACCAATACTGCCACATAAAAAAGCGCAATGATACCGAAGCCCCAGAAAGAGCTGTCAAGCAGGTGATTGAGTAAGAGACCCAGAAAAATGCTCACAAAAAGTACGCTCATCAGGCCAAAGAAACCAAGCAGTACCACATGTAGTAAACTTACGAAAGAGGCTTTTAGCTTCTCTTGTATTTCGAGGCGTATAATATCTATGCGGGTATCGATATACCCCATCAGGTTATCGATGAGGTTCGTGCTTTTTTCTCTTGTGCCGTTGTCGTTCATATTGCCCAGCTTTTTTAGTGCTTTTACTGTATACGGTAGTACATTAAAATATTTACGGAAGATACCATCAGTTCAAGTTGTAGTACGGAATTTGCTGTATCTTGTCCGTGTTTACTTAACTTAAGTATCACTTTTTTGTTACATTAGCCTCTTTGGATCATAACCTATATAGCATATTGGGCGTGAGCCCCACGGCTTCGGCGCAGGAGATCAAGCTAGCCTATAAGCGGCTGGCTTTGAAGTATCACCCTGACCGCAACCCGGGCGATGCACGTGCCGAGGAATTATTCAAGGTGGTTAATTCAGCCTACCAAACCTTGTCAGATCCCGGTAAACGGGCGCGCTATGACATGCGCCTGCAGTACCTGCGTGAACAGCGGCAGGCCATCCGGCAGCACCAGCCGCAGCATAATGCCCGCTACCGCCAGACACGGCCACCGGCGTCGGTATCGGAGCGGCACTATCAGAATATTCCCCGCCGTGAAGGGCGTCGTTTCGTGCGCAAGGACCTGTATATCACACTTGGCTTTTTCGCTTTCATGTTTGTGTTCAGCGTGCTCCTGAAGTCTACCATGGACTATATCACAGGAGAGGACAGGTATAAGACCGCCCTTAGTTACATTGAGCATGGTAAGTATAGCAGTGCCCACAGTCTGCTGACCGATGCCATTTACTTCCGGCCGAAGCATGCCGATGCTTACCTGACAAGGGCGAGCATTTCGATGAACGTATATGAAAACTACCGATCGGCTGTGGAAGACCTGAACCAGGTGATTGCACTGCAGGACAGACCCTCTGCGGAGGTGTTTATGATGCGGGGCAAGAGCTTCGCCAAGCTGGAAAAGTACGATGAGGCTGAAAGGGATTTTGGTATCGCGCTGACGCTTGACAGTACCTTACACACGGCACAATTAGAGCGGGGAGAGGTGCGCTTATTTTACCTGCAGAAATTTGAGCCAGCCATAGCCGATTTCACCAACTTTCTGCGGCATAATTCCAAAGGCGAGTCATGGGCAAATGCCTTGACTTTCCGCGGCTTTGGGTACTATAAAACAGGAGATTTTGCCGCCTCGGAGGCAGATTATCGCAAGGTGCTGCAGGCTGATAATGCCAATGGTCGTGTGTTTTACCTGCTTGGCCGCACCGAGCTGGAGCAGGCGCAGCCCGATTCTGCCTGCACGCACTTCAACGAAGCCTATCGCCTGGGTTACTCCGCTGCTCTACTGGAGCTACGGGCTAATTGTCGCTAGTAGTACTTTAGCAACTTTTTCTGCATCTTTTCACTATCCCAGGACTGTCCTCCCAAGTAGATTTCCTTCACCTCACCACTTGGGTTCAGGATGTATGTGGTTGGGTATACTGTCAGCTGTTGACTGGCCAGCGGCGTGTTGGCTTTGAGGTAAGTAAAGGTATAGGGCTGGCGGCTTCGGAATTTCAGCAGTTTTTCAAGCTCCTCATCGGATACCGTGACCACAGCTATTTTGTCTGGGTATAGCTGCTGCAGGCGGTCCATCGAGGGCATCTCTTCAATACAGGGCTTGCACCAGGTGGCCCATACGTTCAGCACCACTACTCTTCCTTTGTACTTGTCAAGAGATGCCGACTCACCTTGCAGACTGGTAAGCTGCAGTGCCTGCCAGTTTACACGCTGGGGCACTGTTTGGTTGAGCATATAAAAGGCGAACACGGCAATAATGCCTGTCACGGCAAAGCCCACTATATAAGCGGCCCAGAAGGTTCGTCGTCGGGTCATGCGTTTAAAACTGTATGTTCTGGATGAAAAACATATAGATAAGAGCCAGGATGAGCACCGTGCCGATGCCGGCGGCCATACCTGCGAAAATAGCGCTCCAGAAGATTTTTTTCATGGCGGCAATAAGTGTTGCAACAGCTAAGGTACTAAAATGCAAGGATAATTGCAGGCTGAAAACATTTTAGGCAACCAGGGGCTTATTATGAAGTATAGTAGGGCAGTAGAAACGAGAAGGGCATAAAAACAAAAAACCCTTACCGGTTAGGGTAAGGGTTTAAGCTGGTGGTGATGATTGGAATCGAACCAACGACACATGGATTTTCAGTCCATTGCTCTACCAACTGAGCTACATCACCAGCTCCATTGTGCCCCCCTCTTCCGAAAGGGTATGCAAAAGTAGTAACCAAAATTGAAGACGCAAACTTTCCGGCAAAAATATTTTAAAAAAGTGGCCTTGTATACGTTTATTCTCACTATTCTGCTATCTTTATCTACGAATTGGTATGTATAACGAATAATTCACCGTGATTCAACTCGAGAACATTATCTTTCTAATAGTAGCAGGCCTGGGCATTGGTCTATTTGTGTGGCAGATCCGCAAGATTCGTAAGAACATCCTGATGGGGCGTGACATTGATCTGAGCGACAATCCGTCGGAGCGTATCAACAAGACCTTGCTGGTGGCTTTTGGGCAGCAGAAGATGTTTAAGCGCATGCTCCCGGCTGTGCTACACCTTTTTGTGTATGTGGGCTTCCTGGTGATCAACATCGAGGTGATCGAAATCCTGATCGATGGGGTTTTTGCCACGCACCGTGTCCTGGCTTTCCTGGGACCGCTTTACAGCGCCCTGATGTTTATCAACGAGGTATTGGCCGCGCTTGTAATCGTAGCCTGTGTGATTTTCCTTTGGAGACGAAACGTAACTAAGGTGCCGCGCCTGGCAAGTGGCGTAGAGATGCGCGCCTGGCCGAAGCTAGACGCCAACTTTATCCTGGTGACAGAGATCGTATTGATGTTTGCGCTCTTTACCTTCAACATTGCCGGTCTGAAACTCGTGCAACTGGAGGGCGGTGAAGTAGCGGGCAGCTATCCGATCAGCCAAATGTTCGTCAACATCTTTGGCGATGACCCGACTAGCCTGCACATCATTGAGCGTGTCGGTTGGTGGTTCCACATTATCGGTATCCTGGCCTTCATGAACTACCTGCCGAGCTCGAAGCACTTCCATATCATCATGGCCTTCCCGAACGTGTATTACTCCAAGCTGTTGCCAAAGGGTAAGTTTACAACCAATCCGGCTATCACGCATGAGATCAAGGCCATGCTGGATCCAAGCTACCAGCCACCAGCTCCGGAAATGGATGCTGAAGGTAACCCAATCGTGCAGCGCTTTGGTGCCAAGGACGTGGAAGACCTGACCTGGAAACAGCTGATGGACTCCTATACCTGTACAGAGTGTGGTCGTTGTACCTCGGTGTGCCCGGCCAACCTAACCGGTAAACTGCTTTCTCCGCGTAAGATCGTGATGGATACACGCGATCGCATGGAAGAGAAAGGGGAGCACCCGGCCATCTTTGCGCCGAATCATTACAAAGAGTTGGGTGTGGAGCGTGTTGAAACTACTGACGAGAAAACATTGCTGCGTGGCTACATCACCCCAGAGGAACTGTGGGCTTGTACTACCTGCAATGCCTGTGTGGAATCCTGCCCGGTGAACATTGACCAGCTGTCCACGATCATGGACCTGCGTCGCTACCTGGTGCTCGAAGAATCGGCAGCCCCAGCCTCGGTAAACGCCATGTTCACCAACATCGAAAACAACGGCGCCCCGTGGGCCTTCTCACCGTCCGACCGCTTCAACTGGGCGGAGGACCTGTATGTGCCTTCTAAAAATTAATTGCTCACTGCTTATTGTTAATTGCTTATATGTTGACTGTTATGATTGATTGTGACGCCTAATTTCGGGAAAGCTTAGGGCCTTTGACAAGGTATAGCAAAACCTATAGGAGCGTAGAAACAGCAATCATCACTTAACGATCAACGATTCATACCCTACCAGATGGAAGAGAATAAAAGACTAGTGAAAGTGCCAACCATGGCGGAAATGGCAGCGAATGGAGAAGAGCCGGAAGTGCTGTTCTGGGTTGGTTGTGCCGGTTCGTTTGACGATCGTTACAAACGCGTAACACGTTCCTTTGTACAGATATTAGAGCATGTGGGTGTAAAGTATGCCGTATTAGGTACTGAAGAAAGCTGCACAGGCGAACCTGCCAAGCGAGCTGGCAACGAATTCCTGTTCCAGATGCAGGCCATTACCAACATCGAGGTACTGAACGCCTATAATATCAAGAAGATCGTGACGGCTTGTCCGCACTGCTTCAACACGCTGAAGAACGAATACCCAGACCTGGGAGGTAACTACGAAGTGATTCATCACTCTACTTTCCTGCAACAGCTTATCAACGAAGGCAAAGTGAAGGTGCAAGGCGGTGAGGCTTTCAAAGGGCAGCGCATCACGTTCCATGACTCTTGCTACCTGGGTCGTGCCAACGACATTTATGAAGCACCGCGCGACGTACTGGCCGCTCTGGACGCCGACCTGGTAGAAATGAAGCGCAGCCGTGCCAACGGACTTTGCTGCGGTGCCGGTGGTGCCCAGATGTTCAAAGAGCCAGAGCCAGGCAACAAAGACATCAACATCGAACGTACGGAAGAAGCATTGGCCACACTGGGTACCGGCAGTGGTGTGATTGCAACAGCCTGCCCATTCTGCATGGTGATGATGAGCGACGGCGTGAAGAACAAGGAGCAGGAAGAAAGCGTAAAAGTTTTTGACATTGCCGAGCTGATCGCACAGGCAGAGGGGTTGAGTAAGTAACCATCCAAAAATTAAAAATGTATATTCCTTTTGACCAATTGCCACCGCATGCCCGGCTCTGGATTTACCAGGCTGACAGGGCTTTGACGGAGGCAGAGCAGGAAGAAATAAAACCAATGCTGGAGCGTTTTGCTACTGACTGGAGCAGTCATGGCAAGGGGCTACAGGCATCGGCCAGCCTATTGCACGACCGCTTTTTGGTATTGGCCAATAATGAAACCGTAGCCTCAGCCAGTGGCTGCTCTATTGATAAGTCCGTGGCCTTTGTGCGGGAACTAGAGCAGCGCTTTGATATTTCGTTTTTCGATCGTACCCGACTGGCTTTCCTGAAGGACGGAGAGATGCAGGTGGTGGGTATGAACGAGTTAAAAAACAAAGTAGCTGCCGGCGAAATTGACGGACAGACCTTATATTTTGATACATTGGTAAATAATTATGGAGAGTTGCAAGATGCCTGGCCCCGGCCGGCGCAGCAGAGTTGGCTCTCCAGGTATTTTTAGATCCGCTAATCCAAAACCTACCCTCATGCAGCAAACGCTATCGACCAAGTCAGTGGCCCAATACCTGAAGTTTACAGCAGCCATTCTGCTGCTGGCAGTGGTGCTTAGCTCCTGTGGGGCAGGCATGTACCTCAGTAAGGCTGATAAGCGCTTCGAAGAAGAGCAGTATGAGCGGGCCATCGAGTACTACAAGCAGGCGCTGAAAGGGGCGAATAATGTTGGCGAGATCAACTACCGTATAGCTGAGGCCTACCGCTTGTCGAACCGACTGGCCGAGGCTGAGACTTACTACAAAGCCGCACTTGACAACAACTACCGCAAGGAGGAGGGCTTCTTCTATTACGGCATGGCACTGAAGGCCAATGGCAAGTACGAAGCCGCTTTGGGTCAGATGCAGGACTACGCCCGCATCGGCAGCAAGCAGGAGCTCAAAACACTGGCTCTGCGCGAAGTGGAAACCCTGAGCCAGTTAAGCGGCATCCTGAAGAAGAACACAGGCTTTGAGATCTACAACCTGGAAGCACTGAATACAGAAGGCTCTGACTTTGCCCCTTTTGTGCGCGGCAACGAACTGGTTTTCTCGTCTACACGCGGACCGGGCAAAACGTACCAGGGCAATGGCGAAGGCTTTATCAACCTGTATGCCACGACGCTGGGCGACTCGGCCAATATGGGCGCTGCAGTGCGTAAGCTGGAAGGTATAAACACCGATGATCTGCACGAAGCGCTGGCTACGTTTGCTGACGAAGGTAACACAATGGTATTTGCACGTGGCAACGAAGGCACCAAGAAAGGCCGTCGTAACGTGGACCTGTTCATTTCGTTCTACCGCTCCAACGCCTGGACCGAGCCGAAATTGCTGAGCATAAATGACCCGCGTGCATGGGATTCATCTCCGGCTTTCTCACCTGATGGCAGAACGCTCTACTTTTCATCTGACCGCCGTGGCGGACTAGGTGGTAATGACATTTACAAATCAACCATCGATGACAACGGCCGCTTCTCGGCACCTGAGAACCTGGGCCCGGACATCAACACACCGGGCAACGAGAGCTATGTGTATGTAGGCCCGGATGGTACTTTATACATTGCATCTGACGGACTACCAGGTTTGGGCGGGCTCGATGTATTCAAGATAGAAGAAGGCAAGCCCGTGAACATGGGCGTGCCGGTTAACTCTAGCGGCGACGATTTTGGTATCTTCTTTCAGGATGCTTTCACAGGGTATATCTCTTCTAATCGTGAAGGTGGCAAAGGAGGGGACGATATCTACGCCATTGCCAGATCAGCCCGCAAGCTGGTTAACTTCTTTGTAGACGGAACGGTATACCAGCGTCGCGAGAAAGACAAGCAGCCGACGGTGGTGCCAAACATACCGGTAGTACTACAGGATAACCGCGGACAGAAAATAGCGGAAACCACTGCCGATGAAGAAGGAAAGTTCTCTTTTGCACTTGACAGTGCTTCTACTTACTCTTTACTCGCTGAAAAAGCAGGTTTTTTCGCGGCCCGCCAGCGTGTGAGCACCGTGGGTAAAATGCCGCCACAGAACCAGCTGCCAAACGAAGTAAACGAGGTGCGCCTCACCGCTGACCTGCTACTGACTGAGATAGTGAAAGAGAAAGCCATCGTGCTCGAGAATATCTTCTACGACTTTGACAAAGCTGACATCAGACCAGACGCTGCTGAGGAGCTGGACAAGCTGGTGCAGATACTGGTGGACAATCCGCGCATCTCCATCGAGCTGAGCTCACACACGGACTCCCGCGGTAACGATGCTTACAATCAAGACCTTTCACAGCGTCGTGCGCAGTCGGCCGTGAACTACATCATCTCGAAAGGTATAGACAAGTCGCGCATTACGGCCAGGGGCTATGGCGAGAGCCGCCCGGTAGTGCGCAATGCCAAGACAGAGGAAGAGCATCAGCGCAACCGCCGCACCGAGTTCAAGGTGGTGCGCATTCAGGAATAATAGGTATAAGGTGTAGCGCTATACCTTACCAATAACAGCATCGGCGACTATAGTCTTGCACTGTAGTCGCCGATGCTGTTTTATACCTGTGCTAAGCCTAACGGAAGGTGTACTTGAGACCGAGGCCAATATTGCTGGAATTGTTCAGGTTGACATATGCTGGCGTCGAGTGCCCATAGCGGACAAAGGTTGACCTGTAGTCCAGTGAAATGGCCAAAGGGATTTTCTTTAAAGAATATTCAACGCCAAAAGAAGCAATGCCTACGGGGTTGGTATAAGAGGCAGGTCCATCATAGTATCCTGGCATAGGGTTATTAGTCCGCAGCAGACCAACACCTATACCTGCGTAAGGCCTGAAACGATCTGAGGTGGCGAGTTTCGGTTGCCAGATATAGCTGAGGGAAGCCAGGAAGTAACGCGATTCAAAGTTCAGGTTTGAGAAAGCTTCCAATGCCGATTGTTTTCCAATAAAATACTTGGCAGTTACCCCCAAGTCAGTGCCAGTTGGTCCGGCTATAGCGTAGCGTATACCTATGGCTACCTTGTAGGGAGCCGTTACCTGCGGCTTTATCTGCAACGAATCCTGCGCCTGCATTGCACCAACAAAGCACAGGCTGAAGGATAAAATCAAGAGTATCTTCTTCATAAGTTTTAAGTTTGTTTATATAGAGGAGTCAATATATTATGGAATGGTTGCAAGGTATAGCGTCTGTTTTCCTTAATGGCCTACAGCGTATACTAGTTGCCTGTGAGGTGACAGAGAGCTCATTCCTCCAGTATTTTTGCCGCTACACCCTTTTTTAAAGGACTGCTTTTGCCGTATATACCAAGGCCTTTCTTAAATTTGTAGAGCAAGTAAGACCAAGCACTATGGAAAATAGATACCTCCGCCGTGGCGTGTCCGCCTCAAAGGAAGACGTACACAATGCCATTAAGAACATAGACAAAGGGCTTTTCCCGAAAGCATTCTGCAAGATCATCCCCGACATCCTGACCGGAGACCCGGAATATTGCGCCATCATGCACGCCGACGGTGCCGGTACAAAGTCAGCCTTAGCCTACATGTACTGGAAAGAAACCGGCGACCTGAGCGTATGGAAAGGTATAGCGCAAGACGCCGTGGTGATGAACACCGACGACCTAATGTGTGTGGGCGCCACCGATAACATTTTGCTTTCTTCCACCATTGGCCGCAACAAGAATCTTATACCTGGCGAAGTGATTGGCGCCATCATCAACGGCACTGAAGAGGTGCTGCAGATGCTCCGCGACAACGGCATCGGCATTTACAGTACCGGCGGAGAGACAGCCGACGTGGGCGATCTGGTGCGTACCATCATCGTGGACAGCACCGTGACGGCCCGCATGCGCCGCGACGAAGTGATCTCAAACGACAACATACAAGCCGGCGATGTGATCGTGGGTTTTGCCTCGCATGGGCAAGCCACGTACGAAGATGAGTACAACGGCGGCATGGGTAGTAACGGCCTTACCTCCGCCCGCCACGATGTGTTCCATTCTTACCTGTCGGCTTCTTACCCGGAGAGTTATGACCCGGAGCTGCCAAAAGACTTGGTGTACTCGGGCAATTATCGCCTGACGGATGTAGAGCCTGAGACAGGTATGGAAGTAGGGAAGCTGGTGCTTTCGCCGACGCGTACCTATGCGCCGATCGTGAAAGCTATTCTGGAACAGCACCGCCCGCACATACACGGCATGGTGCATTGCAGTGGCGGCGCCCAGACCAAAGTGCTGCACTTTACTGACAAGGTACACATCATTAAAGACAACCTCTTTCCAGTGCCGCCCCTGTTCCGCATCATACAGGAGCAGAGCCACACCGACTGGAAAGAAATGTACAAGGTTTTCAACATGGGCCACCGCCTCGAGATATACCTGCCGGAGCAATATGCCCAAAGCCTGATCGATATTTCAAAGTCATTTGGGGTAGAAGCGCAGATTGTAGGTCATGTAGAAGCCAGTGAGCGCAATGAGTTGACGATTAAAAGCGACAAAGGGAAGTTTTATTACGAAGGGTAAAATTCGTATAACTTATGAAGAGAAACCACAGGTATAGCGCCTGTGGTTTTTTGTTTTATAGGGGCAACGATTAGCGTTTCTATAAATAGGCTAGGTGAAATTTAGAGATAGACTAATTCATTCAAAATATAGTTATATATTAAGAATGTAATTCTTGCGCTATACCTATATGAAAACATGCCTTAACCTTTTATGGATTTTCTTACTAATTCCATCTTTTGCTTTTGCCAATGAAGTAGATACAGCGAAAGTGCGCGAAAGCAAATTTTATATAGGTATAGGACTAACAACTATTACCTACCACATCTATTATAAAGATCCCTCACCAGCGGGACACCTGACTTCGGGCTATTTTACCCCCGTCTCTTTGCTCGTCGGGTATAAAATGAATGACAGGGTTCGTGTACAAACAGGAGTAGGCTATGGAGGCAGCGGCGATAAAGCAGAGTGGTCGCCTAATTATCGGGCTACTGATACGCTAAAGTATAGAGCGACTTCCCGTACTCATGTGTTCTCAATACCTGTTACAGTACAAATAGACCTATTCAAAGCTTTCAGGCGCGTTCCTTTATATGGTACGGTGTCAGCTATAACAGCTTACGGGAGCACCAAGAGCAGCATGACAGAAACACTACATGGTGTGCCCAGCACAGCTTACTCAAAGGATAAGGGAGTGAATGTTTTCCTGATGGCAGGCTTGGGGACTAACTACAAAATCAGTAAACGCTTCAGCGGTTATACGGAGCTGTTTCTTTTTAAGAGGAATCTGATGGGCGACAACTCCTTTGATTATGACTGGGAAGCTTACTCGCCTTGGGGACGTCGCCTTTTCAAGTCATTTGCTTTTGGTGTAAATTATCAGCTGTAGATAAGGCACGTCTTTAAATTAAAACCCACAGGTATAGTGCCTGTGCTTTTTTCTTATATCTATGCCTGCAATTCAACAAATCCCCGCATACAAACCCTACCGCACTTTAGTTCCACAAACTGGCACAATAATTGGCTTGGCGAAAGTATACGCTAAAACCTATAAGCCATGAAAAAGCTTCTACTTCCGCTTCTGTTTGTGCTGTTGGCGCTGCCGGCTTTTGCACAACCTACCGTCGTGACCTTTACTACCCACCGGGGCGAACTCTTCCAGATGGCGCTGGATGGACGCGTGATTAACCGCTCGGCTTCTAATTTTGTGCGCATCACCCACCTGCGGCCTGGCAACCACTATGTGGAGTTCAGGATTAGAGGCCGCCATGGCATTTACAGGACAGGTATAAATGTGTTTGCCCGCGCCGGCTTTGAGACAAACTATGCTGTGCGGGTGTCTGGCCGCAGGGTAAGTCTGCGCGTAATCAGCGAAATACCGCTGGGTCCGCCGCCAGTAGTGGTAGTGCCGCCGCGCTACCCTGACCGATATGAGCCAGTTCCTCCACGCTACGAGCCAGTGCCACCTCGCTTTGAAGAGCCTGCCAATGACTGCCGCAACCTCCTGGACCGCTATGACGTGGACCGCCTGATCGACGCTATGAAAGGCCGTGACTTTGAGAGCACCCGCCTTACTATCGCCCGCGAGGCCGTACGCAACGGCAGCATCCTGTCAGAGGACCTGCGGAATGTACTGTTACAATTCGAGTTTGAGAGCACCCGCCTGGAGTTTGCCAAGTTCGCTTACGACAACGTGTGCGACAAAGAGCGCTTCTACTACATATACGATATCTTCAAGTTCGACCACCATGTGCGGGAACTGGAGGAGTATACCAGCCGGAGAAGGTGAGTTAAGTTAGAGAGTTAAAAAGTTGATGTTTGTGTTGAGAGCAGTGTGGGGTTTTCCTGCGCTGCTCTTTTTTTGCTAAGGTATAGACAGGATCAACGTGTGATGCACTTATCGAGTTTATAGCAGTAGATTTTTCCTAGAGGGAGCAAGAGGGAGGTATAGCCAGTCTCAGACTAGCTTTTAATCTGCTGTGGCAGGTAGCCAAAATGTTTCTTGAAAGCCGATGTGAAGTGTGCGGCATACTTATACCCCAGCAGCGCAGCAATATCACCTATCTTATGGTCGCCTTGCAGAAGCATTTCTTTTGCCTGCTCCATTCTATAATTGTTCAGGTAGCCGAATACGGTAGTGCCGAACACCTGCTTAAAGTGTTTTTTGAGGTAATACTCGTTGGTGCCCACTAAATGAGCCAGCTCTACCAACGAGTGCGGATCCTCCAGGTTCTGCAGCAGGATGTCGCGGGCATGGTACATCTTCTCAACATCTGTCTCCTTCATTTTAAACTGCAAGGGCGTGCTGCTCGCTTGTTCGCCCTGCTCCAGCTGCAGCATCAGGATCTCCACCACTTTTGCCTCCAGAAACATACGCTTGTAGTGGCCTGCATGCGGGCAGTTGAGCAATTCATAAAGGAGCGTCCTAACCCGGGGAGTTATTGAGAGGTTCGTCTTGCAGAGTTTGCCGGGTTTGAGAGAAGTCAGGCATTCCTGCAACCGCAATGCGGCAGGGGAGCTATCCTTGAGGTAACGTAGCAGAAAAGACTTCGACAGATTAATAATGATGACTTCCAGCTGCTCCTCGGGCTCTACCTTTTTCTGCACAGGCTGATCGCCAAAGTACAGCAGGTTGTGTTGCTGATGATCGAACCGGGCAAATATGCGATTGTCTGTAGTTGAGGTAACCGCACAGCGGCAGCGCAGCGAAAAGTGCATCTGCACAAAGTCCTGGCAGTTTTGGTAGGTGAGTACCTTTATACCTTTCAACTCGCACTGGGTATAGCCGAAATAGATATCCTCAAAGTAAAACTCACGGAGCTGGCCGTTTCCTTCGCAACAGCTTCTATTAGAGAAAGCCCGCTCCTTTTCTATCAGGGTATCATTGGCACCACTTAACAGGGTATGATAATAAGCTGCATGCTCAGGTCCGGAAGTGCTTAAATCTTGCTCCATAATTTTCCCTTATATGATATAAGAATTCCCGCACTTGTAAGTGGAAGTGCTCAGCAGGTTATACTTTTGCGCAAGTTAAATTTATTTAGACTATTTCTAAATAGCAAACAGCAAAATATTACGGCTTAACCCGAAGGAAAGAAAAATCTTTCATAGAGCCCTCAACAAAACGTTAACCTCAGCACAATAAGACATGTTAAAAAATTTACTGCTATGTATGCTCTTGCTAGTAACTGCCATGGGAGCCAATGCCCAGGAGCTTCAGGTACTCGGGCAGGTAGTAGAACAAACCACAGGCACTGCGCTGCCAGGCGTGACAGTACGCGTAAAAGATACGAACCAGGCTACTACAACAAATAGTGAAGGTGAGTTCAAGCTGAAAGCCGCCGAAGGGCAGGTGCTGGTATTCTCATACATTGGTTTTGCTTCCCGTGAGCTGCCCGTAAATGGTGACGCGGGCTCCATGCAGGTACAGCTTCAGTCTGGCAACACCCAACTGTCAGAGGTAGTGGTAACAGGTGCCTTGGGTATAAAGCGGCCCGCCCGTGAGTTGGGTACGGCCAGTGCGCAAGTTAACTCTGCTGAACTGAATCAGGCTAAGATCGTGAACCCAATACTTGGACTGGCCAGTAAGGTGTCAGGCCTACGCGTCAACATGTTCGACAGCAAAGTAGACCCGGATGTGCAGGTGAACCTGCGCGGTATACGCTCCCACACGGGCAATAACGCCCCGCTCTATGTAGTAGACGGTGTACCTATACCTGACATCAACCGCCTCAACCCGAATGACATCGAAAGCATCAACGTGCTCAAGGGCGCTAACGCAGCAGCTCTATACGGTTCTGACGGTGTGAATGGTGTACTGATGATTACCACTAAGAAGGGTCGTGCAGGCATGCAGCGCATCAATTTCTCCAATACCACCACTTTTGAAATGATCTCCCGCCTGCCGGAGCAGCAGACAGAGTTCGGGCAAGGGCTGAACGGCATCTACGATCCGCTGCAGTACCAGTCCTGGGGTCCTCGTTTCGATGGGGAGATGCGTCCGGTTGGTCCTGTGCTGCCAGATGGTAGCCAATGGCAGCTGCCTTACAGCGCCAACCCGGATGGCAGAAAGGCTTTCTTTAATACCGGGATTACGACGCAGAACGACCTGTCTTTTTCAGGCGGCGACGACCGATCCACCTATTACTTCTCGCTGCAGGATGTGCTGGTAAAAGGCATTATCGAAGGAGACAAGAACAGACGCTCAGGCGCACGCTTCAACGGATCGCGCTCGTTCGGAAAACTGAGCACCAGCTATAATGTCAACTACGTGTTCAATAAGAGTGACGTGACGCAGAGTGAGCCATGGTCCACGGTATACCGCCTCCCGGCGAGCCTGCCTTTCGCCGACCTGAAAGATTGGGAAAGCAACCTGTTCGTGAACCCTAATTACTGGTTCAGTACTAACCAGCCTAACCCATACTTCAACGCTGCCAACCAGCGCACTGTAAACGATCAGCAGACCCTGACCGGAAACATCGAGCTCAATTACGAAATAGCTCCCTGGATCAATGCCATTTACCGTTTGGGACTCTATAACCGTAACACCGACACTCGCACGACGGTGGGCAAATATACCTACACTACACCGGGCCGCACGAACATACCGGGCAACGTGAACGATGCTTCCCAGACGTTCAGAAGAATCAACAGCGATTTCATTCTTGACATGCACAAAGACTTCGGCAAGTTCAGTACCCGCTTGCTGTTGGGCAACAACGTACGCACCGACGATAGCAAGGCTGTCAACCTGAGCGCCTCGGCGCTGGTAGTACCTGGCCTGTTTAACCAGGACAACCGCCTGGGGCAGCTGGGTGGCAGGTCCAACATCAGCCAGAGAAGACAAGTGGCAGGCTTCGGAGAGTTTACCGCAGGCTACAACAACTACCTGTTCCTGACGTTGACCGGTCGCCAGGAAGCTGTGTCCGTGTTGAGCCCTGAGAACCGCAACTACTTTTACCCGGGTGTGAGTTCGTCTTTTGTTTTCAGCGATGCGATCTCTTCACTCAAGAACAACAATACCTTATCATACGGCAAGGTATACGCTTCTTATAACAAGACTGGCAACGTAGTAGTAGACCCATACCAGCTGCAGAATGTGTATGCGCAAAGCAATGGCTTCCCTTACGGTAACCTGCCGGGCTTTAGCCTAGGCACCTCTGATGCCAACCCGAACCTGAAGCCGGAGTTTGTGACCTCCTTTGAAGTGGGTACGCAGCTGAGCTTCTTCCAGAACCGCCTGAACCTGGAGGCCGCCTATGTGGATGCCAAAACAACAGACGGTACCATTCTGGCTGATATTTCCGCCGGATCCGGTTTCACTTCAGCTTGGGTGAATGCCTTTAAAGCAAGCAATAAGATCATCGAGCTCAACCTGAACGGCGACGTGATTCAGCGCGGGTACCTGGTATGGAACGTAGGCGCCAACCTGACGCATATCAAGAGTGAAGTGCAGGAGATTTATGGTGGCATCGATCAGCTGTTCCACTTCCGTCAGAATTACCTGATCGTGGGCAAACCTTACAACAGCTACCTGTTCACCGACTACAAGCGCGACCCACAGGGCAGAATAATTGTAAACCCGGCCACAGGAAACCCGGTGAGTGGTTCAGAGCTTTATTATGGAGGTACCGGTACGCCGCCTTATCAGATAGGCCTCAACACCAACCTGCAGTACAAAGGTCTGCAGTTGGGCGCGCAGTTTGACTGGCGCATGGGTGCCGTGGTATACACCGAGGCTGCTGCCCGCATGATATCAGACGGTACCAGCCCGCTTACCACACAGTATGGACGCGAACCATTCGTGATTCCGAACTCTGTGATTGAGACCTCACCGGGCGTGTTCACACCAAACACCGAGATCCAGACCAAAGGCGATCGCAACTACTGGGCAAACCACTATGCGACGGTGCAGTCAAACTATGCCGTAAGCGCCGACTTCTTCAAAATGAGAGAGTTGAGCCTGAGCTATACCTTGCCAACTAACTGGCTGGACAATCAGAATCTGGTGAAAGAGGCGACGATCGGTTTTGTGGGGCGCAACCTGTTCTCTATCTGGGCAAAAGACAACATCTACAACGATCCGGAGTTTGTTTACGCCGGTGGAAGCAGCGAAGGCTACATGAGCTGGCGACACCTGCCACCGGCCAGATCATTCGGCTTCAATGTAAATGTGGTATTCTAAATAACATCATCCTTCATACTTAGTGATATGAAAAAAGTATTATCTCTACTCCTGATAGTATTGGCGGGTACAACCTTTACCGCCTGCGATAGCTTCCTGGATACAAATGTGAACCCCAATGCTCCGGTCGATGTGCCGGTAGAACAAAAACTGCCTAATGCGCTTGTGAAGACAGTAAACCTCGAAACAGGTGCCTTAAACCAATTAGGCGCCGTGTGGGTAGGCTACTGGGCCAAAGCTACTGACGGACCCAGCAATACCTCTTTGTTCAGACTAGAGGAGACTTACGGTGTGGAAGCCATGTCCTTTGACCGCGACGGCCGCCCGATCTGGGAAGACAGCTACACTACGCTGGTGAACTACAAAGACATCGAGAACAGTGCCGCAGCCACCGGCGACCTGGCGTATGTAGGTATAACGAAGATCATGCAAGGCTGGCATTTCATGCGCCTCGTAGACCTCTACAACAACGTGCCGTTCTCGGAAGCACTGCAGGGCAGCACCAACGTGACCCCAAAGTACGAAGACGGACAGGCGGTATATGAAGGAGCCATCAACCTGATCACAGCAGGCATACAAGATATAAAAGCCGCAACTGCTCTGTCTAAAAAGCCAGTAACCGACGACGTTATTTTCAAAGGCAACCTGACACTCTGGGTGAAGTTTGCCAACACCATTAAGTTGAGAGCCCTGCTTCGTCAGTCTGAAGCCGGTAGAGAAGGCTACATCAACGACGAACTGGCCAAGATCAAGCAGGAGGGAAGCGGCTTCCTGGGTGCCGGCGAGAGTGCTATGGTGAACCCGGGTTACCAGATCACGGCAGGTATGCAGAACCCTTTCTGGGACGCTTACTACCGAAACCAGGCCGGAGCTCTTACGACAGGCTATAATACCCTGCGCCCGACAGCTTATGTGGTACAGCAGTACAAGGAACGCAACGACCCGCGTCTGCCGAAACTCTACCGCAGTGTAGCAGGCGATTATGTAGGCGTGCCACTGGGCGCGACGAGTGCAGACTTTACTATGGCGAAAACCTCGGCTTTGCTGGGGCCAAATGAAAACGGAAACCAGCCGGCGGGTTTATTGAAGAGCGCCCAGCAGCCATCTGTGCTTCTGTCTTCCTTTGAGAGCTTGTTCCTGCAGGCCGAAGCAGCTGAAAGAGGCTGGCTGACCGGTGCGCAGCTGCTTTATGAGGAAGCCATCAAAGAGTCTTTCAAATACATGAATGTGCCTGCCTCCGAATTTACTGTTTACAATGCGCAACCATCTGTTAACTTTGCTTTGGCATCGAATAAAATAGAGCGCATCATCGAGCAGAAGTGGTTGGCCCTGAACAGCATCAGCAGCATCGAAATCTGGAATGACTACAGAAGACTGAACTACCTGAGCAAACTTCCGCAGTCGTTGCAAAGTCCGTCTGCCGACCCTGATTTCAGACCGCGCCGACTGACCTACCGCCAGTCGGAGGTATACACCAACAGCGAGGAAATAGCGAAGCAGGGTGCCATCGATCCTTTCCGCTCGAGAGTGTTTTGGAATAAGTAAATAGATTGAAAATAGAAATAGTACCTACCCTCCTTCGCTCCAGAAGCGGAGGAGGTTTTTAGCTAAACTCTCATCATGAAAAAGAATCAACAACCATCGACCTGGCAAAAGGCGCGCAAGCTGTTCAATGACCTCCACCTGTGGATGGGTATAGCGAGCGGTATTATTCTGTTTGTAGTCTGCTTGAGCGGCACGATCTATACCTTCAGCTCAGAGATACAGGAAATGCTGGAGCCCGAAAAGTTTACGGTACAGGCAGCGGAAGGCGCAACGCCCCTGGCAGCTGAGGCGATCATAGCGAAAGTGGCGGCCGAAACAGGCGGTAAGGTAAGCGCTATCACCATACCTGCCGATGCCAGCCGTAGCTATACCTTGAATGTGAAGAAAGAGGAAAAGAAAGAGGGCGAAGGCAGAGGTCGTGGTGAAGGAAAAGGTGGCGAGAAAGGCAATAGCGGAAAAGCTGCCGAAGGCAAAAAAGGCCCTGAAGGCGCTGTAGCGAAAGGCGGTCCTGCTGGTGGTGGGCCGGGAGGTAAAGGAGGCCCAGGAGGTGGGCGTGGTACCAATTACTTAGTGAATCCCTATACTGGTGCGGTACTGGGCACAACTGATGGTCCTGCCTCAGAGTTTTTTATGTCGATGTTCCGCCTGCACCGCTGGTTGTTACTCGATACAGAAGTTGGCCGTCCGATCGTAGGCTGGGCAACAGTTATCTTCACGCTGATCATTATCAGTGGTCTGGTAATCTGGTTCCCACAGAAAGTAAGGAACTGGAGACAGGGCCTTAAGATCAAGTGGAGCGGCAACTGGAAGCGCATCAACCACGACCTGCATAACTCGCTTGGTTTCTACTCGTCTTTCCTGCTTTTGATTATGTCACTCACAGGCCTTACCTGGTCATTTGAGTGGTACAAAGAGGGCTTTTTCAAGGTACTGGGCGTAGAGCAGCAGAAAGACCGCAAAGAAGAACCACTCTTCTCAAAGGTGCCAGCTGACCTGTCGCAGGCTGCTACCCTGACGATTGCAGACTATGTAAAGTCAGCCGACCAGGTGCTTCCTTACGAAGGCGACTACCGCATTTCACTGTCAACTGACTCAGCCGCTACAGTTTCAGTTAATAAGAACAAAGTAGGTTTTTTCGCACCGGCAGCATCAGACAGACTGCAGCTTGACCAGTACAGCGGCGAAGTGCTCAAGGCCGATATATTCGCAGACAAGGCTTTCAACGAAAAGATCACATCGTCCATTAAGCCACTGCACGTGGGTAATGTATACGGCACCTTCTCTAAGATCCTATACTTCATCGCTTGCTTGGTAGCCACCAGTTTGCCTGTAACCGGCACGATCATCTGGATAAACAAGCTGCGCAAAAAGTCAAAGCGCGGTACTGTGCCTGTGGCTAGAAGAGCAGCAGCTTAGCAGAAACCGATATCTCAGGTATAGCAAGCGATTGAAACTATACCTGAAAAGCAAAAAAGGCTTCCCCGGTCAGGGGAAGCCTTTTTTGTTAGTTGTTGCTATACCTTAGCGCAGTCTGTCTACAGAGCGAACCAGGTCTTCGTCTTTCTTGATGAAGCGGTTAGCAAGTGCATTGAGCAGTAGCGCCAGCACCGGCATATAGAAGCCAGCCTCGTAGTTGCCTTCGTTGCCAGAAACCATCACGTTGCCTACATAGTTGGCATAGTAAAATGACGTACCGAACAGTGCCACCAGCACCAGGGTGTTGATCAGGCCAAACTTCATCTGGGTGATGCGGCTCTTATACTGGAAGATTTCGTAAAGCGCTATACCTGCCGCCACAATGGCCAAAATACCAATGGCGATCGTGCTCGTGCCAGTCTGTGCACCGGTCTGCACTGCTTCACCTTGTTCGTTCACTGACTGAAAAAACAGGTTCCAGGCGGTCAATACTACTTCTTCGCCAGATACGGCATCTACTTTAGACCAGAGCGGCAAAAACAGCAAAGAGATCATGGCAATCACGATGAGCGCCAGAAATACGGTTTGAATTCTTTGTATCATAAAGGGGTTAATTTAACTTGCAAAGAGATGCAAAATTAGACAAAGACCTGTAAAACAAAAATTGATGAGCACAGCTTATATAATTGATATAGTCAGAACACCCGTTGGCAAGTTTACCGGTGCCCTCAGCAGCGTGCGTCCCGATGACATGGCTGCCTTTATCCTGAAGGAGTTAATGGCCCGCAATCCGCAGGTGGACCCGAGCCTGATTGAGGACGTGGTGATGGGCGCAGCCAACCAGGCCGGCGAAGATAACCGTAATGTGGCCCGCATGGCGCTTCTGTTAGCAGGCCTTCCGGCTGAGATTGGCGGCGTGACTGTCAACCGCCTTTGCGCTTCGGGTTTGCAGTCCATTATGGATGCAGGCCGTGCCATTAAGAGTGGCGATGGCGATGTATACCTGGCCGGTGGTGTGGAAAGCATGACGCGTGCACCTTTCGTAATGGCCAAAGCTGAAACGGCTTTTGCCCGCACCCCTGAAATTTATGACACGACCATTGGCTGGCGCTTTGTGAACAACCAGCTTTCTTCATTGCACTACCCTTACAGCATGGGCGAGACGGCCGAGAACGTGGCCGAGCGCTACGGTGTTTCACGTGAAGCGCAGGACGAGTTTGCCTACAGTTCACAGCTCAAGTATAAGGCGGCAGCTGAGGCAGGTAAGTTCAAAGACGAAATCATTCCTATACCTGTTCCGCAGCGCAAAGGCGACCCGATTATCTTCGACACCGACGAGCACCCGCGCCTTTCTTCCGTGGAGAAACTAGGCACACTGGGTGCCGCCTTCAAAAAAGGCGGCACCGTGACGGCAGGTAATGCCTCCGGTATTAATGATGGGGCAGCCGCTTCATTGGTGGTAAGCGAAGAGATAGTAAAGCGCTTCAACTTAAAGCCGATGGCACGCATTGTTTCGGCGGCAGTGGCAGGCGTAGAGCCGGCATACATGGGCATGGGCCCTGTGCCCGCTACCCTGAAAGCACTGAAGCGTGCCGGACTCACCATCAACGACATTGGTCTGGCAGAGATAAACGAGGCTTTTGCAGCACAAGCTATACCTTGCGTGCAGGAACTGGGCATCAATCCGGACATTGTGAACGTGAACGGCGGCTCTATTGCCATTGGTCACCCGCTTGGCGCCAGTGGTACCCGCATCTCGGCCACCTTGCTACATGAAATGCAGCGGCGCGACAATGTGCGCTACGGTTTGGCCACCATGTGCGTAGGTGTAGGGCAAGGAGCAGCCGTGATCTACGAAAAGCTGTAAAAAATGATCTACCCGATTTGCTGCTTAACTTGTTGGCGTTTAGAAAGGTATGGTGCGTTGAGAATTATGTGGACTAAAAGTGTCAACATAAAGCAAGGCAGCTGGAACGGTTAACCGTTTTGGAAAGTTATAGTCTACACGCTTTACGTGAGAGTATACATAGACGGGAAAGATTATGAAGAACACCTTTATTGGGGTGAACCTGATTCCTCAGAACGAAGAGGAAAGACTGCTGAAATTGCAGGAGTACGAAATATTGGACACGCCACCGGAGGGTGCCTTTAATCACATTGCAGCTATGGCTGCCCGCATGTTCAATGTACCCATCGCCCTGGTTGCTTTGGTGGATTCGGAGCGCGTATGGTTTAAAGCCAACGTGGGTATGGAAGGTGTGGAGAATGTGAGCCGTGGAATTAGCCTTTGCTCGCTTGCGATTCTCAATGATGGTCCTACTGTGTTTCCGGATGCCGTAAATGAACCTTGTTTGTTGGCTAATCCATTGGTGACAGGTAATTTCGGCCTTCGCTTTTATGCCGGTGCTCCGCTAAGAACATCCGACGGATACAATTTGGGCACGCTTTGCGTCGTAGACAAGCAGCCACGCGAGTTTTCGGAAGCAGATCAGAAAGTACTTGGTCAACTGGCCTCCATTGTGATGGATGAAATAGAACTGCGCTACTTGAAACGCAAAGTGCAGGTAGAAGCCACAGTTAAAGACTAGCTAAGAGCTACACATTGAAACCCGCAAGTACCACAGTGCTTGCGGGTTTATTTTTTACCTTTGCTTCATGCGCTACTTTCTAGAAATCGCTTACGACGGCACCCGTTTTCATGGCTGGCAAACGCAGCCCAACGCACTCTCGGTACAAGAAGTATTGGAAGATTGTTTGAGCAAAGTGCTGCGGCAGCCTATCAGCACGACAGGCAGTGGCCGCACCGATACGGGTGTGCATGCAAGCCAGCAATTCGTGCATTTTGATGCGGAGCAGGAGCTGGACTTAGAGCACATGGTCTACCGCTTCAACCGCCTGCTGCCCGACGATATCGTGGCGAAAAACCTATACCTGGTCACGGACGAGGCCCATGCCCGCTTCGATGCCTTTGAGCGGACCTACCATTACCACATCACCCTAGCCAAAGACCCTTTCACACGGTATTATGCTACCTACCTGCCGCGTTCTGTGGATGTGGAGAAGATGAACGAAGCGGCTGCGGTTTTGCTTCGTTACGAGGATTTTACGACCTTTAGCAAAGTCAAAGGCGATACCAAGCACTACCGCTGCAACATATACGAAGCAGTGTGGCAACGGCAAGGCGACGAGCTGATGTTCACGATCCGGGCAAATCGCTTCCTGAGAGGGATGGTGCGACTGGTGGTAGGAACCTTGCTGGATGTAGGTCGCGGCAAGCTCTCCATTGTGGATTTCGAGCGGATTGTGGCTAGTCAGGACCGAAGCAAGGCGAGTGGAGCGGCTCCTTCCGAGGGGTTATACCTGGCCAAGGTGACGTATCCGGAACATATTTTCAAGATATCACCCAAAACAAACCCTTTATAGCATGCAATTACCAGAAGACCAGAACGGTCCCCATCTAAACGGCAAGCACCTTCGCCCCGAAAGCTTAATGATGAGCTACGGCTACAACCCCGAGTGGTCAGAAATGGCTGTGAAGGCACCGATCTATCAAACATCTACCTTCGTTTTTAAGAACGCAGAAGAGGGCAAGGCCTTTTTTGAACTAGCGTACGGCCTCCGCGAAAAGCACGCTGAAGAGCAGCTTGGCCTGATCTACAGCCGCCTGAACAACCCGGACCTCGAAATCCTCGAAAACCGCCTCCGCTTTTGGGACGGCGCCGAAGAAGCGGCCGTGTTCGCTAGCGGTATGGCCGCTATCAGCACCACACTTTTGGCCTTACTCAAGCCAGGCGACCTGATTCTGCACAGCGAGCCTATCTATGGCGGCTCGGATTACTACATTAAAAACATTCTGCCAAAGTTCGGCGTGAAAAGCATGGGCTTCCGTGCCAACACCCCAATAGAGGAAGTGGAGCAAATGCTAGAGGAATCAGGTATGGCCGACAAACTGGCCATGGTATACCTCGAGACCCCAGCCAACCCGACCAATCACCTGGTCGATATTGAAGCTTGCTCCGCTATGGCAAAGAAGCACTCCACTGCAGACAAAAAGGTAGTGGTAGCCGTGGACAACACTTTCCTGGGTCCTGTGTTCTCGCATCCGCTTAAGCACGGTGCTGACCTTGTTTTATACTCTGCGACCAAGTACATCGGCGGCCACTCCGACCTGATTGCGGGTGCCTGCGCCGGTCCTGCTGATCTGATGAAGCAAGTGAAAGGCATGCGTACGTTCATGGGTTCCATGGCGAGTCCGTGGACCGGTTGGATGCTGATGCGCAGCTTAGAAACTTTGAAAATACGCATGGAATGCCAGGCACGCGGCGCTGAAGTAGTCGCCGCCTACCTGAAAGAGCACCCGAAAGTAGATAAGATTTACTTCTTAGGCTACCTGCAGGACAATCCGCAGCAGCAAGCCATCTATGACAAACAGTGCAAGGCGGCAGGTTCTATGATCTCCTTCGATATCAAAGGCGGTGAGAAAGAAGCCTTCACGTTCCTGAATAACCTGAGGCTTATTAAGCTGGCCGTGAGCCTTGGCGGTACCGAGTCACTGGCTGAGCACCCGGCTTCCATGACACACTCCGACATTTGCCTGGCCGACCGAGCAGTGATGGGTATAGGCGAAGGTATGATTCGCATCTCGGTAGGTGTGGAGCATCCGGAGGATATCATATCTGATATTGCGCAAGCACTGGAGAAAGTAGCTATACCTGTGGAAGCAGAAGTGTAGGTATCAGGTATAACTTTAATTAAGTCCTTTTCTGATTTTCAGAGAAGGACTTTTTTTGTGGCGTTGCCTCTACTCTTGTTTTGACAATAGTGCGAGAGAAATCCCAAAAATCCTGATGCAAAAACCATTAACTTTGCGGTCGGTTAACTGGTAGTACTCGTAAGGGTATAGCTGGCGAATGGAGTAGCTATGGCGCGAGCGTCCACGCTCGTGTCTACTATCGTGGGGCCTCTGGCCCCTGTATCAGGTATAGCAATAGCTTGCGCAGGTATAGCAACTGTGCTTTCGGATATAGAGGTTTTGTTTCATAGTATGGCTTAGCCAGCCGGGCTGGGGTTTCGCCTGTGCGGCGGGCACTCACTTTTTTCCTTGATGAAAAAAGTAAGCAAAAAAATCAAGACGATTTTGAACTCGCTGACCGCTCAAACAAAAAATCGTCGTTTGCGCACCTGGCTTATGTGTCAGTTACATAGGCTCAGTGCAAGTTAGCTTGCGATGCGTGCCAGTGGTGTGTATGGTTTGTAACAGTTGCGACAATGCTTATACCTACCAGTTTGTAATGTCTAATTCCCCTCTTGGGAGGGGCAGGGGGTGGGTTATTTGGCTTGAGCACCAAAGGACTCTAGCAACGAAGCTATACCTGTCATGTAGTAAAGGCAGATTCGCCGCCTTGGATAAGGAGGGATTAGGGGTGGTTGGACCCGGTATTTGATAAAGTCCTGTAAATCCTTGAGGTAGGGCTCCTATGTAGAGATTCAGATATCAGAAAAGGAGCAAACCAACCACATGGGGCTTTAAACCCCTGAAAACAAACAAAAACAGAAAAAACAAACTTGGAAGATAAACCAAAAGATACAGGCAAGGTATTCGATGCGGACGTCATACGGCGGCTCTTCACGTTTGTGAAGCCCTACCTGAAGACGTTCTACTTCATCGTGTTCCTGACATTTGCCTCGGCTATACTGGCGGCGGTGCGCCCATTTCTGATACAGTATACCGTTGACAACGAGATACTGCAGAACGATTGGGAAGGCCTGAACAAAATGTTCGTGATCCTCGCGGTGCTCTTAGTGGGGCATGCTATCGTTCAGTATCTCCATACCTATTTCGCTGGTTGGCTCGGGCAGCACGTGGTGCGCGACATCCGGGTGCAGCTTTATCGCCACATCCTTAACCTGCGCCTCAAGTTTTTCGATCGAACGCCTATCGGTACACTCGTAACCCGTAATGTGTCGGATGTGGAAACGCTTTCTGATGTGTTCAGCGAAGGTTTGGCTGCTATGATCGGCGATATCCTGCAACTGGTATTCATTCTCGGCTTCATGTTCTACATCGATTGGGAACTGGCGCTAGTCAGTTTGTCCACTTTCCCGATCATGCTCATCAGTACCTACATTTTTAAGGAGAAGATAAAAGACACTTTCCAGGATGTGCGTACGGCGGTGGCGCGGCTCAACTCCTTTGTGCAGGAGCATATAACAGGTATGAGTATCGTGCAGATCTTCAATAACGAGAAGCGCGAGATGGAGAAGTTCAAGGAGATTAACAAAGAGCATACCCGTGCCAATGTACGTTCTGTGCTATACTACTCCGTGTACTTCCCGGTGGCTGAGATTATCGGTGCGGCTGGCCTGGGCTTGCTCGTATGGTATGGCGCGCACGGCGTGATCGACAATGATGTGTCGCTGGGTACGCTGATGGCCTTTATTCTCTACATCCAGATGTTCTTCCGCCCGATCCGCATGATCGCTGACCGCTTCAATACGCTGCAGCTGGGCGTGGTTAGCACCGAGCGTCTGATGCGCTTGCTTGACAGCAAAGAGATGATTCCGGACAATGGCAGCTATAAACCCGAGAAGATCAATGGCAATGTTAACTTTAAAGATGTATGGTTTGCCTACAAAGATGAGGACTGGGTGCTGCGCAATATCTCCCTGGATGTAAAGGCCGGGCAGTCAGTAGCCTTCGTGGGGGCTACAGGTGCAGGTAAGACTTCTATGATTAACTTGCTCAACCGCTTCTACGAGATAAACAGTGGTCAGATTCTGATCGACGGGCATGATATAAAAGAATATGACCTGGACGTGTTGCGTCATCACATCGGCCTAGTGTTGCAGGACGTGTTCCTCTTCTCAGGCACTATTGCTGACAACATCAGTTTGGGTAACAAGGCCATCACCGAGGAGCAGATGTGGCATGCGGCTGACCTGGTGGGTGCTCGCAAGTTCATTGAGCGATTGCCGGGTGGACTGAACTATCAGGTAATGGAGCGCGGTGCCACGTTATCAGTTGGCCAGCGCCAGCTTATCTCCTTTGTACGGGCCATGGTTTACAACCCAGAGATCATCATTCTCGATGAGGCCACTTCCAGCGTCGATTCCGAAACTGAAGAACTGATTCAGTATGCCATTGACCAGCTGATGCACGGGCGCACGTCCATCGTCATTGCCCACCGGCTATCTACCATCCAGAAGGCCGACAAGATCATCGTAATGGACCGGGGTGAAATAAAAGAAATAGGTAACCACGAGGAATTGCTGCGCCACGATGGCTACTATGCCCAACTCTACCACATGCAGTACAAAAACATGATTGATTTATGAACAGGAAATTCTTGTTAGTGATGGTGGTGCTTTCCATCATTATAGGGGCTTTTTATGCCTATTTAGGCGGTTTTAGCTCAGCTAAAGTATCTGAAGTTAGCTCCGAGCAACTCTACTTGGCAGGGCGTTCTTTCAAAGGTTCAGTAAATGACAATGCGATCAATGACGCTTTCAGAAGAGCCGCCGAGGTGCTTGACAAGAAAGAACTGAACGGTATGTTGGGCAATATCTATTATAATAATCCGGAGGGGCGAGCCGACAGCGTGGATGCTTTTATTGGGGTAGTTATACCTGACAGCTCGGCGCAGTTGCCAGCTGACTATGAACTGCGGGTAGTGCCGGGTGGCCGCCGTGCCCTGCGTGGAGAGGTAAACGCCCATTACATGCTTTCTCCTAATAAACTGTATGAAGCCCTATTTGACTACGCTAAGGAGAAGAATCTGGAGTTGGAAACCTTCTATGTAGAGTGGTTCCCGGAAGACCACCGGGGTATAGTAGAAGTCCCGATTAAAGAGTAGCTTGCAAGTATAGATTATCTCTATATATTTGGTGATAGGGGAATGGCTGTACCTTTCCCCGTGGAACTATAGCAACAAAACAAATTGGGCAAAAAGGCAGAGGCAAAAAAGGAGCTGATACTGGAGGCAGCCAAGTCGGTGTTTGGTAAGCTGGGCTACAGCAAAGCCACATTAGACGATATCGCCCATGCCATTGGGCTTAAAAAACCGACCCTCTACTATTACTACAAGAGCAAGGAAGTTCTTTTTATTGAGGCCTTTTCGCAGGAATGGAAAGATAGTTTGTACCGTCTCAAAAAAGCATCTGAACAGAAACAAGATCCCCGTGAGCGCTTACTCCTGTACATTCGCTCATCGCTGCGCTACTATCAGGAAATCGTAACGCAGCATACCATCTCTATTAAGGTCCTTATAGAGACGCGCATTATGTTCCAGGAGCTCTTTAAGGAGTCGCGCGCCAAAGAGTCAAACTTCTATGCTTCCGTCATCAAAGAAGGTATAGCCAACCATACTTTCATCGATTGCGAGGCTGAGCGAGTAGGTTACTCCATCATGGTCGTCAAAGACCTGATCCAGTTCGAGGAATTTCAGCGTGCCCAGTTTCATAATCTGCCTTCCATCGATTTTGAGAAGATAGAGCGAGAAGTGCTGTTTACCGTAAATCTGATTCTGGAAGGTATACGGGTAAGAAGCTAATACATAAAAATGCCCCATCCGCAGCAAGCTGCTTGGTTGGGGCATCGTCATATCAGGCCTTTTCAGGCTTCAAGTCTTATTATAGCCAGATGGTAGTACAGAAGCAGGAAGCTACCCCTGCGGGTGACTGGCTTTGTATTCATCCAGCTTGGCCTTTAGCGCATCTACATCGGCGTGGTGGCCTTTGGCAACTTCAGCCGCGTCAAGTTCAAGGAGCATGTTTTGCATTTGCTTGAGGTAGGCAGCTTTGTCTTTCTTGAGGCACCCTTTGTGGTTGTCTTTGCAGGCGCCGTTCTCATCCATGGGCTTAAACATGCCGCCTTCACCATAAATGAGCCACTGCGGATTCAGGTCATGGAAGTGCTTCACGATGGCCACTAACTCGTCAAGGAGATAGTTTTTGCCTGACAGGATATTGGAAAGCACTGCTTCTTCGCTGCCCGTCATTTCAAGGAGCTGCGGCATTTCCAGTTCTTTAATACTGGTGTAGAAACGGAACCTTTTACCGATTTGCTGTATGTCAATAGCCATAGATAGAGATTTATGAGGTTATATAAACTTGCTATACGTACCTATAACAGTTTCTGTATCAAAAAATTCCCAGGCTATCAGTATAGTGTGTTAATACACAGATTGTTGAAGCTAAAAAAAGGTTGCAATTCGCCTGATTGACGAGGTTGGTTTTGAGCGGAACGATAGCTTCATGCAGGTATAGCAACATGGATTACGGTGGCTATACCTATTGCGTGTCTTCCGCCTGCAACTGTCTTTCGTAGAGCACCTTGTAAAGTCCCTGCTGTTGAATCAGCTCATCGTGCGTGCCATGCTGCACGATCTCGCCATCATCAAGCACCAGGATCTTGTCGGCCAGCTTTACAGACGACACTCTATGCGAGATGATGATAGAAGTTCGATCAGCCATAATGCGGCGAAGACTGTTCAGGATGGCATTCTCCGTTTTGGTGTCTACCGCTGAAAGCGAGTCATCCAGTATAAGAATGCTTGGTTCCCGCACGAGTGCCCTCGCTATGGAGACACGCTGCTTCTGGCCACCGGAGAGGGTAATGCCCCGTTCGCCCAGCTTTGTGTCGAACTGTTCCGGGAAGCGCATGATGTTTTCGTATACGTCAGCGTCTTTGGCGGACTGTATCATTTGCTCCTCCGTAATACTTGGCAAACCAAAGCCGATGTTGTTGCGAATGGAGTCAGAGAAAAGGAACACGTCCTGCGGTACGTAACCAATCTGGCTACGGAGACTATCCAGGTTATAATCGCGCACATCTACGCCATCAATCAGAATGCGGCCTCCCGTGGTGTCGTACATGCGCGGCAGCAAATTAGCGATGGTACTTTTGCCCGAACCTGTGTTGCCGATCACGGCCAGCGTTTCGCCGTGTTTGATGTCAAATGATACGTTCTTTAGAGCGTGTATACCTGTATCAGGGTATAGGAAGTCCACATTTTCGAAAACAATGTCCCCTTTGATCGGGCGGCTGATGTTTTCCCGTGAAACAATGTCGTTTTTAGTGTTAAGGAATTCGTTGATACGGGCCTGCGAAGCGGCGGCACGCTGCACCAAACTGGCTGTCCAACCCAGGGAGGTAACAGGCCAGGTGAGCATGTTCACGTAAATGATAAACTCAGCGATGTTGCCTGTCGTGATGCTGCCGTTCATCACTTCCTGTCCGCCAATGTATACTGTAATGATCGTGCTCAGGCCTACCAGAAATAGCACTAGCGGGAAGAAAAGCGAGTTAACGAAGTTCAGTTCCAGCGACTTGTCTTTGTAGTTGTTGCTGGCCTTGGTGAAGTTGTTGTGCGAATCATCCTCCCGCACAAAGGATTTGAGCACCCGTATACCTGAAAAAGCCTCCTGCACGAAGGTGGTTATACCTGACAGGCTACGCTGTATTTCGTCGGACTTGCGCTCGATGATGTTATTGACATAATAGATGCTGATGGCCAGAACAGGGAGCGGGATCAAGGTATAGAGGGTGAGCTTCACGTTCACCGACAGCATGTACGGAATCACCATCAGGAAAAGGATCACGAGGTTGATGCCATACATAATGGCCGGGCCCAGGTACATGCGCACACGGCTCACATCCTCAGAGATGCGCGACATCAGGTCACCGGTGTTGTTCTTGCGGTAAAAGCTGAGCGGCAGGCTTTGGTAATGTTCGTAAATCTCGTTTTTAAGGTCATTCTCGATGAGTCGGCTCATCACAATGATCGTTTGCCGCACAAAAAAGAGAAACAGCCCCCGCAGGAGCGCCATTACCAGAATCACCACGCCATACACCAGTATACTGCTGGCAAAGGTCTCGTAGACCGTCTCCTGCTGCGACATGCCTTCATAAAGGTTGTGCAGGTTGATGCCTTCCTTGATCAGATTAAAGGCATGACGCACCACCTGCGCCGGCAGAATCTGGAAAAAGTTGGATATGATGATGAATACCAGGCCCCAGAGAAGACGGTATTTATACTTGAGTAGATATTTATTGAGGTATCGAAGTGATTTCACAGCAAGAATATGAAGCTCAGAGGCTTTTACGTAGACTTAGAAGGTACAAATTGAATTAATCAAAAAAAGAATTAATTTTGCAGCACGAAACAGAGGGTTTGGAATCGTCTGCTTCTACAAAGATAGAATAACCCTTAATCAAATTCATAAATGGTCGAACTAAAAGAAGTTGAACTGAAGAAAGACAAATCGGTCTTCGGTCAGATATCGGAGTATAACCATGAGAAAGTAGTTTTCTGCCACGACAAAGAGACTGGCCTGAAAGCTATCATCGGTATCCACAACACAGTATTGGGCCCTGCTCTGGGTGGTACGCGTATGTGGTCGTATGCTTCTGAAGCCGAAGCGCTTGATGACGTACTGCGTCTTTCAAGAGGTATGACTTACAAAGCTGCTATCTCAGGCCTGAACCTGGGTGGTGGTAAGGCCGTGATCATCGGCGATGCCAAAAAAGACAAGAACGAGGCCCTGCTTCGTCGTTTCGGCCGTTTCGTGAAGAACCTGAACGGTGCTTACATCACAGCTGAGGACGTAGGAATGACCACAAAGGACATGGAGTACATCCGTATGGAAACGGAGCACGTGTCTGGTCTGCCTGAGTCAATGGGTGGTGGCGGTGACCCGTCTCCGGTTACAGCTTACGGTACGTACATGGGTATGAAAGCCGCTGCCAAGAAGGCTTACGGCTCTGACTCACTGAGCGGCAAAAAGATCTCTGTACAGGGTGTTGGTCACGTGGGTGGCTACCTGGTAGAGCTGCTTGCCAAAGAAAATGCCCAGATCTTCATCACGGACATCTACGAAGACCGTCTGCGTGAAGTGTCTTCTAAGTTCAACGCACAGATCGTGAGCATGGACGAGATCTACGACCTAGACGTGGACATCTATTCCCCTTGCGCCCTGGGTGGAACGATCAACGACAACACACTGGATCGCCTGAAGTGCCAGGTAATCGCGGGCTGCGCCAACAACCAGCTGCGTGATGAAACGGTACACGGTCCTGCGCTTGTAGAAAAAGGTATCGTATATGCACCAGACTTCCTGATCAATGCAGGTGGTTTGATCAACGTATACTCTGAGCTGCAAGGCTACAACCGTGAGAGCGCCTATGCGCAGACGGAGCGTATCTATGGCTATACCCTGGATATCTTTGAGCTGGCCGAGAAAGAAGGCATCTATACGCAACTGGCTGCCACTAAAATGGCTGAGAAGCGTATCAACAGCATCGGAAAAGTAAGATCTACTTTCTAAGGTCCTTCTATTGATAAGATGATAAAACAGAAGTGCTACATTAACCTGTGGCACTTTTGTTTTACACTTGTTCTGTTTTTAGCGAATTGGCTCACCTTTTCGTATAAATTACTACAGCGATAAACCGCTATACCTAATGCTCCGGCGTTAACAAGAGTACTAATACATTTCAACCAACACGTTCTTTAAAATACCATTATGCTCAACCGCAGAACACTTCGAATCAAGGCTATGCAAGCCATCTATGCCTACAAACAGGCCGAAGGTTCGGATTACCAACTGGCACTTGACCAGATAGCAGACGACTTCGCGCCAGACCTGAACTCCATGGAAGTGCAGGACCGTAAACTGCTTGAAGGCCGCAAGCAGATTGCCCAGTTGCTGTTCAAGGAGTGGCACGAAACCAGCCAGTTCGAAACAGAAGAGACCGACAAGGAGATAATTGACGCGGTAAACAGAGCGATCGTCTATTACCAGAACACCCTCAAAAAGGACTACAAGCATTACAGCAATCAGATGATGGGTGCTGTGGAGCGTATCTATGACCACTATCTGGGCACCTTACAAATACTGCAACTGCTGAACGAGCTGGTAGAAGACGAAGAAGAAAAGAAAGAAAAGCGCTTTACAGAGGCCAAAGGCCCGGACGTAAAGCGTTTCCTGAACAACCGCGTAGCACAGCGCATCCTAAGCAACAAGTCCTATCAGGAAAATATCATCCGCCGCAATATCAGCTGGGGTTCTGACATCAGCGAAATCCGTGCGGTTTATAAGAACATACTCAAGCAGGACGAGGTGTTTTTGAACTACCTGGCACTACCTGAACCTACCCTCGAAGAGGACTTGGAGGTGGTGAAACATATTTTCAAAAACATTATTTTTAAAGAAAAAAACTTACAATCTTTGTTTGAGGAGCAGGATTTGAACTGGGTGGAGAATAAATCCATCGTAAAAAGCCTGGTCAATAAGACTGTTAAGATGTTTGGTGAAGAAACCGAAGAGGAGCCCGTGCTGCTGGATCTTTCGGCTAACTGGGAAGACGATAAGGCCTTCTTTGAGGAGCTCTACCACCAGACACTGCAGGATGATGAAAAGTACGAGGCCATGATTGCCGCAAGCGTGAAGAACTGGGATGTGGAGCGTGTGGCCCTGCTTGACAAGATCATCCTGAAAATGGCGCTTTGCGAAATGCACATCTTCCGAAGCATACCCGTTAAAGTGACCATCAACGAATACATTGAGATTTCTAAGCTGTACAGCACACCTAAGAGCAAGCAGTTTGTGAACGGTGTACTGGACAAGATGGCACAGGAACTGACCACGAAAGGAGATATTCGTAAGTCAGGCCGTGGTTTGATTGATAACAAATAAGGTATAGTCCGTCTTTAAGCCCTGATATACCGTAATAGGGGGAAACGACATACCTAATATATAAGTATAGAGATAATCCTATGAGTAAGAAGACAAGCAACATACTGTTCTTCGTATCAGGCGCCGCAGTAGGAGCCGTGGCAGGTATCCTGTTTGCACCAGAGAAGGGCAGAGAAACACGCAGCTGGCTAAGCTACCGCCTTGAGAAGTATCGCGACACCCTTTCAGACCTGCTGGAAGAACTGGTGGAGGATCGTGACCGGGTAACCTCAAGCGCAAAGTCTGAGGGGCAGCGCGTGATTCAGGACGCAAAAGACAAGGCCGAAAAACTACTGGGTGATGTAGATTCACTTATCAACGAGATTAACAGCAGGAAAGAGATATAAACATGAGAGAGATTACACTGATTCCCGGTGACGGGATTGGGCCAGAGATTACAGAAGCCGTTAAAGCCATATTCAGCGCTGCCAATGTGCCTGTAACCTGGGAAGAGGAAAATGCAGGACAGACCACCTTCGACTCGATCGGTGAACTGATTCCTTCTACACTGATCGCTTCACTTAAGAAGAATAAAGTGGCTTTGAAAGGCCCGATCACTACGCCAGTAGGCAAAGGCTTCAAGAGCATCAATGTGCAGCTGCGCCAGATGTTTGACCTGTACTCCAATGTACGCCCAGCCAAGACCACTCCCGGTGTAAACACCCGTTTCGACAATGTAAACCTTGTGCTGTTCCGTGAGAACACGGAAGGCCTGTATTCTGGCCTGGAGATGTTTGACGAGCGCCTGCAGATATCCGACTCGGTGGCCCGCCTGACGCGTGTAGGTTGCCGCAAGATCATCCGTGCCGCATTTGAGTACGCCAACAAGCATAACTGCAAGAAAGTAACAGCTGTGCACAAGGCGAACATTCTTAAAAGCGCCGGTGCCCTGTTCCTGAGCGAAGCTAGCGAGATATCAAAAGAGTATCCGCACATCCAGTACGACGACAAGATCATCGACAACATGTGCATGCAGCTGGTGATCAAGCCAGAGCAGTTCGACGTGATCGTTACTACTAACCTGTTCGGTGATATCCTGTCTGACCTGTGCGCGGGTCTGGTAGGCGGCCTGGGCGTAGTGTCCGGTGCTAACATCGGCAATGACATGGCTATCTTTGAAGCGGTGCACGGCTCTGCTCCTGATATTGCAGGCCAGGGCAAGGCGAACCCAACGGCATTGTTGCGCTCTGCTATCATGATGCTGCACCACATTGACCTGAAGGACGAGGCGAACCGCATTGAAACGGCACTGGACGCAACACTGGCCAACAGAGAGCAATGCACTGGCGACCTGGGTGGCAATGCCAGCACGATGGAGTTTGCTCAGCACATCATTGCGAAACTATAATTGAGTATAAAGCTGTTTAACTGATATGAAAAAGAACTTCTTATTAGCCTTAGCACTTGGCGCTGCCATGACAGTGACCAGCTGCGACCAGAACAACACGACAGAAGCAGAGGCAACAGTTGCTGAAACAACTGCCACTGCTGAGCAACCACAGCAGATTGACAATCCGAACGTGGTGCCGACCAGTCAGACAACCAGCACTGAAAACACTGCTGTGATGACGTTTGAAGAGTCAGAGTACGACTTTGGTACAATCAAGCAAGGCGAGGTAGTAGAGCATACTTTTACATTCACTAACACAGGCAAAACGCCACTAGTGATCGAGAGCGCATCTGCCTCTTGCGGCTGTACTGCACCTGACTGGACGAAAGCTCCTGTAGCTCCAGGCGAAAAAGGCGAAGTGAAAGTGCGCTTCGATAGCAATAACAAAGCTGGTCAGCAGGCTCCTACTGTTACAATCCGTGCCAACACAGAGCCTAACATTGTGCGCATTGCTATGAAAGGCAACGTGGCTACATCCAGCATCCCAACTGCAGGCGCCGATGGTCCTGTAAAACTTAACTAAGAACCACTCTACTTGAGAGTATAACCCTTTTTATGCAAACGATATTTCTCCAGGCCGCACCAGACGGTGGCATGTTGCCACAGCTCCTGATGTTCGGCGCTATTATCCTTGTTTTCTATTTTTTCATGATCCGTCCGCAGCAGAAGAAGGCGAAGGACCAGAAAAAATTCCGTGAAGAGCTGACCAAAGGGATGCAAGTCGTTACAATAGGCGGACTGCATGGTCGTTTAACAGCAGTAAACGATGAAACCGTAGAGATAGAAGTAGACAAAGGCGTTCGCCTTGTATTCGAGAAATCTGCTATCTCGCTGGAAGCCACCGCAAAAGTGAAATAAGGATAAGCAACCTTGTCGTTTGAGAAAGCGCGAAATATCATTTTATGGTTTGTAAGGCCATTTAAGCCTCAAACAGAGCACTACTGGCGAATTGTAGTGCTCTGTTTTGTGGCGGCCTCTACTTTCTGGCTGCTTAACGCTCTCAATAAAAGCTATTCTACCCAAACTACCTACCCGGTACGTTTTGTGTACAATGACCAGCGCCTGGTTCCTATCAGTCCGCTTCCGGAAGAGGTGGCGGTGAATGTAACTGGCCGTGGATGGAAACTCCTCCGCAAAGCACTCAGAGTAGAAGTGCAACCTGCCGAGGTCTACATCCGAAATCTTCCCCGAAACAATTACCTGCTTGGATCTGCGCTGCGTCCCGCCTTGGTGAATGCCATGGATGGACTACAGCTTAACTTTGTAGTGACGGATACGCTCTTCTTCAATTTTAACGAGAAGGTAACGCGCCGCATCCCGCTGCAGCTTGACCCAAGCCAGAAAGTAACTGGTGAGCGTCACGCCATGCTACGCCCTGTGCGTATTGATCCAGACTCTATCACCTTCCGTGGGCCATCCTCAATGGTCGATAGTCTGCCTAGCCCGTTCTTGCTACGGCTTCCCATCACGAATCTCACAGAATCAGCCAAAATTGACGTGCCTATTGAGTACGACAACAAATCGCTGGTGAAAGCGAGCATCACAGAAGCAACAGTTTCTGTACGAATAAGACCGCTACAGCAACGAGAACTTCAGGTGACGCCGGAGATGGTGAACGTTCCATTAAATACCGAAGTGACCTTGCGGCCACAGGTGGTGCTGATTCGCTACCTCGCCCTTGAAGACTCAGGAGCTGTCATTAATTCTGATGCATTCAAAGCCATTGTAGACTTTTCGAGGTATAACCGCCTAGACTCTACTGTAGTGCCTGAACTCGTACAGAAGCCTGCCGGAGCACGCAACATCACGCTCTGGCCTGAGCGAATCAAAGCTGTTTTAGAAAAATAACACGATGCTTAAGATAGGTATAACCGGAGGGATAGGCGTAGGCAAAACGATTGTATGCCGCCTGTTTCAAGTGCTGGGTATACCTGTGTATGACGCTGACACACGTGCCAAGTGGGTCATGCAGTTTGACCCTGCGCTCAAGCATGAGTTGCAAGAAGCCTTTGGGGAGGAAACCTATACCTTAGAAGGCCAGTTGAACCGCGGTTACCTGGCATCGGTCGTTTTCAATAACCAGGAGCGACTTGACAAGCTAAATGCCTTGGTGCACCCACACGTAGGCACTGATTTTGAACGCTGGGCTACAGCCAATGCTGAGGCACCTTACCTGATCAAGGAAGCGGCCCTAATGTTTGAGTCGGAGTCGTGGCGGCAGATGGATGAAATTATTGTAGTAACCTCTCCACTGGATGTGCGTCTGAAGCGCCTGCTCAAACGCGATGCGCACCGTACAGAAGCTGATATAAAGGCAATCATCAGTAAGCAGCTGAGTGAAGAAGAGAAAATAGCCCGTGCTCAGCATATCGTCTACAACGATGATCAGCAATTGCTCATTCCTCAAGTGCTAACATTACACGATCAGTTCCTCACCAAGTCTGGCTTGGCTGAGTAGAATCCTCCAGCTAACCTGTCTTGCAGGTATAGCGCTATGCCTGCTCCTTTTCTAAAATGCTTGTGATTACCCCCAAGCTTAATTTAAAAAAGCCTCACAAGTTAAAGACAGCTTCAATTGACTTTCTCTGTCATTCTGTAAGGATCTTGGTCGAGAACCTTTCAGCCTTCGCAATTAGTGTAGACTTAAGTCTCGGAGGGAGGGTCCCTGTCTTTCAGAAAAATTTCTCTACAAAACGATAAAAAGTTCTGAATAGGGGTTCTTGAAATAAAACGACCCTGCCTACCCCGGAGGTTAAGACTATGCCACATGCTGCCAGGATCCATTGAGGATGACAAAAAATTAAATGAAATGGACCTGCGGAAATAGGGTTCTCTATCGCAAACTAGCTACTAAACATGCAACAGAATGTTCGGTCCCTCAGAATGAAACGAGTTGGACAGTAGCGTTACTGTGGTTATTTGAAAAGTTAATCGGCTTAATAGGTCTGCCTGAAAGCGAGATGCAAAACCTATCCTGGCAATGTATATTGTATTTGTAAATCAGCTCGTTATAAGAGGAACCGGGCGATAGGAATTCTCTAAATCAGTCTGTTTCAGAAAAGTATGGACATAAAAAAAGGACAACTTTTAAGTTGTCCTTTTGTGGGGCGTACTGGATTCGAACCAGTGACCCCCTGCTTGTAAGGCAGGTGCTCTGAACCAGCTGAGCTAACACCCCTTTTTATCGTTTCGTTGACCTTTTGTCCCCGTTTGATGATGCAAATATGGGGTGTTTTTTTGGAACTGCAAAACATTTGGAAAAAAAATCTTAAAATTTTTTTTCGTGCCTCACGGCCTATTGTGCACGTGTGAATACTACAGTACCTTTAGCTTTTGTAAGATGCTTAAAATCTGAACTTTCTCTTGGGACGAATTCGTGTTGTGAAAAAAGTGCTATTTTATATCACCCTGGCAGCAGTGGCGATTACTGGCATTTCGGCGGGCTTGGTGTATGCGTATCAGGATAAAATAATCGGCTTATTTGTAGCCGAAGCCAATAAGCACATTACAACAAAGGTTGAAGTAGGTAAAATATCGCTCTCCCTTTTCGATAAGTTTCCGCAGGTGGCCGTGGCGCTCGACCAGGTGAACGTGCACGAAGGTATAGCAGAGAGTGATTCGTCGCTGGCACGGGCCGAAAAGCTGTATTTCACATTCAGTGTGTTTGATATCATTCGTGGCAAGTATGATGTGAAGCAGCTATACCTGGAGAACGGCTCCATACATGTGCGTATCCTGAAAAACGGACAGGCCAACTATCATATCATCGCGACTGATTCCAGTAGCTCCTCCGGTGACTTCGCCTTCAATCTGGAAAAGGTAAACCTAAGCCAGGTGACGATACGCTATACCGACCTGTTGCTAAACCAGTATATCGAGGCCGATGCAGAACAGTTAGTTGCCGCTATGGCGATCACAAACGATAAGGTAGCCTTGGAAACGAAAGGAAACGCCACAATAGCAACTATCCGGATAGGAGAGAGCGAATACTTCAGGGAGAAGTCTGTTGCGCTGCACACAGCCCTTGAGATAGACCGCACAGCGCATACCATAGCCTTGCAGCCTTCTGTTGTACAAGTAGAGGGGGCTGCTTATGAAGTAGGCGGAAAGATTGCCTACGGTGGTACAACAGAGCTGGACTTGCAACTGCAGGGAAAAGACACCAACATACAGTCGTTGCTCTCGCTGTTGCCGCAGCAAATCACGCGTGATTTTAGCCAGTACCGCAGCGAAGGCGACGTGTTTTTTAAAGGGACTGTGCAGGGAAAAGTTTCCGCTAAGCACAACCCGGAGGTAGCGTTTGAGTTCGGCGCCCGAAACGCGGCTTTCTTTCACCCCGACACAAAGCAGAAGGTGGAAGGCTTGCACCTGGACGGATATTTCACAAACGGCGCCAGCAAGAATGCTACAACATCACTGCTGGAACTAAAAAACCTGAAAGGCGTGCTGAACAAACGTCCTTTTGAAGGGAGCCTGACCTATCGCAATTTTGACAATCCCTATCTGGCTTTCAGTGCCAAGGGTATGCTGGATGTAGGCTATATAGTCAGTCTGCTGCAGCTCGACGAAGTGAAAAGCGGAAGTGGTTTGGCTGATGTGCGCATCGCCTTTGCAGGTAATCTGAGAGAGTTTAAAGCTAAGCCTGGAAACAACACGCTCAATACGAGCGGTGACATTACCCTGCATAATGTAACCCTGAGCCTGAAGGAAATGCCCATGCCATTAAGTGGCTTAAACGGTAACTTCATTTTCAAGAAGAATGATGTGGCTGTGTCCGATTTCAAAGGTCGCCTCGGCGACTCAGACTTCGTGCTAAACGGCATGTTCCGCAACGTAATGGCTTGGCTATTGCTCGACAAGCAGCGCCTGCTCGTAGAAGCCGATTTAAGCAGCCAGTACTTAAATTTTGATCAGCTGCTCAGCGAAGAGCTAAATACACCGGCGGATGCAAGGCAGACTAGCAGTGGTGCCTCTTATAAGTTTAACATCTCACCAGATATTGCATTCGACTTAGGTGCCACCATCCGTCAGGCTAAGTTCAGGCGGTTCAGAGCGGAGCACATCAAAGGGGAGGTGAAACTGCGGAATCAAATCGTGTCAACACCCAACATCTCTTTTAACGCCATTGGAGGCAACTTCGCAGTACGTGGAAACCTGGATGCCCGCAACCGCGACCACATTAAGGTAAGCACAGCCACTAAGCTAAGCAACATGAGCGTCGATAGCCTGTTCTTTGTGTTTGAGAACTTCGGGCAGGATTTCATTTCTGATAAGCACCTGCGAGGCAAGCTTACAGCCAATATCGTATCGGATGTATACTTTGACAGTCACCTCAACCCTAAAACCGACCTGATGCAGGCAGAGATTGCCGCCACAGTGCGTGACGGCCAGTTGATCAACTTTGCACCCATGCAGAAAATGTCGGCCTTCGTGAAGAGGTCCGAACTGGCGAACATGAAATTTGCAGAGCTAAGCAATAATTTCTGGATACAGCAACGCACGATCTTTATTCCGGAGATGGACATCCGCACCAACCTGTCAGCTTTATCTTCCATGTCTATATCAGGTACTCATACCTTTGATCAGGACATGGACTACCGCATTAAGCTCCCTCTCTCTAAAGGTACACGCCCAGACCGCGACAGTGTATATGGGGTGGTGGCCGAGGATACAGACGCAGGGAACAGTTCGCTTTTCCTGACCTTACGTGGCAAGGAGAGCGACTTTAAAATAGCTTACGACAATGAGCGTGTGCGCGAGAAAATCAAAACTGACCTGAAGCAGGAGGGTCAGGTGCTAAAGGACCTACTGCGGGGCAAAAAGCCAGTGAAACAGGAAAAGAAAGTTGAGCTTCAGGAAGGGGAGTATTTCGATTTTGAATAAGCTTTATGTATAGAAGCTATACCTGCTAAGTGTTTATGCGGACTCTTGTTTTCAGGTAGCTATATCGAGTATAATTTTGGTGGATTAGGTGTAGTATTGTAAAAATTATATTTTACTTACATCTGTTGTTAACGATCATTCACCTCTCAAATGCAGGTGTTTGTTAAAAAAATGCTGTTAATTGTATAACCCGGCAGGCATTTGGTCGTTAGATAAAACAAAATTACAATAATGATTTGCGTTGATTTTTGGGAATAGATATAAAATGTACTGTAAGGTGACTTGGTAAGGTCCTATCTTGTTAAGAAAAGCATTACAGTTTGAAAATATAAGGGTGAAAAAAAAGCCGGAGTTTCTCCGGCTTTTTTATTTATACCTGTACAAGTATTTATACTTATTGCAAATCGGTGCTAGGGAAATGAGCCGTCTCAGGTGCCTGTGAAGCATTGGTCTTTTGCTCTTTGTATACATGCAGCGTTTGAGTCGGAAATGCAAAGTCAGCGCCGTGCTTATTTACCACTTCCACAACCTTATAGGCCACTTCCTCTTTAATGTCGATGAAATCGTTCCAGTCTAATGCCTCTACAAAGTATAGCACCATGACGTCCTTGGAGCTTGCTCCCAGGTTCTGGAAGCGGATACGCCCATCTAAATTGGTTTGAGGATGACTGTCGATGTATGCCTGCAATTCGCTGGTTATAGCTTTGATCTGCGCTGACGTGGTATCATAGGTCAGGTTCACGTCAAACTGTACTCTACGGAAAGTGCGCAGGGTCAAATTGTTGAGTGGCTTATCGATCATGCTCTTATTCGGCACCGTCACAAAGGTCTTTTCCAGTGTGCGTATACGGGTGCTTCTAAAGCCAATCTTTTCAATTACACCTGTAATACCGTTTACCTCTACTAAGTCCCCAACCACAAAGGGATGGTCCAGGAAGATGGTGAAGGAGGCGAGCAGGTTCTCTAGGCTTTCTTTAGCGGCAAAGGCAATAGCCAGACCACCCACACCCAAACCAGCTACCATGCCGGCCACATTTACTTTAAATACCGACCCCAGCACTACCAGGAAGGCGAAGATATAGATCATCACCTTGACAAAGTCAATAAAGAAGGGAACCAGCTGATCATCAAGTTTGGAGGCAGTGCGAGATGCACGGCGCTGGAATACTAGCCCGAAGAAATCTATCAAGCGTGTGATTGCCCAAGTAATAGCGGCAATGATGAAGATCTGGTAGATGCGAAACAGCGACAGCTGTATAATAGGGCCACCTACATAAGCTATACCTTTCGGAAAACGCAGCACATTAACGGCCAGGAAAAGGAATATAAGAAACACGACCATTTCCAGCGGCTTTATCAAGAACCGTTTTAGATTGGCCTGGCCTTCTTCATCCGTAAAGCGCTTTACTACCCTGAAAATAATATTGGTAATCAGCTTGGACAGAAGCGTTTTGAATACATAACCAAGCAGCAGGATGGCGACTGCCCATAGGTATGCCGCCAACGTGTTGCCCAGAAACTCATAGGAAAGATGAGTTCTTATGTCATCTATATAATTCATATTACAGCAGTTGGCTAAGCGCTAATTCGAAGGAGTTTTTGGCGATTTCGGTCTTTGCCTGATTTTTAGTGTGGGTCTTCTCCAGTGCCTCCCGGATCACACGGGATATGTCATGGAAGATGGCGTCGTCAGTGATCTCCACTTCATTCTCCATCAGGTAGGCAAACACACGGGCCATGCCGCAGTTAGCGATAAAGTCAGGTATAACCGATATGTTTCGGTCAGCGAACTCACCGGTAGGGCCAAAGAATATCTCCGGATCCTGGAACGGCACGTTGGCACCGCATGATATGACCTCAAGTCCGCTGGCGATCATTTGTTCAAGCTGCCCCCGTGTAACCAGGCGCGATGCAGCGGCAGGTATGAAGATCTCAGCAGGAAGAGACCAGATGCGGTTGTTCACCTCTTCGAATGGGATCAGACTCTCGGTATACAGCGCATTGCCCTGACGGCCCAGGAATAAATTGCGGATCTCCTCAAAAGAGAAGCCCTCCTCCTTGATCAAACCACCAGCCCGGTCGATGATACCTACGATCTTGACGCCTTTGCCTACCAGGTAGAAGGCAGCGGCGGCACCTACATTTCCCCAGCCTTGAATGATGGCGCGCTTTCCTTCAAACGAACCACCCCATATGGTATAGTAGTGACAAACAGCTTCTGCTACGCCATAACCAGTGATCATATCGGCTATGGTGTATTTACGGGAAGCTTCCGGGGTATAAGCAGGGTCTTCTATTACTTTGATTACTCCCTGGCGTAACTGGCCAATCTTGTTGATCTTCTGAGGCTCTGTAGCGTTGAAGTGTCCGTTTACGACGCCTTCCTGCGGGTGCCACAAGCCATAGTCCTCTGTAATCGGGATCACTTCGTGTATTTCATCCACGTTTAGGTCGCCGCCGGTACCGTAATAGCTCTTAAGCAACGGAATTACGGCTTTATACCAGCGTTCGAGCACACCACGCTTTCTAGGGTCAGCCGGGTCGAAGTTTATACCTGATTTAGCACCTCCAATGGCAGGTCCAGACACAGTAAACTTCACTTCCATGGTTTTGGCCAGTGACTCTACTTCACGCTTGTCCAGGCCTTTGCGCATGCGGGTGCCACCACCGGCTGCGCCACCGCGCAGTGAGTTGATCACAACCCAGCCTTCAGCCTCGGTTTCAGCATCTTTCCATTCAAATACTATCTCAGGGCGTTTATTCTCAAATTTTTCGAGAAGCTCTTTCATGGGTTTGTTTGTAGTTAAGGGTTTACAGACGGCAAAGGTACAAAAATACATTTGAGCGTGCAGGGCCTCAGGTAGCTGGCTTGTCATAGCCAAGTTTTGGACTTCTATAAGAAGGGAGTTTAGGTATAGCTGGTACTTGAGGAAAGTAAGCGGTTTGGACAATTCACGGAGGGAGCCGATCGGTGTTTAACCATATAGTAATCTATTAACATTAAGTATTTTATATATCCAATTTTAATTTTAATACGTACATCTACTCAATTCAGCGTTAACGATGTGTCTGACAAGGAGTGTGTTGTGTTATGGAAGGCTTCAAGAGAAAATTTTAAAATTCCTTTGAAGCTACATCAGCCAAATGTCGCTGTTGCCGTATATATCTTAATATGAATTGTATTGTTTAAATGTATGTAGAAACTGTTAGGTATAATTATTAATTATGAAAAGTTTGTTATCTAGAATTGAATCTAAAAAAATAGATAAGGCGGCCGCCATGCTTAAAGTCTTGGCGCACCCGAAAAGACTGGCGATAGTGGACTTGCTTGGCAAGGAAGATAAAATGACTGTTACTGAAATTTATAAGTATCTGGACTTGCCACAAGCTATTGCTTCACAACACTTGATTACGCTAAAAGACAAAGGTGTGCTTTCTTCTTTTAAAGTAGGTACCAAGATTTACTATTCCCTTGCCATACCAAAACTGATCGATGTGATCGATTGCCTGGAAGAATGTTGCATTGATATTTAGCGATCCGCTTAAGTGCTTTAGCACTGAATATTGTACAAGTAGAAAAGCCAAAGGTCTCCGCTCCCTTCATAAATGAAGCTGGCGGGGACCTTTGGCTTTTTATTGACTAAATATAATGGGCGATTTACGGAGTTTTGCGATGAAGCAAATGAATGCCCATGCGGAAAGCTTACAGGAGAATTTTGTCGCCTGCTTCTGCTTGTTTCTTTACTTTCACCCGCTTCCTGGTAGAAGAGTCCGCAGGCTTGTCTTTCTTCATGGCCTTCTCTACCTCACGTTTCAGTATCTCGTGGCCTTCAATAGTAGTGGCAGCGGAAAGTGCGACAGCTTCAGTGCGGCGTACGACACGTGATGAAGTAGCTGCTACATGTGGCTTAGAGGTTGCAACCCATCTGGCATCTGCGTCAGCATAAGCTTCTGCAGGCTTGTTGGCAACCATTCTATATTCTGACTTCTGTATCGGAGCGATGCCATCGTTAGCAATATCACGCTCAGTCAGCATAAAAGAGTGACTTGTGCAAGAGCTTAGGAGCAAAACAACAGAAACGAATGATAGGAGAGTAGAGATGTTTTTCATTTTCACTGTACTTAGGGTAATAAAGTTGATTTTGTCTGCTGCTGTTCTCTAGCTTGGATTGGAGCGTTTCTTCTGATTAAATTAAATATCTTATTTGAATATTTATATGTGCAAAGATATGTATTAATATTCATATACTGCAAGTGAAATCATAAAAAAAGCTGACTTATTAGGTCAGCTTTTTTTATAAGGTGTATTCTATATTAATGTGATTCTGTGTGTTGTTTCTCCAGATCAAACAGATCATTGAGCAGATCGATGAGTGTTTCAGCCTCACCGCGTTTGCAAGCCGCCTTTAGTTGCAGCACAGGCAGCTTAATCACTTTCTGCATCATTGATTTTGTGATGCTCTCTACCAGCTTGGCTTCTTTAGGGCCAAGCTTCTTCATGTAGCGGGCCATTTCCTCCTGGCGAATCGTCTCAAGCGCATTTTTCAGCTTGTTGATGGTAGGCGATACCATCATCTCTTTCGACCAGTCATTAAACTGCTCTTTTGACTCTTCTATAATATGTCGTACCTGGGGTACTGAATTGATGCGCTGCTGGAGGGCGGCAGATGCCTTGTTCTGTATAGTGTCGATGTTATAAACCAACACACCTGGCACGGCTTCTACTTCTGTTTCGACGCTGCGTGGCACCGATAAGTCTATAAAGAACTTAAACGTGAGCACGTTTAAGCGCTGAATCATTTCTTTGGTGAAGAAAGGCGTCTCGCGTGCCACCGATGAGATGATCACATCTGCCTCTTTCAAACCCTGCACGATATCTTCGAATGGAAGTACCGCCATACCACACTCGTCAGCCAGAGCCTGTGCTTTCACGAGTGTGCGGTTTGTGATGGTCACATGCTGGTAACCCTTGTCTTTGAGGTGACGGCACACATCAGCACCAATCTCGCCCACACCTACTACCAGTATCTTTGGTTCGGCCACCACGTCGGCTGTCAGTTCTTCAATCAACTCAATGGCAGCATAAGAGGTAGAGGCAGCCCCATCACGGAAGGCAGTCTCCTGTACGACACGCTTGTTTGTGAAGAAGATGGTGTGCATCAGGCGGTGCAGGAACGGACCAGCGGTCTCATTGTCGGCGGCCCACTGATACGATTGCTTTACTTGATTGGTGATCTGCATATCGCCCACCACCTGTGACTCCAACCCCATGCTTACCTCAAATAAATGCTGTACAGCGTCGTTGTGCTGGTTGAGGATGGTAAAATAGTCGAGGTATTGGGTGATATTGTCGATGCCTTTTGTAATGCCGAGCAGCTTTACAATTTCGGTACTATAGTCCACATCGGAGTTATAGTATACTTCGGTGCGGTTGCAGGTAGAGAGCACCAGTATGTCAGAAGCCTGAATAAAGCTTTTCAGCGTCTGAATAAATTGCCTGCATGAATTCTCATCTAAGGCAATCAGCTCCCTGATATCCAGCGGCGCTTTCTTATATGACAGGCTGATTGCTTTAAAGTTCTGAAGCATAATTTACGTTCGGAATACTAAAGTGCAAAATTACTGTATTGATGATTAAAATGAAACTTCCTTGCCCTTATTAATTAATTTATACTAATTTCAGATAATTTTCGCGCCTTCCGCATGATTCCCATTTACGCCCAGAAAAACAGAATAAAGTTTCTTGTCGTTATCGTAGCGCTCATTATTGGGGCGGTCACCATCACGTACACTAACGTATTAGTGAGCAAACTGTCTGAAAGAGAGCAGGAATTGGTACAGCTTTACGCCAAGGGCCTGCGCTACATGATCAATGCTCCAAGCGATGACAACATCGTTTTTATTGAAGAAGAGATTCTTTCCTCTAACCACACCATACCTGTTATCCTAACAGACGAACACGAAAACATTCTCGATTTTAAGAACATTGATTTTCCGGAAAACATTTCGGACCAGCGAAAAAATGAGCTCTTGCAACGGGAAATTTCCCGCATGAAGGCACAGCATGCCCCTATTGTGGTGCCTTGGGCGGAGGGCTCTGAAAACTATGTGTTTTATAAAGACTCGGCCCTGCTTTCGCAGCTGCGCTATTACCCTTATGTGCAGCTGATGGTAATAGCCTGCTTTGCCCTGATGGCTTACTTTGCTTTCAGTTACTCCCGCAAGGCGGAGCAAAACAGGGTATGGGTTGGTCTGGCCAAAGAAACCGCGCACCAGTTGGGTACGCCGCTCTCATCGCTAATGGCCTGGTACGAGTACATGAAGGCAAGCCCGAAGTTCGAAAACGAACCGATTACGGCGGAGCTTTGGAAGGATATACGCCGCCTGGAGATCATCACGGAGCGCTTCTCCAACATTGGGTCGGTGCCGCTGTTGCGCGATGAGAATATCCTGCAGGTGACAGAGAATGCCATCAACTACCTGCAAAACCGGATCTCAAGCAAAGTGGACTTTAGCATAAACTCTGCTTTTGCGCCTGAGATCACAGCCAAGGTCAATGTGCCGCTCTTTGACTGGGTGATCGAGAACATCTGCAAAAATGCTGTCGATGCGATGGAAGGCCGGGGCAGCATAAAGCTACAGCTTTCGCTGCTGGGCAAAAGCCAGATTGCGCTTGATATCAGTGATACAGGCAAAGGTATACCGAAGAGCAAGATGGATTCCGTCTTCTTGCCAGGCTTCACTACTAAGAAGAGGGGATGGGGACTGGGGTTGGCATTGGCCAAGCGCATAATCGACAACTATCACGCCGGCAGGCTCTATGTCAAGTCTTCTGAAGTAGGCAAAGGCACCACCTTCCGGATCGTGTTGAACAGGTGATTTTAAGTTAGAAAGTTAAAACGTTCAGAAGTTATAAAGGCAGGGGTTTAGCAGGTATAAATGTAGGGACAGGTCGCGACCTGTCCACTTTATTTGCAGGCGTAGTCTAGTAGAACAATATCATCAATCAAGAAGAGCTTTGTCAAGTAGTAATGGTAACGGTAATCAGGTATAGCGATAGGTATAAGCCGGAGTGGGACGCTTTCATCAAAGCCTCCAAAAATGGCACGTTCCTGTTTATGCGCGACTACATGGAATACCACGCCGACCGGTTCGAAGACCATTCGCTCCTGTTCTATTATAAAGATAAACTGGTGGCGGTGATGCCCGCTAACCGCATGGAGGATGACCTGCATTCACATGCCGGCTTAAGTTACGGGGGGATGGTAAGTGGTCTGAAGATGAAGAGCCCGCTGATGCTGCTGGTGTTTGACGCTTTGATCAGGTATAGCCGGGAACAGCGGTTCAAGTCGCTTTATTATAAAGTCACACCCCACTTCTACCACCAACTGCCAGCCGAGGAAGACCTGTATACCCTGTTCCGGTATGGCGCTACTTTATACCGCCGGGATATAAACTCTGTGATTGACTTAGGGCAGCCTGTCAGGTATAGCAAAGACCGACGCTGGCGCCTGTCCCAGTGCAAAGACCATGAATGGGAAGTGAAGTGCTCAGGAGATTATGCGGATTTTATGCAGTTGGTAGCTACACAGCTTGAAAGCAGGCACAAGTTGCAGCCTGTGCATACAGCAGCCGAAGTAGAGAGGCTAGCACAATTATTCCCTAATAACATCAGCCTTTACGCCATAAAGCAGGAGAGGGAGCTGCTAACTGGTGCTCTGGTTTACGAAACTGCTACCGTGGCTCATTGCCAATATATTGGTGCAAGCGACCGAGCACAGGAGCAAGGTGCTGCTTATGTGCTGATTGACCACCTGATAAACCAAGTATACCCGCACAAAAAGTATTTCAGTTTTGGCATCTCTACAGAGCAGCAAGGGCTATACCTGAACGAGGGTTTGGCGAGCTACAAAGAAAGCTATGGCGCTCGCACTGTGGTGCATGACTTCTATCGATTGGATTTTTAGCTTCAACAGCTGAAAACAAAGAAGGCTACCCAATCAGGTAGCCTTCTTTGTGCCTAGGTAAGACCAATGTGACTTAGGTTGTGGCTCCAGCTAAAACAGGCTCTTGTTCGTTTTTCTTGCCAAATAACTTGATAATGCCCCATAGTATAACCGCTCCTATAATATATACCAGGAGCCAGTGCACTCCCCAGCTAGAGAGCGAAGTACACACCAGGTTAGCCACCAATGCCACTGTAACAGCATAAGGCAGCTGTGTTTTTACGTGGTCGATGTGGTTGCAGCCCGAGGCCAGGGAACTGAGAATGGTCGTATCAGAAATAGGGGAGCAATGGTCACCGAATACGGCTCCTGCCAGCACCACCGAAATCACATTGTACATAATCGGCATAGTCTCCTCAACGCTCATGCCATGCTGCTGGCTTACATACCATGCGGCAGGCAGCATCAGCGGGTATAGGATCGCCATAGTGCCCCAGCTCGACCCTGTTGAAAATGCGATGATGGCAGCCAGGAAGAAGGTAATCTCAGGAAGCCAGCGCGGTGATACATTCCCTGAAAAGAGTGAAGTCAGGTACTCAGCGGTATAGAGCTCTTTGGTTACCTGTGCCAGCGACCAGGCCAGCACCAGTATAAGCATAGCTGGCAGCATGGTCTTGAATCCCGTCACCAAGGACTCCATGGTTTCATATAAACTCATAATGCGCTGGCCCACTGTAAGTGCAATGGCTACGACTACTCCTGACAAGGAGGCCCAGATCAGTGCCGTGTAAGAATTGGAGTCACCAATCGTGATGGAGAGTTTGCGAAAGAAGCCAATACTATTGTCCGCCCAGGTATCAGGGTTGTACCCTGTATAAAGCAGGCCAATCATAGTGCCGAAAATAACTACCAGCACAGGTATAAGCGCATTGAAAGCCCGGCTACGATCAGGGTCGATGGGTTCGAACTCGGCCATTTCCTGCTGTTGGCGGGCGTCGCCGCGGCTGTCGGGGCGGTGGTTGCTCACAGCGCCAGTGGTGCGGGCTCGCTCCTCGGCTTTGTGCATCAGACCATAGTCGCGGTTCATCCAGATCAGCATAAACATAAATACCAATGTCAGGACCGGGTAATAGGCGTACTCCAGCGAGTGGAAGAAAAGCGAATAGGCACCTTCTTCTATACCTAAAGTCGTGGCGGCATCCTTAATATAACCCAGCTCAGCCCCCACCCAAGTTGTCACAAAAGCGATAGCAGCTACAGGGGCAGCAGTACTATCCACAATGTAAGCGAGTTTTTCGCGGGAGATGCGGTGCTTATCCGTTACAGGGCGCATGGTGTTGCCCACGATCAGGGTGTTGGCGTAGTCATCGAAGAAGATCGCAATACCCAAAGCCCAGGTCACCAGCTGTGAGCTCCGGGCTGAGCGGGCATAGCGGGAGAGTTTATTTACAACTCCTGCCATACCTCCGTTTTTAGAAATGATCGCGACCATGCCACCGATCAACATCGAAAACAGGATCACGGCAATGTGGTCTGTGTCGGTCATAGCGCTGACCAGGTAGGTGTCGGCTACAGCAAGCAGGCCTGTGAAGAAAGCCTTGACTGACATGCCATAGATAACAAAACCACCTACCCAAATACCGGCAAACAAGGCCAGCAATACTTCCCTGAAGATAAGGGCCAGGATAATGGCAATAAGAGGCGGCAGAATAGAGAGCCACATCGGGAAGCGTCGCACCCCGTGCTCGGCTTCGGCGTCGAGGCGGTATAGGCGAGCAACGGTATGGGTACCCACATTGGCGCTCACCTGTATCAGGTTTGCCTTAGTTGGCAACGAAAAGCGGGCCTCACCTTCTGTAAAGCTGACGTCTAGCAGGTTACCGTTGATGCGCATAGGCAATGGGCCGCTATACTTGACCAGGTTGCCTGATTCGTTGGTGGTACGCAAAGTGAAAGCCGTGTCGTTAACGGCTTGCAGTTTAAATTCTTCAATGGCTAACTCTGTGCTGTCTTCCTGTGCTGTTGCATGAAAGGATAGAAGCATCAGCAGTGCAAGACTCAAAAGGGTCTGGAATAACCTCATGTGGTTGTAGGGTCGGTTCTTGTAAACCCTTAAGTAAGCAAATTATTAAGAGATTAGAAAATTCTGATATTAGCAAACCCTGCCTGTATAAAATAAAACAGCCTCTGCATTCGTATGGCAGAGGCTGTTGAGTAAGGTATAAACTTCTGAAGCTGTAGTAATTTACCTGGCTCTGTTCACAATAAATACACCAGCCAAAATAATGATCATACCCACATAGTGCCATAAGTGAATGACCTCCCCATCCAAAACGCCCCACATAAGCGCCACAATAGGAATCAGGTAAGTAGACGAGCTGGCAAAAAGCGTAGTACTCATGTGGATCAGCTTATTGAAAAGCACCAGACCTACTGCCGTGCTGAAAACAGCCAGGATAGCAATATACATGAAAGCCTCCCAGGCTCCCGGCGTGCTCTGTAGCTTTGGCACCACGTCCGTGGTGAACATATAAGCAATCGCCACCGGCCCAACCGTCAGCAGCGCCATACTGGACATTACAAGCGGTTTCATGCCCTGCAGTCGGTGCTTGATAATGTTCACGCTGCCACCGTAGCAAATCGTGGCGATCACAATGTAGATGCCATAGAACGTATTGTCCATGTTGGTGTCGCCGCCCGAGAAGATAAGGATGGCTGTGCCCGCTATACCTATGATAATGCCCAACATGCGCATCCAGGTGATAGCCTGCTGAAAAAACATGGCTCCTACCAGCAATGTGAATAGGGCCGTAAGTGAGTTGAGCACACCGGCCAAGCCACTGGCCAGCTGCGTTTCAGCATAAGCGAACAGAAAAGCCGGGAACAAATTGCCCAGCAGACCACTCCCTAGCAGATACTTCCAACGGTAAGGCTCTACCTGCCGGAGATGCTTGATGGCAAAAGGGGAAAGCGTCAGAAAGGCGATAGCGATCCGGATGGCACCCAGTTCGTTGGAGCTGAACACGACCAGGCCTTTCTTGATCAGGATAAAGGATGTACCCCATATCAGGGCCAGTATAATAAGCAGGAACCAAGCTAAAGGCGGCGCTCCTGTTTTCTCCTGTGCGGGAGCGAGAGAGGTTTTGATAGTTAGAAAGTTTAGAGGTTAGAAAGTTAGAAAGTTATCCGAGGTACGAAGGGCTCTTTCAAACCATCTGCAAATATAAAAGGAGTTGAAGTCTCAACACATATGCTGAACCTCCAACACCTTAAAACTTTCTAACTTTTTAATTTTTCAACTCACAACGCCTCTTCGTACGCCATCGTCTGGGCGATCTCGTCCAGTGTGTCGTAGATTTCCTGGATGTCTTCGGACTGCACCAGTTTCATACGCAGCGGCTTGAAGTGCGGCAGGCCACGGAAATAATTGGTGTAATGGCGGCGCATCTCAAAAATGCCCAGCTTGTCGCCTTTCCACTCCAGTGAATGTGTGAAGTGCTGGCGGCAAACTTCTACTCGCTCTTCCAAGGTTGGTCCCGGTAGTATCTCGCCGGTTGCCATGTAATGCTTGATCTCATTGAAGATCCACGGGTGCCCTATGGAAGCGCGTCCGATCATGATGCCATCCACGCCATACCTGTTTTTGTACTCCAGCGCTTTTTGCGGAGAGTCGATGTCGCCATTGCCGAATATGGGAATGTGCATGCGCGGGTTGTTCTTCACCTCCGCAATCAGGCTCCAGTCAGCTTCGCCTTTGTACATTTGCACGCGGGTGCGGCCATGTATACTCAAAGCTTTGATGCCGATGTCCTGCAGTCGTTCGGCAGTCTCTACAATGTATTTAGTGTTCTCGTCCCAACCCAGACGCGTTTTCACGGTCACGGGCAGATCAACGGCCTTGACGATCGTCTCTGTCATCTTCACCATCTTGGGCACGTCGCGCAGCAGTGCGGCGCCAGCACCCTTACAGGCCACGTTCTTCACAGGGCAGCCGTAGTTGATGTCGATCAGGTCAGGACCGGCCTGCGCCGAAACGATGGCAGCTTCGCGCATCGAGTCGATGTCGGAGCCAAATATCTGGATGCCGATAGGGCGCTCGTAGTCAAAAATGTCAAGTTTTTGCACACTTTTGGCAGCGTCACGTATCAAACCTTCAGAAGAGATGAACTCGGTATACATCAGGTCTGCACCGTTGGCCTTGCATACTTTTCTGAAAGGCGGATCGCTCACGTCTTCCATCGGCGCCAGCAGCAGCGGAAACTCGCCCAGTTCTATGTTCGCTATCTTTACCAAAGCAAAAGTTAAAATTTCACGTAAATTTACGTCAATTAAACCTAATCTTCTCTATGAAAGGTTTCATCTCCGAAGGCAGGCACCCGTTTTTTGTCCTGTTGCTACTCCTGGGGTTTATGCTGTTGGGCTATTTTGTGGCTTCTATTCTGTTTATAGCCATGAGTCCGCTTATGGGAATAGAAGTGCTGGACATCACCAATCTGCTGGCAAATCCGGCTGAGAACCCAAAGGGTGCGGACGCACTGCTGGTCTTTCAGGGCTTCGTGCAGTTCTGTTCTTTTGTATTGGGTCCGCTGATTATGCTGCGCTTTATGAAGGTGAACATCGGCCACTACCTGAACTGGAAACTGCTGCCTATACCTACATTGCTCCTGCTTACGGGATTCCTGATAGTTTTCATCATGCCTGCCAACTCACTTATCATCAACTGGAACGCCGAGCTCAGCCTGCCTGACTTTATGAAGGGGTTTGAGGAGTGGGCCAGGGCTAAGGAAGATGAACTGGCGGAGCTAACCAAACTGATCGCTAACTTCGGTACGCTGCCACGGCTGCTGGCAGGCCTTTTAGTCATTGCCGTTATACCTGCCATTGGCGAGGAATTGGTGTTCCGGGGGGTGCTGCAGCGCCAGTTGCACCGCTGGTCCGGCAATGCGCATGTTGCCGTATGGGTGGCTGCCATTGTTTTCTCGGCTATACATGTGCAGTTTTTTGGTTTTGTGCCGCGTGTGCTACTGGGCGCCTTATTCGGGTACCTATACCTGTGGTCGGGCAACATTTGGGTGCCGATTGTGGCGCACTTCTTCAACAACGGCTTCACAGTATTCTTGCTATACCTGCAGCAGACAGGCGCTATCGACTTTAATGTCGAGTCAACGGAGCCTATGCCGATTGTGGCTATTTTGATATCGGCGGTACTGAGTGCTGCGCTAATCTATTACCTTTACAAACAATTTATGCTGACGCCCACACGCCCTGAAAGTATAGCAGAGGCTGCAGAAGAGCGGCAGAACCAATAATTCAAGACGAACCACCCGGCTGATGCTGCCGGTAACCTGTTACGCATGAGCACCAAGCTATCTGCCCTTAGTAATTTACAGCAACGCCTGATTGTAGGAGTATTAGGGGCGGCTCTCTTTATCGGAGGTATCATCTTCAGCGAGTGGACCTTCTTCATCCTGTTCCTGGGGCTCACCGTGCTGGGCACGTTAGAGTTTTACAGACTGGCGGGTACGGCAGGTATAAAAGCCAACAAGGTATATGGCACCCTGCTGGCGGCTGGCATCTTCATCGCTGTTTTCCTGATTGATAAAGAGTACATGCCGGCCGAGCTGCTATACCTGGTGCTACCTGCATTATTCTTCATGTTTGTGCTGGAACTGTACCGCAAAGAGCCGCAGCCTTTCACCAATATCGCTTTCACCTTGTTGGGCGTACTCTACATCGCCGTGCCTTTTTCACTGTTCCAACTATTGGGTTACCTGCAGGGCGAATACAGCTGGCAGCCTATTCTGGGGCTGATGCTGCTGATCTGGTCATCTGATACGGGAGCCTATATTGCCGGTAAAAACTTCGGCAGGAACAAGCTGTTTGAGCGTATCTCTCCGGGCAAGACCTGGGAGGGCTGGGTAGGCGGCACCATCCTGACGGTGCTGGTTGGTTGGGGACTCTCCATGTTCTTTCAGGATCTGGAACTCTACCAGTGGATAGGCGTAGCTATTATAGTATCAGTTTTTGGTGTGCTAGGCGACCTGGTGGAGTCTTTGCTCAAGCGCAGCCTGGGCGTAAAAGATTCGGGTACGCTGCTACCCGGGCACGGCGGCATTCTGGACCGCTTCGACAGCCTGATATTGGCCATTCCGTTTATCGTCGCATTCCTTAAAACTTTCTAAATTATTGTTGATTAAGGTGTAGGTATGTGTAAATAATATTTACATAACTTTACCGCCATAATTGTTAATCACTGATTAATTCAAAAGATTAAAATGATGTTATACAAAGAGCCTGCACCGATCAAGGATAGAGAAAATCCTTTCGAATCGATGATGTCGCGTTTCAACATCGCGGCAGAGGTACTTGGGCTGGATGAGGAGGTTTACAATGTCCTTAAGACTCCAACGCGTCAGGTAATCGTGAACGTGCCTGTAACGATGGACGACGGCAAAGTGCGTGTGTTTGAAGGTTACCGCGTTATTCACTCTACAATCCTTGGTCCATCAAAAGGTGGTATCCGTTTCGCTCCGGACGTGTTCCTGGATGAGGTGAAGGCCCTGGCTGCCTGGATGACCTGGAAGTGTGCCGTGGTAGACATCCCTTACGGTGGTGCTAAAGGTGGTATCATTTGCGACCCTTACGCAATGTCTGCTGGTGAGATGGAGCGTCTGACAAGAGCCTATACCCAGGCTTTGATCGATATATTCGGTCCTGACCAGGATATACCTGCTCCGGACATGGGCACAGGCCCACGCGAGATGGCGTGGCTGATGGACGAATACTCTAAAACCAAAGGATCAACGGTACACGCTGTAGTTACTGGCAAGCCATTGGTACTTGGTGGTTCATTGGGCCGCGTAGAGGCTACTGGCCGTGGTGTGATGGTATCGGCGATGGCTGCTATGGAGAAGCTGGGCATGGACCCAAGCAAGTCTACGGCAGTAGTGCAGGGCTTCGGTAACGTAGGTGCCTGGGCTGCTAAGCTAATGGCCGAGCGTGGTGTGAAGATACTGGGTGTGAGTGACGTAAGCGGCGCTTACTGGAACGACAACGGCATCGACATCGAAGAAGCGATTGAATATAAGAACAACAACAACGGTCGCCTGGAAGGCTACAAGAACGCTGAGAAGATAAGCAACGACGAGCTGCTTATCGCGAAAGTGGACGTGCTGGTGCCAGCTGCTGTTGAGGATGTGATCACGATCAAGAACGTAGACCAGATTCAGGCACGCCTGATCGTGGAAGGTGCTAATGGTCCTACTTCTTACAAGGCGGACAACATCATCAACGAAAAAGGCATCATGGTGGTACCGGATATCCTGGCTAACTCTGGTGGTGTGACCGTGTCATACTTTGAGTGGGTGCAGAACCGCATGGGCTTTAAGTGGACGCTGGAGCGTGTAAACACACGTGCCGAGCGCATCATGAACGAGTCATTTGAGCGTGTGTATGCTGCCTCGCAGAAATATAATGTACCGATGAGAATCGCGGCCTACATCGTGGCAATCGACAAAGTAGCCATGACCTACAAGTATCGCGGCGGATTCTAAACAAAGATTTTTATTAAAATAAACGAAAGTTTATATATTTTTGAAGCAGATAATAGCCCATCTACGAAACTGGATGGGCTATTATAAGTTATATAAGACCTGTAGCATTTAGTTTTCACGGATGAAAATTCATAAGGAAGGAAGAAGGATTTTATTTTTTACATTGCTGATTTTGCTGGTACTCAACCTGTTGCTCTACAATTTCAACGCAGATAACAATACCTTCAACAAGATTTTCTCCGGTGTTTCAGTTGTTCTGTTCCTGCTCATCCTGCAGTTTTTCCGCAGCCCATACCGCAACCTGTTATTGCACGAAGACCTGATCGTGGCACCCGCCGACGGTAAGGTGGTTGTGATCGAGGAGGTAAAGGAGACGGAATATTTTAAGGACAAGCGCAAGCAGATCTCCATCTTCATGTCACCGATCAACGTGCACATCACCCGTAACCCGGTTTCAGGCATTGTGAGTTACTTCAAGTATCATCCGGGTAACTACTTTGTAGCATGGCACCCGAAGTCAAGCACGCAAAACGAGCGCACGACGGTAGTGGTAGAGTCTACCGCTGGTCCTGAGGTGCTATTCCGCCAGATTGCCGGGGCGATGGCCCGTCGTATTGTGTGGTATGTGAACGAAGGCGACGAAGTAAGCCAGGGCGAGGAGTTCGGCTTCATCAAATTCGGTTCACGCGTCGACATCTTCCTGCCACTGGACACCGAGGTGAAAGTGGAGCTTGGACAAAAGACCAAAGGCGGCCAAACCGTCATTGCCCAGCTCAAAACCGAAACGCCGACATTCTTCGGATAAGCTTTTAAACCATTCCTATACCTTACAAAAGGTATGAAAAGGCCAGTCTAGGATCAATACTAGGCTGGCCTTTCTACTTTTAAACAACTTATACTATTCTTCTTAAATAGCCAATTCCACTCCTTTAAAAGCTACAGACGTAGCGCTATAGCAGTATTGATCGTCTTCGTGCCATTAGCTGTACACTAACATTCTCCTGTATCTAGCGTTAGCAGATTAGAGAATAACTGTGCCGCCTGAGGCGACTATGAAACATACCTACTACCTACTACTAATACTGAGCCTAGGTTTGCTGGCCTCTTGCGATGAACTGTTTGAATACCATCCGAATCAGATCATACTAAATGAAGATGAGCGCAACCTTACCGCACGCAACCTGGAGCGAATGCAAAACCAACATCCCGGTGATACACTGCACCTGCTCTTGATGGGTGATACCCAGCGCTTCTATGACGCGGCCAGTGCCTTCGTTGACAAAGCCAATACCTTCCCTCACATCGATTTCGTTATCCATCAGGGCGATATTTCTGACTTTGGTATGTCGCAGGAGTTTCGGTGGATTCAGGATATCATGAAACGACTGCAATGGCCATACCTGACTGTGATCGGAAACCACGATATGCTGGCTAATGGGCGCAAGGTATACCAGCAGATGTACGGTGACTTTAACTATGCCTTCGACTATGGTCATACCCGCTTTGTGTTTTTAGACACCAATAGCCTTGAGCACAATTACAATGGCAAAGTACCTGATATAGATTGGCTGGGCAGGCAACTACTGAGGCAGGAAAATGATAAATGGGAGCAGGCTATCACAGTGTCACACATACCTCCCTACGATGCTGATTTTGACTCTAATTTAGAGAGCGCCTTCCATCAAACGCTGAAAGACAGTGAGCGTGTGCAGTTGAGTCTGCACGGGCACATTCATAACTTCAGAGCCGATTTTCGCTACGATGATTCAGTGCTATACCTGGCTACATCGACTGTGAAACAACGTGAATTCACATACCTCAAGGTATGGGTAGGAGGGTATAGTTACCAAAGAGTTGCTTACTGATATGAAGCGGTACTTTATACTATACCTTGCAGGCCTGCTGCTCTTGTTAAGCCCTCACGCCGCTAATAGCCAGGAAAGAGCATTTTCACCGTATCATGCCAAGGTGCAGTATGCAGGTAGTATCGGGTTTGTGTCGGCAGGCATTGGGCGCAGTTTCTTTCGTGACAAGTTGGAAACAGACTTGTTCATAGGCTATCTGCCAGAGCGAATCGGCGGAGATCATATTTGGACGGCTGCCCTGAAAACTACATTTATCCCTTTCAAGCCATTACCCATCAAGTCGCTGGATTGGCAACCACTGCGCACCGGTCTGCAACTAAGCCATACCTTTGGGAAAGAGTATTTTATCTTTGAGCACCATGACAAGTATCCCAAAGGCTATTACGGCTTTCCGACGGCGATGCGCCTCTACTTATACCTGGGCGGCCAGGCAGACTTTTCACGTGTAGATAAACTGCAACGGGTTGGGGTGTATTATGAAGTAGGCACAAGTGCAGAGTACCTGATCTCGTATATTCAGAATCCCCGCTACCTGGGTCCGGGCAAGATTTTCAATCTGGCGCTGGGTATGCGGGTGAGGTTGTAAAAAAGCCCCTATACCTTTCCGATATGATGGGGAGGTATAGGGGCAGTGCCATCCAAATAATTATTTGTGTCATTTCGACCTTCGGGAGAAATCTGAGATACGGCGGAGGCCGAAAATGACCTAGGATTCTCCATACTGTCGGGATGACAGATTAAATTGATTTCCCATGACGTTTACGGTGTTAGGTATAGGGGCGCGGAGTACAACCGGAAACTGAAGCTGCGCAGCAAAAGGCCTAATACCAGCTCTCCACCAGCTTCATCAGCTGCTCCAGATATTTCTGGTCCACTTCATCAAAATCATTGAGCTTGTCGCTGTCCACGTCCAGCACCAGCTTTACCTCACCGTCTTTAATAACCGGTATCACAATCTCTGACTTAGAGTCGCTGCTACAGGCAATATGGCCCGGGAAAGCCTCTACGTCAGGTACCAAGATAGTTTCGCGGCGGGTATAGCAGGCACCGCACACACCTTTGTGATAAGGTATACGGGTACAAGCCACCGGCCCCTGGAAAGGACCCAATACGAGTTGTCCCTCTTTGTTGAAATATACGCCTACCCAAAAGAAGCCCATACCCTGACGCAGGGCGGCCATCATGTTGGAGAGGTTCGCAATCAGATCGGTTTCGCCGGTTACCAATGCCTCGATCTGAGGAACAAGGGCTTTGTATTTTTCTTCTTTGCTTAGGTTCTGGTCTACAATTAGTGATTCAGCCATAATAGGGATTGTATAAGTATAAGTGTGCAACGGAGGAAATCTATACCTGGTAAGCAGTATAGCGCCCCGGCGCAGGGTTTATAAGTTAAGTTCTGAAATACTGTTTCGGTAATGCAATAGTCTGTCGGAACCCGCGGACTGCATTTCGAGCAGCTGTCCCTGTGCCATACCTGGAGCCGGAGTGCCATCACGCAACACACGGGTCTGGCTCTTAAAACAGATAGCTTCGTCCCACAGGTTTTCCTTCAACAGACTTTTGAGCAGGTAAGTGCCGCCTTCTACAAGCAGCGATAATACCTGGCGCTGGTGCAAGTCTTGCAATAGCTGTGGCAGCAACGGCTTGTCTTCGTGGAGTTGCACATATTGCAGATTCTCGTGCTGCTGTTCCAGCTGTTTGTAGGTATACACAACGGTCGGCAGACTCTTGTCAAACAGGTATAGATGGTCGGGTAGTTGCAGTTTGCGGTCAATGACCACACGCAGCGGACTGTGGCCGGGCCAGAAACGGGTGTCGAGTCGAGGGTTGTCGCAGGCTGCCGTGTGGCTGCCCACCATGATTGCCTGCTCTTCGGAACGCCACTTATGCACCAGCCTTCGCGATAAGGGGCCACTGATCTGTACCTGCTGGTTGTTGGGTCCGCTAATAAATCCATCTGCCGACTCTGCCCATTTCAGCAGAATGTAAGGACGCTTTTGGGTATGGAAAGTAAAGAAGCGCTTGTTGAGCTCCAGCCCTTCACTTTCCAATACGCCCACTTTTACCTGTGCTCCCGCATCAAACAGTTTCTTGATGCCACGTCCTGCTACTTTGGGGTTCGGATCGGTGTTGCAGATGACCACATCGCGCACACCGCTGCTAATCAGCAGGTCGGCACAAGGCGGAGTTTTGCCAAAATGCGAGCAAGGTTCCAGCGTCACGTATACCCGGCTTTTAGGCAACAAGCTTTTGTCTTGTATACTAGCTATAGCATTGACTTCGGCATGTGGGCCTCCAAACTTACGATGCCAGCCCTCCCCAATAATGCGTCCTTCGTGCACCACCACGCAGCCCACCATGGGGTTGGGATAGGTATAGCCGCTGCCCAGTTTGGCCAGTTCCAGCGCACGTCGCATGTAGATTTCGTCAGACAAGTTTAAGAGTTTAGGTATTAGAGAGTTTAAGATTCAGAACGATAAAACTATACGCCCCAGGAGCGACTTGATTTAACATTCGTGACTTATACGCAATAAAACTTTACTTTTGCAAAGGTACCTAAAATCACACAAAACCTATACCTGTGGCCACCATACAGCAAACAGCAAAATACATCCGTGAAAGCATACAGCATGCCTATCCTGAACCAGAGGCTGGTGCCATGGCGCAGCTGGTACTGGAGCATGTGCTGCAGAAAAGCCGGATGCAGTTGAGCCTGGCACAGCAGGAGGAAGTCAGTGAAACTCAGGAAGCGCAGATAAAGCAGGCTGTAGAACGTTTGCAGCTACATGAGCCAGTGCAGTATGTGCTCGGCACAGCCCATTTTTATGGTCTAGACTTGCAGGTAGATGAACGCGTGCTGATACCTCGTCCCGAAACGGAGGAACTGGTAGATTTGGTAGTGCGCGAGCACCAATGCCGTAGCAGCTTGCAGGTGCTCGACATCTGCACAGGCAGTGGCTGTATCCCTTTGGCACTGGCCGCTAATTTACAAGTTCATAAGGTGTATGGACTGGAGGTTTCGGAAGGCGCACTGAAAGTGGCCCGCGCCAATGCCCGTCAACTGAAACTGCCGGTGGCCTGGTTGCAGCAGGACGTATTTGAGCCGCTCCTGGGTATAGCCTCCCATTCCTTAGATATTATTACCAGCAATCCGCCCTATGTAAAGGAGCAGGAGAAAGCCTTAATGCGAGCCAATGTACTGGAGTTTGAGCCCCACCTGGCACTGTTTGTGTCTGACGAAGACCCGCTGAAGTATTACAGGCGCATTGCTGAAATAGGAGCAGAGCTTCTCAAAAAAGGAGGCCGGCTATACTTTGAAATAAATGAGAAGTATGGCGAGGAAGTGCATGCTCTGCTGCTAAAGGCAGGATTTACACAGGCGCAGGTAGTGCAGGATCTTTTCGGGAAGGACAGAATCGTGAAGGGTGAGCTTTAAGTGTAACGCTCAGGCATCTTTCTCTCTCAGCGACCCAAGTCGTGATGCTTATGTCAATAAATACATTTTAATATTATATTTTTGTGCTAACCCGTTTTGAAGCAAATCAGCTTGTAGAAACGGGAATAGTTGTGGTCTAGCGCTTAAGCTATAGGTGAAGGTGCTAGAAACCAATCTGAAGTGTTTATCGCATACCTAGGAAGTGATCACTGCTCTGACAGCGGTCAACTAAAATTTATATATTGTTAATCTGTAGTTCGTCGGTAGCGGCTACAAAACAGGAAAGCTTACTCATAAGCTTGAAAACAAATCGCATGAAGAAAATACTAGTAACCGGAGGGGCGGGCTACATTGGATCCCATACCGTGGTAGAATTGATAGAGGCAGGTTACGAACCTGTCATCATCGATAACTTTTCTAATACCGAAGAGCGTTCCCTGCAAGGCATAGCCGATATAGTGGGCCGCGACGTGACCTGTCACCGCATCGACTGTACTGATATGGAGGCGCTTCGTAAGGTGTTTGAAAATGAAACAGGTATAGCCGGTGTCATTCATTTCGCCGCATACAAAGCTGTAGGCGAGTCTGTGGAAGAGCCGCTTAAGTACTACCACAACAATGTGGGGTCACTGGTAGCCATTTTACAAGTAATGAAAGAGTTCAAGGTAAATAAGCTGGTATTTTCCTCATCCTGCACAGTATACGGAATACCTGAACAGCTCCCGGTTACTGAACAAACACCTGTACAGAAACCTACCTCACCATACGGCAATACCAAGAAGATCTGCGAAGAAATTTTATCAGACTTGGCAACAAGCGGCAGCGATATGTATACCATTGCCCTGCGCTACTTCAATCCGATTGGAGCGCACCCCACTGCTAAGATAGGCGAACTTCCATTGGGTGTTCCAAACAATCTGGTGCCTTTCATTACCCAAACAGCTGCAGGAATACGCCAGGAGCTTACTATTTTCGGTAATGATTATGATACCACAGACGGTACCTGCATCCGCGATTACGTGCATGTGGTAGACCTAGCTAAGGCGCATGTCGTGGCGATTGAAAGGCTCTTGTCTGACAAGGCTGATCATATCGAGTTTTTTAATGTAGGCACAGGCACAGGCAACACGGTGCTAGAGGCAGTGCAGGCTTTTGAGCATGCCACTGGCGAAAAATTGAATTACAAGATCGGTCCTCGTCGTCCGGGTGACGTGCCGAAAATATATGCCGACGTAACCAAAGCTATTGAAGAATTAGGCTTTAAAACGACCAGTACCCTGGAAGAAGCTATGAAAAGCGCCTGGGACTGGCAAATGCATTTAAAGAACACATCAGAATAACCTTAACAATATGAACTTACTTATTACTGGCGGAGCGGGCTTTATCGGCTCGCACGTGGTGCGGCTTTTCGTGGAGACCTACCCGCAGTACAACATCTTCAACCTCGACGCTTTGACCTACGCGGGCAACCTTGCCAACCTTGCCGATGTGGAGTCGAGAGAGAACTACACCTTTCTGCGCGGCGACATCACGGACGCGGCCTTCCTGGAGCAGATCTTCGCCGAGCACAAGTTCGAGGCGGTGGTGCACTTGGCGGCCGAGTCGCACGTGGACCGCTCGATTGCCGGGCCCATGGCCTTCGTGCAGACCAACGTGATGGGCACGGTGAACCTTTTGGAGGCCTGCCGCAGGGCTTGGGCGGGGGACTTTGAAGGCAGGCTCTTCTACCACGTCTCCACCGACGAGGTGTATGGCTCGCTGGGCGCCGAGGGGCTCTTCACCGAAGAGACCGCCTACGATCCGCGCTCGCCCTACTCGGCCTCCAAGGCCGCCTCGGACCACTTCGTGCGCGCCTGGCACCACACCTACGGGCTGCCGGTCAAGCTCAGCAACTGCTCCAACAACTACGGCCCCCACCACTTCCCCGAGAAGCTGATACCGCTGGCCATCCACAACATCAAGGCCTCAAGGCCCGTGCCTGTGTACGGCAGGGGCGAGAACGTGCGCGACTGGCTCTACGTCAAGGACCACGCGCGGGCCATCGACGCCATCTTCCACCGGGGAGCGGTGGGGGAGACCTACAACGTGGGGGGCGTGAACGAGTGGCGCAACCTGGATCTTGTAGAGCTGCTCTGCGATGTGATGGACGAGAAGCTGGGCAGAGCTCAGGGAGAGTCGCGGAAGCTGATCACCTTTGTCAAGGACCGGGCCGGCCACGACGCCCGCTACGCCATCGACTCCTCCAAGCTGATGGAGGAGCTGGGCTGGGAGCCCTCGGTGACCTTCGAGCAGGGCCTGCGCAAGACCGTGGACTGGTACCTGCAAAACGAGAGCTGGCTGGAGGAGGTGACATCAGGCCACTACCAGCAGTACTACGCCCAGCAGTACGGGGAGAGATAGGAGAGGAACAGCATACAGATGAAATTAATAGAGAGATACCTGGGGGACTGCCTGCTGCTTGAGCCGGCGGTTTTCTCAGACGAGCGAGGCTACTTCTACGAGAGCTTCAACGAGGACAGGTTCAACGCCCTGGCAGGCCGCACCGTGCGCTTTGTGCAGGACAACCAATCGTATTCTACCCGCGGCGTGCTGCGGGGACTGCACTTCCAGCGCGCAGAGCACGCCCAGGCCAAGCTGGTGCGGGTGCTGAAAGGGGAGGTGCTCGACGTGGCCGTGGACATCCGGCCGGAGTCGGCGACCTTCGGGCGGCACTTCTCAGTGGTGCTCAGCGCCGAGAACAAACTGCAGCTCTTCCTCCCGCGCGGCTTCGCCCACGGCTTCGTGGTACTGAGCGAGCAGGCCGAGTTCTTCTACAAGTGCGACAACTACTACCGCAAGGAGTCGGAGGGCAGCATCCACTACGCCGACCCGGAGCTCTCGATCGACTGGTGCCTGGACCCGGCCGAGCTGATCGTCTCAGGGAAGGACCGCGAGAGCGCGACCTTCGCCGAGTACAGGCAGAGTTTTTAAGGCCTGCCCGGCAAGGCGAAGAGCCATTGCCGGGGATTTTATTACCTTTGCACGGGCGGCCTTGCGTACAGAGACTGCCCGGGAATCAAACACAGAAACTGACTGAAGACAAATGAAAGGCATCATCCTGGCCGGAGGCTCCGGCACCCGCCTGCACCCCTTGACGCTGGCCGTGAGCAAGCAGCTCATGCCCGTCTATGACAAGCCCATGATCTACTACCCGCTCTCGACACTGATGCTGGCCGGCATCCGGGAGATTCTGATCATCTCCACGCCGCATGACCTGCCCATGTTCGAGCGCCTGCTCGGGGATGGTTCAAGAATCGGCTGCAAGTTCAGCTACCAGGTGCAGGAGGTGCCCAACGGGCTGGCGCAGGCCTTCGTGCTGGGTGAGGAGTTCATCGGGGAGGACAAGGTGGCCCTGGTGCTGGGTGACAACATCTTCTACGGGGCGGGCATGAGCCGCCTCTTGCAGGCCAACGCCGACCCGGACGGGGGCGTGGTGTACGCCTACCACGTCCAGGACCCGGAGCGCTACGGGGTAGTTGAGTTCGACGAAAGCGGGAAGGCCGTCTCGATTGAGGAGAAGCCAAATGTACCAAAGTCAAACTACGCCGTGCCGGGTTTGTACTTCTACGACAATGACGTTGTCGCAATCGCCAAGGCGCTCGAACCGAGCCCGCGGGGCGAGTACGAGATCACCGATGTCAACCGCGAGTATTTGCGCAGGGGCAAGCTGAAGGTGGGGGTGCTCAACAGGGGCACGGCCTGGCTCGACACGGGCACCATCCAGTCGCTGATGCAGGCGGCCACGTTTGTGCAGGTGATCGAGGAGCGGCAGGGCCTCAAAGTGGGCTGTATCGAGGAGGTGGCCTGGCGCATGGGCTTCATCAACGACCAGCAGCTGCGCGAAATAGCAGAGCCCCTCCGCAAAAGCGGATACGGCGAGTACCTGCTCCGCATCATGAAAGAAAAGGCATTTCGGTAGGTATACACAAAACTCAACTTAAATCATAAAGCTGCCTGTGCAAATGCATGGGCAGCTTTTTACTTAAATAGAGCCTGATATGAGGTACAGCGCAGCTTATATTTAGGTATGGCGCTGCTAGAAAATAAAGCCCAGAGCAAAACCCACTAGAATGAGAATAGGCGCAGGTATACGGGTGAAGAGAAGTAGGCAAAAGGTGGCCACTACAATTCCAAAGTTAAGGGGAGTATTATCAATAGGGCGATAGAGCATAACGGCCGCAGCTACTACCATACCTGAACTAACAGCACTTATACCTTCCAGCGAAGCCCGCACAACTCTGTATTTCTTGAGGTCATCCCAAAAGCGAATCACAAAGAAGATTAGGAAAGTGCCGGGTAGGAAAATGCCAACTGTGGCAACCAGTGAGCCGAGTAATTGCCCCCACACACCATGCTCGCGCATAGCCAGGTTGCCAATAAAAGAGCAGAATGAAAAGACCGGTCCGGGAAGGGCTTGTACAATGGCAAAACCGGACAGAAACTCTTCCGCTGATAAGTATTGCTTAAAGTCAACAAACTCGGTGAACATAAGGGGAATCAGTACCTGACCGCCGCCAAATACCAGGCTTCCATTTCGGTAAAAGTTCTCAAACAGCCTGATGGGGAGTGACGACGTTGCTCCACCCAGCACAGCTGCCGTGATCAGCACACCTACATAAAGTACAAAGTTCGCCCACTGAATGTGTAGTTTCTTATCCTTTTCCTGTGGGTGCTGTCTGAAGCGGAGCGCCGTGATAGCTCCTCCTGCCAGCAGCAACAACGGATATACCCAGGGAGAGTGAAAAAAGTAGGCCAATATACCTGACACTACCATGATACCGATGGCCAGCTTGGTATTAACTACTTTGATACTGATCGCATAGGCCGCATACGCAACGAAGCCTACCGCCATGGGTTGTATAAAGCGCAGAAATTGAAGTGAAATGTTATTCTCCTGCAAATAGGATATACCTATCGCAGCAGCTGCCATGATGCTGGAGGCTGGCAGCAGCCATACCAGTAGCGTCAAGTAAGCCAGATTAGGGCCGCCAATACGATAACCTATAGCTGTTAGAGTTTGGGTAGAGGTAGGGCCAGGCAGAATCTGACACAGGGCGTTAAGCTCGATCAGCTCTTGCTCGGTCAGGTAGCGGCGCTTTTGCACCAGCAGCCGAAACATCATAGCAACATGCGCCTGCGGACCGCCAAAGGCCGTCAGGGCGAGCAACAGTACGTCTTTCAGAAAGATGTAGTAGCGCAGACTCATGCCGTAGGTTCAAAAAAAGAGAGACAGCGCGAACACCATCTCTCTTTTTACTGGTTTCAATTCAGTTAAGCTTTTTTAAGTCCCAGCTCTACCAGGCGCTCATTCAGGTACTCACCTGCAGTCGCATCCGGATAGGCTTTTGGGTTCTGCTCATCTATGCAGCTTTCCAGGCAAGTCAGGTCCATTTCTGAACGCGGGTGCATAAAGAACGGGATAGAGTAGCGGGAAGTGTGCATCAGCTCACGTGGCGGGTTTACTACACGGTGAATAGTCGACTTCAGCTTGTTATTGGTCAGACGGGCGAGCATATCGCCTACGTTTACTACTACCTGCTCTGGCAGGGCCGTGATCGGGATCCACTTGCCATCGCGGCGCAACACTTGCAGGCCGTCGGCGCTGGCGCCCATCAGCAAAGTGATCAGGTTGATGTCACCATGCTCGGCAGCACGAACTGCGTCTGCAGGAACCTGGTCAGGGTTTTCGATCGGGAAGTAGTGGATAGGGCGCAGGATGCTATTACCGTACTTCACTTTCTCGTCGAAGTAAGTTTCTTCCAAACCAAGGTGAAGAGCGATGGCGCGTAATACCTGCTTGCCGGCAGCTTCCAGTTTTCTGTAAGCCTCAAGCGTTACTTCCTCAAGCTCTGGCACTTCTGATGGCCAGATGTTTGCCGGATACTCTTCTTTGATCGGGTCACTGTCCGGAATACCGCTCAGCTCCTGACCTACGTGATAAAATTCTTTCAGGTCACCGGTATTGAAACCTTTGGCCTTTTCCTTACCCTTGCCCACATAGCCTCGCTGGCCAGCAAGTTCCGGATTTTCATATTTTTGCTTAACCTCATCCGGTAAGGCAAAAAATTTCTTAACGGCTGCATAGAGTCTTTCCGTCAGGTCATCGCTCAGGCCGTGGTTTTTCAGGGCGATAAAGCCAATGTTCTGATAAGCGTTCCCCAGTTGCTGCACAAACCGCGCTCTGCTTCCTTCATCTCCCGATGTAAAATCAGCTAAGTCCAATGAAGGAACTTCATCAAACAAAATCTCGCTCATATAGTCTTTTTTGTATACTTTTACGTTAATATTACGTAGTGCGCAATATACAAATAAAATCAGTATATTGGCTATTTGCTAATTCAAACCCTCTTTAGATGAAAAAAACCTACTTACTCTTCGCTTCGGCCCTTATGCTGGCATTTGCTTCCTGCGATACGACACGCCAGATGCAGGATGACGAAACGCGTACCCCTGTGATGGCAACTACTACAGGACCAACACCTACCGGAGCTGTTATGAGCAAGGGCGGATTGCGTGTATTCGCTTTCGACGATTCACAGAAATATCCGGAGTCACAGCTTCGACTGAATACTCCTCCTGCAAATGGTGTGGTACAGCCAGGGCCGGTAGAATTTTCATATGAGCTTTCTAACTTCCAGTTGACCCGTATGACGCCGCATTCCAATTCGGAGTTTATGGCCAATTCGCAGGAAGGGCAGCACATCCATAACATCGTAGACAACGAGCCTTACACCGCTCACTACGAGACTTCATTTACAAAAGAGATGGAGGAAGGCGAGCACGTGGTACTTTCATTCTTATCGCGTTCTTACCACGAGAGCCTAAAGCATAGAGGTGCTTACGACCTACGCATGGTAACTGTGGGCAGACCGCAGCAGCGCATGGAGTTTGACATGAAAGGGCAGCACATGTTCTACAGCCGTCCGAAAGGCGAGTATGTAGGCAGCGACACCCGCCGCATTATGCTGGACTTCTATCTGGTAAACACTGACCTGTCAACTACTGGCAATAAGGTGCGTGCTACGATCAACGGTAACGAGTTTGTGTTAGACAAGTGGATGCCACATATCATCGAAGGTTTGCCAATGGGCGAAACAACCATCAAACTGGAGCTGATCAACAATGCCGGTGCTGTTATACCTGGTCCTTACAACTCAGTAACGCGCACTATTACACTGAAGGAAAGTTAAGATATCCTGTAACGGAATAAAGTTAAAAGAAAGCCCGCGAGCATCATCGCGGGCTTTCTTTTTGGTATGGTTTTGGCTATATAGTTTTGGATTAATATTTTGCCTGCTGCTGCATTAAGTAGCTGATGGGCACCAAAACCCTTTAACCGCTCCTACAACATGAGAAAACAACTACTTGCTGCCGTAGTGGCAATGACCCTCTTCACTTCCTGCAAAAAAGACGATCCCGTAGTTATACCCACACCTGAGTTTACTATTCCGGATGAGTTTTACATTACAGAGGAGTACATAAATATTAAAGATGTAAGCCAAGCTGATGCTTATAAGTGGGACTTAGGCAATGGCGAGACATCCACGCACCGGGTGCCTGACTCGTTTAGGTATAAAAAGCCGGGAAGCTATACTGTAAAGCTTACTACATACATCAATGGCCAAGCCAGTACAGTAGAGAAAGAAGTAAAAGTGGCTCAGTTGTATGCCTACGAGGTTCAACTGCGCAGCTATCTTGAAAACTATGCCTTAGAGGGGGGAGACTTATCCGCTCCATCACAAGGTAATCCTAATGTGTACTTGCAGGTGTCTGCGTATGAAAATAATACAGATCAGATTATATACAGGAGTGATACTCAGTATGATGTTTCCAGAGATCAACTGCCCTTGACTTTTGCAGTTGATCGAATACCCCTTGGCGGTGAATATTGGTCATACAACTACCCATTCTTTAATTTTTATGATCAAAATGAGGATAAGCCAGATAGACTCATTGCCCATAATAGAGTAGCTGGGGGCAGCTCTAGATTTCACCTTGATAAAGCAACCAGAGAAGGCCACTTTTCATACCAGCGCGGCACCGACGATTGGGGCTCGCATTTAGTAGTAAGGTTCAGAGCAGAGTTACCTTAAGAAGGTATGATCAGTATTGCTTTTTATAATCTGTTAAACGTTTAGAAATGAGGAAATTATTTCTGCTGCCGCTGTTGTTTATGCTACTCTCTTGTAAGAAAGATGCTGATACAGAACTAACTGTAAATGACCTGATAAAAGGAGATTGGACGCTGGTCTCTTACGAAAAGACCACTTATAATAAGTCTGGTAGCATACATAACCGCTCTACAGCTAGCCCTAGCCTGAGGTACAAGTTTGATGAGCAGAACTACACTCTATATGTCGGAAGCACTACTGAAAGCGGGCCTTATCGTATCTCAAAAAGGAACGGCAAAGATTATATTACCTTTTCTGATAAAGAGGTTGAAGGGCAGAGTGAAATCACATCTATATCAGCTAATAATCTTTTTATCACTTTTGAGTATCAGGGAGATGCTTACCCACAAGCAGGTTCAGAGTATAGAACAGTGATAGTGCAAGAGATTGAGCGACCATAGTTACTAAAGTAAAAGGGCCACCAATATTGGTGGCCCTTTTGCTTTTTTGTATTATTTGCCCTTTACTCCTTCGGCTTATTCTGCCCACTTTGTCCTGGACTGGCGATAGAGTTGCGCATATCGGTATCGCTTTGGATGTTCTGCATTTTGTAGTAGTCCATAATACCGAGGTTGCCACTACGGAAAGCTGCTGCGATGGCCTGCGGAATCTCTACTTCGGCCGCGATTACGGAGGCGCGGGCTTCCTGGGCTTTAGCCTTCATTTCCTGCTCCACGGCAACGGCCATGGCGCGACGCTCTTCGGCTTTCGCCTCAGCTACTTTCAAGTCGGCACCTGCCTGGTCAATCTGCAGTTTCGCTCCAATGTTCTCGCCCACATCGATGTCGGCGATGTCAATAGATAGGATCTCATAGGCAGTGCCAGCATCAAGACCTTTCTGCAATACTAGTTTTGAGATGATGTCCGGGTTTTCCAACACGCTCTTATGCGATACCGAAGAACCAATGGAAGTTACGATGCCTTCGCCCACACGTGCCAAAATGGTTTCTTCACCGGCACCACCTACCAGTTGCATAATGTTGGCGCGCACGGTTACACGGGCTTTGGCGATCAACTGGATGCCATCCTGCGCTACAGCAGCTACATTGGGCGTATTGATCACTTTGGGATTTACTGAGGTAGTCACGGCCTCAAACACATCGCGGCCGGCCAGGTCGATGGCAGTGGCTTGCTTGAAAGACAGTGGAATATTCGCCTTATCAGCGGAGATAAGCGCTTTGATCACATTCGGTACATTACCGCCAGCCAGGTAGTGGGTTTCGAGTTCAGTGGTAGTCACGTCTATACCTGCCTTGGTGGCATTGATCATGGAGTTCACGATGAGACTTGGCGGTACCTTACGGATGCGCATGAACACCAACTCCAGCAGGCCTACCTTAACACCTGAGAACAGGGCTGTGATCCAGAGGCTGATCGGCACGAAGTAAAGAAAGATAAGCAGCAGGATAATGCCGCCCGCAATCAGAAATAAGACTGAAAAATTTTCCATTGATTTGTTTTAGGTAATTGCTTCTACTGTGATTTTATTCGCTACTATTTTGATGATGCGTACAGGGGTGTTGGGTGCCAGAAAAGCTCCGGTAGTCTGTACCTCGTGGTGCCGCTCCTTAAAAATAGCCGTTCCTTGTGGGCGGAGCGCCGAAACGGTTTTACCTTCTTCACCCACCTCCAGCAAGTGCGGGTTTTCCTCATTCACCCGGCTTTTAATGCTGTCCTTGAGGGCAAACCGTGACCATGCCTCCGATCTGAAACTATAGAAAAGTGCCACTCCACCGGCCAGTACCGATCCTGCCAGCACCAGATGTCCGGTTTCCGTGCCCAGGGCGGCATAACTGATCCAGATGCCCACGACTACTAGTATAAAGCCCAGAATGCCAACAATGGTAACGCCCGGTACAAATATGAGCTCCACCACGATCAGAACAAGACCGATGCCGATCAGCAGTACTACTGTAAGCCAGTCTAAGAGCATAGTTTCGGAGTAGGTTTAGGTAAATATAGCGATTTTGCGATTGAATTACCTGGGTCGCTTCATTAATTTATACTGTGTGTAAAACAAAAAAGCCATCTCCCGAAGGAAATGGCTCTCTGTTTTCTGAATTCTGGTTTACGTCCAGGTATAGCCTTGGCTTAGTAAGCTTTTGCGAAGTATACACGCTGCTTCGAAGGCTTGCCCGTGATCATGTCTACGCCTTCTTCTTCCGGTGTATCAAGGGCAATGCAACGAATGGTCGCTTTGGTCTCCTCTTTGATACGCTCCTCCGTTTCCGGTGTGCCATCCCAGTGAGCCAATACAAAACCGCCCTTGGTCTCAAGCACCTGCTTAAACTCCTCGTAGCTGTCTACCTTCGTGGTGTTTTCCTCACGGAAGGTATAGGCACGGTTATAGATATTCTCCTGGATCTCGTCAAGCAAGGCAGGGATGTAAGTAGCCAGGCTATCGAATTGCTGTGTGCTCTTCTCTTTGGTGTCGCGGCGGGCCACTTCGGCAGTACCGTTTTCCAGGTCACGGGCGCCGATGGCCAAACGTACCGGCACGCCTTTCAATTCCCACTCGGCAAACTTAAAGCCAGGGCGCTCAGTGTCGCGGTTGTCAAACTTCACACTGATTCCTTTAGCTTCGAGCTCTTTCTTCAGTTGCAGTACTTTCTCGCTGATTTGTGCCAACTGCTCTTCGCCTTTGTAGATCGGAACGATTACCACCTGGATAGGAGCCAGTTTTGGAGGCAGTACCAGGCCTTCATCATCGGAGTGGGCCATGACGAGCGCACCCATCAGGCGCGTGCTCACACCCCATGAGGTACCCCATACGTGCTCCAGCCCGCCGTCTTTGGTAGCGAACTTTACATCAAATGCTTTTGCAAAGTTCTGGCCCAGGAAGTGCGAGGTACCTGCCTGAAGTGCCTTGCCATCTTGCATCAAGCCTTCGATGCAATAGGTGTCGAGGGCGCCGGCGAAACGCTCGTTTGGTGTTTTTACACCACGGATTACCGGTAGAGCAATGTATTGCTCAGCAAAGGTAGCGTATACCTCCAGCATCTGCTTGGTTTCGGCGATGGCCTCCTCAGCGGTAGCATGGGCTGTGTGGCCTTCCTGCCACAGGAACTCGGCTGTGCGCAGGAACAGACGCGTGCGCATTTCCCAGCGCACTACGTTGGCCCACTGGTTCACCAGGATAGGCAGGTCGCGGTAGCTTTGGATCCAGCCTTTGTAAGTGTTCCAGATCACAGCCTCTGAGGTTGGGCGTACGATCAGTTCTTCTTCGAGTCGGGCATTCGGGTCTACACGCAGTTTGCCGGGCTTGTCTGGATCGGCTTGCAAACGGTAATGCGTTACTACGGCACATTCCTTGGCAAAGCCCTCAGCATTCTGCTCTTCAGCCTCAAACAAACTCTTGGGTACGAACAGCGGGAAGTAAGCATTTTCGTGGCCGGTGGCCTTAAACATGTCATCTAGCTGACGCTGCATTTTCTCCCAGATGGCATAGCCGTACGGCTTGATCACCATACAGCCGCGCACGGCAGAATTCTCAGCCAAACCGGCCTTTTTTACCAGCTCGTTATACCACTGCGAGTAGTCTTCGCTTCTTTTTGGTAGCCCTTTGCTCATTATTTGAAAAAATTTATCTTATATCAGTAATTGTTAATCTTTTTGGAATGAATATTGCTTTCCACATAGGGAAGATTTAATATCATTCTGGCTCAAAATTACGTTAATATATTATACTATTGATAAGGTTTTGCGCTATTGTGTTTATATCTTTGATATAGAAGCATTTTTAGACACAGAAGGCCATGAAAAAATTACACATATACACCGCACTAGCCCCTGTGATTGCACTTTTTACGGTTGGTTGCAGTAGCCCGGTGGCTATGCAGTCGACGGAATATGATGATATGTACTATAGCTCATCTGACCGTACCGAATATGTGCAGCCCCAGGCACAGGCTTCCCAACAGCAGCAGTACACTCCAACTGAAGATAATCAGCAGGTCGTGACTGATGACGTAACTCAAAACTATACCGCCGACGAATATTACGATGGTCGTACCTACCGTCCGCAGGCTACCTGGAATAATCCAAACTATGCCTATGTGGACCCTTATTGGACATCGGCCTATGTACACCGCCGTGTTAGTCCGTTTTACGACCCGTTCTTCTATGATCCATTCTACGATCCGTTCATGTATGATCCCTTCTTTCATAGAGGTGGCATGCGTGTGAATATTGGATTGAGCATGGGCTGGGGGGCTGGCTGGAACCGATGGGGGCACCCTTGGGGACGGCCTTATGGTATGTATGATCCCTTCTGGGGCGGTGGCTACTGGCCGCACAATAACTATTATGCCGGCTTCTATCATGGGTATAACCGTGGTTTCTATGGTAACAACCGTTACATCTATGACCGCCCGGGTGTGGTGCAGCAGCGTCAGGTACAGTATGGACCACGCGGTGAGCGCAGTGTAGTGCCAGCCACAGGTAACCCAGAGCGAGTAACCGGACGTCCGAACAGATCGGAGTCTGTAAGGGACGAACAGCGTTCTACGCAAGGTGTAGACTATGCACGACCAGGCAGAACAGAACGTGCCACAGGCAACACGAATGTAAGAGGACAGGAAATGAATGCGGGTGAGAATACAGGCCGCACGTTACCGTCCAGACCAGCTACTACCAATCGTGGCTATGATCCGCAAAGTGGCCAGGTAAGGCCATCGCGCCAGCAGCCGGAAGGTCAGCAGCCAGTAGAGCGCATCAATCAGTCAAGAGAGCGTAACGTATCGCCAGCTACACAGCCACGACCAGTGGAGCGCCAGCAGCGTATTCAGCAGCCTACGCAGCGCCAGGAAAGAATCCAGCAGCCTGTGCAGCGTCAGCAAATTCAAAACCAGCCGGTGCGTTCGCAGCCTAGCTATCAGCGTAGCCAACCTGTGCAGCGTTCACAGCCAAGCTACCAGCGTAGTCAGCCAGTGCAGCGCTCACAACCGAGCTACTCACCACCAACCAGAAGTTCCGGTACATCTAGTCCTCCGGCACGAACTAACTCCAGTGGCGGTGGCCGCGGAAATAGAGGAGGAAACTAACCACAAACCACTGATCCATGAAAATAACTAAGATTGTTTCCGCCAGCCTGGCATTAATGCTGGGCTGGGGCGGAACCGCTTTTGCCCAAGACGAGGTAGACGCATTGCGCTACACCCGTTATGGTCTTACCGGCTCCGCACGTATCCAAGGTATAGGAGGAGCGCAAACGGCACTCGGAGCAGACATTTCTACCATGGCCTCCAACCCAGCCGGACTGGGCATGTTCAGACGCTCGGAATTTAGTATAACGCCTGGTCTTGGCTTCTCCACTTCAACCGGACGTGTTGGAGGTATCTCGACGAATGATGAACGCAATAGTGTGGGAGTGCCTCACATTGGATTTGTGTTCGCCGACCGCCAAAGTGACGAGAACAGCGATTGGCGCGGTGCCACCTTTGGTATCAGCTTCAGCAGGCTCAACAATTTTAACAACCGGACCTCATACCGCAACACAGCTGGCGGGCAAGACCCCACCATAGTTGAATACTTTACTGAATTAGCTAACCTGCGTGGTCGCACCCAAACTGATCTGGACAATGAGTTCGATAATGGATTCACTACCATGGAAGGCTTGGCTTACGGTACTTTCCTTTTTGATTTTGATGAAGACGGTTTTGCTATACCTGCCGAGCGGATTGGTAATATCAATCAGTCAGAGGAGATTATCAGAAGAGGTTCTCAGAATCAAATCGACATAGCCGGTGGTACCAGCTATCGTGATAAAATCTACCTGGGAGCATCACTCGGTGTTATTACGTCAGACTTCAGGCAGGAGCGCATCTTTAGGGAAACCGAAGAAAGCGCCAGTACCGATTTTACAAGTCTTGAGCTGCGTGACGAGTACAGAACGCGCGGCACGGGTGTTAATCTTAAACTAGGTATAATCGTTCGGCCATCCGATGTGATCCGGTTAGGCGCTTCTATCCAAACGCCTACGCTGTACAACTTCAACGAAACCTATCAGCGGTCTATGTATAGCCAGTTTTTGCCGGGTGAGAATTACAGTGCTGCAGAGTTGCCGGGAGAGTTCTCTTATAAGCTTACAACTCCTTTCCGTGCATCAGGTGGTGTGGCCTTTTTCATCCAGAAGTATGGCTTTATAGCAGCAGATATCGAGTATGTGGATTATGCCAATGCCCGCTACTCTGAAAGCGATGACTTTGGGGGTAATAGCACTTACTTCAACAGCGTGAATGACCGCATTTCAGGAACGTACCAATCAGCTCTTAATTTCCGGTTGGGAGCAGAAGCCCGCTACGAAGTATTCCGTTTCAGGGCGGGTTATGCCATCACTGGCGATCCTTACCGAAATGCCGATTTTGACGGTAAAATAAACACCTTTACCCTGGGCACAGGTATACGTCTGAACAGGTATTATGCTGATGTTGCATTTACCAGCTCCACAGCGAACAGCCTGTACAGTCCTTATAATTTTAACGACCCATCCGTGTTTGTACCTGTCGTGGATATTGAAGACAAACTGAATACAGTCATGCTGACTTTCGGCTATAACTTCTAGCAAAGAAGATTTTTTCCTGTTTTTAAAAAGGCGGTAGTCTCCAAAAGGGATGCCGCTTTTTTTGTGTCTATACCTGTGGGTGGTATGGTTTTAGCGACAAGCTATGGCAAAACCATATTATTCTGATAAATTAGCAAGGCTAAACGTTAATAACCCTTAAACACATGCATATTAACCTTAAAACTAACTTTCTAGCTGTCGTGTTGCTGTGCTTCGCTTTTGTGGCACAAGCGCAACAGAAAAAAGAGATCACGCTGGAGGATATTTACCGCAAGGGCACCTTTTCTGCCAAGTCGGTATATGGCGTGAACTGGATGAACGACGGTCGCTACTACAGCTCACAGGTAGCTGACGAGAAAAACGGCGTAACCGACATCGTGCGCTACGACGTGACCAAAGGCCAGCCTGTAAATACCATCATCGAAGGCGAGGACCTAAAGCCGGAGGGCAGCGACAAGCCTATCAAGTTTGACAGCTATACCTTTAGCTCAGACGAAAAGAAAGTGCTTTTTGCTACAGAAAAGGAGCAGATCTACCGTCGCTCTTCCAAAGCGGAGTTTTTCGTGTACGACATCGCCTCGAAAAAACTGACGAAGCTGAGTAACGGTGGTAAGCAGTTATATGCGACTTTCTCACCAGATGCGAAGCGTGTAGCTTTCGCACGTGAGGGCAACATGTTCTTCGTAGACCTGAGCAACATGAAGGAGACGCAGATCACTACTACCGGCAAATTCAACTCGATCATCAACGGTTATGCGGACTGGGTATACGAGGAGGAATTCTCGTTTGCGCAGGGTTTCCATTGGTCACCGGACGGGTCAAAGATTGCATTCTATACCTTCGACGAGACCAATGTACCAGAGTTCAACATGCAAATGTGGGGTGAGCTGTATCCACAGGATTACAAGTTCAAGTACCCAAAAGCTGGTGAGGCTAACTCTGCTGTGACTGTGTCGGTTTACAACGTGGGCAACGGCCAGACTGTGAAGATGGACACAGGCAACGAAACGGATATCTATATTCCGCGCATCAAATGGACCAACGACAGCAACCTGCTCTCTATCCAGAAGATGAACCGCCTGCAGAACACGCTGGAGATTCTTCATGCCAACGCTACAACTGGTAAAGCCAACGTGGTACTGAAGGAAACAGACAAAGCTTATGTGGACGTAACAGATGACCTGACTTACCTGAAGGATGGTAAAAACTTCATTCACTCTTCGGAGAAGGATGGTTTTAACCACCTATACCTGTACAACATGAACGGTAAACTGGTGCGCCAGATCACGAAGGGCAACTGGGAAGTAAGCAACTTTATCGGTTTCGACGAGAAGAGCGACGTGTTGTATTATATGTCTACAGAGGTATCGCCACTGGAGCGCCACCTGTATAGCATCAAAAGCAATGGCAAAAACAAAAAGCGTCTGACGACTGAGGCAGGTACTTACAACGTGAACATGAGCAAGGACTATAAATACTTCCTTGCTTACCACACAGCTGCCAACACACCGCTTACTGTGAGTTTACATACTGCTAAGGATGGTAAACTGGTAAAAGTGCTGGAGAATAATCAGAAACTGCGCGACACAGTGGCCCAGTATGATATTGCCAAGCAGGAGTTCTTTACGATGAAGACTCCGGACGGCACGCAATTGAACGGATGGATGATCAAGCCAACTGACTTTGATCCAAAAAAGAAATACCCTGTACTGATGTTTGTGTACGGTGGCCCGGGCTCGCAGACAGTGAACAACAGTTGGGGCGGCGCCAACTACCTGTGGTACCAGGTGCTGGCCAACAAAGGCGCTATTGTGGTGAGCGTGGATAACCGAGGCACAGGTGCCCGCGGTGCTGAGTTTAAGAAAGTGACTTACGCGAACTTAGGTAAGTACGAGATCGAAGACCAGATAGAAGCAGCCAAGTGGTTAGGCAATCAGCCTTACGTTGACAAGGATCGCATCGGTATCTGGGGACATAGCTATGGTGGTTATATGGCACTTCTTGGCCTGACAAAAGGCAATGGTGTGTTCCGTGCCGGTATATCAGTAGCTCCGGTTACGAACTGGCGCTTCTACGACAGCATCTATACCGAGCGCTACCTGAAAACACCGCAGGAAAATGCTTCTGGCTATGATGATAACTCGCCGTTGTTCTTTGCCGACAAACTGCAGGGTGAGCTGTTGCTGATTCACGGAACCGGCGACGACAACGTGCATTTCCAAAATGCGGTGGCGATGCAGGATGCCCTGATCAGTGCTAACAAGCAGTTCGAGAGCTTCTACTACCCGAACCGTAACCACGGCGTGGGTGGCGGCGTTACAAGCCTGCACCGCTTCAAGATGATGACCGACTTCCTGGAGCGCAATCTGATCAACCCGACTTCAGAGAAGAATCAATAAGGTATAGCCTTACCTGACAAAGAGGCCCGCCAGCAATGGCGGGCCTCTTTGTTTTTGAGCTTATCTGTTCTTTCGCTCTAAGGCCTCAAGGTGATGGCGCAGTCGCTGTTTTTCTCCTTCAGATATGGCAAAGCGGTTGATTTGGTTTTGCAAAAGTGCTTGTTCTGTTTCAGAGATAGGGCTATGGCTTTGTAGCTTATGCAGCACAGTTTTGATAAAGGACGCCAGCTGGTCAGATTGCCCGGTGAAGTGGCTGAGTAGGTGGAGCAAATCGCGCACGAAAGCATTGCAGTTATGGTCAGGGTAACGCACAGTATGGTCGATCTCGCTCCAGCCTTCTTCGAAAAGCGTACGCAGCTGTATCTCCACAAAGTAACGCTGGCGGTTGGCTTGGGTAATCACTACATAATGCACCGCTCTGTAACCATGGTCATGCCACCTGATATCGGCTCCTGAGTCGCTGAACTCCTGCACCGTGTTTTCCTCTGTGTCAGGAGTGAGGTAGGCGATAGGTGAACGTTTCAAGTTCCAGTTTGTTTGGATTTGTCTACCTAAGGTATGCCAGGCAGACTTGTACAGGTATAGCGCCCGTACGCCTGCCAGATCATTAATCCAGTCAGTGTAGTTGTATTCGTCGATGTGGCGGTCGGGATACTCTGTTTTCTTGCGGATAATCTTACGCAGTAGGTGCAGCGGGTCTTTCACCCGATACCGTACAGCATGTACACCGGGCAGGTGCTGCAGACTTTGTGCTGTCTGTGCCCCAATCTCCAGCAACTCCGCCTTTCGCTGCAGAAAATCGTGGTATATAGCCACCAGCGTCTGTGGCGCTATACCTTGCGCACGCCATTCTTTCTCGGCTATACCTAAGCTGGTCAGGATAGCTGTGGAATGGCTTTCATTTGGCTGGTTGTGGCTGGGCATCAAAAGAGTATAGTCTTATATAACCATACTCTTTTGATGGGGGAAAGGGTTTTCTACAACTTCACACAAACATTCTGCGGCTCGGTGAAGAAACGTAATGCCTCAAAACCACCCTCACGTCCTACACCCGAATTTTTCATGCCACCAAACGGAGTGCGCAGATCTCGTAGAAGCCACGTGTTCACCCAGACGATGCCCGAATGTACTTGATGCGCTACACGATGGGCACGTTGTAGGTTCTGTGTCCAGATGGTGGCCGAAAGGCCGTAGTCGGTGCAGTTAGCGTACTGGATAACTTCCTCTTCGGTATCGAAAGGGGTGAGGGTAACAACAGGGCCAAAGATCTCTTCAGTGTTGGTGCGGCAGTTATAGGGCAGTCCTTCGATGATGGTTGGGGCAATGAACCAACCGTTCTGGCAACGCCCTTCTACCTGCACCTGGTGCCCGCCCGTCAGGATGGTGCCACCCTCTTGTTTGGCCAGTTCGATGTAGGAGAGGACTTTTTGCATGTGCTGTTCCGACACCACGGCACCCATTTTGGAACCTTCTTCCATTGGGTCACCTACTTGCATGGCTTTTACTTTCTCCACAAAAGCATCGCGGAATTTTTCGTACAGTGGGCGTTCGATGAAAATGCGGGAGCCGCAGAGGCAAATCTGACCTTGGTTGGCGAAAGAGGAGTGGATAGAGGTATGCAACGCGTTATTGAAATCGCAGTCGGCAAAGATGATGTTCGGGTTTTTGCCACCCAGCTCCAGCGAAAGTTTCTTGAACATTGGAGCTGCTGTGGCCGCAATGGTACGACCTGTGGCCGTGCCGCCAGTGAAGGAGATAACCGGCACTTTCGGGTGCGCCGTCATGGCAGCGCCTACCTTGTGCCCGTAGCCATGCACGATGTTGAGTACACCCGCCGGCAAGCCCGCTTCGATGCAAATCTCTGAAAGCATGTAAGCCGTCATGGGCGTGACCTCCGATGGTTTCGCCACCACGCAGTTGCCAGCAGCCAGGGCAGGGGCTATTTTCCAGGTGAACAGGTATAGCGGTAAGTTCCATGGCGAAATGCAGCCCACCACGCCATGCGGGTGGCGTACGGTATAGTTGATGGCATCTGTTCCTTCCATGTAATGTGCCTCCGAAGCGAAATGCTGAATGGCCGTGCCGTAAAAACGCATGTTGCTGCTCGCCCTAGGTATATCCACCGACTTTGCCAGCTTCAACGGCTTGCCATTGTCCACCGACTCCGCTTCAGCCAGCTTATCCAGATTCTGGTCAATGAGGTCGGCAATGCGCATCATAATCTGCCCCCGCTTTTCGGCAGGCGTGTTCAACCAGGCCGGGAAAGCTTTCAAAGCAGCCTGTACCGCTTGTTCCACATCCTGTTCGTCAGAGTCAGGTATAAGCGAGTACACTTCCCCGATAGCGGGGTTGTAATTGTCGATGTACTGCCCCGCCACAGGCATGACCAACTGGCCGTCGATGTAGTTATGTATGTGCTGCATTGTTACCTCCCCCAACCCCCTCCTAAAAATATGAAGGGGAGTTTTTGGGGTTTATTATGTTATCAAAGAAATAAATTCTATGGTTTGCCCTCGCTCGCGTCCCGCGAGTGTGAGCTATTCAGTGGTGTCCCACCGACTTGTGCCCAAACACAGGAAACAGCGGACAAATGGCTTAAGGGCTTTTCAGTGTCTAAATTTCTCTATAGTAAACTTGAGTTGCTTCAGGATGATTTTTCTGAAAGGCTCTACTAAAATGTAAACAATCACAAGTGACACGAAGTACCTAACTGACATCGGATACTCCACGAGTATGTCAAAATAATTGCAGACATACATCAGAGCGGCCACCAGATTTAAGCATATCAAATTGAACAGATAATCCTCTAATCTAAGTTTATAAAACCTGGATAAGCTCAATAGAGTTGCCACAAAGCATAAGTTGAGGAAGACTATTACAAAAAGCGTTGCCATTTCAGGTGCTTACTTACAAACTCCCCGTCCTGCCCCCATCCACCGGCACATTGATACCGTTGATGTACGCTGCCGATGGCGTAGCGAGAAACGCAGCCGCAGCAGCAACTTCTTCGGGTTCGGCGAAACGGCGGGCCGGGATTTCGGCCATCATTTCTTCTTCTACCTTGTCCACGGCACTGTCGGTTTTCTTCGCTTTATTCTCGATAATGGATTCCAGACGGCTTGTGCGGGTAGCGCCAGGGAGCACGTTATTCACCGTGATGCCGAATTGCCCGAGTTCGTTGGCCATCGTCTTCGCCCAACTAGCTACAGCGCCGCGTATGGTATTGGATACGCCCAAGCCCTGTAGCGGCTGTTTTACTGACGTACTGATGATGTTGATGATGCGGCCATAGCCTGCCTGTTTCATCAACGGAATAACCGCCTGTGCCAGATTGTGGTTGTTGATCAGGTGCATGTTGAAAGCACTGAGGAACTCTTCTGGCTTGGCATTTACGATGGGGCCACCTGCTGGTCCGCCTGTATTGTTGACGAGGATGTGCACTTGTTCGTGTTGCTGCAGGTATACCTGTAGTTGCTGCACCAACTCGTCTGGCTTGCTGAAATCGGCTATCAGATAGTCGTGTTGCTGGCCTTTGCTGTTGTCCAGTTCTTGGGCTGTCTCCTGTAGCTTGGCTTCATTGCGTGCCACCAGTGTCACGCTGGCGCCCAGTTGCGCCAGTTCCAGGGCGATGGCTTTGCCTATACCTTGCGTGCTGCCACACACAATCGCTCTTTTATCAGTCAGGTCTAAGTTCATAGCTTAAAGATAAGCATATACCCCTTAAATTATGTCATGCTTTTGGCTATACCTGAGTTTTAGGTATGCGAGATATCAACCGTTAAAAGAAAAAGCCATTCTGCAAATTGATCAAGGTGCCTTCGCGGGAGTGGGCTGCGGTGCCGGTGAGCACAATGCGGTTGAAGAGCGAGAACCAGATGCCACCGCCATAGGCCTTATTCCAACCGCTCACATTGTTGGTGCGGGTCCAGACGCGCCCCGTGTCGTAGAGACCGAGTACGCCGATTTTGCCCGGGAACAGGTATACGCGGTAGTCGAGCACGGAGGCACGTACCTCGAGATTGGTAAAGAAACTGCGGTCACCGATGAGGCGGGTATTGCTAAAACCGCGAATGGTCTGGCTAAAGTCAGGCAGGAGGCCACCTCCTAGCATGTTACCCTGATAGAAGGCGTAACGGCCCGTGTTGATGCCACCGCCCATACGACCAGCGAAGGTCAGCTGGAAAGGCAGGCTCGGACTCATGTAGTAGCGCACCTCGTAGGTATAGCGACTATACCTACCACTGGTGTTGGCCATCCCCTGAAACCAGTTGCCTTGCACATCCACCACCAGTCCGCGGCTTGGGTTGTGCTCGTTGTCTTTCACATCGGTCCTGAAAAAGGCCATGGCGCCGAGATAATTGCGCTGCCCGAATACGTCCTGTCGGTTGTCAGGCAAAAGGTCCTGCACCCAGCCATTGCGGCGCTCGCTCAGTCTGAAAAACTCAAACACAGGCCCCGCCCCGAAAGAGAAGAACGTACCGAATGGTTTTTGTAAGGCCGCCGAAACATGCGCATTGTTCATTTCCACCCGTTGGTCAATAGGAATATCAGTAGGCGCGGGACGGTTGCCGTAGCCACGGTACTGCATGCTAAAATAAGGCGCATATACCCAAGCGCGGCTCACAAAATCAAGGTTGAAGAACAGGTTTTTGATTTCACCTTCGTGAAAGATGCGGGCCATGCCTGTTTTGAGTGAACGCTGGTATAGCAAGCGCTGTGTACCGCCCTTGGCACTCGTCCTGAACTTGTAGGGCTTGTACTGCAGGCCAGCGCCGAGTACCAGTCCGTCGGCTGAGTTGTAGACCACTGTGAAGTTAGGCCCGAAGCGGGTATAGCGGAACACGTCGGAAGCGGGACTGTTGATGAGGTCGCCTGTGGCAAAATCTTCATAAGTGGTGCGGGTGTTGTCGAATACCTTTCTGTCGCCGATGCTGTTGAGCAAGGTATAAGAGTTGCCGTTATTGCCCAAACTGTCGGAAAAGGCAAACTGGTAGCGGCCGTACTCTTTGAACCCGATCACGCGTACTTTTATGTCGCTGCCCAGTTCGCCTGTCACCCTGAATTCATCACCGCCCCCAAAGCCGTATAGTCGGATTTCTTTGGTGTACTCAGGAGAAAAAGTGCGGGTATAGAGCGTCAAACTCGGATTGTCGGCGGCGGTCATCGTGATGCGGGTGTCGCCATTTGCCAATCGCTCGATCTGGAATAACTCTTTCTTTTTGCTACCAAACACATCCACGTAGCGGGCCAGCAAAAGGGCGTATTCTTCGGCCACGCGGGGAAGCTGTGCCCGGCGGGCTTTTAGCTTTTGGGCTAGTTCGTCACCGTGCAGCGGGTATACCTCGGGCGGCATCTGGCGCACGGCATCAGCTAGCACCTCGTCGGTCAATACTGTTTCGAGACTGTCAGCTATCTGGCGCCAGTCAGCGGGGGTGAGACTGCCCAACAAGCGGCGGTCGAGGTCTTTGGCGGCCATGTTCAGGCCTTTTAAATTCTCGATTTTATAGCCGAAGTGCTGCAACTCCTGCACGCCCCAACTACGGGTAGCCAGCCACGGCAGGAAACCATTGAACGCGAAAAAGGCATTGTCACGCACCTTCGGTATGGGCAGGTATAGCGTGCGACCGTTTGTTTCGGTCAGGCTCCATTCGTAGTTGTTTTCGTGGCGGTCCCAGTCGCCGATGAGCATGTCGAGGAGGCGGGCTTTGGCGAAGGCATGGGTGTTGACCTGGTGCAGGTGGTCGTCTTCGATACGATGCAGCATGCCGGCATAGCTCAGCTCCTGCACATCATCCGCATCCTGACTTGTGTGGCCCAAGCGGTAGTCTTCGGCATCGAACTCCAGAAAGCCCAGACGGTTTCCGAAAGGTGCTTTGTAGGGCTCCAGGCAGTCGATGTCGGGCAACAGGTACAGGGCGGGGGAGGAGGCCAGCAAACCGGCGGCTTTCTCGAGCGGCGTGACAATGAGCGGCGCATAGGGGTGCTGTGAGGGCAGCCACGTTTCGGGCACCGACTGTATGGCCGACGAGCCACGGTACTGTTGCGGCACGGCACGCAAGGCATCGCGGAGCAAAGGGCGGAAGCGGTACTCGTAACCCTTGGCACTACGCAGGCGCAGGCTGTTGCGGTCGCGATCTTTTGTCAGGCCGAAGGGGCTCAGGCCACCGTCCACTTTGCTTAAATCAAGGTAGCTTACACGCACAGGCGTGGCCCATTCGCGGGCGTAATCTTCTTTGAGTAGCATACCTGCCAAGGCATAGGGACGCTTGCGCGGGTCGGCGGGTCTGAACTCCACCGGCTCCTGCATTAGGGGATCAGTGCAAGCAGCGGTGCCAGGTGCGTTCGGGCGAATCTGGTCGTAGAGCTTGCCGCGGTAATTTACCTGCCCCGTGTCGCCATCCCCCTCAGGCGACCAGAACTCGGTCCATACCTCCCCATTGGTGTAGTAAATCACCTTCACAAAACCCTTCTCGCTGTGCACAAAAGTGGCATTATTGCCTGTATCTGCGGGAGTCACTTTGCAGCCCGAACCGCTGATGATGTGGATGTACTTGTCGACTTTGTGCAACTGCAGGTTGTGGTCGTGGCCGGAGGTATAAATGATATTGTCGTAGCGGTTGAAAAGTTCCTCCATGCGGCTGATGAGCAACTGGTAGCGGTAGTGCGGGATGTCCTGGTCCACGCCGCCCAACTGGCGGTAAAAGGGGTAGAGCGAACCAATCACGGGCAGCGGAATCAGGAGGCCGTCACGCACGAGGCGCAGCGGGAAGAGGTGGTCCATCACGGTATAGAAGCCGCCGTGATTGCTATTACTCACAAAAGGGTGATGCGCCCCGATGACGATGTGCTTGCCTTTGTTGGCTTCCAGCGTTTCCTCCATCTGTTGCAGCATTTCGGTTTCGGTGCCCGCACCGCAGCCGCTGTTGGCGCCGTAGGGTTTCTCGTGCTTGTGCAGCCACCAATGCGAATCTATACCGATGAATATCACATCGTCGCTCACCTGTTCCACGTGAGGGCCGGGGCAGCCGTTGTCGGGCACGAAAGTGTTGCCTTTGTTGATGCGCTCTTCGATGTACTGCTCCTGCCGACGAATCTTCTCGAGCCCCTTGGGCCCCATATAGTCCCAGTCGTGATTGCCGGGCACAAAGAACACTTTGCCCTGGTGGTCAGCTACGAGTTTTATCTGTTCATCGAGGCGCTTCTCGTCCCGCTCACGTGTCAGGCCGCCCTCTGCAGAAAGCCCGTCGTGGTAGAGGTTATCGCCCAGCACGACGAGTGTGCTATTGGGGTCGCGGTCGAGTTGCGATTTGAGTAGCTTGAAGGTGGGCTCGGTCTTGTCGAGGCTAGGAGCGCCCGCGTCGCCTAAGAGGTATACAGTATAGGCGATGTCTGCCGTGTCAGGCAAGGAGAAGTGCTGCCAGTTGCCCGCTTCGGGGCCATAGTAGATGCGGGAGGTGCAGGAGGCACTACAGACTAGGACGTAGAAGAATAGGTAGCGTAGAATTCTGGTCATAGGGGGCGTGTAATCGTACCCTGTATACTTTAAAGTGCTTCGCAGGTATACAGGGTAGGTATAAATTTTTACACCATACCGTATTTGCCATGCAAAGTATTGCGAGGGGACAGTCCTATTTGCCAATTGTGAGTAATTCTCGTACATTCAAAAATCAATCTAACCCGATAAAACTATGGCCATACAGCGACCTTTCAATTTCAAACAGTGGATAGACGAACACCGCCATTTGCTTAAACCACCGGTGGGCAACCAACAGGTATACAAAGGCAATGACGACTTTATTGTGATGGTCGTGGGCGGCCCTAATGCCCGCAAAGACTACCATTACGACGAAGGCGAAGAGTTTTTCTACCAGGTGGAAGGAGATATTGTGCTGAAGATCATCGAAGACGGCAAGCCGGTGGATATTCCGATCAAGGAAGGCGAGATCTTCCTGTTGCCTCCTAAGGTACCGCACTCCCCGCAACGCCCTGCCAATACGGTCGGTCTGGTGATTGAGCGCTACCGCCGCGAAGGGGAGAAAGATGGTTTTATGTGGTTCTGTGAGAACTGCGGCAACAAGCTGCACGAAGACTTCACGGAAGTGACAGACATTGTAAAACAGCTACCGGTTATCATGGGGAACTTCTGGGATAATGAGGATTTGCGTACCTGCGATAAATGTGGCGAGGTGCTGCAACCGCCGGTGAAGCCAGCATAACTTGTAGGCGTATGATCTATAAAATGTGTATCTTGTTGGATTGCTTGATTTGGCCGTACTCCGTATAGCCGCATTTACGTTCCTTTGTCAGCATGCAAAACCAGAAGTCTACATCGCCTATACCTACCGAAAACAATCTGTTTAAGATTGACATTCACACGCATATCCTGCCAGCTACGTGGCCTGATTTGCGGGAACGCTATGGGTATGGCGGCTTCATCAGGTTGGAGCACCATAAGCCGTGCTGCGCCCGCATGATGATGGACGACAAATTCTTTCGCGAGATACAAGACAATTGCTGGGATCCCAAAGTGCGCATGCACGAATGCAGTCACCACCAGGTGGGTGTGCAGGTGCTGAGCACGGTGCCGGTGATGTTCAACTACTGGGCGAAGCCTGAGCATACCTATGACTTGTCGCGCATGCTCAACGACCACATCGCAGGTATTGTGGCGGATTATCCAGATCGTTTTATCGGCTTGGGTACTATACCGATGCAGGACCCTGATTTGGCTATAAAAGAGCTGGAGCGTTGTATGAAAGAACTGGGTATGGCCGGTATACAGATAGGGTCACACATCAACGACTGGAACCTGGATGCACCCGAACTTTTTCCGATTTTTCAGGCAGCAGAGGAGCTGGGTGCGGCCGTGTTTGTACATCCCTGGGACATGTACGGCAAAGAGAAAATGGGCAAGTACTGGCTGCCCTGGCTCGTAGGTATGCCCGCCGAAACCAGTCTGGCCATTTGCTCTATGATATTCGGAGGTGTGCTCGAGCGACTGCCGAAGTTGCGTGTCGCATTTGCCCACGGAGGCGGTTCCTTCCCGGCAACGATTGGTCGTATCGTGCACGGTTTTGAGGTACGCCCCGACCTGTGCGCTATCGATAACAATGTGAACCCGCGCGAGTACCTCGGCAAATTCTACTTCGACTCACTCGTACACGACCCACAGGCGTTGGACTATCTGGTGAATCTGGTAGGCGCCAACAGTATCGCCCTCGGCACAGACTATCCTTTCCCATTAGGTGAACTCGAGCCCGGCAAGCTGATCGAGTCCATGCCCTACGACCGTGCTACCAAAGACCGCATGCTGCACGGCACCGCGCTGGAATGGCTGAATCTGGAGAAGAGCCGCTTTGTGAAGGACGCGTTCGGGATTTCAAAAGCCAAGGTATAGCTACCTTTGTTTTCCTGTCACTCAAGTGCTTTCTCAACATTAGTCTATCGTTAAAAAGCGGCACTTCCTGTGTCCATTCATGCTGTTCAATCTTCATTTTTGAGCTACTGCCACTAATATAAAATATATAACAAAAGATGTAGGAGGAGTTTAGTATAATTTAGGATAATCAGCTTATATTTATAGACCAAAAATTATACTATTAGTAGCTTCTATGAAACTCAAACTTTTATTCTTCTTACTATTCTTTCCTACAATTGTCTTCGGGCAAGTCTTAAACCAGCAAGGCAAAATAACCCTCTCGACCGGGGATGTACTGACTGGCTCTATCACTCACTTCTATGACCAGCCCAAAGAGATCATTTACTACTCAGAGCAAAGTGTAAAGCAAGTTTTGGCACCGCGACAGGTGCATGAAGTCAAACTTAACAATGGAGAGAAATTCGTAGTCAAACCATATAAGTCAGGTGGCGATAGCATCTATGTAGTGCTAAAGGTGCTGATAGAGTCTTCCCGGATTTCTCTTTTCGTCAGAGAGGATAATGCGGCGGAACATTTCTATGCATCCAAAGATGGCGCGCTTTACAGACTTGAGAATAACAAGGTATATGAAAAGCATGAGCAGAAGCAATACATGCGAAAAGATAACCAGTACCTGGCTGTCCTGGGGGCATTCATGCAAGACCGGTTTGATCTAGTACAGGATCTGCCTAAAGTCACCCTCCAACAGCACAGCCTGGTAAAGGTGATCCATGCATACAATCAAGGAGAAGGGACAGATTATCTGGTGATTGGCGATGAAGCTAAAAAGGAGCCTAATTGGGTGTTTTTTGCACAACATAGCCGATTAGGAGTTCCTAAAGATATACCTGCTTCCATTAACGCTTTCGGCAGCATGGTGGGCCTCCAGTATTACTTTTCAAGAGACAGCCGTCATTCCCTGAAAACTTCACTTGATTATCTCCATACCAGAATCGATGATGAAAGTGCTCGGTTATACGGACTTGGGATAAGGTATGAGTGGGCATTCAAGAGAGGAGAAAAATACAATGTTTACTTTCAAGTGCCAATAGGGGAGATAGGCTACGCTGTCTACAATACTCATGACAGTGAGTTGAATGAAGATGGCTTCACATCATTGCTTGTTCTAAATCCAGGTATAGGGCTTGAACTGCGGCCGATGCCAAGGATGGCTGTTTATGGAGAGATCAATCAGCTGCTTGATTTCGGAAACTTGCCCAAATCGTTTACGTTTGGCTTCAAGTATGATTTTGGAAAAACTAACTGGCGAACATACTAGCTTTTCTAAGCGGGTGCTTCATTAAACTTTGCCGTAGTTATTTTCTATCTTCGCATTACAAACAAAGTAACAGTGCTGTTGTTCAGCCTGAAAAGAACGTACCCGCACCAGAAAAATGAACTATCAAAATAGCCTTGCCTTTGCGCAGGAACAAGATAACCTCGACCCGCTTAAGCATTTCAAAGACCGCTTTTACTTCCCGCAGGTAAACGGGCAGGACGCCATTTACTTTTGTGGCAACTCCCTTGGTTTGCAGCCGAAGTCGGCACAGATGTACATCGACAACGAGATGTATAAGTGGGCCAATTACGCTGTAGAAGGGCATTTTAAAGGCGAAGAGCCATGGTTCAACTACCATCGGTTCCTGACTGACGGCGCTGCCCGCGTGGTGGGAGCCAAGCCGCAGGAAGTGGTGATTATGAACCAGCTTACCGTGAACCTGCACCTGATGCTGGTGTCGTTCTACAGACCAGAGGGCAAGCGCATCAAAATCATCATGGAAGGTGGTGCTTTCCCATCAGACCAGTATGCGCTCGAAACGCAGGTGAAATTCCATGGCTATACTCCGGAGGAGACCATTGTGGAGCTTTTCCCGCGGGAAGGCGAACATACCCTGCGCACCGAGGATATTTTGCAGACCATACGCGAGCACGGCGACGAACTGGCACTCGTGCTGATGGGCGGCATCAACTACTACACCGGACAGGTATACGACATGCAGGCCATCACCCAGGTTGGTCACGAAGTGGGGGCCGTAGTGGGCTTCGACCTGGCGCATGCCGCGGGCAATGTGCCCATGCAGCTGCACGATTGGGACGTAGATTTTGCCGTGTGGTGTACCTACAAGTACCTCAACTCAGGGCCGGGTGGTACGGCGGGCACATTTGTGCACGAGCGCCACGCCAACAACCCGGACCTGCCGCGATTCGCCGGTTGGTGGGGCCACGATGCTGGCGAGCGTTTCCAGATGAAAAAAGGCTTTAAACCCATGCCGGGTGCCGAGGGCTGGCAACTGAGCAACGGACAGATACTTAACTTTGCCGTGCACCGCGCTTCGCTGGAGATTTTCGACGAGGCAGGTATGGCGAACCTGCGCGCCAAGAGCGAAAAACTAACGGGTTATCTGGAGTTTCTGATTAACGATGTACAGGTAAGCAAAGACGTGCTCGACATGATAACGCCGCGCGACCCGCAGGCCCGCGGCTGCCAGATTTCGCTCCTTGTAAAGCAAAATGCCCGCGAGCTGTTCGACAAACTGATGGAGGCCGGTATCATCGTCGACTTCCGCGAGCCGAGCGTGATTCGTGTCGCGCCAACGCCGCTTTATAACAGCTTTGAAGAAGTGTACCGCTTCTCTGAAATATTACACGCTTGCCTGGAAGGGCACTGCTAACCCAAGCAGCATTTAGTAGGTATAGGTATAAACAGTAGGGCGGAGGGGAGACAACATGGTCACTTCTCCGCTCTATTCGCATATGCAAGGCGCTTCCTAACTTAGACTTATGGGATTCACCATCGAAGACATATTGCTTGGCGTTTCCATCCTGCTGTTCCTGAGTATTATCATCAGCAAGAGCCTGGGCCGTTTTGGTATACCTGCGCTTATCCTTTTTCTGGCGGTGGGCATGCTGGCAGGCTCTGAAGGTATAGGCAATATTCACTTCGATGATGCGCGGTCGGCGCAGTCGCTGGGCTCTGTGGCCCTAACCATCATCCTGTTTTCGGGCGGTCTGGATACGCGCTGGGAAAGTATAAAACCAGTACTATGGCGGGGTGTGACGCTCTCAACGGCTGGCGTTTTCATCACAGCCATGCTCACGGGGCTATTTGCCACTCTGGTGCTCGATTTCACCATCCTCGAAGGGCTTTTGCTGGGCTCCATTGTTTCTTCAACCGACGCGGCAGCGGTGTTCTCCATCCTGCGTTCCAAAAACATTGGCCTCAAAAACAACCTGCGGCCTACCCTTGAGCTCGAGTCGGGCAGTAACGACCCAATGGCTTACTTTCTCACCGTCAGTTTCACGTTTCTGATTACGAACGAAGGGGCCTCAATCTGGCAGCTGGTGCCGATGTTCTTTTTGCAGATGACCATTGGTGCTGTGATGGGTATTCTGATGGGCCGCATTATGGTCTGGGTCATCAACCGCATCAAGCTCGAACAGGAAGGGCTGTACCCGGCACTCACACTGGCGATGGTTATTTTCACCTATGCCTTCACCAACCTGATCAACGGCAACGGATTTCTGGCGGTGTATGTGGCAGCTGTGATTCTAGGTAACCGCAACTTCATCCACAAGCGCAGCCTCACCAAGTTCTACGACGGCGTGGCCTGGCTGATGCAAATCCTGATGTTCCTCACGCTGGGCTTACTCGTATTCCCCTCGCACATGCTGCCCGTGATTGGAGTCGGACTGCTTATCTCGCTCTTCCTGATTTTCGTGGCCCGCCCTATCAGTGTTTTCCTGAGCATGGCATTCTTTAAGAATACCGTGCAAGACAAACTGTACGTGTCGTGGGTAGGGTTGCGGGGTGCCGTGCCGATTGTGTTTGCTACCTATCCCTTGCTGGCAGGTATAGACAAGTCGGAGATGATTTTCAATATTGTGTTCTTTATTGTGCTCACCTCCGTTATGCTGCAGGGCACTACCCTTACGCCTGTGGCCAAGTGGCTCAACCTGAGCGAACAGGAGAAAAAACTCAAAAAGCACCAGTTCGATATCGAGATGGGGTACGACCTCAAAAACGAACTCACCGAAATAGAAGTACCCGAGCATGGGCCAGCCGCGGGTAAGTCGCTCGTAGAGCTGCGTTTCCCCAAAGGGGCCCTGATTGTGCTCATCAACCGAAACGGAAAATTCGTGACGCCGAACGGTGCTACTGTACTGGAGCCCAAAGACGTGCTCTACGTCATGACCGACAACGACGAAGAACTCACACACGTGAATAAAGTGCTGGGCTACGAAGTGACCTGAGCCTTTTTAAGGATTTACTGTCTGCACTTTGCCCCAAAAGCGCTAAATTTGTTTGATATGGCCATTACCGGAACAATCAGACGCTGCCTCCAATACCCACTCATGTGGGTGATGCTGCTCTGGGCGCTTACCTTGCCCGGGCACGAGCTGGCCGTCTACAGTTTTCTGGTAAAAGGTTCGGTTACAGAAGTGGCGTCGCGTCTAAAGTCCGTGGCAGGTGAACAAGGCGAGTCGGGTGTGAAGCAACAGGCTGTGCAGGTTTTCCTAGATGCCAACACCACTCCAGCCATCGTGCTGAGCCCGCACCAAGCCCTCAGATGCGTGCTTCAGCTGTTCGCCTTTGTGCCACCTCTCGATGCTATACCTTACAGGGCACCCCATGCTGCGGGAGCCGAACTGATAGCGCAGCTTTTCCCCATTACCATACAGCCCAACGCTCCTTAGGCGGCAGGGCCAATTTATTTTAGTGAAGCACATTCAAAACGTACTGGCATTCTGTTAAGAAAACTGTTTGACAGGGGGCTCTACCCCAGATGTTAAGCCTTGGCTGCTTTTACCAAGCTCCTTGCAGGATGCAAAGAATAGAATGAAATGGCCCCCACTCCTCAGGCAGGTATAGCCTCCTTTTCTCGCTTAGCTGTCCCTATCCTTTTCAGATTTTCAGCATCATGATTGAGCGGTTTTTGTACCTGTTTCGAGCAAGGTATAGACGAGCTGTTCTGAATCATTTCAATACATGTATGGTATCATGGCTAATTTTTCAGTACTTATATCTTTCCTTTCCATACTGGGCCTGCTGACAGGGTTGGTATACCCGCGGCTTGGCCTTTTTTGGTATACTGGCAAGAAGTCCAGAGGCCATACAATAGTTGTTTACGGCACTACGCTCGTACTATCGTTTTTGGTGTTTGCCGTATCGACCAATATAGCGCCTGTTGCGGCAGCGGAGTAAAACTGCCTTTTTTCTTAAACTTTGACGCGTAAAACAAATTCAATATGACACACCTTCCCCACTTAGTAATGGACTTGGGGCTGATACTCGGCGCTGCCGGTATCACAACACTTATCTTTAAAAAACTCAAACAGCCCCTTGTGCTGGGCTACATCATTGCGGGCTTGCTGGTTGGGCCGCACTTCAACCTGTTTCCGACCATCGTCGAGGTAGAGAACATCAATGTTTGGGCTGAAATCGGCGTGATTTTCCTGCTGTTCAGCCTTGGGCTGGAGTTCAGCTTTAAGAAGCTGGTGAAAGTAGGCGGCGCCTCGTCTATCATGGCGGGCGTGGAAGTAATCGTCATGCTCCTGCTGGGTTACCTCACAGGCAAAATGCTGGGCTGGAGCACCATGGACAGTGTGTTCCTCGGCGGTATACTCTCCATCTCCTCTACCACCATTATCATCCGGGCTTTCGACGAACTGGGCGTAAAGTCGCAACGCTTTGCAGGGCTCGTGTTCGGGGTGCTGATTGTAGAAGACCTGGTGGCGATTTTGCTGTTGGTGCTGCTTTCGACCCTGGCCGTGAGTCAGCAGTTTGCAGGCACCGAAATGCTACAGGCGGTGCTAAAGCTGGCTTTCTTCCTGGTGGTGTGGTTCCTGGCGGGCATCTTTCTTATACCTACATTCTTGCGCAAGGCCAGCAAACTGATGAACGACGAGACCTTGCTTATCGTCTCCATTGCGCTCTGTTTCCTGATGGTGATACTGGCCGCTCAGGTTGGTTTCTCGCCGGCGTTAGGTGCCTTTATCATGGGTTCCATCCTCGCTGAAACCACCAAAGCCGAGAAAATTGAGCACTTGGTGACCTCTGTGAAAGACCTGTTTGGGGCCATTTTCTTCGTGTCGGTAGGTATACTGATTAACCCCGCTATGATTGTGGCGTATGCCGGGCCGATTGCGCTGATCACAGTCGTGACAATTGTTGGTAAAATGCTGAGCATCACAGGCGGTGGCCTGATGGCGGGGCAGGGGCTCAAAACCTCGATTCAGTCAGGTATGAGCGTGTCGCAAATCGGTGAGTTCTCCTTTATCATCGCCACACTCGGTCTTACCCTAAACGTGACCAGCGACTTCCTGTACCCGGTAGCGGTGGCTGTCTCGGCTATTACCACTTTCACCACACCCTACATGATTAAGATGGCGGACCCGTTGCACCGCTCCGTGGAAGGTATGCTGCCCGATAGGTGGAAGAAGTCGCTGAACGAGTATAGCTCCGGCGCCCAGACCATCAGCACGGCCAGCGACTGGAAAATCCTGCTGCGGTCTTACGTCATCAACCTGGTGGTCTACTCGGTCATCCTGATTGCGATTGTGCTGGCGGCGGGCAACTTCCTATACCCGTTCATCACCGAAAACTTTATCAACGGCGTGTGGGGCGGCATCACTACCGTGGCCATTACGCTGGTATTTATGGCGCCCTTTCTGTGGGCCATGGCCGTATACCACCCACAAAAGGAGGCGCAGGGCCGGATTTGGGCCAACCGTAACTACCGCAGCCTGATTATAGTGCTGGAGTTTACCAGAGTAGGTATAGCCATTCTGTTCATCGGCTTTTTGCTCAACCAGGTGCTCTCGGTTCAGGTGGCCATTGTCGGCAGCTTGTTTATTATTGGTTTGCTGGTGGTTTTCTCGCGGCATATTCAGAACTTCTATACCCGCATCGAAGACCGGTTTATGTCGAACCTGAACGCCCGCGAGATAGAAGCGGCTAGCAAAATGACGCATACGCTTGTTCCCTGGGATGCCCACCTGATCAGCTTTGAAGTGTCGCCCAATGCAGCAGTGGTAGGCAAAAGCATGATGGAACTGCAAATCCGTGAAATGTATGGCGTGAACGTAGCGGTAATTGAGCGAGATGACCGTACTATTATGGCCCCAACCCGCAATGAACGCATATTCCCCGGCGATAAGATTTACGTATTCGGCACAGATGATCAGATCGAGGCCTTTCGGGATTTTATCAACGAGAAGAGTATACGTGCTCAGAATGGCGAGGCGACCCGAGAAGAAGTCAGTCTGCAGAAACTGGTCGTGTCGGAGGCATCCATGTTGCTCGGCAAGACCGTGCGGGAATCAGGGGTTCGGGAGAAAACGAAAGGCCTGATTGTAGGTATAGAGAAACACGGCGAACGCATGCTCAACCCAGACTCAGAGTTGGTGATAGAAGAAGGCGACATTTTATGGATTGTAGGCAGCCCGTGGCGTATAAAACAATTGGAAGCCGCCCGACAGGAAGCTTGAGAAAGAGCATCCTTTTTACGACTTTAGCCTGAATAATAAAGCGATATGCGCAAGATAGAATACTGGATAGAAGAGAACCTCAACCTGTCGGCTGTCATACAGGAGAACATCGTGAAGTCGCTGGTGACTTTGCTGGTGCTGTGGATCATCAGCCGGGTGCTGTTACGGTTGGCCTCGCGGCAGCAGACGGACTCCCGCAAGCTGTACCAGTGGAAGAAGACGACCAATTACGTCGTGACGGGGCTGGGCATCATCTTTCTGGCCAACATCTGGTTCGACGGCTTTCGGTCCATTACCACCTTTTTGGGTATCTTCTCAGTAGGTTTGGTGGTGGTGCTCCGCGACCCGATCCTGAACATGATGGGCTGGGTGTTCCTCATCTGGAAGCGTCCGTTCAAGGTAGGCGACCGCATTAAGGTAGGCCAGTATACCGGCGACGTGATTGATATTGCTTTCTTCCAGTTCACCATCAACGAACTAGGAGAGTGGGTAGATTCTGAACAGGCCACTGGTCGCGTGGTGCATATTCCCAACAGTCAGGTATTCACACAAGGGCAGATCAATTACAATTATGGCTTCCCTTTTCTGTGGCACGAGGTGCAGGTGCGGATCACGTTTGAGAGCAACTGGCAAAAAGCCAAATCCATCCTGCAAGAGATCGGAGGGCGCCACTCAGAGAAGTTAACGGGTGAGCTGGAGCAGCGCGTGCGCATCGAGGCCCAGCAGCACCTTATTTTTTACCGAAGCTTTGAGCCGCGTGTGTTCACCAAGGTACAGGAGAACGGCATACAGCTCACCGTGCGCTACCTCTGCAACCTCAACGGACGCCGGGAGAGCGAGAACAAGATATGGGAAGACGTACTCACCGAGTTTTTAGCTACTTCAGATATTCGCTTTGCTTACCCAACCACACGCTTTTACAGTGCCGCCGAAGGGCAGGAGAGCGAAACAGAACTGCAGCGGATCGTGTCGTTGCGAAAGGGCTTGGAATAAACGACAAAGGCATGGGGTTTACCATGCCTTTGTCGTTTATGATAGGATCTGCTCTTTTAACTCCTGATCTCTTTTACTTTATCCGTTTCTTCCCGGAAATCCCTCATCCTTCTAAAATAATCGCGGGCCGCAGCCATTACCTTCGGTGATAGTAATAGTGCCGACACCATGGTAGGGATCGCCATCATGGCATACATGCCGTCGATCAGGGCGATAACGGCTGTGATGGTGGCCGTGGCGCCGAACACGATGGTGGCTACATAGAAGTAGTTGTAATAGTGCTTATACTTCGCGCCAAAAAGGTAGCTGAAGCACTTGGTGCCATAGTAGGAGTAGGAAAACAGCGAAGTAAAAGCAAAGATCATTACGCACACCACCAGCACATAGCTACCGAAACCTGGCATGGCATTGTTGAAAGCGGCAGCCGTCATCGTTACGCCGCTGGCATCGCTGGTTTGCCAGGTGTTGGTCAAGATGATGGCCATACCTGTGAGTGTGCACACCACAATGGTGTCGATGAAGGGACCAAGCATGGCTACCAGGCCTTCACGGATTGGTTCGTCAGTCTTGGCGGCACCATGCATCATGGAGGCCGTGCCTATACCTGCTTCGTTGGAAAAAGCCGCCCTGCGAGCTCCTGCAATAATAATAGCCCCCACAGCACCACCCAACATAGTTTGGGCTGAGAAAGCGTCTCTAAAGATCAGAGCGAAAGCGTCAGGTATAGCGGTGTAGTTCACGATCATGATATAAAACACGGCTAGCATGTAAAGTATCACCATGCCAGGCACCATCTTGCCCGCCACGTGACCGATGCGCTGTATACCCCCGAAAATCACCATAGAGGTAATGAACACAAGCACAAGCCCGATGGTGAGGTTGGTGTAGAACAGGTCGGTGGTAGTGAAGCCGTTAGGCTCCAGCACTACTTCGCGGACTACCTGTGTGAGCTGGTTGGCCTGAAAGATCGGCAGCGTTCCAAACAAGCCGGCAACAGCGAAAAAAGCTGCCAGTGGTTTCCATTTCTTGCCAAGACCGGTTTCGATCACATACATGGGGCCTCCTTCAAGGTGGCCTACACTGTCGTGGCCGCGGTACATCACCGACAGCGAACAGGTAAAGAACTTAGTAGCCATACCTACAAAGGCGCTCACCCACATCCAGAACAGTACGCCCGGTCCGCCAATGGCAATAGCCACAGCCACCCCACTGATGTTGCCCATGCCTACGGTTGCCGCCAGAGCTGCTGAAAGGGCTTCAAAGTGGTTAATGTCGCCCGGATCATTGGGATCATCGTATTTACCGCGCAGCACATCAATGGCGTGGCGCAGGTAACGGAAGGGCAGAAACCCCGAGTAAAACATAAAGTAGAAACCGCCGCCCATCAGGAGAATCAACAAAGGCATGCCCCAGGCGGCGTCACTAAACCAGACTAAAAAATTTTCTAATGCTTCCAATATGAATTTATGCTTAAGCAGAAAGCTACAAATATACGCTTAGAATGACAACCGATGACATGATACAGAGGCCGTATTTTTTCATGGCCTGTAGGTGTAGACGCCTGATCCGGCGCAGGTATAACCCAGAACCTCCTGCTATGAAAACACGGGTTATCGTACTGGTCGACTTTCCCTCCTGCTTCAAAAGAGAGCTGCAACTGGCCAAACACAGGATTGACAGAGAGGAGGCGGACTTGTGTTTTGGCACGTCACAGATACCGGCAGGTTTTGCTCTTAGCGTCGCTAATGGCAAACCAAAACGGATGCAACTTATGTGCTTGCTCATGGTTTAGTATAAGCTCCATCATCTGCAGACGCAACAAAGGGGCCTACTCAGATGTATGCCTATTGTTCTCACACTTTAACGGTGTGATGCGATAACTCAATTTTATTATAAAAGCTTAATCCGGGTCGGAAATCTAACTACAGGATGGATAAATATATAATTGCTATTTCAGTAGTGGGGGTGGCGTCTCTTTCCATGGCCTGGATTCCGCGACTGGTTAGCCGCACCTTTCTGTCCTATCCCATCTTGTTTCTGCTAGTAGGGATGTTCGTGTACTGGGTGCCTTTCGATCTGCCTTCACCGAACCCTATCAGAGGAGAAACTTACGCCGTACACCTTACCGAGCTAAGTGTGATTATTTCACTGATGGGCACTGGTCTTAAGATAAGGCGCAAGTTTGGCCTGAAACTCTGGCGTATTCCGCTCCGGTTGGTGAGCATTACCATGTTGCTGTGTATTGGGGCGCTCGCTTTCTTAGGCTGGAGTGTTCTGGGGTTTTCTGTGGCAGCCGCTGTGCTGCTGGGGGCGGTGCTGGCGCCTACTGATCCGGTGCTGGCCGAACAGGTACAGGTGGGGCCCCCAGATGACAAAGAAGAAGATGTGGTAAGGTTTTCCCTTACGTCAGAGGCGGGCCTGAATGATGGGTCGGCTTTTCCTTTCACCTGGCTAGCCATAGTGCTGGCCGTATCGGCGGGCACTAACCCAGACTGGTTTACAGAATGGTTGTTGCGCGACCTGATTTATCGTATTGCAGCAGGAATAGGCATGGGCTACGCCATCGGCCGGGTGCTGTCTTATCTTGTCTTCACACTGCCCAGGAAATCGAGTTTCCCAAAAGCAAGCGACGGCTTCTTAGCGCTCTCGGCTACGCTGGTATCGTACGGTTTTACAGAGTTTATACACGGTTATGGCTTTATCGCCGTATTTGTAACCGCACTAACTTTCAGCAGCTTCGAAGAGGAAGACGAGTACCATACCGAAATGCATGATTTCATCAACCAGATCGAGCGCATTGTGATGGTGATACTGCTTATGCTGTTCGGAGGTAGTATTGTGTCAGGGCTGTTGGACCACCTTACCTGGAAAGGCGCCTTAATTGGCCTGGCATTCCTGTTTATCATCAGGCCGCTCAGCACGCTGCCAAGCCTGATCGGCACACGTTCCACTATGCGGGAAAAGGTCGCGATCAGCTTTTTTGGCATACGGGGCATAGGCTCCTTTTTTTACCTGTCATTCGCGCTGAACGAGTACGACTTTGAGGAGGTCAACGAGCTTTGGTCTGTCGTGGGTTTCATTGTGATGATCTCTATCATACTGCACGGTGTAACGGCCTCCAGGGCCATGCGGCGTCTGGATGTGGAGCGGAGGAAAGAAGGTATAGAGCCACTTGCCCCTGATGAGACACCAGAGGAAACATGATTTCTCTAAACAGCCAATTAGCTTAGATGACAGCCGTATACCTGAAATAATTATGATGCTGCTAAAGCATCATTCTAAAGAAATAAACTATGGATCTTGCTGAACTGATTGATAACCAGTTTTACGAATTTGCTCTTATAATCTTTCTGGCTACCATAGCAGGTGCTGTCGGGCGTATGCTACGTCAGCCGCTCATTGTGTCTTTTATCGCAGTGGGTATAGTCGTAGGCCCCTCGGTGCTCAACATCCTCAACTCCGAACACGAAATAGATTTGCTCGCGGAGATGGGCATCGCGATTCTACTCTTTGTCGTGGGCCTCAAACTGGATGTTAACCTGATCAAGTCGACGGGCAAAGTGGCTTTGATGACAGGTATGGGGCAGGTGCTCTTTACCTCTGTTTTCGGGTTTGGCATTGCCTGGGCTTTGGGCTTCGGCTGGCTGGAGTCGGTGTATGTGGCCGTGGCACTCACGTTCTCGAGTACCATTATCATTGTGAAGCTGCTCTCCGACAAAAAAGAGATCGACATGCTGCACGGGCAGATTGCACTTGGCTTCCTGATTGTGCAGGATATCGTGGTGGTGATTGTGATGATCGTGCTCTCGGCTTTGGGTGCTGAGTCGGAACGCTCGGTAGGTATGGACCTGCTCTTTGTGTTTGGCAAGGGCATCGCCATGTTTGCTGTGATCGCCGTGCTGATGAAGTATGTGATACCACGCCTCACCAAGCAACTGGCCGACTCACAGGAGCTGCTGGTACTGTTTTCCATTGGTTGGGCCATTCTGTTGGCTGCGATGGGCGATTTCCTGGGCTTCAGTAAAGAGGTGGGTGCTTTCCTGGCAGGTATATCGCTGGCTTCTACGCAATACCGCGAAGTCATCAGCGGCCGCCTGACCAGTGTGCGCGACTTCCTGTTACTGTTCTTTTTTCTGAATCTGGGGTCGCAGCTTGATCTGGGTCTGATGGGCGAACAGATTGTGCCATCAGTTATTTTCTCTGTATTTGTGCTGGTCGGCAATCCCATCATTGTGCTCATCATTATGGGTATTATGGGTTACCATAAGCGCACCTCCTTTAAGGCGGGTCTCACCGTAGCCCAGATCAGTGAGTTCTCGCTAATTCTCATCAACATGGGTATGGACGTAGGCCACATCGACGAAGAAACACTCGGGCTGGTCACCTTGGTCGGTCTTATCACGATTACACTCTCCACTTACATGATCATGTTCTCAGATCAGCTCTTTGACTTGCTCTCGCCGATGCTGGGTATCTTTGAAAAGAAGAAGCCTTCTCAGCCAAAGGAACTTGATGACGATGGAGAAAAAGTGGATGTGCTTGTTTTTGGTTTGGGGCGTTATGGCAAGCGTATCGCTGCTGCCTTGGAAGAGAAGGATCTGACATACATTGGCGCTGACATAGATCCTGCTTTGGTGAACAACTGGAAGGAGCAAGACCTGAATGCCGTGTACTGCGACGCTGAAGACCCCGACTTGGCCGACGTGCTGCCTGTGAAGCGGGTGTCGAATGTCATAAGTACCATATCGGATGTGAAAGTAAACATTGCCCTAATAAAATTGCTGGGGCATCAGCATTTTGATGGACGTATTGCCGTGACTGCAAAAAACGACGCGGCGGTGCAGATACTGAAAGAGGAAGGAGCTGAGTACATTCTGGAGCCTTATAAAGATTCTGCAAAAAAGGTTGCCAAAATGTTTAGCCACAAAGTGGAGAAGGACGAAAAAGAAGAAGGGGTGCAAGAGAATACTAGCGACGGAGACAAGTCTGGAAAAGAAGATGGTGCAGCGTAGCGATAGCTTTATCAAACTCGAGATGCCCGAGGCAGAGGTATATTATGCGCCACATTTTTTTACGAAAGAAGAAAGCGACCTCTACCTGCAGCGCCTGACAGAGGAAGTGGCCTGGCAACAGGAGGAAATCAAAATGTTCGGCAAGCAATTGCCCCTGCCGCGACTCACCGCCTGGTACGGTGACAAAGGCTATACCTATTCAGGCCTCTATAATGCCCCCCAGCCATGGTTACCTATACTGATGGAACTGAAAGAGAAAGTAGAGGCCGCCTCTGGCGACAGATATAACAGTGTGCTGCTTAACTACTACCGCGATGGGCAAGACAGCATGGGCTGGCACTCCGATGACGAAAAATCACTTGCGCCAGGTATAGCCTCCATCAGTTTTGGTGGGGAGCGGGGCTTTGCCTTTCGCCACCGCAGCCGCAAAGACCTGCCTGGTGTAAAGCTCACGCTGCAGCACGGCAGTTTATTGCTCATGCAGGGTAACACACAGCAGCACTGGCAGCACCAACTTCCCAAAACCAGTCGTCCCACGGCACCACGCATTAACCTTACTTTCCGTACTATTGTGGACTAAGGTATATTGCCGCCGGAATATTGCCTTTCCCGATTGTAAAACGTTTCTTTACAGTACAAGAAGCCTTGCCTGAAAAACTATGACCGAGAGAAAGAACATCACCATCATGGGCGCCGGACTGGTTGGGTCGCTGTTGTCGCTATACCTGGCCAAGCGTGGCCACAAAGTGGACATCTACGAGCGCCGACCGGACATGCGCAAGACGCTAATCGATGGTGGCCGTTCGATCAACCTTGCCCTGAGCGATCGCGGTTTCAAGGCGCTGAAAGGGATAGGTATAGAGGAGGCGGTGCGCAAGGTGGCTATACCCATGCATGGCCGCGTGATGCACGACGAGCAAGGCAATCTGACTTTTCAGCCCTATGGCAAGGAAGGACAGGCTATTTACTCTGTTTCGCGGGGAGGCCTGAATGCTGCCCTGATGGACCTGTCAGAGCCAAACCCGGACATTTCCTATCACTTCAACCGGCAATTGTTGGACCTGGACCTGCGTGGGAGCAAAGCCACACTGCGCAACCACGAAACAGGCGAAATGGAGGAACTGCAGACTGAACTGCTTTTTGGTGCTGATGGGGCTTTCTCGATGGTGCGCAATGCCATGCAGAAGACGGAGCGCTACAACTACTCCCAAAACTACCTCGAGTACGGCTATAAAGAACTGACTATACCGCCAACCGGAGACGGTGGCTGGGCACTGGAGAAGAATGCGCTGCACATCTGGCCACGCGGCAATTACATGATGATCGCCCTGCCCAACATCGACGGCAGCTTTACCTGTACCTTGTTCTTTCCATACGAGGGCGAGCTCTCTTTTGAGAGCATCAAAACCGACGACGACCTGCTCAACTTCTTTCTACAGACTTTCCCGGATGCTATACCTTTGATGCCCGACCTGGCTGAAGATTACTTCTCCAACCCGATTGGTTCTCTGGTAACGGTAAAGTGCTTTCCCTGGTCGTTTGAGAATAAAGCCTTGCTGATAGGTGATGCCTGCCACGCGGTGGTGCCTTTCTATGGACAAGGTATGAACGCCGGCTTCGAGGATATTACCGTGCTGGATCAGATGCTCGAAAACTTCGATGGCGACTGGGAAAGATTGTTCAAAGCCTTTGAACGAAGACGTAAGCCTGATGCCGATGCCATCGCTGATCTGGCCGTAATGAACTTCATCGAGATGCGCGACAAGGTAGCCGATCCGCGCTTCCTGCTCCGCAAAAAGATCGAGGGCAAGATCAACCAGCAGTACCCGGACAAATGGATCCCGCTTTACTCGATGGTGACCTTCACTGACCTGCCTTACTCATATGCCTTGGAGACAGGCCGTGAGCAGGACAAGATCATGAAAAAAGTGATGAAGCACATCCAGTCCGTAGAAGACTACGATAAGCCTGAGGTACAGAAACTACTGGAAAAGCAACTTGTTAAAAAAGAGAAGCTGAAAAGCTATCAAGCGCAGCAGGTGTAGCCACCACACTTGATAGCAAAAAAAAGGTATGTTTATTTGAACAAGAGAGCAGCAGTCAGGTAAAAACCTTGGTGGTTCTCATTTAGAAAAGCTCTGGAATCTGAATTATTGTGGTCTGTAGCCAGGTAGCGGCCATGTTCATACCTAAACTGCAGTAAAGCAGAATGCCTGTCCGTTATCTGGGCTTTGACGCCCAACGCGCCTGTAAGCGCATGTGAGAACGTGGTGCCGATTTCTGTACTTCTAACAGCACCTTCCTGTGATAGACCGTTATGGTATACAGTTTTTTGAGTTCCACTCACATCACCACTCAGTATGTAATCATTCGTTACTCCCGCACCAATATAAGGGCTGAACCTACCATTTGAGGTAATAGTGTAGCGAAGCATGATAGGCAGTGACAAGCGCTCCAGGTCTATGGTGTAGTTTCCGTTGATTACATAAGTTTCACGCGGGTATTCAAAGATGCCAGAGTGGTGTTCCTTGCTGTACATAGGTTCAATCTGCACAGATAGGCGTTCACTCTTCTTCGGAGAGATAAAATTGAATACAGCCCCGAATACAAGGTTGTTTGAAGAAGGCATCTTCGCTCCTTTAAACCAGTGAATCGTAGTGTTATGGTTGAACTGAAGCGCCGTTGAGTAGCCGCCGGCAAATACGCCTATTTCTGTTTTGAGCCATGACTGCGTTTCTTTGTAAGAGATAGTGCTGGTTGGTGCTGCGCAGTGATTGTAATTTCTAACGATGGCCGTTACATCCGGCACATGCAGCCGCCTCTGTACTTTCAGCATGAGCTTATCCGGTACCGGGCAATCCAGAGTGAGCGAGTTGAGCAGGATCAGGTGCTGGGTGGAGGTATTCACTGTTTTTTGCTCGCCAATGTGCATGGTTATGTCCTGATCATCTGTCTGCAGGTATAAGTGCTTGAGTCCACTGTCCTCTTTCTCCAGGTATAGTTGGTTGTTTTGAGTATAGAGCATGAGTTTTCCTTGCTCCAATACTTCAATAAACATACGACTTAAGGCGCCATCTTTTTCGGGTACTTCTTTGCTCACAAAAGGAGCCTCACCTGCTATTCCGTAGGCCTGGATGTTAGTAGGAAAATATTCTGTTGCATCAGCATCCTCCGTCGTTTTGAAAATACAGCTTTTGTTATTCAGTTTGCCTTCCCGATAACGAACCAGGCCTTTGGTCGTGTCGCCGGCGGCCTCTACAATAAAGCCAGGCCGAAATGTTTGGGCAGTAGAATGAAATGGAGTCAGAATGGCGACCAAAGCCAGGCTGGCGAGTAAAAATTGTTTCATAAAAAGATCAGGTATAGGTAGTAAAGACAAATAAGGCCGGAGCCGTTGATGGCCCCGACCTTTGAAGGTATAAGATTGATTAGGTATAATTAGAAGTAAAATCCGAAGAGAACTGACAGCGTCCTTGTGTCAGAGTCAAGTGCATTGGTAATTCTATTAACGGCAGCTTGATCGTGCAAATCCAGCCCTAACTCGTAGCGAGCCTCCAGTGATAGTCTGTGCTTACTTAAGTTGAGATATGTGCCAACGCCTGCCATGAGGCCTTGCTGTACTTTACCAAAGAAATTCTCATCATCACGGTTCCTTTCAGTGGGTGTACTACTCTGTGTTCTTCTGACATACTGAGTATGCTTATAGTCGCGCTGATGGAAGATGTTGAAAAAACCACCGGCATTAACGAACGGCTGAAGCGTCTCACCTGCAAAATCGTAGCGTAAAGCTGTTGTGAGTTTAATAGCAGAAAGCTCGATATCGATTTTGTTATCATAGTAGGACTCAAACCATTCATAGCTGGGGTCAGCCTGATAACTGTTACTAAAATAGCGACCCTCTACAAATAGCGATATATTCTCGTTTATACGGGGTGAGTTGAGTAGCAGCGCGACACCAAAAGTAGGGTTAGTATTAGTGTTGAACTCAGCATTTTCCAAGTGGATGTATCTTTCGTCAGTGGCTGAGAAGTTAAGAGAAGTATGGCTGATGGCGCCTACAAAACCAGGCCTGACAGAAAGCCACTTCTTCGACTCCTTGAAGGTAGTTTGCTCATCAGTGCCGCCATTGCAGCTGTTGTACTCTTTCACCAGATCGACCAGGTTTTTCTCAGCCAGCTTCACGCGCTCCACTTTGTTGAACATCGCAATGCAGTCCTGCATAAGTGTGTTCAGGATGCGGACATGATGGTTGATGTCCCTTTGAGCCGTTACACCATAGTTGTTGACATATGTTTCCTTGGTGATGTAGAGCTTGTGCAGCTTTTCCGGGTTGTCATTCTTTTCGACGAAGAAAGTGTTCTTATAAACAAAAAGATTCATAGTACCCCGAACCAGTTCCTGCATAAAAACATACTCAGCAGCAAGGGTGTCGGCATGATCGAGTGTGCGGGTGCGGTAATTTCTGTCGCCAGGAAAGCCGTAGCCCGCTATGTCGTTGGCTGTATAAGAGGTAGCGGTTGACTGGCCGTCCCTTCTGAAGCCGATCGTTTTGCCAAGGACGTCTGTGCGGTAGCTCACCTGCCCCTGCAGGGTATCGCCTTGCGGCATTACAACATAGCCTGGTTTGTAATCAGTTTGGGCCGTAGCCGGCATTGCAAGTAAAGCCCCCATGCACAGGGCAATAAGTTTGTAGAGTTTTTTCATGTGATCAGATTAGTCAATAAATATAATAAGATATATTAATATCCAATGATTGGACTGTGTAAAGTTTTATGAATACTTACCACCAGGACGTCCTCTGTTAGGATGATTAGTCCATAGCAACCTATGGCAAGGTTATTGGGCTAAGAGCAGCAGGCAGGGGGCAGCCGAAAACTATTTTCCTGAAAAAAGGTATAGTTTAAGTGGTAATCGAGAAAACCTGCCTTTCTTTATCAATTATTCTAAATTTTTTAACCCCGAATCTTATGAATATTTTCCATAAACTGAAGGTCACTGTCGTGACGGGACTTGTTGTAGGCTTTGTGACAATTAGTGGTAGTGCTTTTGCCCAGCAGGCTGCTCCTCAGAAAGCACCGCAGCAGCAGACACAAGCTATTTCTGATCAGGATATCAAGCTTTTTGTAGATGCCAGCACTCGGCTAATGGAGTTGCAACAGGAAAGCGAAAAAGCCATGCTGGTTATCTTGCAGGAAGAGAAGCTGAGCGTTGACAAGTTTAACACCTTGGCGCAGGCGCACCAGCAGCAGAAACTGGCCGAAGCCGAAGGTACCGCAGAGGAGAAAGCAGCCTTTAATAAAGCGATTGGCCGTATGATGGAAATGCAGCCTGAAATTGAGAAAAACATGCAGACTGCGATTCAGAAAGACGGTATGTCGATGGAGCGTTACGAGCAGATCATGATGGCTTATCAGCAGGATCCAGCCGTGCAGGCCAAAATCCAGAAAATGATGGGATTGTAAGCTCCCACAGGTATAGAAATAAAAAAGCTTCGCCGGATCCCGGCGAAGCTTTTTTATTGGGTCTAGTTCTGGGTGAACTCCAGTATTTTAAAGGTTTTGCTACGCTTATCGAAGTAGCCATAGTGCAGCTTGTTGTTGCCGTAGCGGTACAAAGTCTTGTACTCGGGCGTCTGCTTTAACTCTTCTTCGTAGGCCTCTATCTTGTCCTGCACAGTGGCGGCAGTGCTGTCGTCTTTTGCTACAAAGGCTTTGTCGAGTGTTTCACTGTCGAGCACAGCTCTGAAATAGGTACTGGTGCCTGGGCCTACCGGCTCACCATTCCGGCTATAGAACGGATCGTAGTAGTAGCGGTTTTGCGGGAACATGCTATAGCTATAAGGCAAGGTATAGGCAGGCACCCAACGGCCCGGCATCAGGTATAGCCCGCGGGAAGTCTGGATAAAGCGATCCGGCGTGCGCACCAGTCTGGTTGGGTCGCCGTTAAGGTTCCGGCGGCTTGGTGGCTGGTAAGAACCAATGGTAAGCTGCAGCGTGCTGTCGTTAAAGGCATCCACCGTAATGGCAGGCTTGCCACTCGACAGGTTACGCATCACCTTGGAAGTCTTCTCGATCACACTGTTGCCAGACGAGAACAGGGCGCCCGCTCCCCGCTGGTGCACAGGCGTGGCTTTGATGTCGATGTCCTGATCAGCCGTATACCTATACTCCTTGATAGACTGCAGGGTGTTGAAATCATAAGCTGTCAGCGTAAACTCATCCTTCTCGAGCTGTACCCGGAACAGGGTGTTGACATGCAGAAAAGAGTTGAAATTCGACTCGTTCTTTACAGTCAGCGACGGCAGGGTACGGTACTCTGTTTGTCCGCTTGGCCAGTCGAGTGTCAGAATCTCCGTGGTCAGTTCATTCTTCTTACCGCGCAGCGAGAAGCCGTCGAATACCAAGTATAGCTTATCACCACGGGTATAGATCTTGCTGCGGTGCTGGCCGGCAAACACAGTGCGTTCCAGGTCAGGGTGCACGAAGATGAGTTCCTGCTGGCGCTCGTTTCTGGTACGTGTGCGTGGCAGGTCCGACATCTGGAAAGTCTTTTTCTCATAATAGCTTTCATCCAGTTCACGGTGCAGAATCAGGTTGTCCTTTTTGTCAGTGTAGAGCATGTAAAAGTGAGAGGCATCTGCAAAAGCTCCGGCAAACGTCTCGTTTCTGTCACGGCGGATCGGCACATCAGGCAGACTTCGGAAAGCGCCGCTATACCTGTTCACGGCAAAGGGGCGCACAAACTCTCGGTTGCCATTGACATGGCGACTGTAAAACACAAACTCGGTATCGGTCACGCGAGTACCCAGCACCTGTGGCTGTTGGCTGTTACGGTAGGGTATCTCCTGTGTCGCAATGGTCTGTCCTTTGGCATCGACGAGGCTAAAGTGCAGCTTGCCACCCTGGAAAAAGTAAAGGCAAACGTTACCATCACCATCAGCCACCGACACCAGATCCTCGGCGCGGCGCAAAGGCAGCTCCAGGTTGGCAAACTCCTGCTGCGCACGCACCTCAGGGGCCGCAAAGCCTAGCAGGAGCAAGGCTAAAAATATATATCGCATAAGGCTATTTATTAGGAATTTATCTTATTGAATGATAGCAAATTTCTAGCCAAAAACGAAGCTTTAATAACACTATTTGCTACTGATGCAGTAGGCTAAGGATAATTGGAATACTTGGTTTTTAGCATGTATGACATTGGCAAGGCCTAGCTGATGGCGGAGGCTGCCTGTAAGTTTAGCTTCATTCCCAAAGGTGATTCCATAAAGTAGACCATGATCTGCACCTTTCATATTGGGTCTAGAGTGGTAGGATTCAAATTCGTAGCGCTCTGATAGCAACAGCCCTGCATAGCCACCACCCTGTAAACTCACACGGGGGGCAATAAAGACCTTCGCAAGCACTGGGATATTCAGGTAATGTAGTAAGAGATGGCCCCTGTCGATCTTAGCTCCCTGCAAAGAGTATTGAGCCTCTAGTTGTATGCCTAACCAGTCTTTTTCCATGGTAAGATAAGATATGCCTGCATGGACTCCTATCTGTCCGCCAAACCAAGGCTCGCCTTTGGGAGATAAGGTTGTCAGGCTTGGCCCCACTTTAATGCTGGTAAACTTTCTTTTGGCGGAGGGGGAGGAGGATCCTTCTTGTGCCAATACAGGGATAGAGCAAAGCAAAAATAGCCCTGCAACGAGTACGTAAAATTTATGCATAGAAAATAGAAAAAGTTAGAGGTCTAAAGATAATTTAATACTGTATATCTCTTGATGAAAGACCCAAAAAAAGCCCGACTAAGGTATAGCCGGGCTTTCAGGGTGTAGGGAATAGCGTCGATTAAAACTCTGCGTTTTTCGGAGTTCTTGGGAAAGGAATCACGTCACGGATGTTGCCCATGCCGGTCACGAACTGCACCATGCGCTCGAAGCCTAAGCCAAAACCAGCATGCGGACAGCCCCCGAAACGGCGGGTGTCGAGGTACCACCACAGGTCTTCCTCTTCAATGCCTACGCCCTTCATGCGCTCTACGAGTATCTCCATACGCTCTTCACGCTGCGAACCACCCACGATCTCACCTATACCTGGTGCCAGGATATCCATGGCGGCTACGGTCTTGCCGTCGTCGTTGAGGCGCATGTAGAACGCCTTGATGTCTTTCGGATAATCCGTCACGATCACAGGCTTTTTGAAGTGCTTCTCTACCAGGTAGCGCTCGTGCTCACTTTGCAGGTCGATGCCCCAGGATACCTCGTACTGGAATTTCTTCTTTTTATAGGCAGGAGAGTTCATCAGAATGTCCACCGCCTCAGTATAGGTTACACGCTCAAAGTCGTTGTTCACCACAAACTCCAGCTTTTCGAGCAGGGTCATTTCCTGTCGCTCGTTCTGCGGCTTGGCTTTGTCCTCTTCTACCAAACGCTGGCCCAGGAACTCGATGTCCTCACGGTTGTGCTCGAGAGCGTAGCGGATGATGTACTTGATAAACTCTTCGGCCAGGTCGGCGTTCATCTTCAGGTCATGGAAAGCCATCTCCGGCTCAATCATCCAGAACTCAGCCAGGTGACGGGCCGTGTTGGAGTTCTCGGCACGGAACGTCGGGCCGAAGGTATAGATATCGCTGAACGCCATGGCTGCCAGCTCGCCTTCCAACTGGCCTGAAACTGTCAGGTTGGTCGCTTTGCCAAAGAAGTCCTCTTCGTAGTTGATCTTGCCGTCTTCGGTGCGCGGCAGGTTGTCGAGGTCGAAGTTCGTTACATGGAACATCTCGCCGGCGCCTTCTGCGTCAGAAGCCGTGATGATAGGTGTGTGCATATATACAAAACCCTTCTCATTAAAGAACTTGTGCACCGCAAAAGCCAGTGTGTTGCGTACACGAAACACGGCGCCAAAGGTGTTTGTGCGGAAACGCAGGTGAGCGATCTCACGCAAAAACTCCAGCGAGTGCGCCTTTTTCTGCAGCGGATAGGTTTCCGGGTCGGCTTTGCCCAGCACTTCTATGGTGTTGGCTACTATCTCAAAAGCCTGTCCCTTGCCCTGCGACTCTACTAGCTGACCCGTGATCGCTACAGCAGCACCCGTAGTCACATCTTTCAGAGACTCTTCGCCAAATTTCTCAGCATCGGCGACTACCTGCAGGTTCTGTATAGTGGAGCCGTCGTTCACGGCAATGAAATTCACAAACTTGTTGCCGCGCTTGGTGCGTACCCAGCCCTTCAATAAAACCTCGTTGCCTACACCGGCACCCGTCAGTAGCTCTTTTACTTTTGTGCGTTGCATGTTATTTCTAGTAGCGTGTTGTATCTAAATAAAATGATGCCTTAAGGTATAAAGTCAACCCTTTGCGCAAGGGCTTGGACCTATACCTGTTTCAATGGGAATGCGGAGCTAAGCAGTTCGGCCAAAGGCTTGTAGCAGGTATGCAGACCACCTTTGACATGGTATAGTACCCCGTTTTCCAATAATCCCTCAAAGTAACGATATTTTAACCTTTTTTGTAAATGCGAGTAAAATTATCCTAAATTTGACGGTGTACTAACAGGCACCAGATTACATTTTTCACCCACTATGCAGCGACTCGATTTAAGACAACTCTTATCCCAGAAGTTATCGCCGCAGCAGATACAATTTATCAAGCTGCTGCAGATTCCTACTGTTGAGTTAGAGGCGCGCATAAAAGAGGAGATGGAAATCAATCCTGCCCTCGAAGAAGGCCGTGAAGAGCCTGAGAATGAGTACAGTGACTCCGAATCAGATGATTACGACAGCGATGACGACTACGGCAAGGACGATGTTGACATCAACGACTACCTGAACGACGACGAGATAAGCGGCTACAAAATGCAGGGTGACCGCGGAGGCGATGAAGAGGACCGTGAGATGCCGATTGCCATGGCCTCGTCGCTCACCGACAATCTGATGGACCAGCTCGGCTTCCTGGAACTCGACGACAAGCAGTATACCATCGGGATGCAGCTCATCGGCAGCATCGACAGCGATGGGTACATCCGACGTGAGCTGAGCTCCATCGCCAACGACCTGGCTTTTTCGCAGAACGTGATGACCACGGAGGAGGAGATCGAGCAGGTACTGCACATGATTCAGACTTTCGATCCGGCAGGTATAGCGGCCCGTGATTTGCCTGAGTGCCTGCTGCTGCAGCTTGAGCGCCGCGAGCAGGACGCAACTACGCTGCTGGCGGAGCGCATCATTAAGGACTCGTTCGAGGAGTTCACCAAAAAGCATTACCAGAAGATACAGAGCAAGTTCAACGTGTCGGAAGAAGAGCTGAAAAAAGCGATCGATGTGATCATTAAGCTCAACCCAAAACCGGGTGGAAGTGGCGCTGGCATGGCACGGGTACAGTACATTATACCTGATTTCATGCTGGTGAACGAAAACGGACAGCTGCAGCTCTCACTTAACTCCCGCAACGCTCCTGACCTGCGCATCAGCCGCTCTTACGCCGACATGTTCGACGCGTATGACAAGTCCGATAAAAAGGACAAGAAGCTAAAGGAAACCGTGACTTTTGTGAAGCAGAAGCTCGATGCGGCCAAGTGGTTCATTGATGCCATACGCCAGCGCCAGAACACGCTGCTGCGCACCATGGAGGCGATCATTAAGTACCAGCACGACTTCTTTTTGGAAGGTGACGAAAGTCAGTTGCGCCCGATGATCCTGAAAGACATTGCCGAGGAAATCGGGATGGACATCAGTACCGTGAGCCGTGTGGCCAATAGCAAAGCCGTACAGACCGAGTTTGGCATCTACCCTCTCAAGTACTTTTTCTCCGAAGGTATAGCGACCGACTCAGGCGAGGATGCCAGTAGCCGCGAGGTAAAGCACATTCTCAAAGAGATCATCGACAAAGAAAGCAAGCGCAAACCACTCTCTGACGAAAAGATCGAGAAGCTCCTCAACGAAAAGGGCTACAACATTGCCCGCCGCACCGTGGCCAAATACCGCGAGCAACTCAACATACCCGTAGCCCGTTTGCGGAAAGAGCTGTAATTGTTAAATTGTTTGAATCAGGAGTCTCAGGATTAAAGGATTTACAGAAATCGTTTACTGCTAAAATCAACTCTGAGAACTTCAAAGTTCTGATTAAGACTAATTGATTAAACAGTCACTCCAGCATTAACTCACTCAAACACTAACTCACCAAATCACTCAATACGTCACCCTTGAACCGCTCCCTTGCCCGCTTTTTATCTGTTGCGTTTCATCCACTGCTGATGCCGACGTATCTGTTCGTTATCATCCTTTACTTTCTGCCAATTTCCTCTATTGCGCTTCCGTTGCAGAGCCGCTGGATCGTGCTCGGCATGATCTTTTTTACCACCTTTATGGTGCCAGGGCTAGGGGCCTATGCCTTGTTTCGTACCGGTTTCATCGACTCGTATGAGATTGACCGGCGGGAGCAGCGCAGCAAGCCGCTTTTGTTTACCGCTCTTTGTTATGGAGTCACGACCTACCTGTTTTATACAGAGCCTGTGTTCGACCATCTTTTCTTTTTTGTGATGGGAGTGATCACAGCTTCTGTTTTTGTGGCCTGGTTCGTTTCATTTTTCTGGAAAATCAGTGCGCACGGCATTGGACTGGGAGGAGCACTGGGAGTGCTTTTGCTGGTAAATAAGCTGACGCCCGAAGCAGGTTTGATTACCCCGATTATTTTGCTGATCCTGGTATCTGGTGCGGTGCTCTCGGCCAGACTGGCGCTGCATGCCCATACCCCGGCGCAGGCTTATACCGGATTTTTGACGGGACTTATGCTGGTGCTCATAGCTGGTTTTGTGGCCCTGTAGCCGTTTTTGCTCTTCAGGGTGATTATCTATACCTTTGGTTATCTCTACCACTAAACAAACGACAACATGAACTACGAGTGCTTGCTATATGATGTGCAGGATGGCATTGCGACCATCACGCTGAACAGACCAGATGTTTTCAACGCCTTTAACGATAAGCAAAGCTACGAGCTGCAGGACGCCCTCAAACAGGTGACCCGCGACGACAGTGTGCGTGTGGTGATACTGACAGGTGCCGGCAGAGCCTTCTGCTCCGGGCAGGACCTCAAAGCCATTGCCAGTGCTGATAAGCGTGATTTGTCTGAGTCGCTGGAGAAAAGGTATAACCCGATCATCCGGGCGATGCGCAGCCTCCCGAAACCCATCATCTGCAAGCTCAACGGTGTGGCTGCCGGTGCCGGTTGCTCGCTGGCATTGGCCTGTGACCTGGTCGTGGCCTCCACTGCCGCCAGTATGATCGAAGTATTTGTAAACGTAGGCCTGGTGCTTGACTCGGGCTCCTCTTTCTTTTTGCCACGTGTCGTGGGTTCGCTCAAGGCATTTGAGTTAAGCACGCTGGGTTCTAAAGTAAGCGCTGAGGAGGCCCTGCAGCTAGGGATGGTCAACAAAGTGGTAGCACCGGAAGAACTCGATGCGGTCGTAGCTGAACTGGCGGCCCGCTATGCCGTGGCCCCGACCAAAGCCATTGGCCTGATGAAAAAAATGCTCAACAAGTCATTCAACTCCACTCTGGACGAAATGCTGGATTACGAGGCGCACTGCCAGAAAATAGCAGGCAACTCCGCTGATTACAAAGAAGGCGTGACAGCCTTCAACGAAAAGCGCAAGCCGAATTTCACAGGCGCCTAATGCGCTATACCTGACGATATATAAAAAAAGCCGGGCCCTGTGTCCGGCTTTTTTTATACCCTGTTTTTCGAGCTGTTGACCCACCTTGGAGACCACTTTACACTTATCTACAGCCAACACCAGCAAATGGTAGCCTTATTAAGTATATTTATAGTAGTATTTGGTGAATTAAATGGCTTAAAATTATGAAAAATCATCTCCTCTTGCTCTCTTTCGGATTGTTATGGGCAATGCTGTCCATACCTGTCGGCGGTCAGGCACAAGACTGTAACAATTACATGTTATTGACTGAAGATGCCGAATACGAGATACTCAACTACAACCAGCGTAACAAGCTCACAGGGCGAGTGCTTTACAAAGTGACGGATGTGCGTCGCAATGGAGACAAGTCAGAGGCGACGGTTCATACCCAGATGTATGACGAGAAGGGAAAAATGGCCAATGAAGGCAGCTACCAGGTAGGCTGTGAAAAGGGATCCATTTGGGTGGACATGCGCTCCCTGATGAACCCTGATATGATGGAAGCTTACAAGAACATGGAGGTTAAAATGGAAGGAGACCACATGGACTACCCAGCCTCTCTTAGTCCGGGGCAGCAGCTCAAAGACGGGAGCTTCACCATCAATGTGATAGACAAAGGCAGCGGTCAGAACATGAGTACCATCACGATGCTGGTGACAGGTCGAACCGTGGGTAACAAAGAGCGGCTGGAGGTGCCGGCCGGTTCGTACGAGGGCTTTAAGATAAACCAGGATATGGAAGTGCAGACCCGCGCCATGGGGATGAAAATGCCCGGCACCCGCATGCAAACAGTAGAGTGGTTTGTGCCCGGTACCGGCTGGATCAAATCAGAAACCTACCGCAACGGCAAACTGATGGCTTACAGTGTGCTCAATAAGATCAATAAGTAACTAGAAAGAATAACCTATAGAGAAGTTGAGCTGAGGAGATGGGCCTACCGTGATGACAGCACCTTCATCAGAATGCACCACATGCCCAATGATATTCTCCCTGATCAGATCCCCGCCGTTGGTCGCGTTGGCGATTTTGACACGTCCTCCAATCCCGCCTGACAGTTCCGTTGTAAAATGGCGCCCTAACTGAAACTGATAGCCCAGGTGATAGCTCAGGTCCAAAGCGTTCTGATAGAGTCGGCCCACATACCTGAAGTCTGGGTCGTTGGGCGGTAGGTTAGGGAGGTCAAACACGTTGCGCTCAAACACCATGAAGCGGTAGCTGAACATGGGGCCGTGAAAGAAACCAAAAGGGGCAGACTTCTTTTTAGAGGTATAGTAGCGCTGACTCATCCGGATGCCGATGCCCATTACGTCCTTCACGTTCGTTGACCAGCCATCGCCTTTCATGTGCGTCTTGTAAAGGTAACTCAGGCCAAACTCATTGCTGATGCCAGGCGCACGCACCTTTTCGTAGGACACGAACACCTCACCGTAGTGGAGCGGATGGATCTTGATCGTCTTGTCATGGTCGCGGTCAATGGGCATCATTTCAAGACGGTCTTCACTATCCTGTGTTGGTACTTGGGCATGGGCCGTAGAGCAGACTAAAAAGCAGCAGAAGAACGTCAGGATCGCAGCGGTTTGCTTAGTAGGGCGTTGCATCATAGGATATAGCTTAGGAAGGGTTTCTGGTATATATCGTTTTATGCCTGAGATAGTTGTGCCTGTTCTTTTGTAAGTGTAGTCAGTACCTGCGTCTTGCTTCAAAATAGCCAGAATACGGCTTTATTCGTTCTCTTGCATTATATTAAAAGCACATAATATAACTCCATTGCTCTAAGGGCGTATACCAATTTGTTCAAACTATTTTACTATTAACAAGAAATAACACTATGAAAAGAATTGCAACAACAGGATTAATGGCATGTGCCTTTATGTTTGGCACAATGGCCTGTGGCGGGTCTGGCAACGACAGCGTAGACGAGGCACAGGAAGCTACGGAGCAGCGTTTTGAAGACACTGCCATGGAAGACCGCAGAGTAGAGGCCGCTGATTTTATGACCACTGCAGCCAGCAGCAGCATGATGGAAGTAGAGGCAGGCAAACTTGCTCAGGAGCGTGCTACTAATCCGCAGGTAAAGGAGTTTGCCAGCATGATGGTAAAGGATCACACAGCTGCTAACGAGGAGCTGCGCAAACTGGCTACCAGCAAAAACATCACACTGCCTGACAGCATGAGCAACGACCACATGGGCCATATGCGTGACTTGCGTGACAAGCAGGGTGCTGAGTTTGACAGAATGTACATGGACAAAATGGTAAGCGCACACGACTCTGACATTAGCATGTTCGAAGACGTGGCAGAAGACCAGGAGTATCCGGATGCTGATGTGAAAGCATTTGCTAGCAAGACCCTTCCTAAGCTGCGCCAGCACCACCAGCGTGCACAGCAGATCAAAGACGGCCTGCAGCAATAAGCGATTACCCGAAACACTGGGTATTTCCTAATAACTAATTATCTTAAGCATCTGCAGCTATTATTGGCTGCAGATGCTCCTATTTTAAACCCATGCGTATGATCCGAAAACTTACCCTATACCTTGCCAGCGCCGTGCTTCTTTTGGGCACTGCCAGCTGTGGCGCCGACGATAGCATAGAACGAGCTGCCTCCCAGAGTGTGGAGCAGTTTGAGGCTGCCGGCATGCAGGGGATGAAAAACGATGCTCTGTTTGTAGCCGAAGCCACCAGTGCCAACATGCTACAGGTACGACTTGGTGACCTGGCTTTGGAAAGAGCCGTGAGCCCGGAAGTAAAAGAAATGGCGCAGGACATGAGCACCGGTCACCGTCGTGTGATGGAAGACCTGCAGAACATAGCCGTGCAAGGCGAGTTTGTTATTCCCAATGAACTGGGCAGAGCGCATCAGAAGGTATACGACGAGGTGAGCGGAGAAACAGGTATAGGCTTTGACCTGGCTTACATCAAGCGTATACGTGAAGAGCACCGTAGCCTATTGAAGCGCTACGAGGATATAGCGGAGAATGCTCAGGTGATGGAAGTAAAGCAGTTCGCCTCCAAGCAGCTCCCACTCTTGCGACAGCACTTACAGAAAGCCGAAGAGTTAGAAGACAGACTCGGAAATATCTAAAACAAAAATGCCGCTCTCAGCTATGAGAGCGGCATTTTTAGGTATAGCTATACCTGTTAAGCCTGGCCGTTTTCGCGGTAATGGCTCATCTTAAGTTCTTCTTTGAGGAAGTGAGCAGTATAGCCTTTGCCTTTCTTGACAATATCTTCTGGTGTGCCTGCCGCTACAATGGTGCCACCGCCCTCACCACCTTCCGGTCCAATGTCGATGATCCAGTCAGCGATCTTGATCAGGTCCAGGTTATGCTCAATGATCAGCACTGAGTTGCCCTTGTCCGTCAGCTTGTGCAGCACTTCGCTCAGGTGCTCGATGTCCTGGAAATGCAGACCGGTTGTAGGCTCGTCCAGAATGTAAAGCGTCTTGCCTGTGTCTTTCTTGGAAAGCTCCGTAGCCAGTTTCACACGCTGCGCCTCACCACCTGATAGAGTAGTAGCCTGCTGACCAAGGGTGATGTAACCTAAGCCCACCTCGTTTAGCGTCTGAATCTTGCGCAGGATACGTGGCTGACTCTCAAAGAAATCCACAGCTTGCTCCACCGTCATATCCAGCACGTCAGTGATGCTCTTGCCTTTAAAGCGCACTTCCAGGGTTTCGCGGTTGTAGCGTTTGCCTTTGCACACCTCGCAAGGCACGTATACGTCCGGCAAGAAGTTCATTTCGATCGTGCGCATTCCGGCACCTTCGCAGGCCTCACAGCGACCACCCTTCACATTGAATGAGAAACGACCCGGAGTATATCCTCTGATTTTTGCTTCTGGCAGCTGCGCAAACAGCGTACGAATGTCTGTGAACACGCCGGTATAGGTAGCCGGGTTAGAGCGCGGCGTACGGCCGATCGGTGACTGGTCTACTTCGATCACCTTGTCAATGTGCTCCAGTCCTTCAATTTTCTTGTATGGAAGCGGATCGCGTTTGGCCCTGAAGAAGTGCGTGTTCAGGATCGGGTAAAGCGTATCGTGTATGAGCGAGGACTTACCACTGCCCGATACACCGGTTACGCACACCATCTTGCCAAGCGGCAACTCCAGTGTCACGTTTTTCAGGTTGTGGCCCGTAGCGCCTTTCAGTTTCAATACTTCACCTGTTCCCGGACGCTTCACACGCGGCACGGCTATACCCCGGCGGTTACTCAGGAAGTCGGCTGTGGTGGTGCCGGCTTTCATCATGTCTTCCGGCGTGCCGGCGGTTACCACTTGTCCACCGTGTATACCTGCGCCCGGACCGATATCCACCACATAGTCGGCTTGCAGAATCATGTCCTTGTCGTGCTCCACTACAATGATGGAGTTGCCCAGGTCACGGAGGTCCTGCAATGCTTTGATCAGGCGCTCGTTGTCGCGCTGGTGCAGACCGATGCTCGGTTCGTCCATGATGTAAAGCACACCCACCAGCTGCGTACCGATCTGAGTGGCCAGTCGTATGCGCTGGCTTTCGCCACCAGACAGTGTTTTTACGGGGCGGTGCAGGCTCAGATAATCCAGACCAACATCCAGCAGGAAGCCGATGCGCTTACGGATCTCTTTCAGCAGTTCACGGGCGATCACATTCTGACGCTCGTTCATGCGTTCTTCCACGCCCTCAAACCAGGCAGCCAGTTTGTTGATGTCTAATACCGAGAGCTCACCTATGTTCGTATCAGCGATTTTGAAGTGCAGCGATTCTTTTTTGAGTCTATACCCGTTACACTCCGGGCAGGTCGTGGTCTGCGCAAAATCCTCTACCCAGGAGCGGATGTTGTCGGAGTCAGACTCCATCTGCCCTTTCAGGAAGTTCACGATGCCTTCAAACTCCACTACATAGTTACCTTTCTTGGTATTCACCTCCAGTTCCTCGTCCAGGCCATAGAGCAATACCCGAAGCACATCTTCGGGCAGGTCTTTGATCGGCGTCGAAACCGATACCTTGAAATGCTTGAAGAGGGCCTCGATCTGCTTGAAAATCCAGATATCGCGGTACTCACCCAATGGGGCGATGCCGCCGCGACGAATACTCAGACTCTTGTCAGGTATAACCGACTCTTCTGTGATTTCCTGTATTTCACCCAAGCCATTGCACACCGGGCAGGCACCATAAGGGGAGTTAAATGAGAAGGAGTTCGGAGCCGGATCGTCATAGGCTATACCTGTGGCCGGGTCCATGAGGTGGCGTGAGAAGAAGTGGGTCTTGTCGGCGTCCACGTCCAGTATCAGGACAGTGCCCTTGCCATGCGTGAGTGCGTTCTGGATAGAACCTGACAAACGGAAGCGGTCTTCCTCCTTCACCACGATCTTATCGATCACGATCTCGATGTCGTGAATCTTGTAGCGATCCACCTGCATTTTCGGAGCGATCTCCACTAACTCACCATCCACACGGGCACGGATAAAGCCCATTTTTCGGATCTGCTGGAACAATTCACGGTAGTGGCCCTTACGGCCTTTTACCACTGGGGCAAGTACGATAATACGCTTTCCCTCAAAGTGCTCAAGAATATGGCTCACGATCTGGTCATCGCTTTGGCGCACCATTTTGTCGCCGGTGACATAGCTAAATGCCTCAGCCGTGCGCGCCCAAAGCAGACGCATAAAGTCGTAAATTTCGGTGATGGTGCCTACCGTGGAGCGGGGGTTGCGGCTCGTCGTCTTCTGCTCGATGGAAATCACCGGCGAAAGGCCTTCGATCTTGTCCACATCAGGTCGCTCTAGTCCGCCCATGAACGAGCGGGCGTAGGCCGAAAACGTTTCCATGTAGCGGCGCTGCCCTTCGGCGTAGATCGTATCGAAAGCCAGCGAGGACTTACCCGAACCACTAATGCCAGTAAAAACGACCAGCTTGTAGCGGGGCAGCTTGATGGAAATGTTTTTGAGGTTATGTTCGCGGGCACCGTATACTTCAATCTGCTGGTTTTCCCCATTCTCGGAGAAGGCAGTATCTGTGCTGCTTGCTGTGTCTTGCGCTTGATTAAAAGCCATTCAGGAATGCTTGATTTTAAATAGCAAAGGTACAAAAATATCAGCTCCTCCGGACTCGAAGATGCTAACCCTTCTTAACAGATATCAGCGCTAAATGGTTTAGCTTTTAGCAATTATCCTTAGTTAACGCCTCAATCTGCGTTTCCATGGCGTGATGCCTGTTTTTCGTGAAGTTCTTCGTGGTGCTGGCTTGTGGGTTGGTAGTCTTGCCGATGACGTTCGATTAGCTTCTGCTTAGTAAGATAGCGCACAAAGCTATACACGGCCAGCAGTACACCAATAGGCATCAGCGTAAAGCCGATCAGCTCCATGTAAACATGCTGGGAGAACTTAATAGCAGCAAAGCCACCGGCGATAAGCGCAATTGCCGTCCGGAAGTAAGCCATCAAAGTACGCTCATTCGCAAAGATGGTGCGCTGAATAGCCATCTCGTCGCGGATCTCATTGTTCTTCTTTTCCAGCTTTTTGATCTTCTTACGCAGCTTCTTGATTTCGTCTTGCTCCTGCACAGGCATCTATTCTATTTTTTGAGAAATATACGAAACAAAGGGAAGGAAAGGGATAACAGACGCAAGCCACGTTTTTATAACGGCCAGCATAAGCAAATGCCCGTTAGGCAGAGGTTTGTTTGCCATTGCCACCAGGCTGGGGCATTTCGCTGTGTGCCCGCTCGTGTTCGTGGCTTGTTGGGCAGTAGCCCTGGTGATGATCTTCGATAATGCGCTGCTTGTGCCTATACCTGACAAAGCTGTAAACGCCCAGTATGATGCCGATGGGAATTAAAATGACACCAATGACCTCCAGGTACAGATCATCGGAAAGCTTGATGGCCACAAACCCACCTACCGAAATTGTCATGGCTGTGCGCAGGTAGGCCATCAGGGTGCGTTCATTGGCGAAGATCGTGCGTTCCGCTGCCATGTGGTCACGTATCTCAGCGTTTTTCTGCTCCTGTACTTTAAGCTTCTTCTTGAGCTTCTTGATCAACTCTTTGTCCGCATCTGACATAGGCTTGGGCTCTCTTGTTATTATGTACGATTCTCTTGGACTTAGGTAATAAGGATTCCGCCAAAGCTTTTAAATTCAGGAACATCCTAAATTTTCAATTTCAATGTTAAAACTATATATTGCTAAGGTGTAAAGTGGTCTTATTTAATGCCTGCTGCGCACATATGCCAACCGCACCTCCGTTTTATGAAAAGACGCTACCACTATTTTTTACTTGCTGTACTGATGCTACTGACAGGCCATGCCCGGGCACAGGAAAGTAGTCAGCCACGCATTACAGCCAGCTACCAGGAGCAGCCCTTGGCAGCAGTGTTGCAAGACTTACAGCAGAGGTATAAGCTGCGCGTGTTTTACCAACCGGAATGGGTAGAAGGGGTGCAGGTTTCACAGACCTTTGAGCAGGAGCTACTCTCCAGTGCCTTGCAAAAGCTCCTGGAGAAAGCCCGTCTCTCATTTGTGCTGTACGATGACCGCACGGTAGTGCTGGTGCCTCAGTCCGCGGCTTCTATATTTCGCTCTGACACGGTGCCTTCCGGCGTGCAGACAGGAGGGCAAGCCACTGATCGCATTGTGACCCTAAGCGGACAGGTGCGCAATGCCAAGACAGGGGAGCCGTTCATTGGCGCCACTGTGCTACTTGTGGAGATTGGAAAAGGCACCGTTGCCGACGAGCACGGCAGGTATACCTTGTCGGTGCCAGCAGGCAGGTACACCTTGCGGGTGCGAGCCATCGGCATGGTAGAGGACCAGCGACGGGTCAGCCTGCAGCAGAGCCGCACCATGAACGTTGAGCTATTTGAAGTAAGTAACCAGCTGCGTGAGGTAGAGATATCGGCCAAAGCACCTGACCATAATGTAGAAAGTTTGGAAATGGGTGTGGCGCGCCTATCAATACAGGAGGTGCGAAAGATGCCCAATTTCCTGGGGGAAGTGGACGTATTGCGCAGCATCATTTCGTTGCCGGGTGTGACCACCGTCGGGGAAGGGGCCAGCGGCTTCAATGTGCGCGGAGGCAGCATCGACCAGAACCTAATCCTGCAAGACCAGGCGCCGCTTTTCAGTGCCTCGCACCTGTTTGGTTTCTTCTCAGTTTTCAACCCGGATATGGTACAGGATGTGACTTTGTATCGCGGCGGTATACCTGCCCGTTACGGAGGACGCATCTCGTCAGTGCTGGATGTGGAGCTGAAAGAGGGTAACAAGAAAGCGCCTATCCTGAGCGGTGGCATCGGCCTGCTGGCAAGCCGCCTGATGGTGGAAGCGCCACTACTGAAAGACAAAGCATCATTTGTGCTCGGAGCTCGTGGGGCCTATCCCGGGCTTGCGCTGCGCTACGTGCCTGACAAAGCTGTGCGCGACAGCGATGGCTACTTTTACGACTTCAACGCCAAGGTTGACTACACGATCAGCGCCAAAAACCAGCTGATGCTGTCAGGCTATCTAAGTCGCGACGGTTTCCGTTTTGGAGCTGATACCACTTATACCTGGGGCACCGCCACTGCTACTGCCCGCTGGAACCATACCTTTAGCGACAAACTCCTGTCGAGCGTAACGGGTGTGGTAGGTGATTATGACTATGGCGTAGAAGCCGAAACAGAGCCTTACAGCTATACCCTTGACTCAGAGATAAAATACAAGCAGATCAGGGCAGACCTGAACTACGAACCTTCTGTGCAGCACAAGTTGGGTTTGGGGGCTTCGTCCTCCTGGTATCAGTTTAGCCCCGGTGTCTTGACGCCCGGTTCAGAGCAATCGAGTCTGCTGCCTGTCAACATGCCACGGGAACGCTCTGTTGAAGCTGCGCTATACCTGGACCACGAATATGCTCTTAGCCCGAGAATATCGGTTAGCTATGGGCTACGCTACTCCTCATATTATAACCTGGGGCCGGGTGATGTGTACGTCTACGATCCGGAGTCACCCCGACGGGAGTCAACGATCGTTGACACCGTGCGCTACAACAGTGGCGGCGTGATACAGCAGTATAGTAATTTTGAGCCGCGTGCCTCACTTAAGGTAAGCCTGGGCGAAAACAGTTCTGTAAAACTGGGTTATAACCGCATGGCACAATACATTCACTTGATCTCCAATACAGCGGCCGCCTCTCCAGTGGATACCTGGAAAACGAGCAACCCGAACCTGCGCCCACAGATCGGCGATCAGGTGGCACTCGGCTTTTTCAAAAATCTGCAGGACAATACCATCGAGCTCTCGGCGGAGGCCTATTACAAAAAACTGCACGACCTGGTGGAGTATAAAGACGGAGCCCGGCTCCTGCTCAACAGCACACTGGATGCGGACCTGCTGCCAGGCGAAGGCAAAGCTTACGGACTGGAGCTGATGATGCGCCGCAAAGGCAAAAAGCTGACCGGCTGGGCTAGCTATACCTATTCCAGGTCACTGCGTCGCGTGAACGGTCCTACCCCAGAAGAGCGCATCAACAACGGCAACTTCTTCCCGGCCAACTTCGACAAGCCGCATGACCTTACCTTGGTCATGAACCAGCAGCTGACCCGCCTGATCAGTCTGTCAGCCAACTTTACTTACAGCACGGGCAGACCAATCACTTATCCGGAATCAGTGGGTTATATTGATGGACTGCTGATGGTAAACTACAGCGACCGCAACCAGCACCGCATACCAGACTATCACCGCCTGGACCTGGCCTTCGTGATAGACGGCACCAACAAACGGAACGCAAACTGGGTGAGCAGCTGGGCCTTCTCGGTGTATAACGTCTATGGGCGCAAAAACCCATATTCTGTGTTCTTTAAACCATCTTACGGTGGCACTATTCCGCAGGCTTACCGGCTATCAGTCATCGGCTCGGCAGTTCCGGCCATCACTTACAATTTCAAGATCACCAAATGAGAAAGCATAATGAACGACAGAGCTGTGCGTGGTTCTTCCTGTGGCGAGCCATTCTTCTTGCCACGGTATGTTTCCAGGCTTGTATAGATCCTTTTGAGATCCAGACCGGCACAGAGCAGAAGTCGCTGGTGGTAAGCGGCATGATCACAGACCAGAATAACCCGGAGCTGAACAAAGTAACTCTCACCTGGACCGCCCCTTTCGATAGCAAGAATCAGCAGGTGATTGTCGAGCGGGTGCTAAATGCCACCGTTACGATACAGGACAACCTCGGCAACAGTATGCCTTTGGATGAAGAACCCAGAAGCGGCGTGTACAGATTACTAGAAAGCGACTACCAGGTAGAGCAGGGAAGGAGCTATACCTTGCACATTACCTTGCCTGACGGTCGGGAGTATGCATCGCGTCCAGAATTACTGCGCCCGGTCCCAGCCATACAAGGTATAAGCTATGAGTTCAAAGAATTTACAGACGTGGTGCGCAACTCAGCGGGTCTTTTGATAGAGCGCAGGTCAGTGGGCTTTGAGGTAAAGGCGCAGGTACAGGATCCGCCTGAGCGAGGCAACTACTACCGCTGGGATACAGAAGGCGTGTTTGAGTTTTATACCAATACGGGCGATGTGCCGGTACCTTCTGTTTGTTGGTCCAATAGGGGCAGCATCAACACAAAAGTGGTGTCAAATGATGACAGGCTGGTGAACGGACGCTATTTTGAGCAACCTGTCGTGGTAGTGCCAGCCGACATCCCAACCAAATACCGCATCAAAATCAGGCAGTTTTCCCTGACCGGCGAGGCCTATGAATTCTGGCGATTGTTCAATGAGCAGCAGTCGAGTGTGGGCAGTATTTTCGATCCGCCGCCGGCCCGCATCAACGGCAACCTGTATAGCGTCACCAACCCCGAAGAGCAGATAGTAGGCTATTTCACCGCTTCCGCCATGGTGGAGGATTTTGTCGTGATTCAGCGACAGTTCTACGCTCCGTTCCCGGGTCTGCCTTACGAGCCGCCTTTGGGCGACTGCCGCTACACTTTTCAATATCCAAACGTAACTGACCAGCGGCCAATTGGCTTTTGATAAACTACCTGATCATGATCAAACCCTGCAAAAAGAGTAACAGGATATTGGGGGCAGCCTGTTGGCTGTGGGCAGTGACTTGCATTAGTTTGCCAGCCTATGGCCAGCAAGAGCAGGTTACCAAAGTCGCTGCTGCTCAGGTACAGCGTCAGCTCTCTGATGAACAGGTGCAATTGGTACACAGCCAGCCCTGGTACATGGCAGGGGAGCGGCTCTGGTACAGTGCCAACGTGCAAAAGAGCTCAACTGCTCCGGCGAGCCGGGTGCTTTATGTGGAACTGCTGGATGCAAAAGGCAATACCCTGATCAACCAGCGACTGGTGATAGAGGATGGGAAAGCACAAGGAGATTTCCTGCTTCCTAAGGATATGCCCTCTGGCAACTACAAACTGCAAGCTGCCACCAATTGGATGAGAAACTTCAGCACACAACAGCATTGGCAGCAGCAACTTACCATTGTCAACCCGGATGAAGTGCGGGCACTGCAAACGCATCCCGTAAAGGCCAGGCCACTACAAGTACGATTCTTTCCTGAGTCAGGTGTCTGGCCGGCTGGAGTGCCCACTAAAATGGTAGCGGCTGTGACCAACGCTGCAGGTATAGGTATAGCCGCTCAAGGGACTGTGGCTGATACAGCCGGGCAGGTCATCACCACATTCAAAAGCAATGAGGCAGGTATAGCTGTTTTCACTCTGTCGGCTACAGAGCAGCAGGAACTGGTGGCGCAGCTGCAGGCGGAAAACTATATGCCGCAGCAGGTGCCGCTCCCAAAACCAAGGCAGCAAGGTATAGCCCTGGCAGTTGGGAACGTAAACAATGCGGGTATACAGGTCAGCGTGCAAGGCAAATCGGCAATAGGCCATGTGCTGGTGGCAGCTTCGGGCGGAACCGTATACTTTGCGCAATACCTTTCGGGAACAGAGCAGATTACCGTACCCTGGTTAAGTGCCGAGCAGCCCGAATGCCGCTTGCTGCTACTTAACACAGGAGGTCTGGTAGAAGCAGAACAGCGGATCGCATTGCCTCGTGCAGCAGGTATAGAAGTGCAAACTGATCAGAAGCAATACGGTACCCATCAGCAGGTAACTGTCTCCGTGAAAGGATTGCCAGCCTCCACCTGGCTCACTGCCTCTGTGGCAGAACGCAGGGCTGCACTTCAGCAACCAGGCAGCTTTGTTTCCGGAAACGAGATACGGCAGAACTACGTGGCAGACCGTGAACTCTGGGATGCTATCGCAAAAAGCGAAACAGAAGCACGCTTTAGTAGAGAGCCCTTGGTAGAACCTGTGCGGCAAGAAGGTATAAAGTCACCTTTTCAGCAGGAAGCCTTCACAAAGCAGCTGGACACAGCTTTCGTCCAGGCGCTGCCACTGCAGGTAAAGAATATAGCGATGAAACACTATACCCGCACCAACATCAACGAAATCTATGGCCTGACCGAGCCTCATGCTACAGCTCCGCTTCCGCGCCTGCCAGCCGATCGGGTGTTCAAGCTGGATGAGTATGTCGCTTTTCAGGATGTAGAAGAAGCTATTCGTGAGGCTACTACCAACCTGCGCATGCGCAAAAAGAAAGGCAGGCAGACAGTACGATTGCTCTATGTTGCGCCCGGAACCAAGCGCATGATGAAAGAGGAGCCGCTATACCTGCTGGACGGCGTCATACTGGAGAACATGGACGAGATCATGGCGCTCGATCTGAACGATATCGCCTCCATGGAGATCGCCTGGTCAGAGGAGAAGTTGTATGCCGGCAACCTGGGTCGCTTGGTTGATCATGGCATGTTTGCTATTTACACCAAAAGCGGTGAGGCCCGGGAGCGGCTCAAGGAAAAAGGGCTGCCTGTGCTGTACGAGCAGTACAACCTGCCCCGGAACTTTGTAGTGCCAGCCACTAACGATGTGGCGCAGGCCCAATTACCTGACTTCCGGCAGCAGCTGTACTGGCAACCATCTCTGCAGACTGGAGCCGACGGAAGTGCCACGATCACGTTCTATACCTCCGACGAAACAGGAATGTTTGAGATAAAAGTGCAGGGGCAAACAGCAGCGGGTATACCTGTACATGGTAGCACCTCTATTGAAGTAAAGCCGCTAAACTAATGAGCCGTACTACGCTCTATGGCAGACTGTGTTTTACAAAAAAAACGCCCCGTTGGAGAACAACGGGGCGTTTTTTTTGAATTGCTTTTCTCTTAGAAGTTCGGAGACAGCAGGTATTTGCTGTAGAACTCGTCGATTACTCTTACTGCTTCAGTTGCATCGTCCACGATATGGATCAGGTCCATGTCTTCCGGGCTGATGTTGCTTTCCATTTTCAGCATCACGTCCTCTACCCACTTGAAAAGTCCTTCCCAGTACTCACGGCCTACCAGCACGATCGGGAAGGCACCGATTTTCTTGGTTTGAATCAAAGTGATCGCCTCAAACAGCTCATCCAGCGTTCCGAAGCCACCTGGCATCACGATAAAGCCCTGCGCATACTTCACAAACATTACTTTGCGCACAAAGAAATAGTCGAAGTTGATGAGCTTATCGGAGTCGATGTAGATGTTGTTGAATTGCTCGAACGGCAGCTGGATGTTCAAGCCTACAGACTTGCCACCTTCTGAGTGAGCCCCTTTGTTACCTGCTTCCATGATGCCCGGTCCACCGCCTGTGATCACGCCGTAACCATGGCGTACCAGTTTGGCGGCGATTTCCTCAGCCATGATGTAGTACTTGTGCGTGTTTTTGGTTCGGGCTGAGCCAAAAATTGAAACGCAAGGGCCAATTTTAGACAGCTTCTCGAAGCCTTCCACAAACTCCGACATTACCTTAAAGATCTGCCAAGAGTCAGCGATTTTGATCTCGTTCCAGTCCTTGTCTACAAAGGCCTGTCTGATTTTTATATCCTCCTCAGATGCTGGCGGGGCCTGTACTTGTCCGTTCTCGCGCAGGTCTGTGATGGATTTTGCTTTATTTTCGTTTACATCCGGGTTCAGGATCGTCTGTCCGCTTCCGCTGTTGTGTGACTCGTCGTTGAGTTTCGTTTTGCTTGTCTTTCTAAGCTTTGTCATAATTCTTTCTTCGTCTTCTTCAGGAGGCAGGCCTCCTGCGGCGCACTCACAATGAGACGCCTTCTTCATTTAATAAATAATTTTAAGGGTGTGTGTCTGCAGCGTGGAGAAGGATGCTTTGCAGTCACGGTCGTGTTTTTGTTATTTGGAGCGAATCGCAATCACCGGATCCAGGTTTGAAGCAAGCACTGCCGGAATTATACCCGATAGCATGCCTATCACCGCCGATACGCCCAGGCCTAATATAATGTTGCCTGCTGAGAGCGAAATCTTCATCATGTCCTGCGGTATCAAAGTGAGCAGGAATACCAGCAGAATACCGATGCCACCGCCAATAATGCTCAAAAATACTGACTCAAACAAGAACTGGAATAAAATGAAATAGTTTTTAGCGCCCAGTGATTTTTGTATACCTATGATATTGGTGCGTTCCTTAACTGACACAAACATGATGTTGGCGATACCAAAGCCGCCCACCAGTATAGCAAATCCACCGATTACCCAGCCTGCCAGGCCAACCACCTGGAAGAAGCCAGAAATAGCTTGAGTAGCCATTTCAGGGCGGTTGATAGCAAAGTTGTCTTCGTCACGCGGTTTTAATCCACGGATATTGCGCATCATGCCACGCACTTCATATTCCAACTCTTGTAACCCTATGTCCTCTTCGCGGCCTTTTACAGCAATAGTGGAGCCGATACCATTAGGGCCTGTCGCGTACATTTTGCTGAAGGTGCCATAAGGTATAATGCCCATCTGATCGAAGTTAGGCATGCCAAACATGCTTTCACCCTGTTTCTCCATCACCCCGATCACCGTGAACTTGTGCCCGCTAACTCTGAGCTCCTGCCCGATGGCTGGTTGGCCCGGATAGAGCGTGCTGGCCACTTCATCGCCTATGATCATCACATTCCGGGCTGCATCCACCTCTTGCGGGATAAAGTAGCGGCCTTCTGCCACTGGTATCTCCGTTACTTTGTTGTAATCGTAGGTAACGCCCATAAGACCGGCGTCTCTGAAATTGTTATTGCGGTGCTTAAACAAGCTGCGTCCTTTGTTGGCAAAAATAGCCACACCAGCATCGTTGGTCAGGTTGCGGTCCAGCAAGCGGAATTCGTGGGTGTTAGGCTGTGGGCGTTTGAAGTATTTCCACCAAGGGTATTCGCCACCGAAACTCCAGGGCCACTTTTCTACATACAACACCTTGTCACCAATGAAACTCATGCTGTCGCGCACATTGCGCTCGAGCGAATCTACCAGTGTGAATACCGATATGATGGCAAAAATACCAATTGTAACGCCCAGCAGGGAGAGGATCGTTCGGAGCAGGTTGGCACGTAAGGCTTGCCATGCAAATCGGAAACTTTCAGCTATAAGGCGTAGGTAGATCATAGTTTGGCGTACAGGAAAGTAATTTTCTTAAAAGTAAGAATATTTCGGGCAAACTAAGTAAATTTGCGGTTTGATTTTTTAATTGTATCATGGGTATGCCTTCCTGATTTTTAAGGAGCCGGTCACTTACCCGATACAGACCGTTCTAAGTCAGCACGATTTATACCGTAATATAAAAAGTATGAAGTTATCAGAATTTAAGTTTGAGCTCCCCGAAAGCCTGCTAGCCACACATCCATCCGCTAACCGCGATGAGTCACGCATGATGGTGCTGCACCGCGACACCGGTAAGATTGAGCACCGTGTTTTCAAAGACATCCTGGAGTATTTCGATGAAGGCGATGTGATGGTGGTGAACGACACCAAGGTGTTTCCTGCCCGTCTGTATGGCAACAAAGAGAAGACCGGCGCCAAGATTGAAGTGTTTCTGCTGCGTGAGCTTAACAAAGATATCCACCTGTGGGACGTGCTGGTAGATCCGGCCCGTAAGATTCGCGTTGGTAATAAACTTTACTTCGGCGATAGCGACCTGGTAGCAGAGGTGATTGACAACACAACCTCCCGTGGCCGTACGATCAAGTTTTTGTTTGATGGTCCGGACGAAGAGTTCTATAAGACGATCAACGAGCTAGGCGAAACTCCACTTCCAAAATACATCAAGCGTGAAGCTGAGCCGGAAGACAAAGAGCGTTACCAAACGGTATATGCCAAAAACGTAGGTGCCGTGGCCGCCCCGACTGCCGGCCTGCACTTTACCAAAGAAGTACTGAAGCGCCTCGAGATTAAAGGTGTGGATGTAACGCCACTGACGCTGCACGTTGGCCTAGGCACTTTCCGCCCGGTAGACGTAGAAGACCTGACCAAGCACAAAATGGACTCGGAGAACTTCTCAGTTCCTGCTGAAACCGCCGAAATGGTGAATAAAGCCTTGGACAACAAGAAGCGTGTCGTGGCGATTGGTACGACCACCATGCGTGCACTGGAGTCGTCGGTATCGGCAAGTAACCGTCTGAAGCCAAACGATGGTTGGACTGACCGTTTCATCTTCCCGCCATATGATTTCAAGATCGCGAATGCACTGGTAACGAACTTCCATATGCCAGAGAGCACACTGCTGATGATGACAGCTGCTTTCGGTGGCTATGAGCTGGTGATGAAAGCCTACGAAGAGGCTGTGAAAGAAAAGTACCGCTTCTTCAGTTACGGCGACGTAATGCTGATTCTGTAATCAGCAGGTATAAGATTTAGAAATGCCCCGACCTCCAAAGTCGGGGCTTTTTGCTTTATTTGTAGCTTTGTACATTGCACTACTAAATCGGATATATGCCAAGTCCAGATCCCCACAACACATACCCGCTTCCGCATCACCATAATCTGGTTTTTCTGAAGAACATCATCCGGAATCCGAACATCATAGTTGGGGACTATACCTACTACCATGATATGGAGGACCCGCATAACTTCGAAAAAAATGTGTTGTACCACTTCGATTTTATAGGGGATAAGCTGCTCATCGGGAAATTTTGTGCCATCGCCTCCGGGGTGAAATTCATCATGAATGGGGGAAATCACGAAACCAAAACCATCTCTACCTATCCTTTTGAAATTTTTGCAAATGGCTGGGAAAAGACAGGCGGGACAGACGCACCGGAGTACCCATACAAAGGCGACACAGTGATAGGCAATGATGTGTGGATTGGTTACGAAGCAGTGATTATGCCCGGCGTGAAAATTGGGAACGGGGCCATTGTTGCGACTAAGGCCGTGGTGACTAAGGATGTACCTGATTACGCTATTGTAGCAGGTAATCCGGCTCAGGTTGTGAAAATGCGTTTCACGGAAACCGAAATAGCACAATTGCTTCAGATCGCATGGTGGGACTGGAGCATCGAAAAAATCACTCGGAATCTACCTTATATCAAGGCAGCAGGTATAGCCCAGTTGGCCAACTGCCAGTAAAAACAGGCTATTACAGCACATAAACCTTACCTTATGGAGAAAGCTTTGCAACAATACGCCATTGTAGTAGCCGGTGGCACTGGCAGCCGCATGCAGCACAGTTTGCCCAAGCAGTTTATCGAGCTTGCCGGTAAGCCTATTCTGATGCATACCATTGAGCGGTTCTATGCCTACAATTCCGATATACGCATAGTGGTGGTACTGCCAGAAGACCAGTTGCAGGTATGGCGAAACCTTTGCAAGCAGCATAAGTTTCCTGTATTTCATATGGCGGTGCCGGGCGGCAAGACCCGCTTTGGATCTGTCAAGAATGGACTGGCTACGATTCACGGCGAGGCACTAGTGGCTGTGCATGATGGTGTGCGGCCATTTGTAAGCACTGATATCATCCAGGCAGCCTTTGAGCAAGCGGCTGAGTCAGGTGCCGCTGTAGTAGCCGTGTCACCGAAAGATTCTATCCGGGAACTCACTGAGGATGGAAGTCAGGCCGTGCCACGTACCAAGTACAAACTTGTACAGACCCCGCAGTGCTTCCAGGCAAGCCTGTTGCGGACAGCATATGAGCAGCCGGAGCAGGAGCACTTCACAGATGATGCTTCAGTGGTAGAGCAACTGGGCGCAGGTATAGCGCTGGTAGAAGGCAGCTATGCCAATATCAAGATCACCACACCGGAAGACTTGCTGCTGGCCGAAGTGCTTGTGAAGCAGTTTGCAACGGCGCCTTAACGGATAATCCGTTGTGCCTCCAGAAATTCCTGGTTCTGCTGCACGGTTTCTGCAGAGAGCGGCTCTAGTGTAGGGGCGGGTTTCGACAGATTGAGAAGGAAGCCCTCCACGGGCATCAGATTGTAGAGGTCATGTGTTATGCAGAACACTGTTTTGCCCTTTTGCTGCACCCATTCCTGCAGCAGTTGGAACACCTGTTTCTTATAATACACATCCAACTGCTGGGTAGGCTCGTCGAGTAACACAACATCGGCATCCTGCAGCATCAGCTGTGCCAGCCACACCATTTGCTGCTCACCACCCGACAGTGTTGTAAAATCCTGCTCCTGCAGGTGTGTCAGTTCCAGTTGCGCCAGAATGGACTTGGCTTGAGTATAATCCTGCGCTGTATAGTTTTCAAAAAAGCTCTTCTTGCGGAATAGCCCCATCACCACCAGGTCAAGCACGCTGATCGAGAAAGAAACAGTATTTTTTTGGGGGAGATAGGAGAGGAGCCCGGATGCTGCTGCATCTTTTGTGTGGCGCAAGTCCTGCCCTTTTAGTAGGAGTTGTCCCTGGTAGGGTATTTTTTGTTGGAAAGCCCTGAACAGGGTTGTTTTGCCAGCTCCGTTGTGACCAACAATAGCCACAAACGCTTTAGCAGGCACGGAAAAAGAAAGGTTGCGGATCAGAACACGCTGTTCATAACCCGCAACCAAATTTTTTACTTCAACGATGTTGTTCAATGAATAATGAGGAATGACTAATGAATAATGAGAAGCTGTGATGGCTGTTGGGGATTATTCACTATTCATAATCTGATTAATCAGTGATTAGTACTCGTCTTCGTTGAACATGAAGTCTTCCTTAGTAGGGTAGTCAGGCCAGATCTCCTCGATGTTCTCGTAAGGCTGTCCGTCATCTTCAAGTGCCTGCAGGTTTTCTACTACCTCCATAGGGGCGCCTGAGCGAATAGAGTAATCGATCAGCTCGTCCTTAGTAGCTGGCCAAGGTGCGTCCTCCAGGTATGATGCTAATTCCAGTGTCCAATACATAGTATGTGTCTCCTTAATCTAAATGGCGTTGAAAAAAATAGTTCGCAAAAGTATGAATTAATTTACAAACTAAAATTTTTTTGAAATATTTATTGCTTTTTGTGATTGTTTTTACCAAAACAACGCAAATACACAGTAAATGTTCATTTTGAGTCAAATTTTTTTGACCACTGTTTTTTACTGTTATTTGCCCTGATTGGCCTATATGTAAATATAAAAAGCGCCTGCCGCATTCGCAACAGGCGCTTCCTTAAAAAATATAGTTAAATCTTAATTTTTCTATTTATTGATAGTGCTCAGCTGCTCCTGGAACATTTCAATCAGGGCCTGCTTGGTTTTGATCTTGCGATTGAAGTTACGGATCTTGCCCAGCAGCATATTGCGGAACGAATCGTTGCTCGGTGCTTCGCTCAACTTGCCAAGATTAGTTTCGAGTACTTCCAACTCCTGACGGTCTGACTTAATAAAATCTCGCAGGGCATTGATACGGGCATTCAGCCCTTCCTCATGGCTATAAGTTTCGTTGGCGTTCTGCTGGCGCTTGCGAATGTAGTGCTCCAGGCTGCTCATTTCGAACACGCGGTCGCATGCCTTAATGAAGCGCTCCCAGATTGCGTCTGAAATATCAGGGCGCACCGGGCCTACTTTCTTCCACTCAGCCTGCAATTCCTTGGCGCGCTTTACAGCGTCGTTCAGGCTATTGTGCTGCAGCAACTGCTCAGCCTGGCTTACGAGTTCTTGCTTCCGCTCCAGGTTGGTGTCGTAGTACTTTTCCTTAGAGTCCGCCTTTTCGTTTGTAATCTTTACTTTGAGGCGCTCGAAGAAATGGTTGTGTGCTTTTCTGAACTCAGTCCACAGTTTATTGGTGGTGGCACGCGGCAACGATCCTCCAATCTGCTTCCATTGAGTCTGCAGGTCTTTCAGTCTTGCTGTGGTGGCTTCCCAATCCTCAGAGTTCTGCAATGCTACTGACCTGGCGATCAGGTCTCTATACCTGTCGTAAGTGCGGTTCTGCATTTGCTTCTTATCATTGAAGAAAGACTTTTTGCGCTCAAAGAAAGCCTCTAGTGCCGTTTTAAAGCGCTCCTCAATCTCCTCAGTGAGTTCTTTCTCCACCGGGCCGGTCTTAATCCAGGTCGCGCGTAGGTCCTTCATCTTGTCAGAAGTCTCTTTCCACTCCAAGCTATCCTGCAGTGCCTCTGCTTCCTGTATAAGCCCGATCTTAATGCTTAGGTTCTTCTCGCGGTTCTGCTTGATGGTCTCATTTATCTCTTCCTCGGCTTCACTCAGCGTATGATAAATTGCTTCGAAATCACCTAGCGCATCATAATTGCCCACCTGGTCTTTCATGTGCAATACCTTCATCAGGAAAGAGCCTTTGTTTTCAGAAGTTGTGATGCGCTCGAGCAGGGCGTTTACTTTGTCGCTAAACATGTGAAAACGCTTGGCGAAATAAACCAGCGAGTCCTCCTCTGATTCTTTTACTTCACCTACCTTTCTGTCAGGGTAAGTCATAAAAGCTTTCAGCCATACTTGCTGGTCCTGAATGAAGCCATACTTTTTGGCTTCCTCCAATAGGTCGTTGTTTTCCATTTAAGGATCGGGTTAGAGTCGGAACATAATAGGGCAAAGGGTCCAGAATTTAGACTAACCTTAGCATACGCAAGTCAGGTTGTAGCGTTGACAGTCTGCAGTTTAGCAGTTTGCGTCTCGTACCCATGACCTGATTTGGTGCTACGATAAGTCTGTGCGGACTTCTCCCATACAGTTTTTCTACAAGTTTAGTGATTTCAAAGCACTTTTGTGAAGCATAAACACATGAATTTTTACGATATTTGTATTTGCCGACGTAAATAATTGCCAAATCAGCCCTGTTTGTAGGGGCGGGCAATGTGAATGTTGCGTTAATTTAATTTTAAATTACTGTCTGAGGGCAGTACTAAACTGATATACAGTATAATGAGCAACGAAACCATTATTTTCTCCATGGCTGGGGTCAGTAAGATCTACCCGCCACAGAAGCAAGTACTAAAAAATATCTACCTCTCATTTTTCTACGGTGCCAAGATAGGCGTACTGGGTCTGAACGGCTCTGGTAAGTCAAGCCTGCTCAAGGTGATCGCCGGTGTGGACAAAGAGATTCGGGGCGAAGTAGTATGGTCGCCGGGCTACACGGTGGGCTACCTGGAACAGGAGCCTCAACTGGACCCGACCAAAACGGTGCGTGAGATAGTAGAAGAAGGTGTGAGTGAGGTCGCGGGTCTGTTAAAGGAGTTCGACGAAATCAATATGAAGTTCGCCGAGGAAATGACGGACGACGAGATGAACAAACTCATCGAGCGCCAGGGTGAGGTGCAGGAGCGCCTGGACCAGCTGAACGCCTGGGAACTGGACAACCGCCTGGAGCGCGCGATGGATGCTCTGCGCACACCACCGGAAGATGCTGTGATCGGTAACCTGTCAGGTGGTGAGAAGCGTCGCGTGGCCCTTTGCCGCCTGCTACTGCAGGAGCCGGATGTACTGCTCCTGGACGAACCTACCAACCACCTCGACGCTGAGTCAGTAGACTGGCTGGAGCAACACCTGCAGCACTACAAAGGCACTGTGATCGCCGTAACTCACGACCGCTACTTCCTGGACAACGTGGCTGGCTGGATTCTGGAGCTGGACCGTGGCGAGGGTATTCCGTGGAAAGGTAACTACAGCAGCTGGCTGGAGCAGAAGGCTGCCCGTCTGGCCAAAGAAGAAAAGTCAGAGAGCAAGCGCCAGAAAACCCTGCAGCGTGAGTTGGAGTGGGTGCGTATGGCCCCGAAGGCGCGTCATGCCAAGTCGAAGGCCCGTATCAGCCAATATGATAAGCTTGCCAGCGAAGAAGCTTCCAAGAAAGAAGAAAAACTGGAGCTCTTTATACCCGATGGCCCACGCTTGGGTGCTCAGGTTATTGAGGCACATAACATCAGCAAAGCTTATGGTGACAAGCTGTTGTTCGAAAACCTGAATTTCTCATTGCCGCAGGGTGGTATTGTAGGTATCATCGGTCCAAACGGTGCCGGTAAGACTACTTTGTTTAAACTGATCACAGGTCAGGAGAAACCAGACGCAGGCGATTTCACGGTAGGCTCTACGGTAGAGATATCTTACGTAGACCAGGAGCACGCTAACCTTGACGCTACAAAGTCGGTGTTTGAGGTGATCTCAGGCGGTACGGAGCACATGATGATGGCAGGCCGACAGGTTAACTCCCGTGCTTATGTAAGTAAGTTCAACTTCTCAGGTGGTGACCAGGAAAAGAAAGTGGAGAAGCTATCAGGTGGTGAGCGCAACCGCGTACACCTGGCTATGACGCTGAAAGAAGGCGGTAACCTGCTACTCCTGGACGAACCAACCAACGACCTGGACGTGAATGCAATTCGTGCGCTGGAGGATGCCCTGGAGAACTTTGCTGGATGTGCTGTGATCATCTCACACGACCGTTGGTTCCTGGACCGTATCTGTACACACATTCTTGCTTTTGAAGGCGATTCGCAGGTATACTGGTTCGAGGGTAACTATACTGATTACGAAGAGAATAAAAAGAAACGTTTAGGTGACATGGAGCCAAAGCGCATACGTTATAAAAAGCTTGTGTAATATTGTAAGACCCTAAGCTTTCGCTATAGAATTGTAGCACCTTCACAATTCCCTGTCACCATTTAGTGACAGGGAATTTTTTTTTTGTGAAATATCAAACTATACATGATGCTTTATAAAAATATTTTATCAAAATATGGATTGAACTATTCTTTGTTGAATTTTGATATTCATAGTTGTTTGATAATTAGGTTGTTGTAATATAAAAGGACGTTATAACGTCTAATTAGTGTAGCATTGTGCAATAATTTAGAAAATATATTCAATTAGTTGTTTATAATAATTTTTTAATATTTATTTGCAATGCCTTCTGGAAAATATATGAAAATACTGGTCTGGAAGATAATTTTTTTATGCTTGCAATAATTAAATCTAACCTAAACCTTAAAACATTCTATTGTCATGAAAAAATTTACTCTTAATGAAGCAAAAGCTAATCTGATTGTTGCTGCTTATTTTGTGCTTGGTGGTGCAATTAGCAGTGTACTTGTAGCGGTAGCATAATTAGCTTACTAATATAATATGTCAACAGGGGCGATGCTTACAGGCATCGCCCCTGTTGTTTTTACACTCGTTTGAGTGCCTTCTGAAGAAAGAGCCATGAGTTAGTTGGTGCATCAGCAAAAATGGTCAAGCTTATTCACGCTGTAAACAGTTGCCGGTCAGTAACTTATTAATATAGCTATATTAATATATAAATAATCATAACTATTTTTTATATAGTACAACATTTGATTGCATTCCGCGTAAAGTATACTAAGACAGCCAAAGGTATTTTAAGGGATTTCTAACTTTTAAAAGGTTGTCACTCATGAAAAAACTCTACTTTGATGAAGATGCACTAGCATACATTGTAATAGCTGGCTACTTTGCTATTGCAAGTATTGTTTCAGTGGTCGT
>NZ_JBZYWG010000005.1:0-171286 GCF_058932845.1 Pontibacter sp. LHS2
GCTGTTTCCCCGTCCCGCTGTGCCGGGTGGGGAGTGCAAAGGTCCACAAAAATTCCGGACCCGCAAGGGGGCAATCTCAACTTTCCCCGCTGCATACCCGCGGTTCCCGCTAAGTGCCTGACCGGCAAACCGAATAGTTTTAAACTTTCTTGCCGGTTTTTGTCGTCTCTTAGCAATAGAGGCTATTTTACCTGTATTGCTAAGAGACTGTTTGTTTTCAGAGCTCTTGATCACTCTGATAGGTTGTTTGAATGTTAACAGTATAAGAAGATAATCACGCTATCTGTGGTTCATCCCTATGCTATTGCGCCTCAGTATTTGCTGCGCTAGAGTGTAACAGTATTTTTCCTTTCAGAAGTTCCTCACTATCCTATTTTTTTCTTGAATAGTATTAATTCCTTTAAATTTGGTTATCCGATCAGTTGAAGCTTTTATATATTGGCCCTAATTATCTATTGACTGTTAATGAAAAAAGCCCCTCCGGTTTGGAATGGGCTTTTTTCATTCGTTTTACTTTAAGGCTATCTTATGTTGTCTTTGGTCTCTTATATAGAGGCACTGTACTGCATGGCTCTCCATACATCATACTACTCACTACTGGTAATAGCTTTCGCATTATCTCTACGTAAGCATATGTCGGCACAGGTATACTACCGCAACCTTTGATCACAACTTTGCCATCCCGGTATTCTTCTGGATTAATGCCTGCAATCGCTTCTTGCATCAGTGCTTGCTCTAATGCTTCCAAATCACCGAAGACATAGTAGTTGGCATGTGCCTGTAGTTTTGTAGCCAGCAACATATAGGCCCATGTTGGCACTATGGCATCCACGGAGCAAATGATAGCCACATTCTTTCCAGTATAGGTTGACCAGTCATGCTCTTTGACAAAAGCTCTGAAATCCTTCTCCCGGAGAATCAAGCCCTGGAATAGGTTATCCTTTATATCATACACTACACGTTCTCCTGGATGAAGCAACTCTTCCAGGTTTAGCGTCACGAGTGCGCTTTGTGCAACTTTGTTTATTATATCTGACATTATTATAGCTTATTTAATCGTGTTCTTACTCGGACTTGTTATATAAACATCCTTCAGATAGAAGGGTTCATAATAGGCCACATCCTCAAATACCTGCTGCTCGTACTTTGCCATTGCCAATTGCCCAATCGGTTTGGCTGACGGTTGAATGCTATCTATAAAGAGTGCATTCGGATTAGTCTCCTGAAGCTTTCTAAATTTTGATGCACCATTACCAAAGAAAACGATTGGTTGTTGGGCAAGTTGCTCTTCAAAGCTTTGTTCATCCAGCACCACCGGAGTCACTGGCATCTGTTCTTCGAGCTTTGAGTTGAGCAGACAGGTATACACTTCCATGCGACGGGCATCGATCATTGGGCAAAATAGGTAGTCCTTTGCATTAGGCACTCCATCTATGGCTTGCTTTGCCAGTCCATATAAAGTAGACACTTCCAGCAAAGGGATATCAAGTGAATAGCAGAGACCTTTGGCAGTAGAGCTTCCTATACGCAAACCAGTATAAGATCCTGGCCCTCCGGAAACAGCCACAGCACTTAAGTCTTGTAAGGTATGGCCACAGTTCTCAACTAGCTGCGAAATCATGACCGTGATATGGGAAGAGTGTGACTTTTCGATCTGCAGCTCAGATGCTCCAAGTAAGTCCGCTCCTTTATATAAGGCAACAGAACAAACAGCAGAGGAGGTTTCGAGCGCGAGCAGTAGTGGCATGCTTTATATATATAATGAATGATGTTACAAAAGTAAGTCGAAAGAGCCAGAAACAAAAAAGGGCGACACCAAACTGGCATCACCCTCTTTCATTATACTTCAAATGTCTATTTCACTTTAAGGTATGATGCATACTGCTGTTGGTCACTTAGCACGCGCTTGGCCATCAGAATATCAGGATCGTCATCAAACGAAGATTCGATGTAGCCTTTCTGCAGGTAATAACGCGAAGCGATCTCAGCCTCCAGCATTTCCTGTATCTCTCCACGGAAGCGTGTTAAATCATTTGATTTGTTATGCGACACCTTTTTCTTAATGGCATCGAGCTCCAGCTTAATATCCTCCAAATGCTTGCCGTCTTTAGCCTGCTCTGTCAGTTCTTCGAGTTCACGCTCTACCTTAGTCGTGTAGTTCACATCCTTGTTTTCCAGGAAAGCGATAAACTTCTGATAGTCGGTATCAGTCAACTTGAATTGCTTGGCTGAAGGTATAGTAGGGTTCTCAGCTTTATATTTATTGGCATACTCAAAGAAATAACCTTTAACAGCAATTGTTTTAGCTATCTCAGAATAGGTCTTGCGGGTAACTTCCACATCGGGACTAACACCACCGCCATCGTACACGATACGACCACCAGCTGTCTTATGCGCTACTTTAAGCGAATCCGGAATTTTGCCAGCACTGCCGTCTTCGTTGCGATGCTTGTAGTCGATTGCCTGGATGCTGCGGCCACTCGGGATATAATATTTAGCAGTGGTTACTTTCAGTTGTGAGTTATAAGAGAGCGGACGGGTAGCCTGCACCAGGCCTTTACCGAAAGTACGCTCCCCTACCAGTACAGCACGATCATAATCCTGCATCACGCCTGCTACAATTTCTGAAGCTGAAGCACTGCGTGAACTGGTCAAAATCACCATTGGCATGTTCTTGTCCAGCGGTTCATCCAAGGCCTTGTAGGTCTTGTTCCACTCCTTCACCTTTCCTTTGGTGCTTACGATATCGGTACCCTTGTCAACAAACAGGTTAGAGATGTTTACCGCTTCATGCAGCAAACCACCAGGATTGTCGCGCAAATCGAAAATAATCTTTTTAGCGCCCTGCTCTTTCAGCTTCTGCACCGCATTTCTTACTTCCTTAGAAGCATCGACTGTGAAGCCTGACAGTTGGAAGTAGCCGATCTCATTATCGATCATGCCATAGTAAGGCACATTGTCAACCATGATGTTGGCACGGGTGAGTTCTACAGTTCGTGCTTTGTTCTGACCATAGCTACGCACTTCGAGTTTTACAGTAGAGTTTGCCTGCCCCTTCAGGAGTTTGCTTACTTCTGAAGTGTTCTTACTAGACACATTTACCCCATCTATTTTGACGATCTCGTCGCCGATCACCAGTCCCGCTTTATGAGCAGGGGAGTTTTCGTACGGCATTTGCACTACGATCTTGCCATTGCGGCTACCGATTAGCGCACCGATTCCGCCATACTGACCAGTGGTCATGGTTCGGAAATCTTCAATATCATCTTCGGGAATGTAGTTGGTATAAGGATCAAGCGACTTGAGCATCGCATCTATACCGGTGCGCACCAGTTTGGAAGGCGGCACTTCATCTACATAATAGGTATTTACTTCTTTGAAAAGCGTGGCAAAAACGTCGAGGTTTTTGGCAATTTCGAAATAGCGCTCCGACTCTGTCTTAAAAGAGAAGAGGGTCAGCGCAAGGCAGCCAATGAGGAGGCCGGCTATAGACTTCTTATACATAATATTCCGGGTTTAGGGGCGGGGTAAGACTATCTAGTCAAACAACGTTCCAAACCGGAAATTAGTTTTTTTTGGATTGTATCAAAGGATTTTTTTTCCTTGCCAATGTAAATAATGGCAAGGAGGCGGGGTGCCTGCCCTTGATTTTGGGTAAGAAGGTGCTTGTTAAGGCGGTAAGCCTCACGTATCTGGCGCTTTAGTCGGTTCCGGTCGACGGCACGTTTATAATTGCGCTTCGAAACGGAAATGACTAACTGCGTACTTTCGGAAAGAGGCGCTTCAGGTGTGTGGTATACAAACCTGAGCGGATACAAATTAAAAGAAGAACCCTTGCTAAACAGTAGCGTGATAAGGCGCTTACTGCACAAGCGTTCTTCTTTCGAAAATGTATAGGAATTCGGTTGCTGTGCTTTATCGTTCATTCACGGGGTCCATTCAGTAATAGAGCGGCTCCGGATTGAGCAAAGCGCAACCGAAAATTAAGCCTTGTGTCTTCTTTCGTCAGAAACAGAAAGTTTCTTTCTGCCTTTAGCTCTTCTGCTAGCTAGTACTCTTCTACCGTTAGCGGTTTCCATTCTAGATCTGAAACCGTGCTTGTTTCTTCTTTTTCTCTGCGAAGGCTGGAATGTTCTTTTCATCGTCTGCCAATGGTTATTTTATTATGGCCTGCAAAATTAGGGAAGCTTTTGTTAAATAGCAATCCATCTTCTATAATATTTGAAAAAACATGTTAAAACAGCGCCAAATATTTCACAGTCTGATGCTTACGCATGCGGTAAGCTATACCTGCTGGTAGCAAATATAGCCCTTCAACCGCTTTTGCCCTATCTTTATACCTGCAATTTAAGTACTCTTAGCATGATAAAGTACCAGATCTCCTTTAGCAACCCGCTCACGCACTTCCTTGATATCACGATCACTATCCCTGAAAACAGTAATCAAGAGCTATACCTGCAGTTGCCCGCCTGGCGACCGGGGCGCTACGAACTCCAGCACTTTGCCCAGAAGTTGCGCGGTGTTACGGCTAGTGCAAACGGGCAGGCTATACCTGTGCGCAAGGTGACCAAGGACCGCTGGCTGGTGCAGACAGGCGGTGCTGATACGGTGGAAGTGCGCTACAGCTTCTATGCCCGGCAGATGGACGGCGGCGGCTCTTGGCTGGACGAAGAACAGCTATACCTGAACGGGATCAACTGCCTGATGGCCGTGGAAGGCCATGAACACGAGCCGCAGCAACTGCAACTGGCTATACCTGCCGACTGGCAAATTGCCTGCGGACTTTCTGAAACAGAGCACCACACCTTGCAAGCTGAAAGCTACGACCAGTTAGTGGACAGTCCATTCATTGCCAGCGCCTCACTTAAAAAGGAAACCTTTACTGTAGCAGGTATACCTTTCCACATCTGGATACAGGGAGACTGCCGGCCAGACTGGGAGCGAATTAAAAGTGACTTCGAGGCTTTCACAAAGGAGCAACTGGAGGTATTCGGCGATTTCCCAGTGGCGGACTATCACTACCTGAACGAGATCCTTCCCTACCGTTTCTACCATGGAGTGGAGCACGTTAACTCCACCGTCATCACGCTGGGCCCGGGCGAACTGCTGATGACGCCTGCTCTGTACAAGGAGTTTCTGGGCGTGAGCTCGCATGAGCTATTCCACACGTGGAACGTCAAACAGATTCGTCCCAAAGAAATGCTGCCCTATGATTTTACTGGGGAGAATTACTTCCGGACAGGCTATGTGGCGGAAGGTATAACAACCTACTACGGTGACTACATGCTGGCCCGCTCGGGCGTATTTACGGCGGCGCAGTATTTTGATGAACTCAACACCACCCTGCAGCGCTACTTCGCCGACTACAGCCGCAACAATATGTCCGTTGCCGATTCCTCCTTCGACCTCTGGCTGGATGGTTACAAACCCGGTATACCGGATCGTAAGGTGTCCATTTACATCAAAGGGGCTTTAACGGCTCTGCTTCTGGACCTTCAACTACGGCAGCGCACGAACAACCAAGCCAGTCTTGACACGGTTATGCGGCACCTGTGGGAGGAGTTTGGCAAGAAGGGCATTGGGTACACCGAACAAGATTACGAGCAACTGGTGCTAGGTATAGGCGGTGAAGCGTTTAAGGAGTACTTTGAAAGGTATATCAACGGCACTGCGCCTATAGAGCAAGCCTTAGACAAAGCGCTTGGTTATGTTGGCTGCACGCTAAAGGCAGAAGAGAACGCCATGCTCTCCGAAAGACTCTTCGGATTTAAGGTAATTGCTGATGCGCAAACAACCAAAGTAACAGCCATAGCACCTGACTCGCCAGCTAATGAAATGCTAAGCGTGGAAGACGAGTTGATTGCGGTGAACGGGCGAAAAATCGAGCAAAACCTGCAGCCTTTATTGGCAGACATGGACCTTAGACAAGGTATAGAGCTGACACTTTTCCGGAACAAGCAATTGCGCCATATGCAGTTGAAACCCAGTCAGCAAACCTATTACACCAAGTATAGCATTGCCAAACGACCGGACGCCACCGATACCGAGAAGCAAAACTTCAAGCTTTGGCTGAAACAGGACTTTTAGTTGAACAAAAGCTTGAGGTAGAAAGACGGCTGCTTAAGTCGCTCCCGCAGGTCAAGGTCGGTGAACATGCAGGAAATAGTTTCGGCAAGGGCTTTGTTCCTGGACGCTTTGCTAGCCACTTGATTAAACAGCCAAGGGTAATCTAACAGGCGCTGCATGCGGCGGCTCAGTTTAAGTTCTTTCCAGAGGCGGTTGTACACCGCTTTGTCGTAGCCCTGCATGAAATCAGCGGAGAAGTTTTGCTGCTGCAGACACAACTCAGCCTGTGTGGCGGCCCAGCGACCGCTGATCATGGCATTGCTTATACCTTCGCCCGTAAATGGATCGATAAGTGAGGCTGCGTCGCCTACTAGCATGTAGTTGTCGCCGGAGATCACACGCTTTTTAGAACCGAGTGGCAGGCCGTATCCTTTGATATCACCCATAAGCTCCGCACCAGCAAAGCGCTGCTTGAACTCCGGATGGTTCTCGATCATGCGGAGCATTTCCTTTTTGAGGTTCACCTTCTTTTGGCTCACTGTCTCACTCAGCATGCCTACGCCCACGTTGGCATGACCACCAGGCAATGGGAAGATCCAAAAATAGCCAGGCAGGAAATCTTTGAGAAAGTGTAGCTCAATGAAGTTATCCTTGTCCAGCCCTGCCACATTTTTATAGTAGGCCCGCAACCCGGCGCAGTAGTGCTCCTGCTCCTGCTTTATACCTGCTTCGTGCCGTGCAAAGGAAGAGTGCGCACCGTTTGCGGCAATCAGTAAGCATGTACTATATTGATGTTCGCCAGTTTTGTCAGTAAGTGAAAAACCCTGCTCCGTTCTTTCGATATTGGCAATGTCTATACCTTCCAGCAACGTGATTTCGGGTCGCTGCTTCACCTGCTCGATCAGAAAATTGTCGAAGTCAACCCGCTTGGAAATGTAGCCGGAGGGGATATCCTGGGTCGGATCGTAGTTATACTTGAAAGGTACACTCAATTTGTAGCCCGCCGGAGAGATGAAGTGGATTCCCCATGACGGAAGCTGGGCCTCCTGCTCACTCAGTATGGCAGGCAGATCTGGTGAAATACGCTTGAGTTCGCTCACTACTTTGCCACTCAGCGCATCGCCGCATACCTTGTCCCTTGGGAAAACGGCCTTATCAATCAGCACACAGGGGATGCCTTTGTTGGCCAGGTGCAGGGCTGCGGAAGCGCCACCCGGTCCGGCCCCCAGTATACAAATGTCGTGTTGCTGCATGCTCGCGGTTGAATTGAGACTAAAAATAAACAGCAAACCTGAGCCTAGCGCTATACCTGTTCAAAAAGAAAATAAAAAAGGAAAGCCCTTGGGCCTTCCTCTCCTTTTCCATAGTCTTATTTTGTATTCCTGGCGTGTTTACTTATTGTAAGGGGTGTTGTTAATACCTCCCGCCAGGTTAGGTTTGTTCGCTTTAGTTTATTTTTTGTCGTAAGGCATGTTGTTACCGCCCTTTGCCAGGTTACGATTCGGGTTCTGCACTTTCGTATCGTCTGCATTCAAAGCATTCTGGTTCGGCTGTGAATCAATATTACCCATTGGCTTTTTAGGATCTTTGCCTTCCGGGTTATTTTTCTTCAACTCGTCCAGTGTTTTTTTATTTTCGTTTTTTAAGCTCATTTTCTTCAGTTTTAAGGTAATCTATACTTTAGTTTTACCTCTAACACCTGCACTTTGTTACATTTTAATACAATTTCACCTCAGGCAGCCCCTGCGCATAAAGCGAAAAAGGGAAGCCGTAGCCTCCCTTTTTATTAATATACAAATTTCTTATACTTAGGATAATACTGTATCAAAAGCCACCAGACTCACAAACTGCTGCACGCGGTTGTCAATCTCCTGCTGGCCCAAGCTCTTTAATCTTTCAGTACCAAATTTTTCTACACAGAACGAAGCCATGGCCGAACCGTGGATGATCGCACGCTTCATATTCTCGAAGCTGATGTCACCTGTAGCGGCGATGTAACCGATGAAGCCGCCGGCGAAGGTATCGCCTGCTCCGGTTGGATCAAATACTTCTTCCAGCGGAAGGGCTGGCGCGAAGAACACTTTGTCGTCGTGGAACAACAAGGCACCGTGCTCCCCTTTCTTGATGATCAGGAATTTTGGTCCCATCGCCATGATCTTGCGGGCAGCTTTCACGAGCGAATACTCGCCACTCAGCTGGCGTGCCTCCTCATCGTTGATCGACAGCACGTCCACCATACCGATCGTCTGCTGCAGCTCTTCCATGGCAATATCCATCCAGAAGTTCATGGTATCCATCACGATCAGTTTCGGACGGTTAGTCAGCCGCTCTAATACTGTGCGCTGTACCTGTGGCGCCAGGTTACCGAGCATCAGGTACTCGCAGTTCTGGTAAGCCTCAGGGATGATCGGATCGAAATCGCCGAGCACATTAAGCTCCGTTACAAGCGTTTCGCGGCTGTTCATATCGTTGAAGTAGCGGCCAGACCAGAAGAAGGACTTCTCGTTCTCCTTTACCTGCACGCCTTCGGTGCTGATGTTGCGCTCGTGCATCAGGCTGATGTGGTCCTGATCAAAATCGCCACCCACTACCGATACTACGTTCACAGGCTTCACAAAGTAAGAAGCCGACAATGAAATATAAGTGGCGGCACCACCAACGATCTTATCTGTTTTTCCAAAAGGAGTTTCCAGCGCATCAAACGCCATCGAACCTACTACTACTAAGCTCATATTTTTGAATTGTTGATTGTTAACTGGTTAAATTGTTAAATGGCTCTTGGTTTATACCTGCTGCTAGTCAACAATTTAGCAACTCAACCATTTAGCAATGCAATATAAACAAAAAAGCCCTTGAAGGTTTGCTTCAAGGGCTTCGGGTGGAAGATGGGTCTCGAACCCACGACCCCCAGAATCACAATCTGGTGCTCTAACCAACTGAGCTACAACCACCGTGTCTCGTTTAGAGAATGCAAATATACGCGTCGTTTTCTTATTTACAATACGCAGAACGCATTTTTTTAGATAAAATTCCTATCTCGCTGTGTCTTTTAGACTTACAGTTTGGCCTTCTAAGGTATACCCCCTACTTACTCAACCTGGTGCCGCACCAAGGGCAGTAGTGGATCACGACCATAGTGGCGCTTCCGTTGTGCACAGGTATACCATATAACCCCTCATCCCACTGGTTGATCACTACTTCCGGATCATCATACCTAGTCTCGCCGTCGGCATCCAGACTCTCATATACCTTATCGGCCATCATCAGGCAACAGTAATCCTGGTAGTGGAACCCCTTGCTGTTCAGTTTGTCAGTAATGGCCCAGTTGTAGCACGCTTCGTCTTCGTGTATAGCCTCTTCGTACGCTTCGTACTCCTCTGATTGCAAGGCTTCTTCCGACAAGTCTTTCCCGAAAAAGCGTGTGTGCAGTTCTTTGAATCGCTCTAACTCCATACCTCTGCCTGTTAGCGATCGAACAACAGCCGCTCTCCTTTTTTGCTCTCATCAAATTCACCGTTGACAAAAGCCAGGTGACCAGATACCAAGGTATGGGTGATGGTGCTGCTAAAGGTATGGCCTTCAAAAGGAGACCACTTGCACTTATAGTAAGTATTGTCTTTGGTAACAGTATATGGTTTGTTAGTGTCTACCAACACGAGGTCGGCCCAGTAGCCTTCGCGGATGTAGCCGCGCTCGCGCACATTGAAGAGGATAGCCGGCGCATGAGCCATTTTCTCTACCACTTTCTCAATCGTCAGTTTACCTTGTTTTACAAACTCCAGCATCATCTGCACCGAGTGCTGCACCAGCGGCACACCAGATGGGGCCTGCTTATACTTGCCCTGCTTCTCGTCCCAGGTATGTGGGGCATGATCAGTGGCGATCACGTCGAGTTTGTCATCCAGCAAACCTTGCAGCAAGCCCTCTTTGTGACGGTGCTCTTTTATAGCCGGATTACACTTGATCTGGGTGCCGAACTTGTCATAGTCTTCTTTATCAAACCACAGGTGATGTACGCATATCTCAGCGGTAATGCGCTTCTGCTCCAATGGAATGTCGTTGCGGAACAACTTCAGTTCTTCTTCAGTGGAGATATGCAGGATGTGCAAACGGGTGTTGTGCTTTTCAGCCAGCTTTACGGCCAGATACGATGATTTAAAACAGGCTGCCTCGTTGCGAATCTCCGGGTGGCACTTCACAGGTATATCCTCGCCGTATTTCTCTTCATAGATGGCCATGTTGTCGCGGATGGTCTGCTCATCCTCACAGTGCACTGCAATCGGCAGCTTGGCCTTGGCAAATATCTGCTCGAGCGTCTGCTCGTTGTCCACGAGCATGTTCCCCGTGGAAGAGCCCATGAAAATCTTGATACCGCAAACCGTGTTTGGGTTGGTCAGCAACACCTCGGCAAGGTTGTCGTTGGTGGCGCCCATATAAAAGGAGTAGTTCGCCAGTGATGTCTCGGCAGCGATCTTATACTTGTCTTCCAGCAGCTCCTGCGTTACGGCGTTTGGCACCGTGTTCGGCATCTCCATAAAAGAAGTCGTGCCGCCTGCTACAGCTGCTCTCGCCTCCGTCTCGATATTCGCCTTATGCGTCAGGCCCGGCTCCCGGAAGTGCACCTGGTCATCGATAGCACCCGGGATGAGGTGCAGGCCAGTGGCATCGATCGTCTCGTCGGCCAGGGCTTCTATACCTTGTCCGATCTGCGCAATGCGACCGTCTTTTACCAGCACATCGGCGGTGGTAATGGTTCCTTCGTTTACAAGCTGTGCGTTCTTTATCAGGATAGATTTCATGCTGCTAAGATATGTGCTCAACAAAGTTAACACACATTAGCAAAGTTTCCTGCAGAAAAGCACCCAGATTGCTATCACTTGTGGGTAAAGGCTATACCTGCTGCTATTTGGGCTGCATCAGTTTGCCTATGAACAGAATGGCATTGGAGGATTTCTCACGGATCATGAACACGAAGGGCCGGTCGACACGGTAGGCCGCTGGCATGGAGGTAAATTCTATACCGACAGAAGTAACAGCGGCAGCCTCTGTACCCTCTTCGTTCACTTCCACGAAGGTTTTGTGCTTTACTTCCGAAATAGCCAGGTTGTTGTGCCCTTCTATCATGCGACTAAAGTTGGCTCCGCCTGAAAAGGCAACACCCATTCCTAACTTGATCAGCATGGCATTTAGCTCCTCTTCATATTCCATTTTGAATTTAGGCATATGCAGCTCCCAGGTTGCCTTGCGTCCCTCTGCCAGCCAGGTGTTCAGGCGAGCCGGGTTTAGCAGCGGAATAATATCCTGCACTTTATTGTTGCCGCTCGGCATGATGATCGTCATACTGTATTGCTCATTGCCGTAAGGCAAGTCGATCATATCAACCGTGTTGTCGCGGTAGTGCAGGTATTCACCTTTCTTCATGGTCATGAAATCGTGAGTAATGCTACTGCCATTCTCGAGCTGGAACTGCCCCTGTTTGGTTAGCGCCTTATCAAAAGGGTAGGTCCAGGTGCCCTTGAAGTAGATGGCATTGATCAGAAACAAGACCTGATCCCGCTTAATCTCATCCAGTATTTTATCAATCTTATTGTTGGTACTGTTCTTCACCCAGTTGTTGATCTGCCCAACTGCTGCGGGCGATGCGAAGTCAAGCCCCTGTACGGTGGCGTTGAAATACTTTTTGTTCGTTTGGATGAACGGCGCCTGCAGTCTCACCTGGTTACTGTGCCAAAGTGAGTTTGCCGATGTGAAGATTACTTTCTTGTCTATACCTTGCAGCAAAGCGATCAGGTCTTTGAAGGATTTGTTGATCTCTTCATCAGAGGCTGCCTCAAAACCAAGCGTGCGCCCAATGGCCTGCTTGGTCTCGCCATCGGCTCCATTGTAAGCCATGGTGAGCGCCGTGCTGATACTGAGCGGCGAAATGAAAATATTCTCTGCCTCTTCGCCTTTGCTGAGCTCCGAAAAAGAACGAAAAGCAAAGTCATTGGAGCTGCTCACGGTCTTCTGCTCCTGTGCAGTTAACGGGCGGGTATTGGGCGTATTTGGTCCTTCGTCTACCATTTCTTTTTGGCAACCAGAAAACAAACTCATTGCCACAAGGGCTATACCTGACAATAATATGCTTTTGCTCATAGAGAACGTTGGTTAAGGTCTATACCTGATAGACCCTAATGGAGGTGGAAGAGTTGCATGGGGTGTTTTGATTATCTCTTTTTCCAAGGAAAGCACTGTGGGCCAACTGCTCCGCCGCCATACTCCAGCACCACCTGATCAGTATACAGCTCATAAGTACAACCATCGTTATAGTCTGCCTTCAGGCTATCAGGCATGGGTTGATCTAGCAAGTTATAAAAGTACATGCCCATACCGCTTCGCTGAAAACCGATGTTAAAGGGCCTGCTGTTCGTTACCGATATGCAACCGGTATTATCAAGCTTTGATTTTAATGTTTTCAGAGTTTCCCGCGACCAACCCAGCGAGGCAATCATAGAATCTACTTTGCCAGACTTGATCTTAAGATTCCAATTGCTGTCTTGTACTGATTTGCCAGTTAGCGAATCTTTGGTAACAATGTGAAATATACCCAGCTCTCTATTCCCGTCAAATTCAATGTGCACTACTTTTTGAGCAGGCACAATGCTTAAATAATACGTTTTGAGATCAAGCATCTCGTCAGCATTGGCTTCATAATGCTCGATCAAGTCTTGCTTTGTGTAATCTTTATCGAAAACTCCGAATGCGTATAAAACGGCGATTATATACCCGACGAAAGAAAGGAACCCTATGGCTGCGATGACAAATACCCATTTCAGTATTCTTTTGAACATGGCTTAGCAAACAAGATTGGTTGAGGTGATCAAAGTAAGACAAATTCCCGACAACTTATCTGCCTGTATCCCGCTCCCGTAAATTTACCGTACCTTTGTATATCAACACGATTAGAAATACCATGGCAGAAGAAGCCGAGAAAGAAATAACCACGTTTGAGGATTTTAAGCTGAACCGTCAGTTGCTGAACGCCATTGAGGAAGCCGGCTACGAGAAACCAACGCCAATCCAGCTCAAAGCTATACCTGTTATCATGGGTGGGCACGACGTGATGGGCATTGCCCAGACGGGCACGGGTAAGACTGCGGCCTTCCTGTTGCCGATCCTGATGAAGGTGAAGTATGCGCAGGGCACCAACCCGCGTGCCGTTATCCTGGCCCCTACCCGCGAGCTGGCCATGCAGATCGAAGAGAACATTACGCTGCTGGGCAAATACACCGACCTGCGCCACACCGTTATTTACGGCGGATTGGGACCTAAAACCCAGATCGAGACAATCAACAAAGGCATTGACATACTGGTAGCCACACCCAAGCGCCTGATGGAGCTATACCTGAAAGGTGAGCTTATATTAAAGGAGATCAAAACGCTTGTGCTGGACGAGGCCGACAAGATGATGGACATGGGTTTCATGCCGCAGATTCGTCAGCTGCTGGAGGTATTGCCGCGCAAGCGCCAGAACCTGCTCTTCTCAGCCACCATGCACCCTAAGGTAGTGGAGCTGTCAGAAGAGTTTCTGGAGTTCCCGACTCGTATTGAAGTGACGCCGCAGGCCACGCCAGTAGAAACCGTAAGTCAGGTGCTATACCAGGTGCCGAACCTGCGCACCAAGATCGCCATGCTGGAGCACCTTATTCGCGACAAGGAAAGCTTCAACCGCGTGATCATTTTTACCCGCAGTAAGAAAAACGCCGAGAACGTGGCCAAGTTCCTGGAACGGCGCGAGTACGGTGAAGTGCGGGCCATTCACGGCAACAAAGGCCAGAACACCCGCATTAATTCCATGGAGGCTTTCAAAGGCGGTGAAGTTCGCTTTCTGGTGGCAACCGATGTTGCTTCAAGAGGTATAGACGTGACCATGGTGAGCCATGTGATCAACTTTGACGTGCCGTTTGTGTACGAAGATTATGTGCACCGCATTGGCCGCACAGGTCGTGCTGAGCAAGTGGGCGCCGCCATCACGTTTGCCAACCCAGCAGAGATGTACCACATCCGTAAGATCGAGAAACTGATCCGGATGCAGATACCAGAGGAGCCGATGCCGGCGGAGGTAAAGATTCACGACATTACGTTTGAAGAGCAGCAGGCTATCGCCCGTGACATTGACCACCAGAAGCGCAGCGATAACCCAGACTTTAAGGGTGCCTTCCACGAGAAGAAAGCCATACCTAAAAAGCGACCTGACAGTAAGCGCGACCCAAGAGCCTCTTTCTGGCAAAAGACGAAAAAGAAGAAAAGATAAGATAAGCACCCTGTCCGATGTGGCAGGGTGTTTTTGTCTATAGATACTTCAGCGCTATTTCCTGAAAACGGTACACCAGGCCTGTCAGAACAAAGCCCCACATGGTGCCACTCCAGAGCATGTGCAGGAAAATCTGCCGGCGCGGCACACCGAACACGGCAGCTACCACAGTGCCGAAAACAGGTGTAAGAAATAGTGGAGTGAAGAAGGCAACGCCTATAACGCCAAAGTTACGCCAAATGCGCACCACCCGGCGACTCCGGCGGCTAAAAACCGGTCGGCTGTAGTTTCGTCGATACCGGGAGTACCAACGGGCAGCTTCCCTGCCAACAAATGAAAATACCACCACGCTTGTCATCATACCGGCAACGGTCAGGAGCACGGTTTCGAGGTAAGCCATCCCCAGCGACATCCCTGCCAGAGGTCCACCAATGAACTTGACCATGCTGATCAGGTATACCGACATGTATTTGAGAAGCTCCTCCAATCCCTTACTGCACGCCAACGCGAGTTTAAATATACACAGGCTCTAAGCGCCCAGATTCATTTTCATTTGGTACAGGTCGATTCCCTCCGCCCAGAAATCATGCACGACCTCCTCTAGCTCAAATCCCACCTTTTGATAAAACGGATAAACCAACTGACTTGTCCGTACCTGTAGCCATTGCATGCCGGGCATCTCCTTTAGCTTAGCAATGCGAAACAGCGTCAGCTCCCGCCCTATGCCTTTGCCCTGATAGGCAGGATGGATCAGGTCCCAGGATAGCCTGGCCCAGGTATAGCCATCGAAGTAATTGATGCCGCCGGCACCTACTACTTGCCCTTCCCGCTCTATTACGTAATAGTCTTCCCGACGCTCATACAGGTATAGCACAAAGTCATCTTCCTCTTCAGGAGCAAAATAAGCTGGTGTGTTGAGTCGCAGTATTTGCAGAAGCGCTTCCTGGTCGGTCGGACTATAAGGCCTGATCATAGCTGGTGGTATACCTATACCTTCGGTCCGAAAGCCAGATCGCCGGCATCGCCCAGGCCGGGCACAATGTAAAAGTGCTCGTTCAGACGCTCATCCATGGCACCGAGCCAGATGTGCGCCTCAGGCACCTCCTGTTGCACATACGCTACTCCCTCCGGTGAAGCGATAGCGGCGGCAATGTGTACCTGTACCGGTTTGCCGTGGCGTAGCATCCCTTTGTAAGATTTCACAAGCGAACGGCCCGTGGCCAGCATCGGATCTGCCAGGATCAGGATCTTGTCGTGCAGGTCGGTTGAGGCCAGGTACTCCATGTTGATCTGAAGCTCGGTGTTCTGTTCCTCTACTCTGTAAGCGCCCACGAAGGTACTGTACGCCTTGTCAAAGTAATTGAGCATGCCGTTGTACATCGGCAATCCGGCTCTGAGAATAGTGGCCAGCACTGGCTGTGCAGTGAGCAACTGGGTCTGTGTGGTGGCCAGTGGCGTTACGATGTCGCGGGTTTCGTACGGCAGCGTTTTGGATATTTCGTAAGCCAGCAGTTCGCCTACTCGCTCCAGGTTGCGACGGAAGCGCAGGCTGTCGTGCTGCACCGATACATCGCGTAGTTCGGCTACGAAATGGTTGGCTAGCGATGGGGTTGCTGTGAGTATGTGCAGGTTATCGTTTTGCATGGGCATGGCTATTTTCAATGACCTAAAGATAAGGCCTTTCAGGCGTACGACAATCTCTGGGCATTAAAAACGTTAAACCGGTCAAATGCTATACCTGTAGCAGCCTGAGCTATACCTGCTTTCGGCAATCTGTATCATGCAATTTCATGTGTTTTTGTTAATATTGTAAATTCTAAACAAGTATCTTACAAATCACTTTCCCCTGGTTAGAGCCTCCTTCTTTATGAGAAATATATTTGCCGCCATGGCACTCAGTCTGCTGGCTATACCTGCTGTGCAGGCGCAGGATGTATATGTGCCTTACGATCGCGACACCTATCACCTGATAGACCGCTACCAGATCAAGCTGGGCACAAAGGTGCCGCAGCTGCATACCAATGTGCGCCCGATCGGTCGCAGAGAAGTGGCTGAACTAGCCGAGGCTGCCCTAGGTGAGCCGCGCTCCAATGCCGACATGTTCAACATCCAGTATTTGCTCAATGACAACTGGAACTACACCACACAGGCCAACGATAACATCAGCGCCCGCCCGATCTTCAACACGTTTTACCGCAACAAGACCGATCTGTATCATTACGCATCCGAAGACTTCACTTTGCGTGTAAATCCGGTGCTGCACCTGGAGCTCGGCCACGATAACCAGAGCGACGGCATACGCTATGTCAACACAAGAGGTATTCAGATCGAGGGTAGCATCGACAATCGCTTCGGCTTCTATACCTTTGTCGGAGAGAACCAGGCACGATTCGCTGATTATGTAGAGGACCGCATTCGTCGCGACGGTGTGGTGCCGCATGAAGGACTTTGGAAAACCTTTAAGAAGGACGGTTACGACTTCCTGACAGCCCGTGGCTACATGAATTACTCGCTGTCTAAGCACGTGGAGATACAACTTGGTCATGACCGCCACTTCATTGGCGATGGCTACCGTTCTTTGGTATATTCTGACTACGCTCCTCCGGCTTTCTTCCTCAAGCTGAATACCCGCGTTTGGAAACTGCACTACATGAACCTGTTTCAGGAACTCACTGCCGACTACCGTCGTCGTGGGGGCGGCGACCAGTTACTGCCTAAAAAATACATGGCCTTCCACCGGTTAGGCATCAATATCACTGAAAACCTGAATGTGGGCTTGTTTGAGCAGATCATACTTGGCCGTGAAGGAAATAAATTTGAGCTCCAGTATCTCAACCCGATCATATTTTACCGCAGCGTAGAGCATAATCTGGGCAGCTCAGACAATGCCCTCCTTGGCCTTGATTTCCGTTGGGACCTGTTTAAAACAGCTCAGCTTTATGGCCAATTAGTGATCGATGAATTTGTGCTCGACGAAGTAACAGGTGGCAACGGCTGGTGGGCAAACAAGCAAGCAGGCCAGATTGGCGCGAAGTATATCGATGTGTTCGGCCTGTCCAACTTTGACCTTCAAGGTGAAGTGAACATAATCCGCCCGTACACTTACCAGCACCGCAGTGGCAGTTCCAACTATCAGCACAACCGCCAGCCACTGGCACACCCGATGGGAGCCAACTTATACGAGTTTGTAGGTATAGCCCGCTATCAACCATTGCCACGCCTGAATTTGGTAGCCAAAGCCATCGCCACCCGATTTGGTCAGGATGCAGTATCTGAAACGGGCGAAATCATCAACTGGGGCAACAACGTGAACCTGGACTATAACTTAAGACCTATGAACTATGGGCACGAGATTGCGCAGGGTATCAGAACTAATCAACTGCACCTTGACCTGACGGCTACTTACCAGTTTAAGCATAATCTGTTCGTGGACCTGAAAGGTATCATCCGACGCACTGATGCAGAAGTGGCTGCGTTAAGCAAAAACACGGCATTTACTTCTGTGGCGCTACGCTGGAACATTGGCCAACGACTGCATGAATTCTAAAATGAAAGTATAATTATACCTTAAGCGGGGGATCTTTAGAAATAAGGCTCCCCCGCTTTCGTTTTAGAGCTCGCTATACATACCTGTTCTAATTTACTTATCTTTGCAGCGGCCAGGCATACGGCAGGTATAGCAAAGCCTACAATATTGTAATTCATTAATACTTAAAAACTTCCGACAAGCTACCCGTGCGTTACGGGAAGCGATCGGGGCAGCCTCTTATACCTGTGGCAGGTATGATGGCCTACATCAACATGAAGACTTATCTCCGGATACTGCAGTTTGCAAAGCCTTATAGCCGCTTTGTACCGCTTTACACCATCTATACCGTTCTAGGCATTATTTTCGGCCTGCTCAACTTCACGCTGCTAATTCCGCTGCTCAATGTACTTTTTGGTACTGTGGGTGCCGATGAAGCAACGACCATGGTAACTACCAAGCCAGAGTTTAGCCTCTCATTGGAGTATTTCAAAGATTTCTTCAACTTCCATTTCGGACAGGTTATTCTGGAGCAGGGAAGGCAGGGCGCATTGCTTTTTGTATGTGTGATCGTGGTGATCTCAGTGTTTCTGGCCAATCTGTTTAAGTACCTGGCCTTTCGGGTGGTGGGCACACTTCGGGCGCATGTAGTAAAGAAAATCCGCCATGCTACCTATGAGCGTGTGACACAGTTGCACATGGGTTATTTCAGCAACGAACGTAAAGGTGACCTGATGACCCGCATGACCGTGGACATTCAGGAGGTAGAGAACTCTGTGGTGAATACCATGACTGTAGTGATCCGGGAGCCAATCTCCATTATCGCTTTTTTTGTCGTGCTCTTCACTATGTCAGTAAAGCTAACACTCTTTACTCTGATCCTCCTTCCGCTCTCAGGCATACTCATAGCAGGTATAGCCAAGCGTCTGAAGCGGGCCGCGCAGCAGGGGCAAGAATCACTGAGCTTTATCCTGACCATCATTGACGAGACGCTGAGCGGTATCCGGGTGATCAAGGCCTTTAATGCCGAGCCGTATATCCTTGACAAATTTCAGGGTCAAAACGAGCGTTACGCTCAGCTGCAGCGCTCTATTGCTAACAAACGTGATCTGGCTTCTCCCTTTTCGGAATTTATGGGCGTAACGGTGGTAGCCTTACTTCTATATTTTGGCGGCACTATGGTGCTCAACCAAGAGTCAGAGCTTAGTGCAGCGGAGTTCATCACTTACATCATCCTGTTCTCGCAGGTACTTGTACCGGCCAAGGCTATGTCAGCGGCATTCAGTAATATACAGCGCGGACTCGTATCTGGCGACCGTATTTTGCAGGTGATCGACACGGAACCGCAGGTAAAGAATAAACTGAATGCGAAGGTATTGCCGGAGTTCCGACATGAGATTGAGTTCAGGGATGTGAGCTTTAGCTATGGCGACCATATCGTATTGCAAGACATCAACCTAAGTATCGATAAAGGCAAAACTGTGGCGCTGGTAGGCCCATCAGGTGGGGGTAAGTCCACACTGGCCGACCTGATCCCGCGTTTTTATGATCCGACGACTGGCAGCATCCTCATCGACGGACACGATATTCGCGACTATACAATGGAGTCGGTGCGCGATACGATGGGTGTGGTAACGCAGGAATCCATCCTATTCAATGACACTATTTTCAACAATATCGCCTTTAATAAAACGGACGCCACAGAAGAAGAAGTGATTGCAGCCGCTAAGATTGCCAACGCACACGAGTTTATTGTGAAAACACCGGAAGGCTACCAGACCATGATAGGCGACCGTGGTGGTCGTTTGTCCGGCGGACAGCGCCAGCGATTGAGCATTGCCAGGGCCATTTTGCAGAACCCTCCGATCCTGATCCTGGATGAGGCCACATCGGCACTGGATACTGAGTCGGAAAAACTGGTGCAGGAAGCGCTAACCAACCTGATGAAAAACAGAACCTCAGTGGTGATCGCGCACAGGTTGAGTACGATTCAGCATGCTGATGAGATTGTAGTTTTACAACAAGGTCGCATTGTAGAACGAGGCACGCATGAGGACTTGCTACAGCATGGCGGATTGTACGCTAAACTTACACAAATGCAACTGGTATCATAAGAGCGTTTACCCCTTAAGTGTTACCAACCATTGCTTTAAATTAAATTTTGGTCTTAACGTTTCGGTATATTCATATTTTTTTATAGCTTAGCCCGATACATTTTTGCACCAAAATCCAACCTTGAAGCATGAAAGAACTTAAGACACTCTCTGATGTGGTCGTTTTTTGCTACGCTATGTTTATAGCACTTTTGCTAACAGACTTGCTGGACCATAAAACCATATTTGAGATCGCAACCGAAGAACAGGCGCTCACCCTTTACAAAACACTTGGCGCAGTAGGCGCCGGATTGATGCTAGTAAAGCTGCTAATCGGAAAACTTTACATCACATCGCTTAAATATGACCGGCACATGGCTCAGGTAAAAATCAACGAGCTGAAAGCGGATCTGTATGAGCGCAAACAAGAATACAGAAGCAACAGTTATAGAGAATCTGTCCGTATGGAGATGGCTGTAGCTGGCAACTAATACTATACATGACCCAAATCATACTCCAGGAGCTGCAGGAAGCGCAACAGACGCTCAACAACTTTATAGCTGACCCTAACAACATTGCAGCTATTGAAAATGCGGCCAAGGCTATGGCTGATGCTGTGGCAGCCGGTGGCAAAATACTGTCCTGTGGCAATGGCGGCTCCATGTGCGATGCCATGCACTTTGCCGAAGAACTAACGGGACGCTATCGCAATAACCGCCAGGCTATACCTGCCATCTCTATCTCGGACGTAAGCCACATGAGCTGCGTGGGCAACGACTATGGATACGATTATGTATTCTCCCGTTACATCGAAGCGCTTGGCAATAACGGTGATGTGCTCCTGGCCATCAGTACTAGCGGCAACTCAGCTAATGTGCTTAAAGCCGCCGCAGCCGCCAAGGCCAAAGGCATGACGGTAGTTGGGCTCACTGGCAAAGACGGCGGCAAACTAGCTGCCCTATGCGACGTGGAAGTGCGTGTGCCACACCAAGGCTACGCTGATCGCGTACAGGAAATCCACATCAAAGTCATTCACATCCTGATCCTGCTGATCGAGAAACAAATCTGTGGATAAGGTATAGGGTATCCCCAGTGATACTCTACTCTAAAAATTGCAATTTTACCATCACTAGCCGGAATCAATTACTGACAGGCTGTGTTGCGAATCTGACTTATTCAAAATTGCATTTATAGATCAACATCTAACCCCTATGCTTATCAAGACGTTTGGCAGCGCCGTGCAGGGCGTAAACGCCTATACCGTAACCGTGGAAGTGAGTGTGAGCGCCGGCGCAAAGTACTTCCTGGTGGGACTACCCGACAATGCTATCAAAGAAGGCGAACAGCGTATAGAATCAGCATTGGCTCAGTATGGCTACAAGCTCAAACGCCAGAAAACCATCATTAACATGGCACCTGCCGACATCCGGAAAGAAGGTGCTGCCTACGACCTCACCATTGCGATGGGCATGTTAGCTGCCGGCGGACAGATGACAGCTGACAAGCTTCCACAATACATGATCATGGGCGAGCTTTCACTCGACGGGTCGCTTCGGCCAATCAAAGGAGTGCTCCCTATTGCTATCCAAGCCCGCAAAGAAGGCTTTAAAGGTATCATATTACCTGCCCGCAATGCCAATGAAGCTGCCATTGTGAATAACCTGGATGTGATCGGCGTAGAGAATATCAAAGAAGCCATCGATTTTCTGAACGGAGAACTCGACATCCAGCCTGTCAAAGTAGATACCCGCGACATGTTTCAGAACACGGCCAACCAGTATGCCGCTGACTTCTCGGATGTGCAGGGGCAGGAAAACATCAAACGGGCTTTGGAGATCGCAGCTGCCGGTGGTCACAATGTAATCATGATCGGACCTCCGGGTGCGGGCAAAACCATGCTGGCCAAGCGACTGCCTTCTATCCTCCCTCCGCTCTCGATGCACGAGGCGCTTGAAACAACTAAGATACATTCTGTTGCCGGCAAACTGGGCGAAGTGTCGTCACTGCTCGCTACCCGGCCATACCGTTCGCCACATCATACGATATCTGATGTAGCCTTGGTAGGAGGTGGAGGTATACCGCAGCCCGGTGAGATTTCGCTGGCACATAATGGCGTACTGTTTCTGGATGAGTTACCGGAGTTTAAACGCACTGCACTGGAAGTAATGCGTCAGCCCTTGGAGGAACGTCGTGTTACCATCTCCAGAGCCAAAACCACCCTGGATTTCCCGGCAAACTTTATGCTCATTGCCAGCATGAACCCATGCCCGTGCGGATTTTATAACCACCCCGAGAAAGAGTGTGTATGCGCTCCCGGCCTGGTACAGCGTTACCTCAACAAGGTAAGCGGCCCGCTGCTCGACCGTATAGACCTGCACGTGGAAGTGACGCCGGTTACGTTTGATGAAATGACAGCCACCCGCAAGTCAGAAGACAGCGAAACCATACGCGAACGAGTAGTCAGGGCACGCGAGATACAGCGAGTGCGATTCAGTGATTTTGACGACATACACTCTAACGCCATGATGCCATCGCAAATGGTGAAAGAAATCTGTCAGATATCAGATGCCGGACGCACACTGTTGAAGACTGCCATGGAACGACTCGGTCTTTCAGCCCGTGCTTACGATCGCATCCTGAAAGTGAGTAGAACCATCGCCGATCTCGCTGATAATGACGAGATTAAAATTGAACATTTAGCAGAAGCCATCCAGTACCGCAGCTTGGATAGAGACGGTTGGGCAGGATAATACAACCCAAAACACAACTATCTATATATTAAGCATTTAGAAAGTTCAATACCTCAAAAAGGTGTTGAACTTTTCTTTTTAATACTGTTTTAATCTGCCTTTTCAATTGTACTGCATCTAAGTTAAAACCTAAAACTTTTTTAGACTTTTCTTGGGGGACTGCGTAATATGGGACGTCAGGATCTTGAAAATGAAGAAGACTGATCCTGACAATACATACTTAACCCAATTAACCATTTACTACTATGAAGAAAAGAATTTTAATGCTCGTTTTAGCCATGACCACAGTGGTTGCGGCACATGCTCAAGGCCCACGACTAGGTATTAGAGCTGGTGTAAATTATGCTGGTTTTGGTGGTTCAGATGCTGACAACCTTGACCGAATCTGGGGTGGACATGCAGGTCTTACCGCTAATTTCCCTTTGTCGGTTGACAACTTCTTTTCCATTCAGCCTGAAATCCTTTATTCTATGAAAGGCGCGGAGACTAGTGCTGATGATGTGAAGTGGAAAATCAATTACCTGGACGTACCGGTTCTTGGACGTATAAATGCTGGACCGCTTTACTTTGAGGCCGGTCCACAGGTATCGTTCCGAATTGGTGGTGAGGTAGACGTAAACAATACTACGATTACGGAAGACCTGGATGATTACAAGCGTACGAGCTTAGGATATGCGGCAGGTGTTGGTCTGCAGGCGACTCCACTAGGCCTAAGTATTGGTGTTCGTTATAACGGCGATATTTCTAAGCTTTATGACAACACAAACATAGGCAACTATCGTAATGACGTATTCATGCTGACGTTGGGCTACCTGTTCGGCGGCAGATAACCGACCCCATTAGTACAGAATAAAACTATTATACAGAAGCCCCGGTTCATGCCGGGGCTTTTTAGATACAGCTGCCATACCTGCTTCCCTCCCTCATCCTATCATCATAAAGGTGCCACTCACTAAGTACGTGTAACAAAGCAGGCGACTGTTTGTAATAAGGTATAGCTTACCAGGACCTCATGGATGAAGCGACTAAAAAAGAAGTAAAATAAAGTGCAATTATTAAAAAATTATCAACCTGATAATCAATAAAATAACTACTTATTGGTAAAAATACCCCACATATATACTCAATAAAAATATAGTTCTGCACGTATATTGCTCAGATTACACCAAAATAACCAATACCCAATTATGAAAAAGCTAGTATTAATGTTCGTGTTTGCAGTAGTGACTGCAGTTGGTGCTCAGGCACAAAACGCAAGCTTCGGTATACGAGGCGGTGCGAATATCTCTAACCTGTCAGGCGACCTGCGTGACGAGGATCGTTTTAATAACAAGGTCGGCTTTCATGCCGGTATCATGGCTAACTTCGGCATCGTCGACAACTTCTTCTCGATACAGCCAGAGTTACTTTATTCTGTAAAAGGCTTTAAGAACGAGGACTCAGAGTTTACATTCCTTGGTCAGACCAGAAGACGCGAGGGTAAAGTAAACTATAACTACATCGATCTTCCAGTACTTGCCAGAATCAAAGCAGGCCCTCTTTATTTTGAAGCAGGTCCACAGGCTTCCTACCTGTTAAGTGTAAATAACGAGACCAGAACCTATATTAACGACAATTTGCAATCCACTAACCGTGATGAGAAGAGCAAAGCAGGTCTTTCAGAATTTGAAGTAGGCTACGCAGCCGGTATCGGATTCACATCAGCCAATAACGCCATCAGCTTCGGTGTGCGCTACAACGGTGCCTTCAGTGACTTTGTGAAAGAGGACGTGAATTTCGACGGAGACCTGACCAACGCCCGCCACTCTACTTTTATGGTAACAGTAGGTTTTGCGTTGCCAACCAGCCGCTAATTAACTTATCTAATAATAAAGCCGTCGGGTGCTGCGCATCCGGCGGCTTTTTTGTTTTTACCTATGCCTGCCATACCTATGCTTAACTAAATACCCTCCTCCGTAGTACTATAAACAACAGTTCTATACTTAACTAAATGTGCTAAACCCGAGACTATGAAAAAGATAATATTCCTGATGGGACTGCTGCTTGCTACCTCCTTTGCAGCTGATGCCCAGTATTACCGCTACGGAGTAAAGGCCGGTGGTGGCTTCTCCAAAGCCGTTGGCTCAGATGCTCCTTCCAATCAGATCAACCACCTGGCAGGTATACACGGAGCATTTGTATTCGCCTACGAATTTGCCTCCCGTCTATCGGTTCAACCGGAGCTTCATTATAGCCGCAAAGGTTTTACCTACGACAATTATACCTTAAACACAGCTTCTGAAACCGCCCTCACCGGCGATTTACGACTTGATTATGTTGAACTTCCACTCATGATCAAACTGCAGAAGGCAGCTTTGTTTGTAGAAGCAGGCCCTTACATGGGTTATTTACTCAATGTAGGCAACAAGGTCAACAGCGTCAGTTCAGACCCGACCATAGATCCTCCCATCGTTTTCGGTCGGGAAGATTTCAGTCGGGATGATTTCAATAGCTTTGATGCCGGCTACGCCATTGGTGGCGGTTTGATGCTCGAAAGCGGTTTCTTCCTGAACGTACGCCATACAGCTAGTCTCCGCCCTTTCCCAAAAGCAGACCTTACCCAGCGCAACCTGGTATGGCAACTATCTATCGGCTACATGTTACCTTCACGCCGACCAGGTAATTGGTAAAGGCTTATACCTACCGAAAACAAAACAGCCCCGCTACTTCACTTAAGTAACGGGGCTGTTTTGTTTTGGAGAGGTAGCTTACTTGCTCATCTCTGCATAATATTTATAGAACTGTGGGATCGTCTCTATACCTTTCATGAAGTTGAATACCCCGAAGTGCTCGTTAGGTGAGTGGATGGCATCCGTATCCAGACCAAAGCCCATCAGCACGGAATCCAGCCCAAGTTCAGACTTAAACATGGCTACGATCGGAATAGAGCCACCGCTGCGCACTGGCACCGGTTTCACGCCGAAGGTTTCTTCATAAGCTTTTGCAGCAGCCTGGTAAGCTACCGAATCAGTAGGTGTTACAACTGGCTCACCGCCATGGTGCGGACGAACTACTACTTTCACACTCTTTGGTGCGATGCTTTCAAAGTGCTTCTTAAACTTCTCTGTGATCTCTTCAGATGACTGGTTCGGAACCAGGCGCATCGATATTTTAGCGAAAGCCTGAGAAGCTATAACTGTCTTAGCTCCTTCGCCGGTATAGCCACCCCAGATGCCATTCACATCCAGCGTTGGGCGAATAGAGTTGCGCTCCATAGTGGTATAGCCTTCCTCGCCATGCACATCCGGCAGGTCGAGCGCTTGCTTATACCTGTCTAAGCTGAATGGAGCGCGGGCCATTTCGGCACGTTCCTCCTGGCTTAGCTCCTGCACATTGTCATAAAAGCCAGGTATAGTGATGTGGTTGTTCTCATCGTGCATCGAGGCGATCATCTGGCACAGGATATTAATTGGGTTGGCTACAGCGCCACCGTACAAACCAGAGTGCAAGTCACGGTTCGGACCAGTAACTTCTACCTCCACGTAGCTCATGCCACGCAGGCCGGTTGTGATAGACGGTGTATCGTTGCCCAGCATACCTGTGTCTGAAATCAGGATCACATCAGCGGCCAGTTTCTCTTTATTGTTTTTTACGAAAGTCGCCAGGTTCGCGGACCCCACTTCTTCCTCACCCTCGATCATAAACTTCACGTTACAGGTCAGGGCGTTGTTCTGCATCATCACTTCAAATGCCTTCACGTGCATGTACATCTGACCTTTGTCGTCACAGGCACCGCGGGCGTAGATCTTGCCGTCTTTGATCACAGGCTCAAATGGAGGTGAGTGCCATAGTTCATACGGGTCGGCAGGCTGTACATCATAGTGACCGTATACCAACACCGTCGGCAATGAAGGGTCTACTACTTTCTCGCCATACACGATCGGGTAACCGCTGGTTTCACACAGCTCCACGTTATCAGCTCCTGCTTCGCGCAGCTTTTGAGCTACAAAATCAGCGGTGCGCAGTACATCCTGCTTGAACTTCGGGTCAGCGCTTACCGAAGGGATACGCAGCATATCCAGCAGCTCATTTATAAACCGGTCTTTGTTGTCAGTGATATATTGATTCATAGTGTAGATAAATGTCCTGCCTTAAAGGTACGAAAAAAGCCACCCTTCGGAAAGAGTGGCTTTTAGAATGCTTATACCGATGGACTGGTATACCTATTTTCGCAGTCCCAGTTTTATGTTGGCTTTGCTCTCTTCGCCGTTTATCAGGCGATTGATGTTTTTACGGTGCGTTAAAACCACTACGGCAAAAACCACAAATCCGAATATGATCAGGATCGGGTTGTCAGGATGAAAACGCGGCAACAATAAGAGTATCGGAAAAGCCAATGCTGCAATCATGGACCCCAGCGACACATACCTGGAGGTGAAGAGCACGATCACAAAGATGACCATACACATCAGTGCCACTTCCAGGTGTATAGCCAGCATCATGCCTAGTAGCGTTGCTACCCCTTTGCCGCCTTTAAAGCGCTCGTACACCGGAAATATATGACCTACCACTGCCAAGGCACCCATCACCAGTTGATAGATAATCAGATCTTCGGAAGGAATTGCGTTGAATATTACCAGTAAAGCGGCCAACGAAGTAGCGACCCAGCCTTTAAAGATGTCGATCAGCATAACGATAGTACCTGGCTTTTTGCCTAGCACCCGGAATGTGTTAGTTGCCCCGGAATTTCCACTGCCATGCTGGCGAATGTCAATTCCGTAGTAAGCTTTGCCAATCCAAACGGCAGTGGAGATAGATCCGATCAGGTACGCTACGATAAATAAAGCGGCAATTAAAAGTATGTTCATGACGCGTGTGTCAGCTTTTTGTCTGCATTAACTATACTTAACAGAATTAAGTGCAGTTTGCTTGAGTTTTATTATTTGAAAAGAACCCAAATATAGGGACTTGTTAATTTAATATCCAAAAGAGAACTATCTTTCCCTATACGTCCGAAGTGCAGTTACCGGTTATTGCCAACCTTCTTCCTCTTCTGCATTTCCTTTTTTCTTCTTCTTTTTCTTTTTGGTGTCCTCTACTTCATCTTCGGCCACATTGAAGCCACCCTGCTCTGCTACTGGTGCCTGGGTTGCCATTCTGAAGGCGTCTTTACCGTCCAGGTAGTCATGCTTGAACTGATCCACAAAGCGGTTCTTATCGATGTTCTCGCCCATGTACATACCATACTTGCGACCGCGGCCGCCACTGGCTTTAGAGCGGATAATCTTGTTCAGGTCAGCATCAGAAGCTACAACTACCAGTCCGTTTTCCAGATAGCTCAGGAACACCCAGGTATAAGGATCGGCCTGCAGGTATAGGTTTACCAGTGGCTCGCCGTTCAGGTCCTGCTTTATTTCCATAAAGCCATCCATCTCAGCACCTATTTCCTCTTTCATCACATTAGACAGACCTAACTTGCCTACACTGTACCAGGCATTGGTCTTGTTTGACCAGCGCAGATCCACATTATGGAACACCATGCTGCGAACCAGCTTATTTGACAGCTTCGGCAAACTGATCATACTGCCTTGCTCGCGGTAGCGCTGCGCATCCCGGTTGCCAATGATATTGCCCAGTTTGTAAAGCATCTCGTCCTCATTCGTCTGATCACCGCCTCCACGTATGGCAGTTTCGTTCAGCTTTTTGCCAATCCCGGTTATCACCTGTGAATGCATGTTCATGTCGAAGGCCAGGAGCGCATCAATGGCATAGTAGCCGCTGTCGGTTTTGGCTATACCTGTGCCTGCTGACTCTATTCCGAAATCCTTCATAGAATTCACCAACCTCAGCTTGCCTTCAAAGGCAACCGTCTTGGAGCCTTCGTTGTAACGCAGTTCATTGCCTTCAAAAGAGCCGGCAGCAGAACGGGCCGCATCAGTAATCTTGAATTCGCTGTTCTCCTTATCATAAGACAGGTCTCCGCTTACCGTGAAGATATCCAGGTCATCGTCGTACTGCTTTTTCGAAACGAAGGTGTTGTATGGCTTAAACGTACCGCGCGACAAGTGCAAACCGGTGTACAGTTGGTTCCCGTCTGGTGCCTTCTGCTTCATGATCGGGATACGCACATTGTCCGGGTTCAGGGAGTCGCGCTTGAACGGGAACCAGTCTGAATCTTCCTCGTTTCCAGTGAAGTTCAGTTTCAGGTCGCCGTCAAAATCCATGTGCGGACGGTAAGCATACATCTTCACGTTGCCTCTATAGCGGATGTGCGGGAAAATGTAAAAGTTGTCATTATCGCGAACCAGCGCCTGCGCATAGGTTGTGTTGATATTCGATTTCTTCTTCAACTGATGCTGCTTATAAACGAAGTCCGCGAACTGGAGCTTGAACGAATCAGAAGCCGCATTCTGGTAGTCGTGCAGCGCCGTACCGCTAAAGGCGTTTCGGGACAATACATCAATATTGCCATCATAGAGCTTATGGAACTGCTGTAGCGAGTCTGCCATTACACGTGCCTTGCGCAGCGTAGTGATAGTTGCACCTGCTGCTACAGCCACTTTGCCGCTGTCAGGTATAATGTGCACATCTCCTACAGGTATATAAGGCACGCCACCTGCCAGAATAGAGTTTACTTTCAGATCATACTCACCGGTAGCAGCGCTGAAGTACAGGCCTTCCTGACCTGGGTGCTGCGAGTAAAAGTAGTTTTTCCCGCCAGCATCATCCGCTGCCAGGCTCACTTTCTGCTGCTTCATATCCCAGGTAGCACGGCTCATCGAAGTCTTGTACTGCGCTTTTGGGAATTCTATACTTGCCACACCTTTCTGCTCACTGCCAAACTCTACAAAGCGTTTATCCAGGTCGTAGCTGATGGCCATATCGGTCGCCTTCATCGCTGGCTTACCTTCCACGTCAGACTTCACGATCATCTGTGCATTGTTGCCTGACAGGCTGCGCCCTTTGATCGACAGCTTCTGCGATACAATATTCGCATCGGCATTGTCCAACTCGCCATCCCCGTACAGGCCGCCCGGCGAGAGCTTGGCTGTACCGGTGAACTTAAACTCTTCTTTGTAGATCTTCATTGGATCCTTGGCAGAGGCCATCACGTACATGGTGTCCTGCTTCGGCATCCAGATCATTTCGTAATGCCCCAGGCTTGCTACCGGGAAGTTAGCATTACCGCCGCCGGCTTCCATTTTTGCGCTGGCACCTTTCTGAGTCACTACTTTATCGAGGTGGTAGGTATACTCCGGCGCCTCAAAAGTTGAGGTCAGGTACTTGAGGGTGCCCCGGCTCTGTATACCTTCCGAGCTCATCATGATCGTGTCATACGCTATACCTTTACCACCGAAAGCCGGTAGCCCGTTAGGGCCAGGCTGGTAGTAGAAGCCCAGGGTTTCGTCTGGCATCATGGTCAGTTTGGTCTTGATAGGCGGGAAAATACTGCCGGAATGAAAGGTACCGCTGAAGCCGAGCATGCTCTTGCCTTTACTTAAGCTATCGAGTTTGTAAGACGGGATGTCAAAGTAAACGGTGCTATCGTAGGCGCCTCCCAACACGTCGGGTCTGGCAAAAGCCACCTGCCCACCCATCGGTGAGTCAAACTTAGGATACTCTGGGTAGTGCTTGCGTCCTGACTTATTGTTTGGCTGGTTGATATAAAGCTTACCTGACATTTTACCGGAACGGCTCGTCATTACCTGCTCCAGTTCTTTCTTCTTGCCTATCGCACGACGCTTCTTTGTTACAAATGCTACCGTGTCCAGTTTCTGCATATCGATCATAAACTCACTATAATCGAATTTGAACTGAGAGCCTCTGAAGTTAAGGCGGCCCGCATACAATTTACCTCCAAACTCCATGTTACGGTTGTCGAGCAAGTGCACTACGTTACTGTCAGGCACAGCGTATACCGCCGCTGAGTCATTGTTGAAGGCCATCTTCTCTACACCACGTACCGTCAGGCGGTTGTTGCTCAGGTTCAGGGTAGCATTACGGCCCGAAGGCACCACCGACTTAATTACCAGGTGGTCGTAGTCACTCAGGTTCTGCGCTGAGCCGACATAATGCCACGCTTTGGGTTTGAGAGAAATGAAATGCGATTGTCCATCATAGGTCAGATAACCTTCACGCGCCAACCCTATGGCTGCTTCGCGCACGGCTTTTTCGTTCAGTTTTGATGCCTTGGCTACATCAAATGCATAGAAGTCATTGGTCTTAGCTTTAGCCGCATAAGATACCAGCACCTGTAGCGGGTGGAAACTAGCGACCCCTACCAGCTGCTGGAAACGCATATTAGAGAAATACTGCGCCGACTCCAGCTGTACCGGTATGAGCGTCTTGGTATTCAGGATCGAGAAGTTGATGTGCGGTGTGCCCAGGTTCCAGGCAAGTCGCTCCGCCGTGATCTCAAACTTGTGATAGCTATCGTAGAACGGCGTTTTGCTATACACTCCTTTGTCGCGTGTCAGTACCAGTTCGCGGGTTGGCTTGGAGTAGCGCAACTGCATGGCCGGATGCGTCAGCGAGTCCCGGCGCTGGTTCTGGTAAATGGCCACATAAGCTCTGTTAGCGAATATAATGGAGTCGTTTAGGTTGTAGTTGTGCGCCATCGATCGGAATTTCTTTTTCCCGTCTTCCAGAACTGCCAAAGCCGATATACTGCCATCAAGTGGCTTACTGCCGATCAGGTCACCAGCCAGTGTAAAGCCACCGGTATAGACGATATCCTTGCCCAGACTTTTTACTTTTGCATCGTTTGTGAATGACGCGAAACGTGGGTAGGATTTCTCCCCGCTAGTGCCAGCTTTTGAGCTTCTGAATTCAAAAACGCCCTCAATCGGCGCATCCAGCACAGCGCTGTAGGTAATGGTAGCATCAGGCACTTTGAAAGCAGCCGCCGTGATATCAAAGTTATAGGCCTTGAAAGCGGCCGAAACCGGCTTGCCGTCTGCTTCCCACGAGAATGATCCGCCTTCCCCTACAAACAGGTTATTGGCCAGCATCAGGTGTCCGCTCGTTTTCATGATGGCGGTGGAATCGTGGATGGTAGCAAAACTCAGGTTAACGTTTTCGAGCTTCAGCACCGGTCCGCTTACTTTCGGCTGAGCAGGCACAAACATCTTTTTAAAGTCGTCGCGGCGCTTCTTTTCTGCTACTTTCGGATCAACTTTTTTTGCTGCGGGCTTTGGCGTGTCCCAGGCGTCTCCCCAATCATCAGCCGTGGCCTCGGTGTTTTCGCCTGCCACCTCGTCGTCCCACGAGAAACTATCCCAGTCACTTACTTCCGCCGATTTGTCTTTGTCTTTTGGAGCCGCCTTGCCTTCATAAGCAAAGCTTACGCTGCCTCCAACGGTGCGCAGGGTATACTGCTTGTTCTGGTACAGGATACCAGAACTAAGGTAGGTGCTGCTAGTTTGAAAAAAGCGGTCGAGGGCTATACCTTCATCCTGCTGTACAGCTTTGGCCACCACTTCCAGCATGTTGTCGATCTGAGCACCGCGCATGTTATGATGGTTCACAGCCCCTATCAGCATCTCGTAGAAGTTCTCGTAATGCGGATTGACGCGCATCTTCTTGCGGTACATCAGCTGCGAAATGTCGACCACCTGCTGTTTCTGCTTATCGGAGAGTCGCTGGTTACCCCATACGCTTTCCAGTGCGGCCCCAAGTGCTTCAGCATTCTTGGCTTTACCGGTTACCAGCATATTCTTGGCATCCGTGATATACTGCTCCGGGTCAGTTGCCAGTTTGGTCTGGGCTTGTGCTGCAAACACAGCCAGAAAAAATAAAAAGGGTAGAAGTTTATATTTCATAGGTCGGAAGGATTATCAATTACCTGTTCTCAAAAATAGCAGACACCCAGTTGTTCTTTGTGCGGTGCGATACATAGCTCAAGCCCAATTCAGTTGCTCGCTCCTGCAGTGCTGGGAGGTCTTCGGTATAAAAGCCGCTTAGCAAAAGCGTACCTGCTGGCTTCAGCACGGCCACATAAGCCGGCATATCTTCCAGGAGCACATTGCGATTGATATTAGCCAGGATGATGTCGTATGGTTGGTCTCCTTCAATGGTTTCTGCACCGCCCAGTCGCACATCTATACTGCCATAGCCGTTTAGCTCAGCATTCTCGCGAGCATTCTCCACTGTCCAGTCTTCAATCTCCACGGCCACAATCTCCGTAGCGCCTAACTCGCCTGCCATGATCGCCAGTATACCTGTGCCACAACCCATGTCCAGCACACGTTTGCCTTGATGGTCCAGTGTCAGCTGGTTTTCGATCATCAGGGTAGTCGTTTCGTGGTGGCCCGTGCCGAATGACATCTTCGGGTTGATCACAATGTCATACTTGGCTGCGGCTGGTTTCTCGTGGAACGATGCTCTCACTGACACTTGCTCTCCTATGAATAGCGGTTCAAAATTGCGCTCCCACTCTGCATTCCAGTTCTGGCGCTCAATTTTCTGTACCTGGTACTCTACCTGCACAAAGTCAGCATAGCGAGCAAGCATCTCCTCCAGCGCTTCCTGACTATACTTGTCTTCGTCAATGTAAGCGTTAAAGCCTTCGGCTGTGTCTTCAAAGGCATCAAAACCCAATTCTCCCAACTCAGCGGTCAGGATGTCGGCAAACTCAGGGTTTACTTTAAGGGCTACTTCTATAAAATCCATGTGTGATAGTTAAGGACGGCACGCTGCATAAGAGCGCACGTTGGTAAAGTGTACAGTAAAATCAGCAAAATTCCGGTTATCGGTCACGTAAAGCACGTGGTCGGCAAAGGCTTTCTTGTTCGTGATATGCCAGATAGCGGTACCATCGGCAAAGAGTTTATTGCTCTCCCGGTATACCACCATCGAGGCAAAAGCTTCCTCATCGCCCAGGTATACCGTGTAAGCGGCAGTGTTTTTGTACTTAGGGTCACGTTCCAGGTATACAGAGCCGTAAATGCGGCAAATATCATTGCTGGCCACAGTTACAGGAGGGGCGACTGCTGGTTGGGGCGCTGCCAGGTATGGGAGCAGCGATAACCAAAAGGATATTATAAGAATCATAGAAGATAATTTAGCCAAATATAACTATATCTACAATAAAAAAGGCTGCCAACTTCTTTAGTTGGCAGCCTTTTTCCTGTGTTACCTGATTATTAGAACGATTTGATAATGTCGGTAAAGTCACGTGACTTCAGCGAAGCGCCTCCAATCAACCCGCCGTCCACATCTGGTTGCGCGAACAGCTCTTTGGCATTACCCGGGTTGCAGCTGCCACCATACAGGATAGAGCAATTGAAAGCTGCCTCAGCGTCGAACATGCGCGAAAGCTGCTCACGGATGTAAGCGTGCATTTCCTGGGCCTGCTGGCTGCTGGCGGTACGGCCTGTACCTATAGCCCAGATCGGCTCATAAGCGATCACTACCTTGTCAAATTCTTCGTTGCTCAGGTATGAGAGGCTATCATGCAGCTGTTTGCCCACGTAGTCGAAATGGCGGTCTGCGTCGCGCTCCTCCAGTGGCTCACCACAGCAGAAGATCGGCGTTATACCTTGCGCAATAGCCGCTTTCAGTTTTTTATACAGGGCCTGAGCATCTTCATGGTGGTACATGCGGCGCTCACTGTGACCGATAATTACGTACTGCACCCCTACTGACTTTAGCATCGCAGCTGATACCTCACCGGTATAGGCGCCGCTGTCGTGCTCACTCACGTTTTGAGCAGCCAGGTGCATCAGGTCATTGCCTTGTGTCAATTTACCTACGCTCTGCAAGAACGGGAAAGGAGGCGCTACGATCACGGTCACTTCACCATTCATTTCGTCTTTCACCATATTATCGATCTCCGATACCAGCGATAGCGCCTCCTCGTAGGTCTTGTTCATTTTCCAGTTGCCTGCAACAATTCGTTTTCTCATGTTTTATAGTAGCTATTTGATTTGTTTTGATTTACACCCGTACGGCAAGTTAGCAAAATATGGTATACCTGCCCTGCTATACCTTAAAAACGAGAGCCGCAGCAAAATCAATTGCTGCGGCTCCTATACCTTATACTTTACAGTCTTTCCTTCAGGAATCTGGCTGTATGGTTTTCTTCGTGTTTGATCATTTCTTCCGGTGTACCTTCAAAGAGCAGGTGCCCTCCGTTGGTGCCTCCTTCCGGCCCCAGGTCAATGATCCAGTCAGCACATTTCACAATTTCCATGTTGTGCTCAATGATCACTACTGTGTTGCCATTCTCAATTAGCGCATTGATGGACTGCAACAGTTTGCTGATATCGTGGAAGTGCAGACCCGTGCTTGGCTCATCAAAGATGAACAGTATATCCTCCTGATGCGCCTGCACTCCTTTGGTTAGGAAAGAGGCGAGTTTCACACGCTGCGCCTCCCCACCGGACAAGGTGTTGCTTGACTGCCCCAAACGGATATAGCCCAGCCCCACGTCATTCAGTGGTCTCAGCTTTTCGATGATTTTTGTCTGGTCTGCAAAAAAGTCAATACTGTCAGCGATGGTCATCTCCAGCACTTCCGAAATGCTCTTCTCTTTGTACTTGATGTCGAGCACATCCTGCTTAAAGCGCTGCCCGTTGCAACTTTCGCAAGTCAGATAGATATCGGCCATGAACTGCATTTCGATCTTCACCTGGCCTTCGCCCTGGCATACCTCGCAGCGACCGCCTTCAATGTTGAACGAGAAGTGGGAAGGCTTAAAACCACGTGACTTGGCCAAGGCCTGATCAGCGTACAGTGCACGGATCGCATCATAGGCTTTCACGTAAGTCACCGGATTAGATCGTGACGACTTGCCGATCGGGTTCTGGTCCACGAACTCAACGTGTCGGATCTTGTTGTACTCGCCAGCCAGCTTGTCAAACTTACCGGTTGCTTCAGCGGTATTACCGTGTAGCTTCATCATAGCCGGCGCCAGAATTTTCTTGATCAGGGTAGATTTGCCGGAGCCACTTACCCCTGTCACCACAGTCATAACGCCCAATGGCACTTTCACACTCAGGTTTTTGAGGTTGTTCTCACGCGCACCCTGTATCTCGATGGCGTTGCGCCACTTGCGACGCTGTGCCGGCACCGGCACTTCGAGGCGGCCGCTCAAGTACTTGGCTGTATAGGTGTCGGAAGTTTTAGTCAGTTCTTCCAGCGTACCCTGGAACATCAGGTTACCGCCACCCGAGCCAGCCTCTGGCCCAATGTCGATCAGCTGGTCAGCAGCACGCATCATTTCCTCTTCGTGCTCTACCACAATCACGGTGTTGCCAAGTTTCTGCAAAGAGCGCAACACGCCAATCAGCTGCTCTGAGTCCTTTGGGTGCAAGCCGATGCTCGGCTCATCCAGAATGTACATAGATCCCACCAAGGCACTACCCAGCGACGTTGCCAGGTTGATACGTTGGCTCTCCCCGCCTGACAATGTGTTGGAAAGTCGATTAAGCGTCAGATAACCCAGGCCCACTCGTACCAGATAGCCCAGGCGGTTGGTCACCTCCGTCACCAGGCGCTCGGCTACGTTGCGCTCGTGTTCGGTCAGCTGCATTTGCTCAAAAAACGGCAATGCTTGTGTGATCGGCATCAGTACCAGGTCAGTGATGCTCTTATCGTTGATCTTCACATAGCTGGCGTCTTTGCGCAAGCGGGAGCCTTTACAATCAGGACAGGTAGTGCGGCCACGGTAGCGCGACAGCATCACACGGTACTGTATCTTATGCGTCTGCGATTGCAGGTGCTTAAAGAAGTCGTTGAGGCCTTCGAAGTATTTGTTACCGGTCCAGAGCAGTTCCTGCTCTTTCTCAGAAAGCTCATTGTATGGACGGTGAATCGGGAAGTCAAAGCGGATGCCGTTCTTCACAAGTGGCTGCAGCCATTCGTTCATCTTCTCAGATCGCCAAGGCGCAACGGCTCCTTCGTATATGGTCAGGCTCTTGTCAGGTATAACCAGATCGGGGTCTATACCTAGCACACTTCCAAAACCTTCGCAGGTCTGGCAGGCTCCGTATGGGTTATTGAAGCTAAAGAAGTTAACTGAAGGCTCCTCGAACACCATGCCGTCGAGCTCAAAGCGGTCCGAGAATATACGCTCTTCGCCATCGCCAAACTTCACACGACACTCTCCGTGACCTTCAAAAAAAGCTGTTTGCACCGAGTCAGCAATCCTGAACTGCAGGTCTTCGTCTGATTTATAGATTACGGCACGGTCTACGAGTATGTAGATTTCCTTGCCTAGCTTCGGCTTTTTCTCTTCGAGCAGCTCTTCAATAAAGTATACCTGCCCGCCTGCGTAGATGCGCGAATAGCCTTTTTGTAATAGCAAGTCCAGCTCTTTGGCCAGTGTGCGCTCCTTATGTAACTGGAGCGGTGCCAGGATCATGACACGCGCTTCATCCTCCAGCGAGAAGATAAAGTCCACCACATCCGCCACGCTATCCTTCTGCACTACCTCCCCCGAAACCGGGGAAAAGGTCTTGCCAATGCGGGCATAAAGCAGCTTCAAGTAGTCGTAGATTTCGGTGCTGGTGCCCACAGTAGAGCGGTTATTCTTGATGCTCACCTTTTGCTCAATGGCAATGGCTGGGCTAATGCCTTTAATATAATCGACATCAGGCTTATCCATACGACCCAGGAACTGACGGGCATAGGAGCTCAGGCTTTCCACATACATGCGCTGCCCCTCGGCATACAGCGTATCAAAAGCCAGTGATGACTTACCGGAGCCGGAAAGACCAGTGACGACGATGAACTTGTTGCGCGGCAGGGCCACGCTCAGATTTTTAAGATTGTGCACGCGCGCTCCTTTTATGATGATGTGCTGGCGCGGGTCGAGCGTATCGAGGTTATTTTCGGATATGTCTGCCATAGAGTATAGCGCAGGCAGGATAAAGCCAACGCATGACGAACTGATTTTTATACGATGTAAAGATACAAATACCCTGTCGCATTCAGAAGGCTTTTTAGCCTTTGGCCTTATGCCCGGCATTTCGCCACAGCATGCAACATGGCATCCTCATGCAACATGGCATCCTTTTGAAACACCCACAGCCCTAAAAAGGTTTAGCTTTCTATTACTATTTATAGGTATAGCCCATATCTGCTTACAGTCTGAGCAGCACTTATTTTGCTGACAGAATCTGGTTGATCCGAAACTTCAAGAAATGCCTGAACTGCAGCTGCCCTCATCCGTATGTATGGGTTCGATCTACAACCGTTAAAACCAATACATCATGGGAAAAGGAGATAAAAAATCAAAGAAAGGCAAAATCGTGAAAGGCACGTACGGCAACAGCCGCCCAAGACAGGCAAACAAGCAAAAAGCCGCTGAAAAGAAAGAGGCCGCTGCTAAGTAGTCTTATTTCTCTACCACATTGGCAGTCCCCTGCTCCAACTAGCGGAGCAGGGGACTGCTTTTTTTCAGGCAACCTCCAACTCCGGTGTCAGATCCAGCTTGCGCAGTTTGTCAGCTTTCAGGGCCGTTATACCTACCACTAGCAGCGTAATTGCACCACCCAGCACCACGGAAGGCACCGCACCCATGACTTTAGCCATCGCTCCTGCCCGAAAGGCCCCTATCTCGTTGGACGAGCCGATAAAGATGCTGTTCACAGAAGAGACGCGACCTTTCATGTACTCCGGCGTCAGGGTATGAAGCAGTGTGGAACGGATGATAACGCTAATGCTGTCGAAAGCGCCACTCAGCACCAACAGCACCAGCGAAAGCCAGAAGCTGGTGGACAGGCCAAAGAATATCAGGCTCAGGCCGAAGCCCGCCACACACCAGAGCATAATTTTTCCGGCTTTCACAGTAATGGGGTAATAGGCCATCCAGACGGCCATCACAACCGAACCGACGGCAGGTGCAGCTCTTAGAAAACCGAGCCCCTGCGGACCGATCAGCAGTATGTCCGAGGCGAACACGGGCAGTAGCGCCACTGCTCCCCCGAATAGTACCGCAAACATATCCAGAGAGATGGCATTTAAAATAATCTGGTTACCGAACACGAATCGTATGCCGGAACGCAGACTCTCCATCATGTTTTGCGGATTGACATTTTCTGGGAGCGCCTTCCCGCCAATCAACGCGAAAGATGTGAGAGACAGCAGCACCAGCACAGCATCCAGGGTATAAGCCGCCGTGATACCATAGAAACCATAAGCCAGTCCGCCTAAGGCAGGGCCTATTAGCGAGGCGGCCTGCCAGGTGGTACTGCTCCAGGTGATGGCATTGGCGTAGAGTTGCTTATCGGCTACTAATTGAGGCATAAACGAAAACACGGCCGGCCCCATGAAACCACGGGCAATGCCGCTGATGAAGATGATCATGTAAATCGGCAGCACTCCGTAGCGGGGAAGCACTTGGCTCACATCCAGGGTGAAGTACAGTAGTGCCAGCGAACAAAGCAGCAGCACCGCCACTACCGTCACGATGATTTTCTTGCGGGGCACCGTATCAGCCACATACCCCGCATACAGAGACACGAAAATGGAAGGAATAGCCTCTGCCAGCCCGATCAGACCAAGAGAAAAGACATCTTTGGTGATATCATAGATTTGCCAGCCCACAATAACGGCCTGGATCTGCATAGCCAGTGTGATGCACAATCGCGCCGATATGTAATGTCTGAACTCCGGCAGCCGAAGCACAGCATAGGGGTCGTGCCTGCGTGTTGACTTAGCGCCCATTCACTTTACTCCTTCTCATATAAGTTTCCAAAGCCACAAAGCTACAACACAGCGATCATACCTGCGGAATGCCTCACTGAATAAAACTACACAAGATGTTTTCGGGTAAATGGCGGCCATGAGGCAAAGACCGGTGTGGTCTTCTGGCCTGCCTTTGAAGCCGTTTCATTAGCCACAACACATATTGAAAACCTAAGTAGCAATCCACTGAATAAATCGTAAAGTCCTGTGTACTTATACCGTATAAAATTATTCGGAATTTTATGACTTAAACTGTAACACTCGCCCCTATATAGAAGTATAATTTTTTAAGGAGCGGCACCCCCTCAGCCAGCAGCCGACTCCTGCATGCCAGCCATTTCCAACCTGTGCCTACGCATGCTTCCGGTGCCAACAGCACCGTATTATTCTTTTATTAACAATCCTTTTATGGGTTAACGCAGCCTACTCAAGACCGTATCTTGAGCTAAGGACCTGTCGACTTTATTGACTTTAAGAAATTTAAAAATACTAACGCCATGGAACAACTGAACATACGCAGTTTATTGGAGAACATCGAGAAGAAGGTGTATCAGCAGGAAATCACTTCTAGCTCTGCAGTAACTAAACTGATAAACACTGAAATCGCAAATGCCATCAACCTGAACAGCAAAGTGGCTGATGGGGAAGGCCTTCAGTATCAGAATATCTCTTGCACTACCATTGAGTGCTACCTGGAGCACCTCAAAGCTGTGGAGGCCAAGCTCAAGCGCCCTGCCGACATCACTGCACAATGCACGCCTGTAGAGGAGCGCGAGATCAACCGCCGCCTACTTCTGATCTTGAACCGCCTAAAGCGATACAACCGCGAATAAAAAACACTTCAAGTATTCACCACCTATCCTTCGTAAAGATACTCAGCTCTTACGAAGGATTTTTTATGCTCTTTATACACAGAATGACCAATGTCATTTTTCTCTCGCTTTGGTGCTGGTAACTTTGCAAACCTATAAGGTTTCAATTTGCGGCAAATGAAGGAAGATATTAGAGATGAGCAGGGTATAAAACTGCTGGTTGACACGTTTTACGCCAAAGTGAACGAAGACGACCTGCTGGGGCCTGTTTTCAATGGTTTTGCACAGGTGAACTGGGAGCACCACCTCCCCATTATGTATAGCTTTTGGAGCTCGGTGCTATTTGGCACCATGGCCTATAAAGGGCAGCCTTTTCCAAAGCACATGCGTCTCCCTGTAGACAGGCAGCATTTTGCCCGTTGGGTCATGCTGTTTAATGAAACAGCCGATGAACTGTTTGAAGGGGAGAAAACAAAAGAATTAAAGCAGAAAGCCACCAGCATTGCACAGGTGTTCCAAATGAAGATGGGCTTACTGGATATTATTGGAAAAGAGATGACAATCTAAGCCAGATCGGAAGCTAAAACCAAACGGCAGCCTTGCTGAGGAGTATTCTCAGTAAGGCTGCCGTTTGGTTTTAAGGTATACCTGATTGCTACAGCGAATCAGTACAAATTCTGAGCGCATCAGTAAAATATACGGAATTGCTATATGCTGAAAAATAAATTTAACTCAGAGCATATACATTTATATTATCTTGCCGTATATTAGGGAACAGTTATTCTTGACTGACATATAGCATCTTTAATGTTTTTTGTTAAAGGCACCCGGCTATGTTTGCACAGTCAAAATGCTTTTCCTATATTTGATTTACACTTCTGAAAAATATTTGTTCTTACAGCCTAACGCAACAATATGATATAAAGCTCTACGTTAAACTAATGTAGCTTTACGATGAATACAACTACCCAGCTGAGTGACTCCGCTTTGGTCTCACTCTACATCGCAGGTAACGAAAATGCGTTTGAACAGCTAGTAAACAGACACAAGAACAAAGTATTCACTACGATCTTACTGATTGTAAAAGACACGTATACCGCTGAGGACCTCATGCAGGATGCTTTTATCAAGGCAATCCATACTATGAAGGGCGGCAGGTATAACGAGGAAGGCAAGTTCTCTTCATGGATATGCCGCATTGCCCATAACCTGGCAATCGACTTTTTCCGTAAAGAGAAAAGAAGCCCGATGATCACGCTGGAGGACGGCAGTAATGTGTTCAATGCCTTGTCTTTTGCTGAAGACTCCGCTGAGTCGCAGCAGATCAAGGAGGACACCCATGCCCGACTACGCGAGCTGATCCAGACGCTGCCTCAAGCGCAGCGGGAAGTACTCATGATGCGTCACTACGCTGATATGAGCTTTCAGGAAATAGCAGAAGCAACCGGTGTGAGCATCAACACAGCTTTAGGTCGTATGCGCTACGCATTGATCAACCTAAGAAAAAAGATGCTAAACAGCACGATTGCTTATGATAAAAACCTCTACTCAGAATGAGCTGATCCAGTATGTATACAATGAGTTGGCAGACCCTGCCCGCGAGCAACTGGAAGCAGCATTGATGCACGACAACGAGTTAGCCGAAAGCTGCTCTGATCTCTTGCTCCTCCAGCGACTGCTAGATAGCGCGGCTAAAAGCCCAAGCAAGCGGTCTATCGACAACATTTTAAATTACTCAAAAAGCTTAAGTTTGCAGTCTTAACCGACTGCAAACTTTTTTTATGCGCAAACGAGAACGCTACAAGCTGCTGATCGAGCACTTTACCCAGAACTTTCCGGAACCGGAAACCGAGTTAGCCTATACAAATCCCTACGAACTTATACTGGCTGTTGTACTCAGCGCCCAGTGTACCGACAAACGGGTAAATATGGTGACGCCTGCTCTGTTCGAAGCGTTTCCTACACCAGAGTACCTGGCCGCAGCTACACCTGAAGAGATTTTCCCGATCATTAAGAGTATCTCCTATCCTAACAACAAGGCTAAACACCTGGCTGGCTTAGGCAGAATGCTGGTGGAACAGTTTAACTCAGAAGTCCCCAATACAGTGGAGGAACTGGTGAAACTACCGGGCGTAGGTCGCAAAACAGCCAACGTGATCGTATCCGTGATCTGGAACCAGCCTGCTATGGCAGTGGACACACATGTGTTTCGGGTAAGTAAGCGGCTTGGCCTCGTTTCTAAAACAGCCAAAACACCGCTGGAAGTGGAAAAGGAGTTGGTTGCGAATCTACCGCAGGAACTTATTGCCAAGGCGCATCACTGGCTCATCCTCCACGGACGTTATATTTGCCTTGCCCGACGTCCAAAGTGTGAAGAGTGTCCACTCACGCACTTTTGCGCTTTCTTTCAGAAGTATTATCCCAACATACCGGACGATCCCGAAAACAAGGTGGGTGGTATAGCCTAATAAAAAAGCGAGGGCAGCCACTATATGGTCCGCCCTCGCCTCAACTATGGGATCTTATCAAGGGATTATTTCCCCTGCTGCTTTCTATACTCTCCTCTATTCTTGTGCTCGCCAGATTTTTTGTACTCACCTGACTTATGGCCTTTTCTGCCATCGGCACGCTTCTGCTTCATCTGCTCACGATCTGCTTCGTGCTTAGCATACTGCTCTGCAGTCAGAATGCTTTTCAGCTCAGCCTGCCACTTATCATGATTCGCTTTTCTAGCCTCCTGCATTTGTGCTCTCTGCTCAGGTGTTTTTTCACCGGTTGCTTTGTGGCTCTCACGCATCGCTTTCATTTCTTGCGCCTGACGCATGTTCAGCGCCTGTAACTGGTTCTTCTGCGAAGCGCTCAGTTCCAGCCTTTGTGCCATTCTATCAGTTTTCATCTGTGCCATCTCCTCAGGGCTTTTCTGTGCTCTGTCTTGCTTGGCTCCCCGCATCTCGCTGCGTGGTTTCTGATTTTGTGGTTTGGCTGTGGTCTGAGCATAAGCACTGCTACCGGCAACTAATAAACTCAGTGAGAGGGCTGCTATAATCTTCTTCATCTTTCTTTCTCCTTTACAATTCTGTGGTTTTTTGATCAGCAGCAAAGCTCAGGCCTGAAAATATGCTCTGCTAAACCAACAAACCCAAAGGTCGTGCCAAAGATCAAAATCACATTTAACACTTTCTATAAAGACACTGATTACCAAACTTATATGCCATATATAAATCGATAATAAAACAAAACTGATGTTATATGTAAGGTATAGCCATCACTACTTTGAGCTCAGATGTTCTGCAAATAATTGCCTAAACTAAATACATCTGCTTATATTTAGCTATTCACCATCGTAATCATACCAACGCATGCAAACTTTTACTTCCCTGAAATTCTTATTCTCCTGCCTACTCCTTTTAGGCAGTGCTTTAGCCACACAGGCTCAAACTCAATTTGCGAAGCGCCAAGGGGGTCATTCTTACACTATGGAGATACCCAGCTATATGGTGAAGACCTATGAGCTGAATGATGTGGCCAGTCTGCAATACTTCAACAAGAACAAAGAAGCTTATACTGTTGTCATAGAAGACTCAAAAGAAGAGCTTGAACTAAGAGGCATGAAGTTCGAGAATGCAGCGGATTTCCTAGACAACTTTGCTGCTGATTATAAGAAGGAAGAGAAAAAGCGAAAACTAAGCAAAACAAAGGTTTTTGAGGCAAATGGTAATCAGATCGCACAAAACGAACTGAAGTGGACGGATGAAGACGGGGATTTCTTTATGCTGATTACAGCTGTAGAGACTAAAACACACTTTTATAAAGTGATATGCTGGACGCTTGCCGCACACGCTGCACAACTAAAAGAAGACTTCAAACATCTTTCGGCCAGCATCAAAGACTAAAGCTATACCTTTCCAGCTACTTTTAGTAAGATTTGCTCGACCTGAGCAGCAAGTTGCTGGCGGTCGAATAGCTGCTGGGCAATTGCTTGACCATTCACCCCGGCTTGCCGCCGCTGATTATGGTCTGCTAATATCGCTTGTATTTTCTGAGCCAGTGTCTCAGGTTGACCTGCAGGGCTGTACCAGCCACAGTTGTATTGCTCCACAAAGGATTTGGTCCAACCGGGATTGGTCACCAGCACGGGAACACCACAAGCCAGACTATCATACAGTTTAGCCGGTGAGTTGGAAGCTAGTACAGGCAGATCGTTGAAAGTGATAAGTGACAGATCAGCTAGCTTGAAAAGGGTGAAGACATCAGGTCGTGGCTGAGGCGGCATCAGCACCAGGTTAGGCAGGCGCAGCGACAGCTTCCTGAGCTCATTGTCATAATAGCCCCCACCTGCCAATACAAATACAATCTGTTTCTGATCAGCCATGGCCTCAGCCGCTTGCATAATGGCAGGTATATCGTTGGCACGGCCGAAGGTCCCGGCATAAAGAACCACTTGCTTTCCCTGCAATTGATACTGTTTGCGCAGCGCCTCTACATTCTCAGGAGTAGCGGCATATGCCATCTCTAGGTCAGTACCGTTAAGTATGGTTGTTACTTTATCACGCGCTATACCCTGGCCTACCACATAGTCTTCCATATCCGGAGAAAGCGTAATGATGTGGTTGGCACTCTGATAAAGATTCTTCTCAAGCCTAAACAAACGGCGTTTCAGCCATTCCTTCTTTACAGCCCCCATCTCGATGGGGAAGCTAGGCCATAAGTCCTGAACTTCAAACACCCATGGAATACCGCGCATTTTTGCGACACGGGCTGCCATCCAAGGGGTTGAAAGCGGCGTGGATACGCCCCAAACCACATCAGGCTTAGGTATAGATAGTCCTTTTGCCAGACTGTAGGCAGCAAAGCCCCCATATGAAACCAGTCGCCTCCGGACACCCATTTTGTTACTGTAAGGCACCTCCTGCTCATACAAGTCTACGCCGTCCGGCACCCACTTATAGTTATCTGTAATGCGAAGTTGCTTCCAGGCGTTACTTGTGATCAGACTCACCTTATGCTGCCTGGCCAGATACTCCAAAAAGGTATAATGCCTGCAAGTAGCAGGGCAGTCAGGGTTGTGGTGATGCTGATTAAAAATAGCTATGTGCATGCGCGCAGGTATAGAGGCGGTGTATCGTACTACCGCTTCTCAGGCTTATACTTCGATTCGTTAAAAATTTTCTGGTGATCATCGTCAGCCATCAGCTCCTGCAACGTAACCTCCGGGTTGCGCTCCATGTACTTGCGCACGATCTGCCATCCTACCCAGGTCCCGAGACGGCCTGGGGATGTAGCATCGATCTCAGGTGTGTTAGGACGCTCGCCAATGTACTTGTTCACTACAAATGGGCTCTTTTCGTACAACAGGCTTTTCTCTACAAAGTGTGCCCAGATACGCCCTTCGTTGTGACGCACATCAGCCAGTTGCTGGCCGCTGTACCCGATGATGGTAGAATCCGGAGCGCAAGGCATGATGGACTTCACAAAGTAGTAAGCCTTACCTGTATTCACCATTTCGGCAAGCAGGCTACGCTCCAGAAAGTTAGTTTTGTTGAACCGGTTTGACAATAGCAACATGGCAGCTGGCACCATGTTTGGCCGCTCATACCGCTTCAGAATGTAATCATAGGTATCTGGTCGATAACTGGCGTCTCTACCGATAAAGAAGTCAATGCCAAATACCAGCAGGCTGTCCGATACCATCAAATCCTGGTTAAGCCCGGATACAAAGGTTTTCACTTTTGGCTCTTTGAACTCGGGATAGTAATATTTAACATGCTTGAAAGCTGTTTCGAGCTGCTGCTTTTCGGCACTCATATCACCGAACTTTGCCTCTGCCTCTTGAGCCAGCTTTTGAAGCTCAGGATTTGTCGCCAACCCAAAGAGCGCATTGATCATAGCTGAGTCCGATGGGTAGTTTTTGCGTTGGATAAATCGCTCCGCAAATACAGGGTTATTGTCTAGAAAAGAGGCGATCTCCTGCTTTGAGTTCGCTGCGAAAAAAGGTTTTTCGAGTCGCTCAATTTCCACCGTTACAGGTATGCGTTCAATTTCTTCTGGTATTTCACAGCCCTCCTGCTTCTTACAGCTAAAAAGCAATAGGATGGTTGCGAGTAATAATAATCTGTGATACATTGCCGAATATTTAATACAAAAATACAGGGTTATCCCGTATTAGAATAAATTAACGCGTTAAAATAACATGCAATTTAAAAAACTCGCTTTTCTGCTACTTTTTTTGGGCTTCACATCCACTGCCATGGCTCAAATGGAAATCGGCATTCAGTTCTCCCCTACAATTTCGGGCAATCGTTTTATAGCTGAGGACAGACACGGCTTTGAGAAGGGCAGCAATGCATTGCGTTTAGGCGTAGGTGTTGTTGGCGATTACTTTTTCTCAAACAACTATGCTTTCAGTTCCGGCTTAATGTATCGTAGCAAAGGCTCCAAGATCAAGTATAGTTTCACAACCCAAGATCCGAATGGCCAGCCAAGCACTGTACCGGTAGAAGACGATCTGACTGTCCAGTACCTCGAAGTACCACTAACCCTAAAGCTTTTCACAAATGAAGTGGCGCCTGACGTGATCCTGTATTTTCAGGTAGGTGGTTCACTCGGGACTAAGGTATCTGCACAGGTAAACAATCAGAAAGTAATTAATGGCGAAAAGACAGCTAAGCGCTTCAATATATTTGAGACCAGCGCCATATTAGGCACGGGTGCTGAACTGCAGTTGGGTCAAAGCACCAAACTGTTCGGAGGCGTAACTTACCTGCGCGGCCTGAGCAATATTGACAATTTCTACAGCGACCGTTTGGGTGACAAGAACATCGCCATCAAAAACAACGGTGTTTCACTCGATGTAGGAATCAAGTTCTAAAGTATAAGTATACTTTTGAAATCAAAAAAGCCGCTCCGAATAAACAGAGCGGCTTTTTTGTTGCCAGTTGAAACTGATTAAAATTTTCTTATTCCTGCACCTCGGTCACCTCCGTCAGGGCGGTGCGCAGTTCTATTTCTTCGCCTTTGTCGTCCATTACCTTAAAGTCGGTAATACCGAGCGAAGTGTCTTTTACAAATTTCACCCACTTGAAGTAGTGGAAGAACCATTTCATCTGTTTTGAAACGACACCTGATGTATAATAAGAATACAGGAAAGGGTGTACGTACAATGTCAGGCTCTTATGGTTGTGTCTCGTGAGCAGGTCGTCTACCGCTACGTCTATTTCATCAGTAATCAGAATGCTGGCAGATATTTTACCGGTACCGTTACAAGTAGGGCATACTTCGCCGGTCACGATATTCTGCTCTGGCCTTACACGCTGACGCGTGATCTGCATCAGGCCAAATTTAGAGATAGGCAGAACTGTTGACTTGGATCGGTCTCTCTTCAGTTCCTCTTTGACTACCTCGTATACTTTCTGGCGGTTTTCAGGCGACTTCATATCGATGAAGTCTATTACAATGATACCACCTATATCCCGGAGTCGCAGCTGACGGGCCACTTCTTTGGCAGCCATCATGTTCACGTTCAGTGCGGTAGCCTCCTGATCGGTTTCGGTATTAGATTTGTTCCCACTATTCACATCGACTACGTGCAGGGCCTCGGTGTGCTCTATTACCAGGTATCCGCCGCCTGGTATAGTCACTGTTTTACCGAATGCAGCCTTTAGTTGCCGCTCAATGTTAAAGTGTTCGAAGGTTTTTGTCTTACCGGTATAGTGCTTCAGAATTTTTACTTTATCTGGCGCAATGCTACCGATGTACGCTTTGATCTCGTCATAGAGTGACTCGTCGTCGACTACTATGTTGTCAAAGCTTTCGTTCATTAAGTCTCTCAGTATGGACGAAGAACGTCCTAACTCCCCGATGATCTTATCGTTGGGTTTAGCTATCTTCAGCGATTTAAAGCCTTCTTCCCAGCTCTCCACCATGTTGCGCAGGTCTCTGTCGAGTTCTGCCACCTCACGGCCCTCGGCCACTGTCCTGATAATCACACCAAAGTTCTCTGGCTTGATCGAGTTGATCAGTCGCTTGAGACGTGTGCGCTCTTCCTTACTTACGATCTTCTTGGATACGCTTACCGTGTTTGAAAACGGTACGAGCACCAGGTATCGACCAGCGAGCGAAAGCTCACATGAAAGTCGCGGTCCTTTAGTAGATATCGGCTCCTTGACAATCTGCACCAAGACCTGCTGTCCTTTTTTAAGAACATCCGCGATCTTGCCGAGCTTGTCAATTTCTGGCTCGAATTTAGTCTGGTTAAGCTTTGCAGAAGCGTTCTTCTGTGTCTGTGCCGCTTTTACATACTTGTTTAGGGTTTTGACATTGGCTCCCAGATCATGGTAATGCAAAAATGCATCCTTGTGGTAGCCAATATCAATAAAAGCGGCGTTTAGGCCTGGCATCACCTTTTTAACAGTTCCCAGAAAGATATCCCCTACGATGTAGTTGGTATCCTTTTTCTCGTGGTGAAATTCCACGAGTCTTTTATCCTGCAAAAGGGCGATGCGCTCTCCATCCTGAGTAGAATTGATAATAAGCTCGTTACTCAATTTCTCTCAAAGATTAGTTGGATGTATAGACCAAAGCCCACAATTGCAGAAGCAATGTGGGCCTCAATAAACGCAGAAGAAATTACTTCTTCTTATGTCTGTTTTTTCTTAGACGCTTCTTTCTTTTGTGAGTAGCAATCTTATGTCTTTTTCTTTTCTTTCCGCAAGGCATAGTCTTGAAATTTTTATTAAATGATTATTTCTTTTTTTACAGTTTAGCCAGGTATTCGTCAACGGAGGCAGTCAGAGCAGGATCACTGCTCATCGTTTTTACTTTGTTGAAGACCCTGATCGCTTCTTCTTTCTTACCGGTTTCAGCCAGTGATACAGCCAGATAAAAAGTACCTTCTACGTGTTCCGGGTTAACAGTTGTCAAATCCTGAAAACGCTCGACGGCTTTATCCCACTGTCCTGATTGTACTGACAAGATGCCTAAGTTAAACAGCGCCTTCTGGTTTTTCGGGTCTGCCGAAATCACCTCACGCAGCAGCGTTATTCCCTGCATTGGGTTTTCGCTGGCGATGTAAGTCATGGCTACGTTCGTTTTCGCATCCATGTCTGAAGGATTGTTCTTCAACACCTGCTCGTACATCTTACGAGCTTTGCCACCCATTTCGCTGGCACGCTGCTGTGTAGCCGCATAAGTAAAAGCCTCGAAGTACTGGTCACCAGCTTTGCGGTAGTTTTTCTCACCCGGACGGGCGTCAGCCGCTAACTCGTAATAGTAACCTGCACTGTCAAACTTACTTGCTGAAGCATAAGCAGCAGCTAACTCAGAGGCTAACAGTCCACGCGTTTTGGCGTCGCTCGCTTTGTTATAGCGTGCTCGCACAGTAGCGAGTTCCATCATTTGCTCTGGCGTAGCTGTCGAATGTACGCCATCAGCCGCAGCAGCCGGAGACGGGCCGTGATCATGACCATCATCCTCGGAGTGTCCCTCAGGTATAGCAGAGGCTTGTCCTGCAGCCACCGTGCTGTTGTCATCCTTTGTCACAACCACTTTAGGCAGAAAAAACATTGCCGCTGCCAATGCGATAGCTGCAACTAGTATCAGTATTTGATTACGTGACATGTATTTCTGTTTTTATAAGTGACTGTGTTTTAAAAGATAACCTAACAGGCAACCGGCAAATATACGAAAGAATTAAGAATGAGCCAGTTCTTTGATCTTTTTGCTGTTTTTAATCTTAGCAATAAAGGTCTTAGACGGCTTGAAGCTTGGGATAAAGTGCTCATCAATGATGATGGAAGTGTTCTTCGAAATGTTACGAGCCACTTTCTTAGCGCGCTTCTTGTTTACAAAGCTTCCAAAACCTCTCACGTAGATGTTATTGCCATCGGCCATAGAGTCTTTCACTACTTTGAAGAACGCCTCAATGGTAGATTGCACATCAGCCTTATCAATGCCTGTTTTATCAGCAATCTCTGATATTACTTCTGCTTTAGTCACTTTCTTAGATTTTTATAAATTAGTAATAAGTTAACTTTCTCTCTTTCAGAGCAACAACTGTGCTGTCGTTCTCTATTTTTCGGGGCACAAAGGTATACCTACTTTTCGACAAGTAAAAGCTTTAGCACTAAATTATTACAGATTCTGCCTTAGCTTAAATGTGCCTGCTTTGTGCTTCTTAACTGCTTCTGTTCTTGCAATACCCGTGCCAGCCTGACTCCTCCCTAACGCATCGTATCTGCTTATATTTTAATAAGATACAAAAACAGCCTCTAATTCACTCCGCCTTCATTGAGAACAATATCTTACATTTGTCTGTTCAAGTTGCCTAAGCTTGCCCAGCCTCTTTTTTATGAAAAATCCCTCTGGTGAATATTTTTCCAATACCCTGCTGACATGGTATCAACGCCATAAAAGAGCATTACCCTGGCGTGAAACTACTAATCCATACCTGATTTGGCTCTCTGAAGTAATCCTGCAGCAGACACGGGTAGCACAGGGATTGCCTTACTTTCAGCGCTTCGCAGAAACTTACCCTACTGTGCAGGATCTGGCAGCTGCTCCTCAGGATGAAGTCCTGCGCCTCTGGCAGGGGCTTGGGTATTACTCCAGGGCTCGCAACATGCACCACACAGCGCAGCAAATTGTGCAGGAGTATGGCGGTGTGTTCCCGGGTAATTATGATGAGCTACTGAAACTGCGTGGTGTTGGAAGCTATACAGCGGCGGCTATCGCCTCTTTCGCCTTCAGGGAGAAGGTCGCGGTACTCGATGGCAATGTTTTCAGAGTATTGGCCCGCGTCTATGGACTGACAAATGATATTGCGGCACCTGCTTCACGCAAGGTGTTTCAGCAATTGGCCGATGAGCTTATACCCGCTGATGCGCCTGACACCTTTAATCAAGCTATTATGGAGTTTGGCGCCATCCAGTGCACGCCCGTAATGCCTGACTGCCTGCTTTGCCCGCTGCAGCAATCTTGTTTCGCCTTTATGCATGGCATGGTGCAGGAACTGCCAGTTAAGTCAAAGGCCAAAGCTGCCCGGCCGCGCTTCTTTCACTATCTGGTATTTGTGCACGAGGGCGAGTATTACATGCGTAAGCGCCTGAGTGGCGATATTTGGGAAGGGCTGTACGACTTTTATCTATATGAGAGCGACTCTGGCACACTTGACAAGACCAAACTATTGAAAGAACTGAACGACGCAGGTATAGCAGTGCAGGAATCTCACTTTTTGTCTCCTTGCAAAGATTACAGACATGTGCTTAGCCATCAGAAAATTACGGCCCAATTTCACCTCATTCGGCTCGATTTTCGTTTAAGTGAAGAAGTTTTGCAGGAGGCGAGACTGGCACCTTATTCATCCGAAAAAATAGAGGCTCTACCGAAGCCAATTCTTATTGATAGCTATTTGAAAGATGAGAAGATTTTACTAAATTTATAAACTGAAACTTTTCTGTTTGCAAATGCATTCTAGAGGTTCAGTAGCCATATTTGCCTCCGGCTTGGTTGTCGGAGTAGCCCAAATCAATTTAATATTTAATAAAAAAAGACATGGCAAGTGTTAACAAAGTAATCCTTATCGGAAATCTTGGTAAGGACCCAGAAGTTCGCCACCTTGAAGGCGGTGTAGCAGTAGCTCGTTTCCCGATAGCTACTTCTGAAACATTCAAAGACAAAAACGGCGAGCGCCAGGAGCGCACCGAATGGCACAACATCGTGCTATGGCGTGGATTGGCCGAAGTAGCCGAAAAGTATCTGAAGAAAGGTCAGTCTGTTTTCATTGAAGGCAAGATTCGCACCAACAGCTATCAGGACAAAGATGGCGTGCAGCGTTACAGCACCGAGATCGTTGCTGATAACATGACAATGCTCAGCGCTCGTGAAGGCGGCAATGGCAGCTCAGGAGGTTTCCAGGGCGGTGCTTCGTCACAGTCTTCAGGGCAATCCTCATCAGGTCAGGGCACTGCCGCCGCATCAGGCAAAGGCAATGCATCTGCCTTCCAGAACGACGAGCCAGACGACCTGCCGTTCTAACCCATGTTTAACTTAACTTTCTGATTTTGGACAGTTTAGATTCCGGAGACCCCCTAAGTTATAGCTTACTGCAACTTTTACAAAGCGCAACTGCTTTACTTAGAATTGAATATATAGCGGCCATTTCGGCCTGCTTTATCTTATTGCTGCTCTCTGCCCTCACTTCGGGGGCGGAGGCAGCTTTTTTCTCTCTTACGCCCCAGGAGATTGAGAAAGCCAGGACAAGCAAAGACAAAAAGCTGAACCTGGTACACCAATTGCTGCAGTCCCCACGCCAACTGCTGGCGTCGCTTCTGATCATCAATAATGCGATCAATGTTAGTATCATTACGCTCTGCGCCTATATTGCATGGCAGGCAGCTGGTTCTGTAGCGATCACCACATCCACCTTATTGGTGAGTGTACTGGTTGTTACCTTTCTGATCGTTTTCTTTGGCGAAGTACTGCCTAAGGTATACGCCCGCAAGCACGGACCTGCCATTGCCTTGCGCATGGCTCCTGTCCTGGCCGGGGTAGGACCTGTGTTAAAACCGCTTGCCTGGTTGCTGACCCGCATTAGCTCATACATTGACAAACGATACCGTGTGCGATCATATAGTCAAACGCTTGAGGAGTTACACCACAGTCTTGATGTAGCTCTAAACAACGAAGAGACGTCACCGGAAGAACGCAAGATCCTACGTGGCATCGTAAACTTCGGTTCGATCACGGTAAAGCAGATCATGCGCCCCCGTATGGATATCGTGGCTTTTCCGCAGAGTGCTACATTGCCAGAGTTGCTCCCCCAAATTATCAAGTGGGGTTATTCCCGTGTGCCTGTCTATACCGACAGCACCGATAGCATTGATGGTATCCTATATGTAAAGGACCTGTTGCCCCACCTCGACAAAGGAGCTGACTTCAAATGGCAGAACCTGATCAGAGCACCTTTCTTTGTACCGGAGACCAAGCACATCTCTAACTTGCTGCAGGACTTCCGGGAGAAACACGTGCACATGGCCATCGTGGTGAATGAGTACGGCACGACCATCGGCCTGCTCACCATGGAAGATGTGATCGAGGAGATTGTGGGTGAGATCAACGACGAGTTTGATGACGAGGACGAGATCATTTACTCACAACTCGACGAAAATACCTTTATATTTGACGGTAAAACATCGCTACACGACTTCTGTAAGATCACGGAAGTTCCGTTCGATGCCTTTAACGAGGTGAAGAGCGAGCATGAAACAGTAGCAGGCCTCATGCTGGCGCTTTTTGGCCGCATACCTTATGTGGGCGAGGAAGTGTCGTACGGTCGCTACTTCTTTACGGTGGAGTCGGCGGACAATAAGCGTGTAAAACGAGTCAAGATTAATGTCGCAAGCAAAAAAGAGCACTATCATAAAGTCAGCTAAACTGCAAATGGCCCTATGGGCAGGTATGGCCCTGGCTATAGTTGGCTGTAATGCAGAATATACTCCAAAGCCAAAAGGATTCAATCGCATCGACCTGCCGGAAGCTGCCTACCAGCAGTTGCAGGACGAGCACCCTTATACCTTTGAGTACTCCAAGTACGCCAAAATCCGGCCTGATTCCTCTATGATTGCCCAACCACACTGGATCAATATCATCTATCCGAGTCTGGGGGCGAATGTGCAGCTGACGTATAAGGCGATCAACAACAATCCTAAAATGTTGAACAACCTGATTGAGGATGCTCGCAAACTGACCGGCAAACACCAGGTAAAGGCATACTCAATTGAGGAAACCGAGATCAGAACACCACAGGGAGACATCGCATCTGTGTTTGAGCTGGAAGGCGAAATTCCGAGCCAGTTCCAGTTTTATGTAACGGACACGACTACCCATTTCTTCCGGGGGGCGCTCTACTTCAGAACAGCTACCCAGAATGATTCGCTGGCTCCTGTAATTGAGTATGTAAAGAAGGATATCATCCACATGTTAAACACGCTGGAATTTAAGAACAAGAAGTAAGAAAGGATTTCGACAAAAGACTTTTTGACAATGAATAAAGGACCGTAGGTATACCTGCGGTCCTTTTTGTTTCTCTTCAGTTCGGACAGTCATTGCCAAATCGAAATATTCTTTTTAATTGAATTAAACATATAGTCCCCTATATAATGAATTGATATTCACTATATTTAATAAGCCAACCACTACTCCTGCTATGAAACTACGTCCCAAACTTATGCTATTGATCATGCCGCTGCTGATTGCCGCCTGTAAAAAGGACGAGTTGAAACTCTTGCCCGATGCTACCCAAACTGGCGCCGACACCATGGGGGCTATTGTGAACGGCAAAGCCTGGGTAGCTAACGGTGGTACTGGTTTTCTAGCCCCTAAGCCTGTGGAAGGTGGGTATCTAGCAACAAGATCATTTGACGAAACACGCAATAATGTGTTTGTTACTGCTTACAGAAAAAACAAAACTAGTATATCTATTTACTTACGAAACGTGACACAGCCAGGGGAGTATCTGCTAAACACAACTACGAAACCGATCGGCGGTGAACTGATACAACCTTATAACCATGGAGCTTACCAAGTGCCTGGCAAGTTGCTCATGACCAACAGCAGGTATACGGGCAAGGTCATCATCACCCGGGCGGACACAGTCAACAAAATCGTGTCAGGCATATTCGCTTTTAAGGCTATACACGGGCAAGACACGGTGACGGTCACCAATGGCCGTTTTGATGTCGGCATTTTCTAAGCTCAGTACTTATTTGCCTTACTTTTATCTATTATCACGGAGCTCACTGCGTACATCAAGACAGTAACTACATATGAGAAATAAACTATACTTTCTGATATTTCTTGTCGGCCTGCTTTCCTGCTCCAAGGACAGTTTCTGTGATGAATCATTTTGTGTAAAGATAAACGGCAAAAAATGGTGGCCGAGTAGTGGCTTTAAGACGAACTCTCTATCATTTAATCTGACAGACAATGGAAGCAGATTCTGGTTTAGCGCTCAAAACGGTTCTACCTCTCTTTTGGTAAGTGTGAGAGATACGATAAGAGGAATCCAAGTAAGGGATTATGTACTTGGGGATCATTATAACGCTGGCTATTATTCTAAAGACTCGAACATACATTTCCGTACAGACATGGCCTATACTGGCACTCTATCCATTTCTTCAATAGACAGATATAAAAAAACGATCACTGGCTCCTTCAACTATAAAGCCTATAACTCCGCTACAGGAGAAGATGTTGATATCTCAAATGGGAGTTTTAATACGACGTATTATGAATTCTGACAGCGTCTTTAAAGATATCTCTACCCTCACAATGCAAAAGCCCCGGCTGTACTTACACCTGTCAGGGCTTTTGCTTATTTTTGTAATCTATACCTGCTAATACGACCAACAGACATTGACCAACTTCTTCCTTACCAAGATCGAATTCCTGAAAGGCGTGGGGCCGCAGCGAGCTGAGCTGATGCAGAAGGAGCTCAATATCTATACCTATGGTGACCTCATTCAGCACTACCCCTTCCGTTACCTCGACCGCACCCAGTTCTACAAGATAGCTGAGTTGGACGAGAGCATGCCTTATGTGCAGGTACGTGGGCGTGTGCGAGGCAAGGAGGTGATTGGCGAAGGCAGAAAGCAACGCCTGGCCGCTACACTGGTAGATGAAGACGGCAGTGAAATGGATCTGGTTTGGTTTAAGGGGGTGAAGTGGATGCAGAAAACGCTGAAAAACCACACCGACTACATTGTATTCGGAAAGCCGACTTCCTTCAACGGCAAGTTCAGCATGGCTCACCCTGAGTTGGAAGAGCTGGGCGAAGAAAAACAAACTACTTCTTTTCTGCAGCCCGTTTATCATACCACCGAAAAGTTAAAAGCCTTCCGAGTTGAGAGCAAGACCATCGCCCGTATGATGGAGCTTTTGCTGAAAGTAGCGGTGCCTAACATACACGAAACGCTGTCGCCGGAGCTGATAGACCATTACCGCCTGATGAGCAAGCGGGATGCGCTGATCAACATTCACTTTCCGCAGTCAGTCGAGAAGTATAATGCAGCCAAGTTCCGACTCAAATTTGAAGAGCTTTTTTACATACAGCTTCGCCTTTTGCGCCAAAAAACGGTACGCCGCGCCGACCTGGCCGGGCAGGTATTCAAACATGTGCCTACTGTAACAGAGTTCTACAAAAACCACATGACCTTCGACCTGACCAATGCACAGAAGCGGGTAATCAAGGAGATACACAAAGACCTGACAGCTGGCAAGCAAATGAACCGTCTGCTACAGGGCGATGTGGGTTCAGGCAAAACCATCGTTGCTTTTATCACCATGCTGATCGCGGCTGACAACGGGGCGCAGTCTGTACTGATGGCACCTACCGAGATCCTGGCTGACCAGCATTATACAGGCCTGAAGGAGTTTGCAGACCGCTTAGGTATAAACATCGGCAAACTCACCGGCTCCACTAAAACCAAAGACCGCAGGGTGCTGCACGAGCAGCTGCGCTCCGGCGACATGAAAATGATTGTGGGTACGCATGCCTTGCTGGAGGATGTAGTGCAGTTCCACAACTTGGGTCTCTGCATTGTGGACGAGCAGCACCGTTTCGGAGTAGAACAGCGCTCCAAGCTATGGCGCAAAAACCCACGTATTATTCCGCATGTGCTCGTGATGACAGCTACACCTATACCGCGTACCCTTGCTATGACGCTCTATGGTGACTTGGATGTGTCGGTAATCGATGAGATGCCAGCAGGCCGTAAAGAGATCGTAACGGTACATCGCTTCGACAGCCACCGTCTGCGGGTGTTCCAGTTTGTGCGCGACCAGATCAAGCTGGGCCGCCAGGTATACATCGTATACCCGCTTATTGAGGAATCGGAAGGGATGGACTACAAGGACCTGACGGATGGCTATGAGAGCATACGCCGGGCTTTCCCGGAGTACCAGGTGAGTATGGTGCATGGCAAGCTCAAGGCACAGGACAAAGACTATGAAATGCAGCGCTTCGTCCGCAACGAGACCCAGATCATGGTGGCTACTACCGTAATAGAAGTAGGTGTGAACGTACCTAATGCCTCTGTGATGATTATAGAAAGTGCCGAGCGCTTCGGTTTGTCGCAACTGCACCAGTTGCGCGGGCGTGTGGGGCGTGGCGCAGAGCAGAGCTATTGTATCCTGATGACCGGGTATAAGTTGAGCAAAGACAGCAAGACCCGCCTAGAGACGATGGTACGCACTAACAACGGCTTTGAGATAGCAGACATCGACCTGAAACTACGCGGACCAGGCGACCTGATGGGCACGCAGCAAAGCGGTGTGCTGGACCTATTGATCGCTGACCTGGCGAAGGATGCCCCTATTTTGCAGGAATCCAGGGCGGCGGCACAGCGTGTGCTGAATGATGACCCACAGTTAGAGCAGCCACAGAACCAGAACATCATGCGCCACATCAAATCACTGAGCGTAAATACCATTAACTGGAGTCGTATCAGTTAAAAATTTCTATCTTTACAGCGTTTGGAGGTACCTCAGCAGGTATAGCTGAGGTTTAAAAAGGAACCGTGTGAGAATCACGGGCTGACGCGCAACTGTAAATAACACGCAATTGCAGCCTATTAAAAGATCCATTGTCCCGCATAGGATGAGAAGGACGGCTGCGATGTTATAAGCCAGGAGACTTGCCCCAAATACCCTTACGCATGCTTTCGCGCCTAAAGTCTGTGGTCTGAGAAATAAACGTGTCCAGAAGCCTCTACAGCCTTCTGGTTTCGCGCCCTTCCCTTTCCGCTTTTTACAGCGCCTGTATGCATAGTTTAACAACAAGCCTATGCTGCAATTCACGTTTATTCTTTTTTATAGCGACTTCCATTGCAGCCCCGGCACCACAGCTGTTTTTCCTATCTTTAAAACTATACCTTCATGAACTTACAAGAACGCATTGCTCAATCAGAGACACGCATATTCAAAGCGGTATTCCCGAACACCACTAATCACTACGACACTCTCTTTGGCGGCACGGCCATGCAACTTATGGATGAAGTCGATTTTATTACGGCTACCCGCTTTTGTCGTAAACGTGTGGTTACGGTATCATCTGACAGAATAGATTTCACCCAGCCTATACCTGCAGGCACCATCATTGAACTGATCGGTCAGGTAAAGCGTGTCGGCAACACTAGTCTGAAGGTAGAAGTGGAGATTTATATTGAAGAGATGTACTCTGACGTGCGGCTAAAAGCTATCCATGGCAGTTTCACGTTTGTAGCCATTGATGATAAAAAGCAACCGGTACCGGTTTTAGAAAACGAAATCTAGCAGCAGGCCGGGCTATACCTGATTTCTTACTATTTGCGTTAAAAGGTTTTGCGCCCGTTGGTTCCACGAGAAACAATTTTCTCCTATATTCGAGCTGCTATATACTAGTAGAAAACCCTTTGTACAGTAAATATTATAAAAATCTATACCTTGAAAACGCTTCATTTTTTGCCGCTTTTATTGCTAGCAGTGCTACTGTCTGCCACTACAGTTGCCGCTCAGGGCAAGAAAGCCGCTATACCTTTCACTTATCTTCCTGACAACAGCGAAGACCAATACAACCAAAGCATCAGCAGCAAGACGCTTCCGTTGGGGGCCGACGGTTTTGTGATACTCAGCCGCAGCAAACCAACCGAATATGCCATAGAGCGCTATAATGCTACTCTTAAAAAGAGTTGGGCAGCGGCGATACCACTTGCAGCAGAAGAGACGGTTGAGGCTTTCACAAAGAACCAGGACGCCGTGTTATTGATCACCCACCGTACGAACGAGCAGGGCAACCAGGCACTGTATGCGCATCGGGTAGACTTGCGAAGCGGCCAGAAAGACAAGCCCGTGCTGTTACTTGAAGCACCGGCCAATGCCCGCAAAGCAGGTATAGCCACCTCTCCTGACGGCTCCAAACTGCTGGCTTACAGGTATAGCGTTACCAGCAACCAAGTGGTTGAAGGTATAAGCGGCAGCCTGTACGATGGCAAGCTTCAGAAAATAAAAGACACCAAGTATAACCTGGCCGACTTACGCGGCATTGTCTCAGCAGAGGTAATTTTGAATGATGCCGGCGACCAGTTTATCAGTCTGATCTCTGAAAACATGGATCGCCTCACCGTGCGCCAGTATACCTTGAAGTCGCCGGACGCCAAGGGCATGTCGGTGCTGGTTGGTGGTATGTTCGAAGGTAAGAAGGTATATATCATGGACAGCAAGTATGCTTTGCAACCCAATGGCAACTTGTATGGCGTTGTGCTCACGGCTGATGAAAAAAGTGGTGAGTACTTTAGTCTGAAAGCTGTCAAGTTTGATTTCGAAAACGAAGACATGGTATTTGCCGAGGAGTTCAGATTCACACCCGAATACCTGGCCAGTGTAAACAGCCTGGATAAAAGCGGTGCAACAAAAGCTAGCCGCCTCGAAGACATTTATCTGACCGACCTGATTCTGACACCTGAGGAAAAACTGATTGTGCTGGCAGAGAAAAAATACATGGAGGGAGGTGAAAACTCTCCTTACTATGCTAAAGAGATTCACCTGTTTGCATACGACCAGTACATGGGCACCGCCTGGAGTTCGGTACTGATGAAAAATCAGAAGGCTCCGTCAGATGAAGGTTTTACAGGTATTTCTTACCGCCATCACCTGTCAGGTAACACCCTGCACCTGCTCACACTCGAGGAACTGGGAGGAAAATACGACCTCTACCTGCGCCGCATTGATACAACTACTGGCAAAGCAGAGGCGCCTAAGGCGGCTGGACTGAATGTGGCGAACGATAAGAACATCGCCTATGCGAAAGACTTTACAGCCTGGCTCTCAGAGCGTGACCTGGTTACCGTGGTTCGACCGAGCAAAAAGGCAAATAGTCTGCAACTGCGTCGTTTACAGATTAAATAATTACGACATTCTTATACCCGATAAAATGCGTGACCATTCTCTGGTCGCGCTTTTTTGCTTTTTAAGCTTGCGGGTAAAAGAACTCAGCTGCACCAGCATGTGTACGAAACCGACATAGTCCACGATCTCTACGTACATTTTGAACTCCCTACGGGAGCCTTCCAGCACCCCAAGCTTGTCTACTTTGTAGGTATTCATGGCCGACCAGGGCATCCAACGTACCCGCTTGTTGCGCTTGATCATATAGCGGTTAATGGCGACTTCTAACTGGTAACGGGCTACTGGTTGCGCCAACACCCTTTCCAGATCACTCCGCCGCAGGAGCCGCTCTCCTGACAGCAGGATATCGCTTCGGTACCAACGCACAAACCAAGGTGACCTGATGCGACGCAGAATCAGCATGTCAACGCTTGCTGTGTCCTGAAAAGCAGTAATTGCTTTCTCAAGCTCAGTGCCGTTTAGCTCCTGCAGATCAGCATCCATCATCAAGATCAGTTCATGCTGTACAAACTGAAGGCCGTACTGCACAGCAGCAGCTTTGCCGCGATTCTGACTAAGGCGAATTACCTCCACATTTGGCCATTGCCGGCTTATCATAGTCGCGGTATTGTCGGACGAGCCATCATCAACACAGATGACCTGTCGTATACCCTTTACTTTGGTCACGACTTCCAGTACTGCTGCTATCCGCTCACGCTCATTATAGCAAGGTATTAAACAGGTTACCCCCATACTGTCCTCTATACTTTAGTGACATTTCAGTTTTCTGCTATATTTACGAATGTTTGGCCATTAAGTCATTTAACTCCAGTGTATTAAAATAAAAAGGCTACCCCCTATGGAGGCAGCCTTTCTTAAACTATAGATTTGTCAGAATCTAGTACACGAATTCGTTTGCCTCAATCATAGAAGCTGCGATACGACGACGGGCTTCTTTGGTATTGTAGAGGTCTTTCTTTGTGAAGCGCTTCAGGCCCATGAACAACAGGCGCTGCTCGTCGCCTTCTGCCATAGAGGCAATAGCGTCTTTGCCAGCCAGGAAGGCAGTATCAACCGCATCGTTCACCGTCACACGCACGATGTCGATCTGGTTAGCCACGGCATCCTCGCCTTTCATACCTATTAGCTTCTCTACACGCAGTAGCGTTGATTCTGCCACATAAGTCTTAATGGCCATGTCTGCAATGTTCATCAGGATTTCCTGCTCTTTAGCCAGTGAGTTCATGTACTTCTGCACTGCCGTGCCAGCTACCATCAAAATAGCTTTCTTCAAGTTGCGGATAGCCTTGTGCTCTGCAGCAAACAGACCTTCCTCTTCTGAACCGAAATCAGGTATAGCCATCAGTTCGTTTTGCACGTTTTGAGCAGGTCCCATTAGGTCCAACTCGCCGTTCATGGCCTTCTTCAGGATCATGTCTACAGTGAGCATGCGGTTGATCTCGTTGGTACCCTCGAAGATGCGGTTGATGCGAGAGTCGCGGTAGGCGCGGTCCATTGGGTAGTCAGCCGAGAAGCCGTAGCCACCATAGATCTGCACGCCTTCGTCCACTACGTAGTCGAGTACTTCAGAACCTTCCACTTTCAGCATGGCACACTCTACGGCAAACTCGCGTGCGGCACCCAGCATGGCTTCGTTCTCGCCTTTGCCTTCGGCCAGCAGCTCCTGCTCTTTGCGGTAGATGTCCATACCGCAACGGTACAGTGCCGACTCTACGGCATAGATGCGAATGGCTTGCTCTGCCAGTTTGTGACGGATGGCACCAAACTTCGAAATCGGTAGTTTGAACTGCTGACGCTCGTTGGCATACTTCACCGACAGGTCCACTACTTTCTTAGAGGCGCCTAAGGTAGCAGCACAAAGCTTGATGCGACCGATGTTCAGGATGTTGAAAGCGATCAGGTGACCTTTACCGATATCGCCCAGCACGTTCTCTTTCGGCACTTCACAGTCCGACAGGAAAACCTGACGGGTAGAAGAACCCTTGATACCCATTTTGTGCTCCTCGTTGCCAAGGCTCAGGCCCGGGTAGCCTTTCTCCACGATAAATCCTGTGAACTTGTCGCCATCCACCTGCGCGAACACAATGAACACGTCGGCAAAGCCTGCGTTCGTGATCCACATTTTCTGGCCGTTCAGGATGTAGTGTGTACCCGCTTCGTTCAGCACAGCTTTCGTTTTAGCTGCCAAGGCATCAGAACCAGAACCCGGCTCAGTGAGGCAGTAAGCTGCCGCCCATTCACCGGAAGTCAGCTTCGGCAGGTATTTCTCTTTCTGCTCGTCCGTACCGAAGTACAGGATTGGCAGCATACCGATACCTGTGTGTGCTGCAAAAGCCACCGGGAAAGAGTGGCCACCCCCTACTGATTCAGTTACCAGCAGCGAGGTGTTAAAGTCCATGTTCAGGCCACCATACTGCTCCGGCATTGATACGGCAAACAAACCGAGTTCTCCAGCTTTCTTCATCAAGCCCTCCATCAAGCCTTCCTCGTGGTTGTCAAGACGCTCAAGGAGCGGGGTTACTTCTTCGCGCACAAAGTCCAGACAGGTCTGCGCCATCATGCGCTGTTCCTCACTGAACTCGGCAGGTATAAATACGTCCTGCGCGTCAGTCTCTTTGATCAGGAATTCACCACCGCGAACAGTGGCCTTATTTTTATCTGTTACATTTTCCATGGCAGAATATGATTAGTGTTTTTAGGTACAGATTAGTTTTTACTTCAATAATTCGTAGATGCCGGCAACACCTTGGCCGCCGCCTACGCAAGCGGTTACCATGCCGTACTTTTTACCGAGTCGGCGCAGTTCATGGAACTGCTGCACGCTGAGTTTGGCGCCGGAACAGCCCAGCGGGTGACCCAAAGCAATGGCACCGCCACTGATATTAAGTTTCGCAGGATCAAAATCCAGGTGACGCATCACAGCGATAGATTGGGCCGCGAAGGCCTCATTCATCTCGATCAGGTCAATATCGTTGAGCGTCATGCCTGCCATTTTCAGTGCTTTTGGCACGGCTGCGATCGGCCCCATACCCATGATGCGTGGATCCACGCCACCTGTGCCGTAGCTTACCATGCGTGCAATCGGCTCCAGGTTGAGCTCCTTTACCATGCGCTCGCTCATCACGATCACAAAGGCTGCACCATCAGATGTCTGCGAAGAGTTACCCGCCGTTACCGAGCCACCAGCTGCGAACACCGGCTTCAAGCGAGCCAATGCCTCCAGGGAAGTATCAGCACGCGGACCTTCATCGGTGTCTACCACATAAGAGCGGGTCTTCTTTTTGCCGTTCTCGTCGATATAGGTTTCCTCTATCGTAATAGGCACGATCTGCTCTTTAAAGTAGCCGTTCTTGATGGCATTGATGGCTTTCTGATGCGAGTTATAGGCGAATTCGTCCTGATCTTCGCGGGTAACGCCATAGTCTTTGGCTACTGCCTCAGCCGTCAGGCCCATGCTCAGGTACCAGTCTGGGTTCTTACTAGCGATGTTATAATTCGGAACCGTTTTCCAGCCAACGGTCGGCACCATCGACATAGACTCCGTACCGCCTGCGATGATACAGTCCGCCATACCTGCCGCGATGCGGTTGCTGGCAATGGCGATGGTCTCTACACCCGAGCCGCAGTAGCGGTTCACGGTCATACCCGACACAGACATAGGTAATGATAATAAGGAAATCATGCGGCCAATTTGCAGGCCTTGCTCGGCTTCGGGTACCGCGTTACCTACGATCAGATCATCTACGCGCTCAGGGTCTAGGGCAGGCACAGAAGCCAAAAGATGTTTGATGACGTCAGCGGCCAGGTCATCGGGTCTGGTGAACCGGAAGCCGCCACGCCCGGCCTTGCCTACTGCGCTACGAAATCCGGCTACTATATATGCGTTGTTCATTTTGATGCTCTTTTATAGTTTGTACTAAACTTAATTTCTCAGCGGCTTGCCTGTGGTCAGGATGCTTTGGATACGCTCTAATGTTTTGCGCTCACCGGTCAGTGACAGGAAGGCTTCACGCTCCAAATCCAGCAGGTATTGCTCGCTTACATCCGTTGGGGCAGAGAGGTCGCCGCCGCACATTACATAAGCCAGCTTGTGCGATATCTTCTGGTCGTGCTCTGAGATATAACCACCTGTTACCATGGCACTGGCACCCGTCAGGAACATACCCAAAGCGCCTTTGCCCTGTACCTTGATATTGGTCTTTTTGGCTGGTTGCGTATACCCTGCCTCAGCCAGACGAATTGCCTGCGCTTTCGCATCGGCTATCAGTCGGTTGTTGTTGAGGGTAATGGCATCACCTTCGCGCATAAAGCCTAAGTCAAAAGCTTCTTTTGCCGAAGTAGACACCTTCGCCATACCTATATTCAGGTAGATGTTCTTGAGGGTATTGTATTCGATATCACCTTCTTCGTACATCTCGGCTGCGCGGAGCGTCATTTCTTTCGTGCCGCCGCCGCCCGGTATCAGGCCTACGCCAAATTCTACCAGACCCATGTACGTCTCAGCAGCTGCCTGCACATGGTCGCAATGCAGGTTGAGCTCGCAGCCACCGCCTAAAGTCAGGCCATGCGGCGCGCCCACCACAGGTATAGCCGAATAGCGCATGCGCATCATCGTGTCTTGGAATTGCTTGATCATGAAGTTGATCTCGTCGTATTCCTGTTCCAGGGCATACATATAGATCAGCCCCACATTGGCTCCGGCAGAGAAGTTAGCAGCATCGCTGCCCACTACCATGCCCCGGAATTCCTTTTCGGCAATCTCTATACCTTTGTTCAAGCCCTGTACCACATCGCCTCCGATGGTGTTCATCTTGGTGTGGAACTCCACGTTCAGGATGCCGTCACCTAAATCGATCAGGCTGGCACCAGAGTTTTTCCAGACTACTTTGTTGCTGCGCAGGTTGTCGAGAATAATGAAATTCTCCACACCTGGTATCGCTTTGTATTCTTTGCTCTGTATGTCGTAGTAGCGGCGGTTGCCGTTCTCCACAATGTAGAAAGATTCCTTGCCTTTGCTCAGCATCTCCTCTACCCAAGGGGCAGGCTGGTAACCGGCCTCGGTCATGCGCTGCACGGCCTCACGGGCACCGATCACGTCCCAGTACTCGAACGGACCAAGTTCCCAGCCAAAGCCGGCACGCATGGCATCGTCGATACGGTATAGTTCGTCGGAGATCTCAGGTATGCGGTTGCTCACATACTGGAACAGACCGAAGAGTGACTCGTTGAAGAATTGCGCTGCTTTGTCGTTTTGCTTCGAGAAGGTCTTCACACGCTTCTTCAGGTCCTCAATTGGCTTAAGCACCTCGAGGCTCTGGAACTTCGGACGTTGTTTCGGCCCGTATTCCAGCGTGTTCAGGTCAAGTGTGAGGATCTCAGTTTTGCCTTTGGCGTCTTTCGTCTTTTTGTAGAAGCCTTGCCCGGTCTTGTCGCCCAGCCATTTGTTTTCTACCATCTTCTGCAGGTAGTCCGGCAGCTTGAACAGCTCACGCGATTCATCCTGCTCGCCTGTCTGGTACAGACCGTTCGCCACATTGGCCAAGGTATCCAAACCAACCACATCCAGTGTGCGGAACGTGGCAGACTTCGGACGACCAATGATCGGGCCTGTAATGCGGTCCACCTCGTCCACGTTCAGCCCGAGTTTGTTCATTACCTGTAGCCCCTGCATAATGGCGTATATACCTACACGGTTTGCGATGAAAGCGGGGGTGTCCTTAGCCAGTACAGTCGTCTTACCAAGGTATAGGTCGCCGTAGTGCATCAGGAAGTCTACAACATCCTGATCCGTTTCTGGCGTAGGTATAATCTCTAATAACTTGAGGTAGCGCGGCGGGTTGAAAAAGTGTGTACCGCAGAAGTGTTTCTTAAAGTCATCGGAACGTCCCTCCAACATCATGTGGATTGGTATACCTGACGTGTTGGAAGTAATCAGCGTGCCCGGCTTGCGGTGCTGCTCCACTTGATCAAACACTGTTTTCTTGATCTTGAGGTTCTCCACTACCACTTCGATGGTCCAGTCGGCAGTGGCAATGTCCTTCATATTGTCCTCAAAGTTGCCGGTCTGGATCAGGCGGGCGTCGGACTTGCGGTAAAGCGGTGAAGGGTTGGACTTGATGGCGGCCTCCAACGCACTGTTCACAATGCGATTGCGGACCTGTTTCTTCTCCAGCGTCAGCCCTTTTTTCTCTTCGTCAGGGGTGAGTTCGCGTGGCACGATGTCGAGCAACAGCACCTGCACGCCGATGTTGGCAAAGTGGCAGGCAATGCGGGAGCCCATTACACCGGAACCCAGCACGGCTACTTTCTTAATAATTCTTTTCATAGAAAAAGCTTGATGGTCTACTATGGTTAGAAAATCTCTTTGTTTTCGATCATGTTGATGATGCGCTCTGATACCCTGAAAAAGGTATTGAGCTCTTCCTGCGGTATTGTCTCCTGCACCTTGCGGTTAAAATGGAGCACTGTCCGACGCGACACTTCTTTTTTCTCCAGTCCCAGCTCGGTCAGAAAAATGCGTACCAGTCGTTTGTCCTTGTCGTCGGAGACCTTATAAATAAGGCCTTTCTCCTCCATGCTTTTCAAAATGCGGGTCAGGCTACGTGCCTCCAGCCCAAGCAGAGGAGCTATTTTGGTGGCGGGAGTGCCTGTCTCCTGATTAATGTTGAGAAGAACAAATCCTATGGAAGTGGTAATGTCGTTTTTAGCCGCCTCTGTATTGTACATGCGCGAGATGGCGTGCCAACATACCTTTACATTATAATCTACGGTCTCTTCAGGCTTCATGCATCTTGGTGTTTATACCAAATATAAAAAATAATGTTATGCTTGCATACTATTTTAACGAAAAATTAATCTTAAGCCCTCTCAGCCTTATGGGAGAGGGCAATCGTGTTAAAATACCGTCAGCTATAGTTTATGTATAATCTGCAGAATAGTTACAAACAAAAAACCCTTTCCGGTCTGGAAAGGGTTTTTTGTTTTGTGAACAGTTCTAAATGCTGAAATTCAGCATGACCATTTAGAACATCGCGTCTATTTCTTTTTGATAATTATTGGTAATGTTCTTGCGCTTTACCTTTAGTGTTGGCGTAAGCTCTCCGCTTTCCACTGTCCACATGTTAGGAACCAGCTTGAACTTCTTAATCGTTTCGTACTGAGCCAGCCCTTCGTTCGCTTTGTCCACTTCGCGCTTGTACTTATCGATAATCTCTGGTTTTTCGATCATCTCAGCGTCAGAGGTATACGGTATACCTTTATGCGAGCACCAGTCCTGCAGACCTAAGAACGAAGGCACGATCAGGGCAGCGGCATACTTCTGTCCGGCACCTACCACCATGGCTTGCTCAATTACCACTGACTCTTTCAGCTTGTTCTCGATCGGCTGTGGGGCCACGTACTTACCACCCGACGTCTTGAACATCTCTTTTTTACGGTCGGTAATTTTTACATACTTGCCATCAACCAACTCGCCGATGTCACCGGTATGGAACCAGCCCTCGGCATCAATCACTTCATCAGTCAGGTCTGGCTTCTTATAATAGCCTTTCATCACGTGCGGACCGCGGGTCAGGATCTCGCCGTCTTCGGCAATCTTCACCTCCACGCCGTCAATCGGCAAACCAACTGTCCCAATGGCATTATTCTCTGGCTCAAAGCGGTTCACGGTAATTACCGGTGAAGTCTCCGTTAAGCCATAGCCTTCCATCACGCGGATGTTAGCCGACCAGAACACACGGGCCAGACGAGGCTGCAGCGCCGCACCACCCGATACGATCGCAATCACGTTGCCGCCCAGTGCCTCTCTCCATTTGCTAAAGATAAGCTTATTGGCCAGCTCCAGCTGTTTGTTGTACCACCAGCCTTTGTCTTCGCGGGTATCGTACTCCAGACCAAGCTCCAATGCCCAGAAGAACAGCTTGCGCTTCACGCCGGTTAGTTCCATGCCTTTGGCTACGATCTTATCATATACCTTCTCGAGCAAGCGCGGTACTGTCGTAAACACATGCGGCTGTACTTCTTTCAGGTTATCGGCTACTTTCTCGATGCTCTCGGCATAGTAGATCGACACCCCGATGCGCATGTATAAATAAAGAAGCATGCGCTCGAAAATATGACAAAGCGGCAGGAAGCTCAAGGCACGGTGATGCTGGTTTACCGGCACATAAGGCAGCGTACCGGTTACGTTGCTGATGATGTTGTTATTCGTCAGCATCACTCCTTTCGGGTTGCCGGTTGTACCGGAGGTATAGATGATGGTCAGGATATCATCCGGACCAACACCAGCTTTCAATGGCTCAAGCTGGGCCACGTCTTCGCCTTCTCCTAATTTGATTACTTCTTTCCAGTGCTTGGCACCGTGTATCTCATCGAAGGTATAGATCTCTTTAATGCTCTCCATCCCTTCTGTCGCGGCTACCACTTTGTTATAGAGCTCCGCGTCAGACACGAACACAGCCTTCACCTCTGCGTCGTTAAAAATGTAGCGGTAGTCCTCCACCGTAATGGTTGGGTACATCGGTACGCTGATCGCACCTATTTGCTGTATACCAAAGTCAGCGAACACCCACTCCGGCCGGTTCAGGGAAATGATGGCTACTTTATCGCCTTTCTCTATACCTAATTTCAGTAGACCAAGGCTCACCTGATTAGCAGTGTCCTGCACATCCTGCGTGCTGTATTTTACCCACTGTCCGTTTATTTTTGTAGCCAAACAGTCTGGCTGTGGCGAGTTTTGCAGCTGAAAAGGCAGCAAATCAAGAGTACGGGTTACGTTCATTGTGCTTACTAAGGTTAGTGTCAGTCTCGTTTAAGTTGATGGCGCAACACAGGCCATTTACCTAATGTTTAGTGCATTTTAATTATTTTTTTCTGAAATTTCTATACCTGCCATCACAAATATTTGCCAATCATTATATTGATAGCACTTTTTACGGCAAAAAGTTATACTTAACTAAATTCCGCTTACAAAAGCTGCATTTTTGCTATATTTGACTTTCCTGATACTGATTTATGAACCTTTCCATTTTTTTCGAGCCTCTTAACGAGGACATCTTTGCGCTGCTCGACAAACCGCGCACGCTCGGTGCTTACATCGGCCGCTTTACTGGCAAGTTTCCGGACTGGCGCTCTGCTGATATTGCCCTGATCGGTGTAAACGAAACCCGTGGACTAGGAGAGGAAACAATAGCTGACATAATACCGGCCCGTGCTGTTCGCAAAAAACTGTACAGCCTGCACAAGGGAGCCGGCCGCTGCAACATAGTTGACTTAGGTAACTTACGCCCGGGTATAACACTTGACGACACTTACCTGCGCCTAAAGGAGATCGTCGAAATACTGATTTCCCATAACACCATACCTGTCATCATAGGTGGCTCGCATGACCTGGAATACGGGCAGTACCTGGGCTATGAACACCTGGAGCGCGCCGTGAACATGGTAACTGTGGACAGCAGCGTGGATATGAGTGAGGATAATGAAGTACCTTCCAACAGAAAGCAGTTGCGTCAGATCCTGATGCACGAACCAAACTACCTCTTCAGCCTGGGGCAGATCGGCTTCCAATCCTACCTGGTCGACCCTGAGGTAATGGCTACGTTTGAAAAGCTACACTTTGAGGCTTACCGTGTGGGCGAAGTACACCGCAGCCTTCAGGAAATGGAACCCGTGGTACGGCAAGCTGACCTACTCACATTTGACATCTCGGCAATCCGTCATCAGGATGCGCCTGGCTATACACCTGCCAACCCGTTTGGACTTACAGGCGAGGAGGCTTGCCAGCTTTGCTGGTACGCCGGCCTGAATGACCAGATGACTTCACTGGGAATTTATGAATACGACCCAACCCAGGATGAGCAGGAAGTTACAGCCATGACCATCGCGACCATGGTCTGGTACTTCATTGAGGGCTTCTATCACCGCAAGCACGAAACTGAGTTCAGCTCCAACAAGTTTACCAAGTATGCCGTGGCTTTCAACGACGGCCCTGATCGCATGACTTTCTATAAGAGCAAGACAAGTGAAAAGTGGTGGATGGAAGTGGAGCCTCTTTCAGACGAGAAAAGCCCGCGCATCGTACCTTGCAGCTACGAAGATTATCTGCAGGCCATCAAAGGCGAAGTGCCTAACCGCTGGATTCTGACCCAGGCCCGCATTGGTTAAGCCTTCGGGATTCGTGGAAAGAAACAAAGCTGATTCTGTTTCGTTTGCCCCAATCACTAGGGCAGTATTATTATATTTGCAACCTGGGCTCTATAGCACCTGCAATTGAATGGAAGAAAATCTCCCGGAGTACACCCTGCAACAGCTCGCCCTACGCAATGGGCAGGACAGAGACGAAGTATGGGTTGCCTACAAAGGACTGATTTATGACGTAAAGAAATCGAGACTGTGGCGGAGCGGCAATCACTATGAACACTGGGCCGGACAGGACCTGACCGAGGAATTGAAGGACGCCCCGCACACCGAATATGTATTTGACAAATTTGAGGTGATCGGACAAGTCAAAAACTCAGTATACCGAAAATAAAACATAGGGAGTAACCCGCCTTAACCGGCAGTCTCCTGATCAACTATAAATTACCAAGACTATGATTCTGATAGCTGACAGCGGCTCTACCAAAACAGACTGGCGTGTAATTGATGCCAACAAAGAGTATGAACAGGTAACTACCACCGGCATCAACCCGCAGTATCTTGAAACAGATAAGATCTACCTTATATTCGCGACAGAGCTTCTGCCCCAGCTGAAAGAGAAAAACATCAGCGCCATCTATTATTATGGTGCCGGCTGCAGTTCACCGGAGCGTAACAAGCGAGTGGAAGATGCCCTAAGCCGCGCTTTTCCGGATGTGCCTAATTATGTAGACCACGACTTACTGGCGGCGGCCCGCGCTTTGTGCGGTCATAAGCCAGGTATAGCCTGTATTCTGGGCACGGGCTCTAATTCATGCCTTTATGATGGCAAGAACATCATTGACAATGTGACTTCGCTTGGTTTCCTGATGGGGGACGAAGGCAGTGGTGCTTATCTAGGCAAATTACTGATCAAAGCTTATATGTACCGCGAGTTACCAGAGGAGCTGGCCACTTCACTCAAAAACAAATACAACCTCACCAAAGACGGCATCCTGGACGCTGTATACGGCTCCGATATCCCAAGCCAGTACCTGGCCACCTTTGCTAAGTTTATGTATGAGAAGCGCAAAAGCCCGGTGATCAAAGAGATGATCTACGAGAACTTTGAGGAGTTCTTTGAGCGTCATGTCAGCAAGTATGAGGGCTTTGGAGAGCTGCCAGTAAACTTTGTGGGCTCTATCGCGTTTCATTTCTCGGACACGCTTAAGCTTGTGGCGAAGAAATATGGTTGCCATATCGGAGTTATTATCTCCAGCCCGAGCGAAGGCCTGATCAATTACCACCAGGAGCTGCTGAAAATGCAGAATGCTTAACGGCACCTACGCTTATTTTCTGACTTCACATTTGAACAACCAATACAGTGTCCACCACCGAATCCGATTCTCTCTACGATAGATTAGAGCAAATGCCCGTGCACGAGCTGCTCACCTGTATTAACCAGGAAGACAAAAGTGTGCCATTAGCCGTCGAGCGAGTAATACCTCAGATAGAAACGCTTGTAAATGCTACTGTGGAGCGACTCCGCAACGGTGGCAGACTATTTTACATTGGAGCGGGTACTAGCGGGCGTCTTGGCATATTGGATGCGTCGGAGTGCCCTCCCACCTACGGAGTACCACATGGCATGGTGGTAGGCATTATAGCAGGGGGTGACGGTGCTATCCGGAAGGCGGTTGAGTTTGCCGAGGATGACTCCAAACAAGCCTGGAAAGATTTACAGGAGCATAATATCACTGACAAAGACATCGTAGTAGGTATAGCTGCATCAGGCAGTACACCTTATGTCATAGGTGGACTGGATGATTGCCGCCGCCAGGGTATAGCCACTGGCTGTATCGTGTGTAATGCCAACAGTGCCGTAGCCGCCGCCGCTGACTACCCTGTAGAAGTAATCACCGGCCCTGAGTTCGTAACTGGCAGTACGCGTATGAAAGCCGGAACCGCCCAAAAACTTGTGCTGAATATGCTTACCACGACTACCATGATTCAGCTGGGCCACGTGAGAGGCAACAAGATGGTAGACATGCAGTTATCGAACACTAAACTGGTAGAGCGTGGCACACGCATGCTGATGGATGAGCTGCAACTAGCGAAGCCAGAGGCTGCCGCATTGCTCAAGAAATATGGCAGTGTACGCGCCGCTATCGAGGCATACCGCAACGGCAATAGCATTGCTTAGATAAACCGCTACACCTGATAAAGCAGATCGGCCTGCCAGTGTTATGAACTACTGGCAGGCCGATCTGCTTTATCGCTTTCTGACTGAACTGCTACTCTAATATGGCCATGCTCTCCACAAGTACTTTAGCAGCTTCCTTGCTTGGAACTTTGTAGTTGATCACTGCCCAGTCATAACCTAGCTTAAAGCGTTCGTCTCTCACGGCGTAGCGCATTTTCTCGCGGTAGTCTGCCACAGGTTCCAGTCCGAGCGCCTGTCGTAACTCATTCGCCTGCGCCTCTTCTTCCTCGCTCATACGCTGCACCAGGTAGCGGCTCGAAAGGTCTCCGAACTCTTCATCATCTTTGCAGTCTTCCGGTTTGTTGCAGATGACACGGGCCAGCACTTTAGACCGGTACAGATTCTTGCCTTGCTGCTGGTCTATCAGGTAAGCAGCTGCATGCGGGTCGAGCTTACCCTCCTGCACTGCTTGCGTGAGCACAGGCGTAAAATCAAAGCCATTACGAGCAGAGGTCTGGCGCTGTATCACGATGCTGAAACGTGGCAGCGTCTCCAGTGTGTCTGGCACCCCTATCAGTTCCTCTCCCGGATAACCGTGTTTGCTGATCCAGGCCAGCAGTCTTTTTACGTTGTCAGCTTCTATTTTCTTGATCGTATCCGCGTGCACACGCAGGCCGCCTTTTGCCTGACGGAAAAACTGATCCCGAGCCCAGAGCTCATCTAAATCGGCGCGGAGGTCTATGTTTGTGTTCTCACGGAAGGCTTTGCGACGCTTCGGATACTTCTTCGAAAACTTTTTCCAGCCCTTGTGGGCTCTTAATGGCTCAAATACCTCCTGCTGTTCCAGGTATTCAATGGTCACGCCTTTTTCCACCAGCTTCTCGAGGTAGTCTATACCTTGCTTCTCCTTGTTAGTGAGCGCGGCACATACGGCGGCATTGTAATAGTCACGGGCAAAGCCTTTAGGCACAGCTGAAAACGCCTGCTGGTATGTTTCCAGTGCGCCTTCGTAGTCTTTCGCCATAACCAGTCGCTCCGCTTTGTTAATGCGTGGATGGTACTCTTTGATATAATTCGATTTAGCTACCGCCTGAGTGCTGAAGCTCAGTAATACAAGCAAGAGCAGCAAGGAGATTGTTTGCTTTAGGAATTGAATACTGGATGTGAACTGCATAGAAAGTCAGTGATGTTTTCAGTTAGAACGTGCTATGTTATAACGTACTCGGAATAGCCTTAGCATATCAAGTGGCTATTTTGTACCTGCTTATACCTGCATCCGCATGCAGGAGTTGACTAATCAGGTGATTTCTTCCTTAAATATAGCCAACTTTGTCCAGAATCTTTGAGTAGATAGACAAATGGCGCCCCCTGGACATGGGCAGCAGAACAAATTCACATATGCATACGATTGAACCCTTTTACAACTGGCTGGAGCTTTACTCAGCTGCCGACGACCCACGTTCCCCACTGTATGGCGTTGAGAACAGCCTGACACATTACACCCACACCATATATGGCTACTACATCCACCCACAGTGGGACGATATAGATTCTGAAACGCTTTTCCTGAAAATACTTTATGCTGATTACGACCTGAGCTTTGCGGTGATTGAGTTTATTGGAGAGTGGAACGATGCCCTTAACAATGACATCATGAAACTGAAGCGCAATATCATCGACCCGCTGGTACAGGAGGGCATCAAGCATTTCATACTAATAGGCGAGAATGTATTCAACTTTCACGGCTCTGAGGATGACTATTATGAAGAGTGGTTTGAGGATGTGGAAGAAGGTTGGATTGCGGCCATCAGTTTCCGGGATTTCGTGCTGAGCGAAATGCGTGGCTATAACATTGACTCGTATATCAACTCGGGCGGCACCCTGGATGAGCTACATTGGCGCACCTACACCCCTAAGCGGCTTTTTGGATTAGTAAATGGTATGATTCAGAAGCGACTAGGTCCATGAACCAGCGATAATACCTTTGCAGCAGACATAAAAAAACGGCAGACCTTAAAAGGACCTGCCGTTTTTTTATGCTATTAGTAACTTATTGTACTACTTCTTCTGCTTTGTCTTCTGTTTCTTCAGCGGCATCTTCCACATCGTCGCCTACGTCTTCTGCGGTGTCTTCCATTCTTTCCTGAGTGTTTTCCTCACGTGAGTCGCATGAAGCAAAAGAGAATGTCAACAGGCCTGCTGCAAGAATCATTAAAATTGGCTTTTTCATATTAAGTTGGTTATGGTGAGAAATAAGCTTCTTGCAATACGGTCCCGCTATGCATAGGTTTTACCCTATATAAAAAAAAGCACTCCTTGGAGTGCTTTTCTTCTTTTGCCTGACGTTATCGCCAGGGAGTACTGGTACTAGTGATTACTGAACAGTAGTGGTGTCTTCCATTACAGAAGTAGTGTCCATCTCCATGTCAGTCTCAACGTCAACTGTCTCTACAGTTTCTGTTTCAGTAGCCTCAACTTCAGTTGCAGATTCCTCTGCGTTGTTGCATGAAGCGAAAGTGAAAAGACCTGCAACGAATAGTAAACCGAATACTTTTTTCATAATGTTTTGTGATTGGTTAAAGATGAAGCTTCAAATATAACAGTATATCTGAATATATTGATACAGAAGCTCTTATTTTTTCTTAAACAACACTTTAATCGGTACACCCTCGAAGCCAAAATGCTTGCGGATGCTGTTCTCCAGGTAGCGCGTATAAGGCTCTTTCACATACTGCGGCAGGTTACAGAAGAACGCAAACGTTGGGTTGTGCGTCGGCAACTGCGTCACATATTTGATCTTGATAAACTTGCCTTTTACAGACGGTGGCGGATAACGCTCGATGTCCGGAAGGATTTTATCGTTCAGCTTCGAAGTAGAGATTTTACGGGTCTTCTGCTCGTATACCTCCATCGCAGTTTCGATCGCTTTGTGCACACGCTGCTTTGTTACCACAGACGTGAAGATGATCGGCACATATTTGATAGGCGCAATTGCTTCGAGTATCTTTTCTTCGAACTCTTTAGTTGTGTTCGTATCCTTCTCCACCATGTCCCACTTGTTCACCAGGATCACGATGCCTTTGCGGTTTTTCTCAGCTAACGCAATAATGTTTACGTCCTGCGATTCTATACCTCTGGTAGCGTCCAGCATCACGATACACACATCAGCATCTTCCAGGGCACGCACAGAGCGCATCACGGAATAGAATTCAATGTCTTCGCTTACCTTGCTCTTACGACGCAAACCAGCCGTGTCCACGATGATAAATTCTTTGCCAAAAGCGTTATAACGCGAGTCGATGGCATCACGGGTAGTACCGGCAATGTCTGTCACGATATTGCGCTCCACACCTAGCAGCATGTTCACGAAAGAGGACTTGCCAACGTTCGGGCGACCCAGTACAGCCAATCTAGGTATACCTGCATCCGGATCTTCTGTACCTTCGGTTTTGAAGTGCTTCACTACCTCGTCTAGCAAATCACCAGTACCAGAGCCACTCTGTGACGATACCGGGAAAATGTCTATACCCAAGCCCAGCGCATAAAACTCTCCCATCTGGTGGGCACGCGCATTCGTATCGGCTTTGTTAGCCACTATGTAAATAGGCTTGTCGGTACGGCGCAGTACATTGGCAAACTCTTCGTCCAGTCCGGTCAGGCCGGCCTCTACGTCTACCATAAACAGGATCACATCGGCCTCTTTGATGGCCAGCTCTACCTGCTTGTTGATTTCTCCTTCAAAAATATCATCGGATCCGTGCACGTAGCCACCTGTGTCAATCACGGTGAAGTACTTGCCGGTCCAGTCGCCATGCCCGTAGCTACGGTCGCGGGTTACGCCGCTTTCGTTATCCATAATGGCTTGACGGCGCCCTACAAGGCGGTTAAAAAGTGTAGACTTGCCCACATTTGGGCGACCTACGATTGCAATGATGTTGGTTGACATCTAAATAAAATAAAATAGTTAAAGTGCCCCCGGAGCACCTTGCCCCGAAGCTTTAATAGTGCGCTACTCGCTGTAGCCGAATCGGCGTAACAGCTTCTGGTCGGTTCGCCAGTTCTCGTTCACGCGCACGTATAAATCAAGAAATATCTTTTTCTGGAAAAACTGCTCCATATCCAGGCGGGCCTGCATGCCTACTTTTTTCAGCGCTTCGCCTTTGTGGCCGATCACAATGCCTTTCTGGCTCTTGCGCTCCACGCTGATTTCGGCACGGATACGGATGATGTCCTCTTCTTCCTTAAACTCCTCCACTACCACTTCGCAGCTGTAGGGAATTTCCTTTTTATAGTTGAGGAAAATTTTCTCGCGGATGATCTCCGACACAAAGAAACGCTCGGGCTTGTCAGTCAGTTCATCTTTCGGATAAAAAGCCGGGTGCTCTGGCAACAAAGCCATTAGGCGGCCAAATAACTGCTCTACTCCGAAGTTATGCAAGGCTGAAATCGGATGGATCTCAGTCGGGTTCATCTTCTCCTGCCAATAAGCTACCTTCTCGTTCACTTCCTCCTCAGTGGCTTGGTCAATTTTGTTGATTAGCAGTAGAATCGGAACCTCGGCATGCTGTAATCGCTTAATCACATCGTCCTCGTCATGCTTTTCATAAATGTCTGTTACAAACAGGATAACATCGGCATCCTCCAGTGAGGTGCGAACAAAGCTCATCATCGACTCATGCAAGGCATACTGCGGCTTGATGATGCCGGGGGTGTCAGAGTACACGATCTGGAAATCATCGCCATTCAGGATACCCATGATGCGGTGACGTGTGGTTTGGGCTTTGGAAGTAATAATGGAAAGCTTCTCGCCTACCAGGGCATTCATGAGGGTTGACTTACCCACATTTGGCTTCCCTACTATACTCACAAAACCGGCTTTGTGCGGATTATCGGACATACACTAAAATTTAAGGATGCAAAATTACTTCTTTTTTTACGAAACCCGGTGAAAATGTGTGGATTTGAATTTTAAATGAGTGATTTAGTGCGCAATGATTCAAACATTTCATACCCCTTTCTGATTTAGTCCATGCAATCCTCTATCAGGGTATAGAAACTATCGATCATAACTAACTCGTTAGACTTCGTATCTTTGTAAAGCAACAGCACTATAAATTATAGATGAGCAAGAAAAAAATGGGTAAGATCGGTGTTCTGTTGGTGAATCTCGGTACACCAGACACTCCCAACACACCTGACGTAAGAAAATATCTGCGCGAGTTTCTACTGGACAGGCGCGTAATTGACATAAACCCTGTAGGTAGATTTGCCTTGGTGAATGGCGTGATCGCACCTTTCAGAGCCCCAAAATCAGCTAAGGTATACAAACAGTTATGGACGGAACGAGGCTCTCCCCTGCTGTTCCACGGACTGGACCTGCAGAAAAAGCTGCAGGAAGCACTGGGTTCTGACTATCATGTGGCCTTCGGTATGCGCTATCAAAGTCCCAGCATCGCCAGCGCACTGGAAGAGCTTCGTGAAAAAAGTGTAGACCGCATTATCGTGCTCCCACTGTTCCCGCAGTATGCCGCTGCTTCTACAGGCTCGGTTCAGGATAAAGTGATGGAAATCGTGCGAGAGTGGTGGGTTATACCTAGCATTAATTTTATCTCTTCGTTTTGCGACGATCCCGGCTTTATCAATGCTTTTGCGGAATTGGGCAAGCAGCACATGGCGCAGGATGATTACGACCATGTGATTTTCAGCTACCACGGTTTGCCCGAGCGCCAGGTGCTCAAAGGAAGTGACAAAGGTTACTGCCAGTTAGGTGCCTGCTGCAACAGCTACAACAAGCGCAACAAATACTGCTACCGCGCCGCCTGCTTTGCCACTTCCAGGCTATTGGCCGAAAAACTTGGCCTTAGCGAAGATCAGTATACTGTTACCTTCCAGTCCAGACTGCTGAAAGATCCGTGGCTACAGCCCTACACCGACGAAGTGCTGAAAACACTGCCGGAGCGTGGTATTAAGAAGGTGTTAGCGTATAGCCCTGCCTTTGTAGCCGATTGCCTCGAGACAACCATTGAAGTAGGCGAAGAATTCAAGGAGATGTTTGAACATGCCGGTGGCGAAAAATGGCAGCTGGTAGAGAGCCTGAACTCAAACCCGATGTGGGTAGAAGCCGTGAAGGAGATGATTCTTCAGCATTAATAATTAAAGACTTGAAGATAGCCTTATAGGTATACTATCTTCACAGGTATAAAACGGAACAGCCGCTGCAGTCTGCAGCGGCTGTTCCGTTTTATACCTTGACTACTTGTTTGCTATACCTGAGAATTGATCACAATCTCCAGTACATCAATTAAATCCGCTTAAAATCAACCCAATAGTCAGAAGTGGCATCAGCGTATACTCGGATTTTGTGCAACAGTACCTCTGGATCACTTTCCACAATAAGGTTTTCGCGCTGGTCTGCTTTCACAAAGCCTTCACTTACAGTGTGGTCGATCATCTCAAAGAACTTATCCCAATAACCGTTGATATTGTAGAATGCCACAGGTTTTTTGATGATGCCAAGTTGGTTCCAGGTGATGATCTCGCAGATCTCGTCGAAGGTGCCAAAGCCGCCTGGCATGGCTATGAAAGCATCGGAACGGGCAGCCATAATAGCTTTTCGTTCGTGCATGGTTTCCACTACCACCAACTCTTGCAGTCCCCGATGCGCTACTTCTCTATCAACCAGGCTCTGCGGGATCACGCCTATACCTATACCTTCTGCGGCCAGCACGGCATCTGCTATCACCCCCATCAAACCAACATTGCCACCACCGTATACCAGCTTTATACCTTGCCCCGCCATCAGCTTCCCAAGTTGCGCTGCTGCCTCACTGTACACAGGGTTTATACCTGCATTAGCACCACAAAAAACACCTATACTTCTCATTTCTATTCTTTATTCTTCTTTAAAATTCCACTGATAAAGAAAGGCTCCAACATTACTGCTGAAGCCTTTTTTATTTACAAAGAAACTTTCCTATACCTAGGCCAGCTCTCTTTTATACATTTTGGCGATGGTCTCGGCCACATAGTCAATCTCAGCTTCCGTGTTATACTTGCTGAAAGAGAAGCGAACAGATCCGCGAGCCGGGTCTATACCTAAGGCACGCAACACATGCGAGCCTGCATTGGCGCCACTGCTGCAAGCACTACCTCCCGATGCCGAAATCTTGGCAATGTCGAGGCTAAACAACAGCATTTCGTTGATATCAGAAGCCGGCAGACTCACATTGAGTACCGTGTAAAGGCTTTTGTCAGCAAACTCTGACATACCGTTGAAACTCACATCCTCCATTTGCTCACGCAATTTGTAGATCATGCGCTCCTTCAATCCTTGTATGTGCTTCTGATGGTCTTCCATGTCACGGTAGGCAATTTCCAGTGCTTTAGCCAGACCAATGATACCGTACACGTTCTCGGTACCACCACGCATGTTGCGCTCCTGCGCACCACCTTGAATCAAAGGCTGAATCTTGGTGCTGGCATCACAGTACAGAAAGCCAACTCCTTTGGGCCCGTGAAATTTATGCGCTGAACCAATCAGGAAATTGGCACCGATCTGCTGTACATCGTGCTTGTAATGCCCCATGGTCTGCACCGTGTCAGAGTGGAAGATAGCATCATACTTTCTGCAGATTTCACCGATCTTTTCAATGTCGTTGAGCGTGCCGATCTCGTTGTTGGCATGCATGATTGAAACGATTGTGCGAGGCTGATTGGACAGTAACTCTTCGAGGTGCTCCAGGTCCAGGTTTCCGCGTTCGTCATGGCGCAGGTAATTCAGTTGCACCTCGCCCTGCTTCTCCATCATTTCCATGGTGTGCAGCACGGCATGGTGCTCCAGCTTTGTAGTGATGGCATGCTTGATACCTAGCGAACGGCAGGAACAGACAATAGCAGCATTGTCAGCCTCAGTACCACCAGAAGTAAAGAACACCTCTGCAGGTGACGTGTTTAGCAGTGTAGCTACCGTGCGGCGGGCCTTTTCTATGGCAGACCTCACCTCACGTCCATGTGAATGAATGGAAGACGGGTTGCCAAAATGCTCTAGCATATAAGGAGTCATGGCATCAAAAACCTCTTTGTCAAGAGGCGTGGTCGCTGCATTATCTAAGTAAACACGCATGATATTTTGTATTGGATTCTCTTTAACGAACTACTAAAGTATAAAAAAAAGTTGCGCCAAGGGAGAAAAAGCATGGTTTCTCCTTTGGCGCAACTTCTGATTGCTAAGTTATGAATATGCTACAGCAACAACACATTACGCTTTTGTCGAAATGATTTCTTTGATGTCAGCAATAATCTTATTAGCCAGATGCTCAGCAGTGGCATTGCTCTCCGACTCAGCATAAATGCGGATAATCGGCTCTGTGTTGGACTTGCGCAGGTGCACCCACTCCTTGTCAAATTCGATCTTCACGCCGTCAATCGTATTGATCGGCTGCTTGGCATAACGCTCCTGCATTTGGCGCAGCACTTCATCCACGTCGACCTCAGGTGTCAGCTCAATCTTATTTTTAGAGATAAAGTAATTTGGATAGCTGGCACGCAGGCGTGTCATACTCATACCTGATTGCGCCAGGTGTGTCAGGAACAGCGCTATACCTACCAGGGCATCACGTCCGTAATGAAGCTCTGGGTAAATGATACCTCCGTTGCCTTCTCCACCGATGATCGCATGCTCGGCTTTCATCATGTTCACGACGTTCACCTCTCCCACGGCTGCAGCATAATAGTTGCCGCCCGCTTTCTCAGTCACATCTCGCAGTGCTCTGGTGGAAGAAAGGTTAGATACTGTGTTCCCAACCTGGTTCTTCAGCACATAGTCAGCCACGGCTACCAAAGTATATTCTTCACCGAACATACTGCCGTCTTCATTGATTAGAGCCAATCTATCTACATCCGGATCTACTACTATACCTAGGTCAAACTTGCCTTTTTCGATCACACGGGAGATCTCGCGCAGGTTCTCAGGCAGCGGCTCTGGGTTATGAGGGAAATTGCCGTCTGGTTCGCAGAACAGCTTTTCTATTTTATTTACCCCTAGCGCCTCCAACAGCATCGGTATCGCTATACCTCCAGTCGAATTCACACAGTCGATTGCCACGCTGAAGTCTTTCGCTTTAATGGCTTCCACATCTACCAGCGGCAGAGCCAGAATGGCATCGATATGCTTCTTGAAATAAGTATCGTCGGTCGAGTATTTACCCAGATCATTCACCTGCGCAAATTCGAAAGCCTCTTTGTCTGCCAGCTCCAGCACCAGTTTACCCTCAACATCAGATATGAACTCACCTTTCTGGTTGAGCAGCTTAAGCGCATTCCACTGTTTCGGGTTGTGGCTTGCTGTTAGAATAATACCGCCACCTGCTTTGTAATCAGGCACCGCCATTTCTACAGTAGGTGTAGTTGACAAGCCCAGATCGATTACATGTATACCTAAGCCTTGCAGGGTCGCACATACCAGCTTGTTTACCATATCGCCTGAAATGCGGGCATCGCGCCCAACTATGATGGTATTGTTACCAGTAGTCTGTAACACCCAGGTACCGAAAGCGGCGGCAAACTTCACCACATCAACAGGAGTAAGCGCCTCACCGGCCTGTCCTCCAATCGTACCTCTGATTCCTGAAATTGATTTTATTAAAGCCACAACTAGAATATTTTTTTCAGCTGCAAAAGTAATAATTTAGAATTAACGTTTAGCAGTTTATGGAATTTAGCTACCAACTGCATCTAATATTTAAAGAGCATCCTGGCATAGGCACTTCCCTGCTTTGCAGTACAACTTTGCCACAGATGATTTTATTATCTTTGTATTTATGAATGACACGCAAAAATTTGAAGACAGTCCGCGGGGACGTCAGCTGCAGGCATTTGACCGACTGCTGGACGTAATGGACGAGTTGCGCGAGAAGTGCCTGTGGGACAAAAAACAGACCATCGATAGCCTCCGCCACCTTACTATAGAAGAAACCTACGAATTGTCGGATGCAATTATCCGTCAGGATATGCAAGAGATCAAGAAGGAGATTGGTGACATCATGCTTCACATGGTGTTTTATGCCAAAATCGCTTCTGAGCAAAAGACTTTTGATATAGCGGATGTTCTGAACTCCCTTTGTGAGAAACTTATCTTCAGACATCCTCATATTTATGGCGATACCACTGCCAATACGGAAGAAGAGGTAAAACAGAATTGGGAAAGGCTGAAGCTGAAGGAAGGTAATAAGTCCGTATTAGGTGGCGTGCCCACTTCACTCCCCGCACTGGTTAAGGCAATGCGCATACAGGAGAAAGCACGTGGCGCTGGTTTTGACTGGGATGACAAATCAGAGGTATGGAAGAAAGTACAGGAAGAGTTGAGCGAGTTTGAATCAGAGTTTAACATGGTAGACTTTAAATCCATAGACCACAACAGGGCTACCAGTGAATTTGGAGATCTGCTTTTCTCGCTTATTAATTTTGCCCGCTTTATTGACATAAACCCTGAAGAAGCCCTTGAGAAAACTAATCTTAAATTTATAGACAGGTTCCAATATATGGAGCAGGAAGCAACTAATGATGGTAAGCAACTACAGGACTTGTCCCTGAAAGAAATGGACGTTTACTGGAATAAGGCAAAAAAAAGATAGGCATGCATACAGATTTACGGAACATGCATTATATTTATGATTCAATTTGTTCCCATACGCGATTCAAACAAACTTAAATTATTTCATTTTAGTATTACCAAATAGTTTGAATACTTTGCTCTCCTTGCTCTAATATCTGCCCTGTATTTATTACTATTACAGGAATCTCACGTATCGCTTGCATATTGCTATCATCCGGCCAAGGTTTGTTGCCAATCGTTATGGCGCTTAAACACTTGACTAACAAGCAGGATTAAGAAGTCGGGAGCTAAACAGGAAGACGCACAAAGTTTAAACTTTGGATAAGAATTTAAAATAAAATATATTTGTAAAGCCGCAATATTTGCTTTTGGCTAAAGCATTAAGAAAGCTATTTTAGATAGACTTTTCAGTACTAAGACGGGAATTTTCAAAATTTAAAGCCTTAAAACGTTTGAAAATTGCGGAAAAAGCAGAAATTGCAAAACCAATAAAGAACTAAATCCGAAACAATTACATTCTTATAATACACAATCGATTTAATTACAACACAAACAGCTAAACTTTAAACTTTTAAACAAAATGGAAAAAAAGACTGCAGTAGTGAGCAAAGATGCTAATGTAGAAAAGAAGAGCGGTACAACGTCCTCTTTATTTGCCACTATCGTAATTCCGGTTGCATTCATTGCATGTGTACTTATTTATATGTTCGTGTTCGGTAACCCTGCCAACTTTGAAGGCGGTGATAACGCGAACCACCCACTTCCTGAGAACTACCTCGGTATTGTTTATAAAGGTGGTTGGGTTGTACCTATTCTCCTTACCCTTTGCTTACTGGTGTTCATCTTCGCTATCGAGCGTGCACTTACTATCAGCAAAGCTAAAGGAACTAAAAACGTTGCCGGTTTCGTACGCACAATCTCTCAGAAACTGAACCAGCGTGACATCAACGGTGCTATCGCTGCCTGCGACGTTCAGAAAGGTTCTGTTGGCAACGTGGTAAAAGCTGGCCTTATCAAGTATAAGGAAATGCAGAATGAGCCAGAATTGCTTAAAGCTGAGAAAGTAGCCGCTATTCAGAAAGAAATCGAAGAGTCTACTTCACTGGAACTCCCAATGCTTGAGAAAAACCTGGTGATCATCTCTACTATCGCTTCGATCTCTACACTGACTGGTTTGATCGGTACAGTACTAGGTATGGTGAAGGCGTTCTCGGCTCTTGCAACTGCAGGTTCTCCAGACGCAGTAGCTCTTGCAAACGGTATCTCTGAGGCCCTTATCAACACGGCTCTTGGTGTAACTGGTTCTGCTATCGCGATCATTGCTTACAACTTCTTTACAAGCAAGATTGACGAGTTGACTTACAGCATTGACGAAGCTGGTTTCAGCATCATCTCTACATTTGCTTCGCAGCACGAAACTGCAGCAAACACTGTAAGACCTCACACAACTATCTAATCGATTTAACTCAAGAAAATGCCTAAAGTAAAAGTAAAAAGAACCAAACCGACGTTGGACATGACGCCAATGGTGGACTTGGCCTTCTTGCTGGTTACTTTCTTTATGTTGACAACAAAGTTTGCTCCTGAAGAGGCCGTGGTTGTAGATACACCATCCTCAGTTTCAGAGATCAAACTTCCTGACACCAACATCATCACAATCACAGTTGACAAAGACGATAGAGTGTTCTTTGGTGTTGATGGACAGGGAACTAAAGAAGCGTTGCTTGACAAGATGGGTAACAAGTACGGCGTTAGCTTCACAGAAGAAGAGCGTAAGACCTTTTCGCTGCTGACCAACTTCGGTGTACCGGTGAACCAACTCAAGTCGTATCTGGCCATGGAGCCTGCTGCTCGCAAAGAAGTGAATCAGCCAGGTATACCAGTAGATTCTGCCAGAAACGAACTGGGTGACTGGGTGCACCAGACCCGCCTAACAAACCCTAAAGTTGTTATCGCAATCAAAGGGGATGTGGATGTAAGCTATCCTGCTGTTAAAAAAGTAATGGATACGCTACAGGAACGTAAGATCAACAGGTTTAACCTGATTACGGACATGGAAAATAGACCTACTAACCTCTAATAGAAAGGAGCTAATAAATGGCAGAAATACAAGAAAAAGCCGACTCCGGTAAAGGTGGTAAGAAAAGGGCCAAAAAAATGTCTGTCCATTTGGACATGACTCCCATGGTAGACCTTGCGTTCCTTCTGTTGACATTCTTCATGCTTACTACAACCTTCAGCAAGCCACAGACCATGGAAATCAACATGCCTGTGAAGCCTGACAATGAAGACGAGCAAATTGCTCTGAAAGCGAGTAACGCCATGACGATTGTACTAGGTGAGAATGACGTTGTCTATTACTACTTTGGTCTAGGCGATCCAGCTGAAAACCCGGAAGTACAAACGACTAACTATTCGGCCAACGGTATCAGAAAAGTATTGATTTCGCCAAAAGTGCGCGGGAACGATAAAATGACGGTGCTCGTAAAGCCAATGGAGAAGTCTCGCTACAAGAACGTAGTAGATATATTGGATGAATTGAAAATCACTGATACAAACCGCTTTGCTATTGTTGAGATAAATGACAATGATAAGCAGTTGATTCAGAATTTAACTGGAGAGTAACACATGGAAACTAGTAAGTTAGAAAAAGCATCGCTCGACGATATCGTCTTTGCCGGACGAAACAGAGCGTATGGCGCCTACCTACTACGTCAACTGTACAACAAGCATGTTACTACCGCTGCCATAATGGCTATCTCCATCTTCGCGCTTCTAATCAGTATTCCACTGATAGCAAAGCTGTTCGAAGAAGAAGAAGTAGTGGTACCAGTAGAGCGAATTGTAACAGAAGTAGAGTTAGCACCACCACCACCAATTGATGAAGCGACGCCACCACCGCCGCCACCGCCACCAGATCTTCCACCGCCGCCGCCACCAGTGCGCGCTCAGGTGAAGTTTACGCCTCCTGTAGTGAAGCGTGATGCTGAAGTAACAGAAGAAGAGAAAGTGCCAGATCAAAAGGAACTGGAAGACATTGACATCGGTACTAAGAACGTTGAAGGTGTTAAAGGTGCTCCACTTGATCTAGGTGACATTGACGGTACCAGCGATGTAGTTGCTGAAGTAGTAGAAGAGAAGCCATATACTTACGTTGAGCAGATGCCTGAATTCCCAGGTGGTGAAAGCGAAATGATGAAGTATCTTGGTAAAAACATCCGCTACCCAGCTGCCGCTCAGCGTGCAGGCGTAGAAGGCCTTGTAGTTCTTTCGTTCGTAGTAAGCCGTACAGGCGAGATCTCAGAAATTGAGGTTGTTAAGAGCCTCGGCTCTGGTACTGACGAAGAAGCTGTGCGCGTTGTGAAAACAATGCCAAAGTGGTCTCCAGGTAAGCAGAACGGACGATCAGTACCAGTTCGCTATACGTTGCCAGTACGATTTGCTATCAAGTAAGTCTTATTAAATACTAACAAAAAAGGCCCTCCTCCGAGGGCCTTTTTTGTTTATAACTCTTTTATAAAATAATCTAAGAAACTGTCTTCGCTTGAATAAAATGTTGCTTAAAGCTTAAACTCAAACCTATAATTAAAAAGAAAGAAATAGACGGTTCACTTATGGAATAATAGACAATGGTGCATCCAATAAGAAAATGCAGGAAAACCCTGCTTCACACTTAAACTTTACGCGCCATGAAAGAGAACTATTTATTCGACATGACATTCAACAATGTAGTGTTTGCAACACGTAACAAAGCGTATGGAGCTTATGAACTGAGAAAAGAATACAGTAAGCACATGTTGGCAGCAGCATTGGTGGCTACCAGCATATTTGCGACAGGGCTTGGATGGCCTTTATTACTGCCAGAGCAACAAAGAGCGGTAGTTACCCAACCAAAACAAAACCTGGAGGATGATTTTATTATCCTTGATCATAAAATACTGCCACCACCTCCATCAGATTCAAAGCCAGCACAAGAGGCATCGACTCCTGTAACAGAGAAACAAATCAAAACCGTCAGGAACCCCACTACAAAAGTTGTCCCGGATTCCCATCCCGGACCAGATGAGGCACCACCCACACAACAGCAGATGGATGGCGCAATAATAGGTACTCAAAATATTGATGGTGAACTGCTAAGCGGAATAGACTTAACAGGTATAGATGGAGACAAAGGATCCCCTGGCAATATAAGTGGTGAAACGAATACCATTATGGATTTTGCCGAAGAAATGCCTTCGTTTGAAGGAGGTGAGGCGGCTCTTATGCGCTACATTGGTAAGAAAATCCGCTATCCTCGACAAGCTATCACTGAGCAAATAGAAGGCATAGTTATTGTAAGCTTTGTTGTTAATAGAAATGGGAAAGTGACCAATGCCACTGTATTGAAGGGATTAGGCTTCGGAACTGATGAAGAGGCGCTGCGCGTTATAGAAAGCCTGCCTGACTGGACACCAGGAAAACAGAATGGCAAACCAGTTGCAGTCCGCTATACCTTACCAATACGATTCAACTTGCAACGATAAGCGGTAATATAAAGTATAAAGCAGAGGCTAATCTGCATATAGCAATAGCTTCTGCTTTAGTTTTTAAAGTATAAACCTTAAATTTAGGCCTACATATATAGGAAAACCTCAACATGCTACGACCAAGGGGAGAAGACGAAAAACCGTCCGTTACATTTTTCAACAAATTTGCACGCTACTTTGGCATGCTTATGACACTGGTATATGTAGCGCTAGGTCTGTTTATCATCTTTATGGATGAAGAACAGTACAACCTGGATATGTCTCAAACGACACGAACTATCTTTGGCGGAACACTCATATTGTATGGACTCATACGATTTGTGAGAGCATATCAGGTTAATTCCAAATCAAGGAGAGATAGATAAAATGATTAAAGCAGCCAAAATATTTTTGGGGCTCGGGCTGGTTGCACTAGCAGCCTGCGGCGGAGATCCTGAAACAAAACGCGATACCTCTACTACAGGTACCATCGGCATTAGTGTTGATGAAACTTTTCAGCCTATAATCGAGAGCCAGGTCAGCACATTTGAAGGTATTTACAAATACGCCAACATCAATGCGCAGTACAAAGCAGAAGGTAAAGTGTTTGATGACCTTCTGAATGACAGCACACGTATCGGTATTGTCTCGAGAAAACTAACAGAGAAAGAGAAAGAGGTATTTGATCAGAGAAAATTAACACCTCGCTATACAAGAATCGCCATTGATGGCGTTGCTCTTATTGTACATAACAAAAATCAGGACACTCTCCTGACAATGAGTGAACTGCGTGACATTTTCACTGGAAAGATCACTACTTGGAAGCAGTTGAACCCTGAAAGCAAGTTAAAGGATATAGCGATCGTGTTCGATAACAATAACTCGAGCACAGCCAGGTATATGCGTGATACTTTGATGGCAGGCCAACCATTGCCTTCTACAGCATCAGCAAGCAACTCCCACCCTGCTCTCATTGACTATGTAGCTAAAAACGAAAATGCGATAGGGGTAATCGGTGTGAATTGGATAAGTGACCGCGATGATACCACATCCCTTAATTTCCTGAAGCAGGTAAAGGTTGTAGGTGTAAGTGCTGAGGATAATCCGGTTACAACGGATAGCTACTTTCAACCCTATCAGGCCTACATTGCGCAGGGGGATTATCCACTTAGAAGATTCTGGTATATCATTAGTACTGAGGGCCGTGCAGGTCTTGGCACAGGTTTTGCATCCTATGTAGCAAGTGACCGTGGTCAACGTATAATACTGAAGTCTGGTCTTGTACCTGCCACTATGCCTGTACGTATAGTAGGCTTCAATAATCAGGCCCGCAACTTCAGTCAGGAAGAGGATTAAAAATAAACAAACAATAATAACACAACCTAAATAAACTAACAATGACAAATAACTGGAAATATGCTTTGCTGGTAGCTGCCATGTTCCCTACGGCAGCGGCATTTGCACAGACTGGCGATCAGGGCCGCAGAGCCGTAGAGCTGGAGCGCTATCAGGAAGCTAAGTCTATTTATAAATCTCAATTGAACAACAAGAACGCTGACAATGCCTATTTTGCATTAGGTGATGTATACCTGCGTTCTGACAATGTTGACTCTGCTGCTTTTTATTTTAATCGCGGTTTGGCCAATAACTCTAAGTCTGCTATTAACATGGTAGGCCTTGGTAAGGTAGAGCTTGCTAAAGGAAACCGTTCTGCTGCTGAGAAGCATTTTTCTGATGCGATGAAGCGTGGCAAAAAAGACTCTTATGTATTGACAAGCATTGGCGAAGCTTATTTGATGGCGCCTGAAGCTACTGAGCAAGATTATAACAAAGCAATTGAGTACCTGAAGCAGGCAATTGATCGCGACAAGAACAATGCTGAGGCTTATTTGCTGATGGGCGATGCTTACTTGAAATTAGGAAATGGTGGTCAGGCTATGACTAGCTATGACAATGCTGTTCGTATCAACGATAAGTCCCCTAAGACACACTTAAGAAGAGGTCAGCTATATACAAGCTCACGTAATTATAATGAAGCTGAAGAAGCTTATAAGAAGGCAATTGAGCTTGATCCAAAATATGCTCCAGCTTACAGGGATTTGGGCGAGCTTTATTACTTCGCTGGTCAGTATGACAGAGCATTATCTACGTTCAAGCAGTATGTAGATATGTCAGAGAATACTCCTGCTACACGTGCTAAGTATGCATCTTTCCTTTTCTTAACTAAGGATTATGAAGGTACATTGCGTGAAGTTCAGGAAGTTTTGAAGACTGAACCGAATAACAAGACAATGAACCGTCTGTTGGCTTATTCTTACCTGGAACTTGGAAAACCAGAAGAGGCTCTCAAGGCAATGGAGAATTACCTGAGCAAGGTTGATCAGAATAACCTGATCGCTAGTGACTACGAATATTATGGCAGAATATTGGCTAGAAATAACCAACCTGCTAAGGCCGTACAAAACCTCGAGAAAGCTATTTCATTGGACCCTACCAAAGCTGAGCTTTACTATGACTTGGCTAACATGTATGCCCGTGAAAAGCAGTTTGATAAAGCTGTAGAGGTTTATAACAGAAAGCAGGAGAAACTAGGTGCTTCAAACACTGATTACTTCCACCTTGGCAATGCTTATATGATGGCTGAGCAGTATGAGAAGGCTGACGAGACTTACAAGAAGATCACGGACGCTAACCCTACTTATGCTTACGGTCACATCTGGAGAGCTCGTGCACAGTCTAACATGGACCCTGAAACGGAAAAAGGCTTAGCGAAACCTCACTACGAAGAGTTTATTAAGCTGACTAATGGTGAGAAAGAAAAGTATAAGAAGGAGCTAATTGAAGCTAACACTTATTTGGGTTACTACTTCTATCTGAAAGGTGAGCGTGATAACGCTATCAAGCACTGGACAGAAGTAAAAACATTAGACCCTACAAATACGCAGGCTGAAACAGCTCTTGCTGAGATTAACAAGACGACTGCTACTAAGAAGAAACGTTAATCGTCTTTAATAGCATATATAAAAGCCCGCTCCAGATGGAGCGGGCTTTTTGTTTTAAAGGGACTCTACTACTTATAGCCTCATCTTACTGATTTTCATAAAGAGACCATTTCTCTAATGCAGATTGGAAGTCCTGAGGAAGATCTGAATTAAATTGAATGAACTCCTTTGTAGTAGGATGTACAAAGCCAAGTGATTTAGCATGTAAGGCCTGACGCGGCATCAGTTTAAAGGCATTTTCTACAAACGTCTTATAAGATCCAGTAGGCATACCTTGCAGAATCTTATCGCCGCCATATGTAGCATCTGAAAACAGGGGATGTCCCAGGTACTTCATATGTGCTCTTATCTGATGGGTACGTCCTGTTTCAAGATTGCACTGTACCAAAGATGTATACTTAAACTTTTGGAGAACTTTATAATGTGTAACGGCATGTTTCCCAAATTCGCCATTTGGGTATACGGTCATTACTCTCCGGTCTTTGGCACTACGTCCTACATGCCCTACAATTGTACCTTCATCTTGCTTTGGTATGCCCCATACCAGTGCATAATAGGTCCGCTCAATTGTATGTTTGAAAAACTGTTTCGCCAGATAAGCCATACTATATTCTGTCTTCGCTATCACCAGCAAGCCAGATGTGTCCTTATCTATGCGATGAACCAATCCGGGACGACCTTCCCCATTACGAGAAGTGGGTAGCTGCTGCAGGTGGTAAGTTAGCGCGTTTACCAGCGTACCAGACCAGTTATTAAACCCTGGATGCACCACCATACCTGGCTCCTTGTTGATAATAAGGAGCTCGTCATCTTCATAGAGAATGTTAATAGGGATATTCTCCGGAACGATCTCAGTGTCCCGAGGAGGTGTCGCCAACGTAATAGTGATTACATCCAGTGGCTTCACCTTATAGCTTACTTTTACCGGCTTTTGGTTTACCTGTACTGATTCAGAGCGTATGGCGCCTTGTAGCTTATTACGGGTTACATTGGGCAGCCGGTCCATCAGGAACTTGTCGATGCGCAACAGCGCCTGCCCTTTATCCACCACTATCCGATGGTGCTCGTATAATTCATCCGAGTCCTCTATACTGCCCTGCTCTTCTTCTTCAAAGTCAATCACGGTACTAGATTTAGGTATAAACAAAAAGAAAGCCGAGGTATAGAACATCGGCTTTCCTGAACTCACAAAGGAGTGTTAATTACTTTTTCTTCTTCGCTGGCGTAGTAGTGGCTGGCTTAGCAGCAGCTGGTTGCTGTTGTGGCTGCGCCTGCTGTGCAGCTGCTGGCTGCTTGTTAGGGTCTACACCCAATTTCTTGAACACCAGGTTATTGATGTTGCCACTGTCAGGACCTTCCAGAATAGCCTGCTCGCTCAAGATGTAAAGGTAGCCGTTTTCTTTTGCTACTTCTTTGATTGCATTCTCGATCTTTACAAGTACAGGCTGTATCAATGACTGCTCTTTGTCGCGAATAGACATCTGGGCATCGTACTGGAACTTCTGGATAGACTGCTCCAGGTTCATCAGCTCACGCTCTTTGTCTTCACGCACCACTTTGTCCATGGTAGAAGCACCTTTCTGGTAAGCCTGCAATTTAGTATTGTATTCATTTTCTTTAGTTGAAAACTCTTCCTGCAGTTTCTTACCATAGATTTCAAGATCCTTCTGCATAGCCATTCTTTCCGGCATCTTGCTCAGTATCTCTTCCACATTAGCATATCCTATCTTAGTCGCTTGCTCGTTAGTCTGTGCAAAAGAGGCAAAGCTGATAAAGAAAAACGCTACTACTAAAAATTTGATTTTGTTCATGATTGGATGGTTAATTTGTTATTCTTGTTGTTTAGTTGTTTGACTTCTTTTTTGTTGGAGGCGGCGTTTTCTGCCTGTTTTGCTGTGTCTGATTCTCTTCGTTCTCTATACCTGTTTCAGGCAAACTATTCGGATCATCCACTAACGCATCTGCCGGCCGTTTGCCAGGGACATTCTGTTTATCTGTAGCAAGTCCTAGCTCTTCCAGTACATACTCAGTATAGTCGTGTACAGGATTGGTGTAGATCATGATCAGGTCACCTGACTTATCAAATACCGTTTGCAGGCCCCTTGCCTTAGCTACTTTCTCCACAGCCGTAAAGACTTCATCCTGTATTGGTCTGATCAAGTCCTGGCGACGCTTAAACATCATACCCTCAAAGCCGAAGACCTTACGCTGGTACTCCCGCACTTCATTCTCTTTGCGGGTTAGCTCTGCCTGGCGCTTCTTTTTCATCTCTTCTGTGAGAAGCACCTCTTCAGCTTTGTAGTCTTCTTTCATCTTTTCTACTGCCTGGTACATCCCCTCTATTTCCTTCTGCCAGGCCGCACTCTGCTTATCCAGCTCTACCTGCGCTTTGCCGTAGGCCGGCATCTTGCTCAGTATAAAGTTAGAATCAATATAGCCAAACTTCTGCGCCTGCGAAACAGTCGTTAAGAAAAACCCGGCTAAAAAGATGAACAAAAACTTTTTCATACTAATTCATTATCGTATCTGCTGTCCGATCATGAAGTGGAATTGGCCACGTTTCATTTCCGGACGTCCAGGCACATCATCAAATCTCCAGCCGTAATCAAAGCCTAACAGACCAAAGGCTGCCATGAAGATACGCACACCCACACCACCTGAGCGATACAGCTTAAATGGATTGTAGCGGTCGTAAGAGCCGAAGCTGTTACCTGCTTCCAGGAATGCCAGACCGTAAATGGTGGCACCCGGATTAGGAGAAATCAAGTACCTGGCCTCCGTCACAAATTTGTTATAAGCAATACCACCTGTGTTGATTAAAGTCGCATCCGGATTATTGATCACAGACTCGTCATCGTAACCACGCAGACCAATGTAGTCGGTTCCTACAAAGATGTTAGCACCACCCAAGCCATTGCCTCCTAATCTAAAACGCTCAAAAGGACCAATGCTTGTCTTAGAGCTGTAGTTATTGACGAAACCAAAGTGGGCTCGTGTGTTCAATACCAAATTCCCTGCCAAATTCATAAAGAATGATCCATCGAACATCCATTTATTGAATTCAACGAACTCATAGTTGTTACGCTGCTCAGAAAACAGGGAGTACGGAGGCGTCAGGTTCACACTGAGTGAAATATTAGAGCCCCTTCTTGGGAAGGTAGGGTTATCAATACTTACTCGCGCCAGTGTCGTGTTAAATGAGATACTGTTAGAAACACCGTTGTTAAAACCACCAAACAGGTTGAAGTTTTTCAGGGTATAGCGGTTATAGCTCAGGGAGTGACTCAGCTGGAAGAAGTTATCCGGCCATTCTAGCCTTCTACCTAAACTCAGCGCAGCACCATCAACATTCAGGCGACTGTCCACTTCTGCTCTTGGATCACGGCGAATGGTCTTAAATAAGCTCATCGTAAGTGAGTTTGGTTTACGCCCACCTAGCCACGGCTCAGTGAATGAGAAAGAGTAAGACTGGTAGAAACGCCCGTTAGCCTGTACGTTCAGGGACAAGCGCTGTCCATCACCACTCGGAAGTGGTCGCCACTCCGACAGCTTAAGCAGCTTACGGGTAGAGAAGTTGTTCAGCGTAAGGCCTACTGTACCTACTGCTCCAATTGGACCACCCCAACCACCTGAGAGGCTGATTTGATCATTAGGGCGCTCTGATACAGAATAGTTAATATCCACCGTTCCTTCTTCCGGATTCGGCATTGGATTCAACCCAATTGTCTCCGGATCAAAGTAGCCCAGGTTAGCCAATTCATTACGGGAGCGAATCAGGTCGTCGCGGCTATATTTCTGACCAGGCAGGGTACGAATCTCGCGAAGTACCACATGGTCGCTTGTCTTGGTGTTGCCGGTTACCGTTACTTTACTGATCGTAGCCTGAGGTCCTTCTGAGACACGCATTTCGATGTCTATTGAATCGCCATCTACGGTCACCTCAACCGGATCAATGTTGAAGAAGAGATAACCGTCATTCTGGTACAGCGCTGATACGTCTACTCCGGTTGGGTTATAGTTCAGACGCTTGTCCAGCTCTTGCTTATTGTACACATCTCCTCTGGCTATACCTAGCACTCGGGTCAGGTACTCATCATCATACAGGTAGTTGCCGTTCCAGGTGATGTTTCGGTAATAATAGCGGTTGCCTTCATCCAGGGTGATGCGTATACCGAGGCGGTCTTCCGTTATATTATACACACTATCTGACACGATGGTCACATCACGATAACCCTCTGAGTTGTAGAAGTCGAGCAGGAGTTGCTTATCATTTTCATACTCAGAGCGCTGGAACTTAGAGGAAGTGAATATTTTATAGAAGCGCTTCTCTTTTGTCTTCTTGAGCTGACGACGTAGCTTTTTGTCAGCAAAGGCCTCATTACCTTCAAAAATGATTTCAGAGATCTTTACCTTATTGCCTCTATCAATATTGATATTGAGCACAACACTGTTTGGGATCAGCGAGTCAGGGCGCTGCACAATGTTGATCTTCGCGTTGAGGTAACTTTTCTCAGCGTAGTATTTGCGGATAATGTTACGCGTTTGGTTTAGCACAGCATCTGTTACTGTCTTTCCCCTGATCAGATTGATCTTTTCACGAAGTGCATCCTGCTGTGATTTGTTGATACCGTTGAATTCAAAACGGGACAGACGCGGGCGTTCCTTCAGATCGAAGTTCAGAAAGATTTGGTTTCCTTCGATTCGGGTAACGTATACATCCACATCCCCCAAAATGCCTTGATCCCACAACTTCTGAATGGCGCGGCTTATATCTTCGCCCGGTACCGTGATTTCGTCGCCAACTTTTAGACCTATAATACCGGTGAGCGCAGTTGGATCCAGAAATTTGATTCCTGTAAACTCAATTCCACCAATGCGGTACTGCTGAGGCTGAGCGTAGTCTATCTTATTGCCCTGTGCTTGATTATTCAGAACTTGTGAAGAAGCTGTGCCTGTCATTAGCAGAAACACAAGCACCCAGATGCATCTTGTCATTAATATGTTCACTTTGTTAGTTGTTCACTTGTCTTGCCAAAGCGGCGTTCTCTTCTCTGGTAGGCACATATGGCTTCGTAGAGATGCTCTTTGCGAAAGTCAGGCCATAATAGCTCGGTAATAAATAGCTCCGTATAAGCCAGTTGCCAAAGCAAAAAGTTGCTGATACGCTGCTCTCCGCTCGTACGGATCAATAACTCAGGATCTGGCATACCTGCTGTAGAGAGGTACTGTGCTACAGTAGCCTCGCTTATATCAGCTGGCGCTATAGTACCATGACCCACTTCAACTGCGATCCGTTGCATAGCCTGCGCAATATCCCAACGACCGCTATAGCTTAAGGCGAGAACCAGAGTCATTCGGGTGTTACCCTTTGTTATCTCTATCGCTTCTAGCAGCTCCTTTTGGCAGGCTTTCGGCAAGCTTTCAGTATTTCCGATCGTTTGCAGGCGAATGTTGTTCTTATTGAGAGTCGCGGTTTCTTTTCTGATAGTAGATACCAGCAGTTGCATCAGCGCAGAAACTTCTGTAGCGGGTCTCGACCAGTTTTCTGTAGAAAAGGCGTATAGGGTAAGATACTCGATTCCCATCTCCGCCGCAGACTCGACTGTTTCGCGCACAGCTGTGATAGCACTTTGATGGCCGAAAATTCGCAAGCCACCGCGTTTCTTTGCCCAACGTCCATTTCCGTCCATGATAACGGCAATGTGTCTTGGCAAATTGTCTAAATCTACTTGTTCCCTAAAATTCATTAAACCACAATTTCCTTGCAAGTTACAAAAAGCAAGATAATTTAATGAAATTTTAGCGGGTTAATCTAGTATTCCGGCTTTGCGTTTGTAAACAGGTGGGCAGTTAAGTCGGTATAGCGTGTATGAAAGGCTTATACCATTGTAGAAGTACATATCCTTATCAAATGGGTTAGCATAAGCCTTAGAGTTGCCAGCGCCTAAATCGGCAGCCAACAGCCCAGACCCATTCTCTTGTAGGTAGTCCAGGTTATCTGTAAACATAAAACGAGGACCAAACTCCAGACCCAGGTTCCAGTGCTTACTCAAAGCATACTTCACCCCTACTCCAAAAGGAATTGTAACGGTAAATTTGTTGTCGAATGGCTCCATCACATCGCCCTGACGGGTTAGCTGATGGTTAAAATTGAGCAGAGCTGCACCTAAGAAAAAATAAGGTGATACGCGGTGCGGTTGACGGATGTCAGCATAATAGTCAAGGAAGTTGTACTCTATACCTAGCGAGAACTCCAGCATACTCAGCTTTAGCTCCGTGTCACGCCAATCGTGATGGGGTAAATTCTGTGACTCGTCTTTGAACGCCTTGTCGTTAAAAATGCGGTGGCTACCCATAAAGGCAGCCTTTAGTGTAATGGGAGCAGAAATATCATGACGATAGAAGATCGTCATAGCAGGCTGATTGTTCAGAAAGCGATAATTGGGCGATATCTCACCAACATAATTAGCTCCACCAATGCCTGCACCAATCTCACTGGTAGTTACAGGCTTAATCTGCTGCAGCTGTGCCTTAGCAGTATTGCATAAAAAGACGCTCCCAATTTGCAGTAGTACACAAATAAGGAGCGTCTGTCTGAATGTATTCAAAATCATGTAAACTTATTTCGGAGTTTAGGAAAACAACGCACTATACTCCGTTATATTATCTGAATTTAGGTCTTCTTACACGTGGGTTCAAGATATAGTTCAGGCCTAAGCTTGTTTGGATGTACCAATCATTGTCAGAGCTGTTACCGCGTGTACGGTTATTGCTTGTACCATATGGACGCAGACGGCTAAAACCATTAGGTTCTGTGATCAAATCATTTGTGAAGCCTGATTCAGCGCTTCTATCAGAGAAAATCACAGAAGCATTGCGGTTGTCTACTCTATTACCCTCACTTAACAGCACATTTTTATCTACGTGGGCTGTACTTACGTCATCCAGATAGTCAGTGAAAGTAGCTCTCCAGCCTACTTCGAAGCTAAAGTCCCAGTTACGATCCAGTTTGTATCTTACGCCAAGGCCAAATGGAATGGCAACCTGCACGCGGCTATAAGGACTGCTTACAGTACCCGGATGATCTACGAACTGACCTTCTGTACCAAGCGGCTGCAAGGCATACCATCCGGAAGGAATATCCTGATCAGCTGACAAGCCTGGGTGAGAGCCATTTTCATAATACGCTTTCGGGTTGTGGTGCATTACTGCCACACCGATGAAACCATAAGGCACGAAGTCTGGACGACGACGGTAATAGTTGCGGTTTTCGAAAAGGTCAATGATCGCTACAGCACTTAGTTCTTTGATATCGTTGCGGAAAGACAGATTACGTCTGAATCGGCCTAAGTTCTCACCTTCATCAGGTCCGGCTGCTAGGGCGTCATCACCCGCAATGCGGTTCCAGTTGAAAGCCACACGCGAAGAAATACGAGGGAAGTGACGATGCGTGTAGTTAATACCTACACTCGGACGAGTAGACTTGATACGCATACTCGTGAAGTTAGGCTGAGGCACCAGGTCGCCGAAGTAGTTGGAAGCACCAAGTTGGATACCCACCGTCGAGTACTCCTTCCTTTTTGTAAAGCGCTGTGCTTCAGCCTCAATGGCTACAGTACTAAGCACAACAGTAAGTAATAAAAACAGCGTAGTAAATTTCTTCATAGCGAACCAATTTCTTTTAAGCGTATTTCCGCAGGCTTATAATTCATCCAAATTAAACCATTGTGACAAAAATAGAAATAATTTTCTGGTATAAAAATTTGTATATTAAATATTGAATATAATTTACCTGAAAATATTTGTTCTTTTATCAAGACCCCAGTTTAACTTGCCACGCAATGTGGTCAGGAAGTTTACGTGATGCAGCTTAACAAGCCTGGCAACAAAATTTTCACGCCGCACCGCTATCTGAACTGACATGTCTACTGGAACGGACCTCGAGTCGAGCGAGGCGAGGTATGTGCTGCTACGCCCTTCCACCTCAAAAGAGATAACGCTCCGGTCTGACACGATCATGGGCCGCACATTCAGGTTGTGAGGGCATACGGGTGATATGACGAAATTGTTAGTCTGTGGCAGCACCAGCGGACCGCCGCAACTCAGTGAGTAGCCCGTCGATCCGGTTGGGGTGGCTACAACTAGCCCGTCAGCCCAGTATGTGTTCAGATACTCCCCATCTATATACGCATGCACGGCTATCATGGACGAGGAATCGCGCTTGAGCAAACTAAACTCGTTAAGCCCAAAGTTGATGCCATCAAAGATCTCCAGGTCGGAATCCACCCGGATCAGCGCCCGGTCATCGAAGGTATAGTGGCCTTTAAAAAGTGCATCAAGGGCTAGGTTTATACTGTCGTGCGCGATGGTAGCCAGAAAGCCGAGTCGCCCTGTATTGATACCTAAGATCGGAATCTGGAGCGCCCCGACATAAGTGACTGTATCCAACAGTGTGCCGTCACCGCCCAAGCTCAACACAAAATCAACTCCGTCCAGGTTATCGCCGCGGGTGAAGGTCTGTATACCATCTGGCAGGTTAATGCGGTTCTGCAGAAAAAGGCTGAAGTGCTCCACCACCATTAAATCAGTTTTCCGGCGCTGTAACTCGTCAAACAGATTCTGGATAAAAGGCCCGTACTCCTCGTCGAAGGGTTTTCCCAGTATAGCTATCTTCATATCATTTCTTTTATGTTAGAAGGGAAAACGACCACTAAAGTAGAAACCGCCTGTCCCCTCACGGTTGATGGTATACTCTGCCCGAAATACAAAGTCATAGAATGTGACCATATGCAGGCCTGCTCCCGCTCCAGCCAGAAGCCGGTTTGCCAAAGGATTGCCTTTATTGAAAACATCATCGACTACGTAACCAGCATCAGTAAACACATTGGCGTACAGAGCCAATGGCACTTTGTTGAACTTAGGGCTCCGAATAAACTTCAGATGAACTCCCTCATGCTGAAACAGCTCCCGGGTAAGCCCCTGCTTCAATAATCCGAAGTGCTGCCCTCCTACTACCTGTAACTCGTACCCCCTTACCATCGAGCGAAAGCCTAATGCCACATTATCAGCGTAAGCATACCTTTTTGAGAGCCTGGCTTGCGCTTCGCCACCCACAAAATAATAATATTTGCCCGATATATGGCGATAATCTACATACCTTGCGCGCAAGGTTGTGATAGGTGTCCCGTTTCCGTTCACAAAGAAAGTCTGTGCTGCGATCGCTTCAAAATAACTGCCCGTAAGCGGATAGATAAAGGAGTTGCGCAGGTTCACTACTTTGGATAACTCCACTCGCAGATATTGCCGGTCGTGTGTACCACCGTCATAATAGGATGGATTCAAGGCCAGCACCGTATCAGCCACCTGCTCATTCACATAGGTAAGCCTAAGTCCTTCTTGTCGTTGCACGCTTTGCCGGTGCGTGAGGCCGGTGGTGAGTAGTGTGCGCTGAATAGGTACGCCACTCTCCTGCACGAAGAAACGTTGCCGGTTATCGAGGGTTCGGTAATCGATAGCGCGACTGCGGTAGTCCGCTATGCCGAAGTCCATACCCAGCTTGTGAGCGCGACTGATATACGGCACCCGGTAAATGAACTCTAATCGTTTGTTAAATCCCTGTTGCAATCTGATGCGCACTTCTTCATTACGACCTCTGAAGTTACGCTTGATCAAATTGATACCATAGTCGACACGCCCCCAATCGCGGCGCTCGAGCCAGGCGTTGAAATTGCGGTCAGCTAAGTCGAAGATAGGTATAGGGTATAGGTACCAGCGCTCCTGCATGGCATATGTGACGGCGACCTGTCCTTCGCGACAGGTATAGGTATAGCCTACTTCATGAAACAGACGCAGATTGAACAGCCTTCTGCGGTTTTCCTCCAGTCGCTTTTCCAGCTCATCCGTCAATATGGTGTCTCCGGGAGCTATATTCAATTCAAAAAGAAGCATGCGACTTTTACTGACCTCATTGCCTTGAAAACTGATACTGTCTATCACAACAGATTGGGTATAGCAAGGCTGAGCCACCAAGGTATGCCAAAGCAAACTAAAGCAAAGCAGTAAGAAAGTGCGCGTGATCACGGACAGGCTTATATGTCCAGGTATTTGAATAGCATATCCAGACGGTCACGTCCTACATCGTACTTGGATGCATCCTGGAACTGCGCCGTTACCCTGTACTCGAATCGCTCTAAGGTGGCAATAATGCGGGTAAGATCTGTCGTATTAAGTTTGAGCGTGAGTTTAATGTTGTAAGGGTCTACTTCGTCAGGCGATACGTAAGCACTCAGTATCTTGACATTCTCCTCCTCTATCAAGCGGCTAATTTGCCCGAGGGAATAGTCGCGCTCCTGCATAGTTAGCACCAGTATGCTACCCTGCCCCTGCAGCGCCGACATCTGTCCAAAAGCAGCCAGCGTGTCATTGATCGTGATGATGCCCATGTAATCCTGCTCTTCGTCAAGCACGGGCACAACTTGTATTTTGTTTTTGATGGCGGCCTCCATCACATCATAGAAGTGCTGGTGGTGCATCACAAACACTTCCTGAAACTCCAGCGCTACATGCTCCAGCGTTTGGTTGCGGTCTGGCAGTTCGATCAGACTGCTTTCGGTAGCCAAGCCCATGTACTTGCGGTTACGCGACACAGGCAGTTCGTTTACGCGGAACTCATCCATCCATCGCAAAGCCTTCTCGACCGTGTCGTAAAGCTTCAGCGGTGGTATCATTTGGTTGATGAGTTCTTCTGCGATCATGTGGCTATTTCCCGTGCTTCTGTTTTGGCCAAAAATTTATCTAAGATACTGTTAAACCGCTCCGGATGTTCCATCATCGGTGCATGCCCGCACTTATCTATAAAGTATAGCTCTGAGCCTGGCATCAGTCTATTGAACTCATGCGCTACAAGCGGAGGCGTGATGGTATCGTTCAATCCCCATATCAACAACGTAGGCACTTTTATGTTTGTGATATCTTTGGCCATATTATGACGCTGCGCCGACTTGGCAATAGCGATAATACGCAGACACTTGGCATTGCTGTTAGTAATATCGAACACCTCATCCACGAGCTCTTTGGTAGCCGTATCGGGGCTGTAGAAGGTATAACCCACGCGCTCTTTCACATATTCGTAGTTGCCGCGCTTCGGGAAAGAACCACCCATGGAGTCCTCGAACAAACCTGAGCTACCCGTCAGGACAAGTCGCTTCACTTTGGCGGGATTCTTTAAGGTATAGACTAGCGCTACGTGTCCGCCCAGGGAGTTACCCAGCAGCGTTAGGTCGCTCAGATTCTTAAATTTAACAAAATCTTCTATAAAAGAAACCAGTCCAGGTACACCTGCTTTGTGAAGTGCCATTTCATAGATCGGCATCAGCGGAATAACCACACGGTAATTTTTAGAGAAATGGTCTACTACGCCATTCCAGTTGCTCAGCGCTCCGAACAAGCCGTGCAGCAACAGCAATACCTCTCCTTCGCCTTCGTCAATGTACTGAAATTCGCCTTCGTGTTTGACCTGTAGATTCATTCCTGAAATTGGTAAAAGTAATGTGATGAAAAAAATCCGGCTGCTACCGACCTGCAATATTAGCAATACTAAGCCAATTTCGCAGCATATTGAGCCCATAAGTCGTGAGCACGGCCTCCGGATGAAACTGCAGCGCATGCAGCGGCAGTACGCTATGCCTGAAGGCCATCAACTCTCTTTCGGCTGTATACGCAAGCGGCACAATACAGTCAGGCCAATGTTGCAAAACAAGCGAATGGTAGCGCACCACGGACATTTTAGAAGGAAGTCCGGCAAAAAGCGGATCGGCTTCACAAGTAATCTCAGAAATCTTGCCATGCATGGGCTTCACTCCTTTGTCAAGTCGGGCTCCAAAAAACTCACCCAGCGCCTGATGTCCCAGGCAAATCCCCAGCATAGGCACCTTGTCATGGTAGTGACGGATCACCTCCATCATTATACCGGCTTTCTTAGGCTCTCCCGGTCCAGGTGATAATACGATTCCCTCTATTGGAAGAGCTTCAATGGTCTCAAGTTTCACGTCGTTGCGCAACACATGCACCTCTACCCCTAACTGACCAAAGTAGTCAACCAGGTTATAGGTAAAGGAGTCAAAGTTGTCGAGCAGAAGCAGCATGATTTGTAAAATTTGTGGATGTGAAGCAGCGGTTGCTAACATTAACATCCTTTCCCATTGGCGGCTTAGAAAGCTATTGTCAATTTTGGTGACTGCAGCTGTACTGAAAGCTTGTAACGCAGCAACCAGCTTAGGCTAGAGCGAAGGTATAAGCCAGGGTTCTGACCGGACCAGTATAGCGCTGTACCTACTTAAAAAAACGTAAGGCTTGGTTTGATCCACAGCGTCGGGATACCTGCTCTGATACTTTCCTAAACTCTGAAAAGCACATGCCATCCCGCAGCTTAAAGCCTAAAAGTGATCCTTCAGCGAAAGCAACAGCGACTTCACAAACGGTAGCACATAACTCATTACACTGAGGGCATATGGAGTCGTTTTGACGACGAATGGATATACCATAGAGCTTGCTGCTGTTTCGGGTGTGATTGAAATACCCGCCATCTCCGAAACGTACAGCAAAAGGCTCAGAGCCAGCGTCCATTTCAGGGCACCCAGCATACCTCCCAGGATGTTGTCAAAAAGGCCAAAGGGAGTAAAGTCAATTACTTTTTTGAGCAGAATGCCCAGCACCCGCACTCCTAGAATAATCGCTACGAAGATGACCAGAAAAGTAACGAAAGGCAGCAAACCACCGGCATCGCCAATATATTCTTTCATGATGGGCAGGCCAGAGTCCAGCAGTTTCAGCCCGAGCAGAATGCCCAGCACAAGCGCGAAAAGCGAGATCAGTTCGAGCAAAAGGCCTTTGCGAAAACCCATAAAGGCGCCGAACAGAATAGGTATAGCCAGAAAAATATCGAAGGTACTCACGCGTAAAAAATTAAAGGCAGAGACGAACACCTGTCGCCACTGCCTTCAAATATAATGCAATTGCTGCATTCCCCCTAGTGGAGAGGCTGCAAAAATCGAGATATTAAAAATCGGTATTGTTGAGCAAATCACCCACGGCTTTGGAAATAGCACGACCGTCGGCCTGCCCGGCCAGTTCGCGGGAAGCGACACCCATTACCTTACCCAAGTCCGATGGGCCGGTTGCGCCCACTCGCTGTATAATGTCCAGCAGACGAATGCGCAGGTCACCCTCATCCAGCTGCTTTGGCATATACTCTTCTATCACGGCTAGCTCGGCAAGCTCTACCTGCTCCAGATCGGGGCGCTGCTGCGTGGCGTATACCTCTGCTGACTCACGGCGTTGCTTTGCTGCTTTGGTCAATAGCTTCAACTCCGTATCCTCGCTCAGACCATCGGTACCGCCTTTTTCGGTCTCAGCCAGCAGGATCTGTGATTTTATGCTGCGAAGCGCCTGCAAACGGGCTTTGTCTTTGGCCAACATCGCCTGCTTGATATCGGCTTCAATGCGTTGTTTTAAACTCATAGTCTTATTGTTGATTGATTGTTTACAGCAAGCGATGAACCTCCTGCCTTTATATTATACACTACTACGGCCAAAGCCATAGGTTATCATCTTAAGCAAATTTCCACTAATTTAGTCTTTCCGTAAGCATACGTATCACCAGCCTGCGGGCTACAACCTACATACCATGACCAAACTCAGTGTAAATATAAACAAAATAGCCACACTGCGGAACGCCCGCGGCGGTGACAGACCTAACGTAGTGCAGGCCGCTAAAGACTGCGAGCGATTCGGAGCCGAAGGCATCACCGTGCACCCTCGTCCTGATGAGCGTCACATCCGCTACCGCGACGTATACGATCTGAAAGAAGTGGTGACCACTGAATTTAACATTGAAGGCAATCCAACGCCTGATTTTCTCAAACTGGTGAAGGACGTACGCCCTGCCCAGGCTACCTTGGTGCCGGATGCGCCCGATGCCATTACCTCCAACGCCGGCTGGGACACCCTGCAGCACAAAGATTTCCTGACCGATGTGATCAGCGAACTGAAAGAGCTAGGAATTCGCACCTCTATTTTTGTGGATCCGGATGTGCGCATGATTGAAGGCGCATCGCTGGTGGGTACTGACCGGGTTGAGCTTTATACCGAAGCCTATGCCAAAGGATACCCTACCAATCCTGAAGAAGCCATACGGTCATACCTGGTGGCAGCTCAAAAAGCACAAGAATTTGGCATAGGTCTCAATGCAGGCCATGACCTGGACCTTGACAATCTGAAGTACTTAAAAGAAACCTTGCCCGGCCTACTGGAAGTGAGCATCGGGCATGCGCTGATCTGTGACGCATTGTACTTTGGGCTGGAGAATACGATTCAGCTATACCTGCGCCAACTTAAATAAAGTGGTTAAAAGCATAAGTGTAGAAGAGTTTCTGGCAAAAGCGAAGCAATTGCCTGTGCTGGATGCCCGCGCACCCAAAGAGTATGCGATCGGGCGTATACCGCAGGCCTTGAGTTTTCCTATCTTTTCGGATGAGGAGCGGGCTAGAGTAGGTACGGCTTACAAACAAGAGGGGCATGACCCGGCCGTACTGATCGGGCTCGACTTGTTTGGCCCAAAGATGTCAGGCTTTGTGCGGGAGGCAGAGAAATTGGCGCCAAGCAAAGAGCTACTGGTGCACTGCTGGCGCGGCGGTATGCGCAGTGGGGCCATGGCCTGGCTCCTAGACTTCTCGGGCTTTCAGGTATACCTGCTACAGGGCGGCTACAAGGCTTACCGGCATTACATGCAAGAGCAGATGGAGCGGGAGCGGCCGCTACTAATTTTAAGCGGCCATACCGGAAGCGGCAAAACCGATCTCCTCCCATACCTGCAACAACATGGTCAGCAGATCATTGATCTTGAAGGACTGGCCAATCACAAAGGCTCTTCTTTTGGAAGCATTGGCATGGCACCTCAACCGAGTACCGAGCACTTTGAGAACTTGTTAGGTATGGCCATGCTTGAGTTGGACACCCAGCGTCCGCTATGGCTGGAGGACGAGAGCATCAGCATTGGCCGGGTACAGTTGCCCAAGCCCCTTTTTGACCGGATGCAACATTCTCCTACTATTGTGCTCGAAGTCCCTAAAGCACTGCGTATACAGAAACTGGCCGAGGAATACTGCCGCACAGATCCGGCTATTTTAGAATCCGCCATCCTCAGAATAAAGAAACGCCTGGGAGGACTGGCCACAAAAGAGGCAGTTGAAGCCATCCATACTGGGGACATGGAAAAGATGGTCGACATCGCCCTGACTTATTATGATAAGGCCTATACCTATGAACTGGCCAAAAAACAAGCACCGTTGCGACTCCCCCTGGAAACACTGAATACGGAAGAGAACGCACGTCGCCTGATCGAATTCTCGAAACAGCATCAGCTGATTTAATACGATGGAAGAAACCAACACACAAGACATAAAGCTAACCCAGTACAGCCACGGTGCTGGCTGCGGCTGCAAAATATCCCCTAAAGTGCTCGACGCAATCCTGCACACCGACATTCACTATCCTGAGAACGAAAGGCTACTGGTTGGCAACAGTTCCCGTGATGATGCCGCTGTGTACGACATTGGCCATGGCCGTGCTGTCATCAGCACAACCGACTTTTTTATGCCGATCGTGGACGATGCCTACGACTTTGGGCGCATCGCCTCCGCCAATGCCATTTCGGATGTCTATGCCATGGGCGGAACTCCCACCATGGCCATTGCCGTGCTGGGTTGGCCCGTAGACAAGCTGGCCCCTGAGGTAGCCAAGCGTGTGATCGAAGGCAGCCGCAGCATCTGCCACGAAGCAGGTATACCATTGGCTGGCGGCCACAGCATTGATAGTCCGGAGCCTATCTTTGGACTCGCCGTAACTGGTATGCTCGATATCCCAAACCTGAAGCGAAACGATACGGCCACAGCTGGTTGCGAACTATACCTGACCAAGCCGCTTGGTGTAGGTATCCTCACCACAGCCCAAAAGAAAGCCATCCTAAAACCGGAGCATACGCACCTGGCACCACAGCAGATGATGCAGCTTAATAAAATAGGCGCAGATCTGGGACAACTACCACAGGTAAAAGCCATGACCGATGTGACGGGTTTTGGTCTGTTGGGTCACCTTTCAGAAATGTGCGAAGGCAGTAACTTGTCAGCCGAAGTATACTTTGACAAAGTGCCGGTTATACCTGAGGCGTTGGATTATCTGGCTCAGAAAGCTATACCTGGCGGTACCCACCGCAACTTCGACAGCTACGGCCACAAAGTAGCCGAGCTCACCCCGGACCAAAAGCATTTGCTCTGCGACCCGCAAACCAGTGGCGGTCTGCTGGTAGCCGTTGAACCAAGTGGCCGCGGAGAAGTGCTGCAGGTATTCCAGAAATACGGCCTACAGCTGGAGCCACTAGGCGTGCTGAATGAGCGAGGCAATGAAGAGAAGCTGATTCGGGTGGTATCATAATCCATTCTCCTCTTCTACCGTAAGCTAAGAACTGATATTGACTGATCACTGAAAAACATGAAACTACACTACAAGGAAATGGGCCACGGACAGCCGCTGCTGATCTTGCACGGACTGTTTGGTACATTAGATAACTGGGCAACTCTGGCCAAGCGACTGGCCGAGCACTATAACGTCTTTCTGGTAGACTTGCGCAACCACGGGCGCTCCCCACACAGCGAACAGCATGACTACGACGCCATGGCCGAGGATGTACTACGCCTCGTAGACGAACTGCAAATCCCAACGCCGGCCATCATGGGACACTCCATGGGTGGCAAAGTGGCGATGAACTATGCACTGAAGTACCCAACTCGCCTCACCAAACTGATCGTGGTGGACATTGCTCCAAAGGCTTACCCGCCGCACCATGACGAGATCATTGATGCGCTACAGTCAGTAGATATTAGCAGCGTAACAAGCCGTAGCGATGTGGACAAGCAGCTATCCAAAACAATATCACAGGAAGAAGTGCGTCTGTTCCTGATGAAGAACCTTTACCGCCAAGAGGACAATACCTTTGGATGGCGCATGAACCTCGATGCGATCGAAAAGAACTACGAAAAGATAGCAGCCCCAATCACATCGGATACACCTTTCAAAAAGCACACGCTCTTTATCAAAGGCGGACGCTCGCGCTACATCCTGCCAGAAGATGTGTATACCTGCATTGAGCATCTTTTCACGCTTGTAGAGGTAGAAACTATCCCGAATGCCGGGCACTGGGTTCATGCCGAAGCACCGGATGAGGTATATGACTTAGTCACAAGGTTTCTGGATACCGACTAAATATCAGGATTTCCGGGGTGAAGTATGTCTTACCGGGGTCATTTGCTCCGTATGACGGCATCTAACTGAACCTGTATGCAGCTAAATTTTAAGCACAAAGCCGCGGCCTAAAACTGCGGCTTTGTGCTTCAGGTATAGCCATCAACAGGTATAGCCCCCTTTGTAACAATTCAGTCAATTCACAATTAAACTATACCTTTGTCTTATGAAGAAGACTGGCATACTATACCTTATCCCGACCATTCTGGCTGATGACACGGCCGATCAAGTGATATCGCCGCAGGTAAAAGAAACTGTGAACCGTCTGACTTATTTCATTGTCGAGAACCTGCGTACGGCCCGGCGCTTTGTTAAAAGCATTTGCCCGGAGTTAGTAATCGAACAGCTGAACTTTATACAGGTAGACAAGGATGCGACGCCCGCACAAGTACAGGCTTCACTCAAGCCGCTGCTGGAGCAAGGTATAGATGCAGGCATCATCTCGGAGGCGGGCTGCCCAGGTATAGCCGACCCAGGTGCGGAGGTAGCCAAGTATGCGCATCAGAAAGGTATACGGGTGGTGCCTTTTGCCGGACCGTCAGCCATTCTGCTCAGCCTGATGGCCAGTGGTTTTAACGGGCAGCGCTTTGCCTTCCACGGCTACCTGCCCATCGAGAAGGGGCCTCGATTACAGGCGCTGCGCAACCTGGAGAAGGAAATGCAGCAGCGGGATCAGACGCAGATCTTCATGGAAACGCCCTATCGTAACAACAAGCTCCTCGAAGACTTAGTGCAGACTCTAAGCGGCGGCACACGACTGTGCATTGCGGCCAACATCACTTCACCTGAACATGAATTCATCCAAACTAAAACGATAGCTGAGTGGAAAGGCAAGCTGCCGGACATACACAAGCAGCCGGCGGTTTTTCTGATTTATAAATAAACTATTACCAACCTACAGGCTGCACATCTGTCGCTCCGGGCAATTCACGGCAGTCATCAGGGTGAATAAAAATACCGACCGGATATGGAATGTCGTCAGCCCTGATGTCCACTTCCTGCATCACAACGCCCGACACGTCAAAAAAGCCTAGCACCTGCTCCTCCGGGGCGCTTATACTGCGCATGTTTCCTTTGATTTCTGACGGTGGCGGGTCGAACACCGTACCAGTACTCTCTTTTTGCTGGCCCATAATACGGTAAAACTCATAGGCTTCGGCGGTGATGGCATGCTGGTATACCTTCATCTTATACCTGCTTTGCAGATACTTCTCAAAAGGTATAAAAAGCACCTCTTTGTTGATCACATATTTGCCGTTGGTTAAGCGATCGTCTGACACGGTAAAGGTCTCTTCCTTTTCCTGTATCCAGCAGCGGGCACAGCAACTTTTGGGAGCCGGGTCACCCATGTCGTTCAGGTAGTCCCAAGGCTGGGTTAGTATTTCGTATTGCCGGGCAAAAGACCAACGGTAATAATTACGTACTTGCCCCGGATCCTGAAAATCCATCAGCACCTGGTAGCCCATGTGCTTCCTTTTTACTTTGTCTCCTTGCAGAGCAAAAGTCTTTTCATGCACGGCAAAGTGCACTTGCGTGATGGGTACAGGCTCCTTTAGGGTAATCGACTCTGAGTGGTATGATTTGTCGCCCACGGTTAACTGTAAAGTATAGGTATGGCCAGGTATTCCATAAGTGCTTTCGACATCCACAGGGTAGTAATAACCGGCCTGGTCATAGTTGAAATAGAACTGCTCCCCTTCCCGACTCGTGATCACTACCGACGCTCTTCCCTCAAACTTATTGTAAGGCGAGGTATAGGGCTGTGCATACGTAAGCCGCACATAGTTAATGCCGGCCATGTTGGTAAAGCTAGCCTCCACGACCAGGTGCTCCTGCTGGTTGTTATGCTTAAAGTCAATCGGGTCAATGCAGCCGGCAAGTAGTAGAAGCAGGCAGGAAAGAATTTTTCTAAACATAGAGTGCACCATTTAATCAGGCGAATGTCATTTTCTTATTTCATCCAGTCTACCGGAACTTCGATGGAAGCGCCAGGCAGTTCGCGGCAATCGTCGGGCCACTTGAACTGGGCTATGGGATAGTCGATGTCTTGCCGCAGAATAACCACTTCTTGTTTCGTAACCGCTGAGACATCAAAGAATCCGAGTACTTGCTCTTCTGCCTGATTCAAATTAAACAAGTTGCCCTTTACCTCAGCCGGGGGTGGGTCGAATACAGTGCCGGTGCTCTGGCGCAGCTGTTCCATGATCCGGAAGAAATTGTAAGCCTCTTCGGTGAGAGAATGCTGGTACACGTGTAGCTTGTGCTTTACCCCAAGGTACCGCTCAAAAGGCAAAAAAAGCACTTCCTGATTAATCACTTTCTGCCCGTTCACCAAACGGTCATCCACGACTTTAAATCTGTCAAGCCTTTCTTTCAGGAAGCAACGCGAGCAACAGCTTTTGGGAGCCGGATTGCCGGTAGCGGGATTTATGTAGTCTTCGGGCTGCGTGGATACTTCGTACTGGCTGGCAAACGTCCAGCGCAGAAAATTTTTCTCTCCGGCAGGATCCTGGTAGTTCACGAGTACCCGATAGCCGGGCCATTTTTTCCGCTCCAGATATCCCCTAAAGGAAAACACCTGCTCATCTACCTCAAAATGCACCGAGTCAATGGCCACAGGAGGTTGGAGCGTCACTGCCTGCGACTGATAAACCTGGCCATCGAACAGGACGTGCAAGGTATAGGTGTGGCCCACTTTACCGACCGCCTCCATTGGCGACACCGGATAGTAGTTTCCGGCCATGTTATCATAGAATGTGCCTCCCTCTCCGCCATAGCTAAACTCGAAGCGCTCTCCTTCAGTGCTCGTAACAAACACCTGGGCATTGGTCACGAATTCATTGTAGGGATAGTCATAGGGTTGGGCATAGCTCAGTTTCACATAGTTCAGTTCCGGCTCATTTGTAAAGCTGGCCTCTACTACCAGGTGCTTTTGCTGGTTGTTGTTTTTAAAGTCTATCGGATCGATACACCCTGCCAGTAGCACGAGCGCTATGATAAAGAGTTTCCTGTTCATGCTACACACCTAGAAACGGGCATTCAGGTTAACAGATGGTATAGGCACGCCGATGATCGCCAGTTTGTAGGCACCCGGCGGACGACCATAGTAGTGCCTGAAAAAAGCCGAGTAAGCGTTTTTGCGACCATAGAGGTTATACACCGAGAAACTGGCAGTGTAGGCAACCCGCTTTCGCTTTTCGAACTCATAGTTGAGCGAAGCATCTAGTCGGTGATAATCGGGCATGCGGGCCTGGTTGCGGCCGACATAGTTGGCAAATATGTGTCCGTAGTAACGGTACCATGAGTCAGAAGCTGTAATGGGGCGGCCTGTGGTATAGTTCAGATTGCCCGAAACGGTCCATTTCGGATGCAGCTGCCGGTTCACGAATATGTTCACGTTAAGAGGCTTGTCATAGTTAGACGGATACCAATCGCCGTTATTGATGGTTTCTTCTGGCGTCCCGCCGGCAATTTGACGCAAAGACCGAGAGTAGGTCAGACTCACCCAACCGGTAGTGCGACCTGTGTTCTTTTTGAGCAGCCACTCCGAACCGTATGCTATACCATTGCCGATCAGCAACTCGGCTTCCAACGCCGGATTAAGCAGCAGCACAGCACCGTCCTTGTAGTCTACCTGATTTTGTAGCCACTTGTAATACACTTCCCAACTGAATTCAAAAGCATTGTCGGGCTTCACATAAAAGTAGCCTAAAGATACCTGGTCAGCTACCTGCGGCTGAATATGGGTGTTAGCCAGCTTCCACACATCCACTGGGGTAATAGCGGCGGTATTGGTGACTAGCTGAAGATACTGCCGCGTTCGGCTGTAACTTGCCTTCAGCGACCGGGAGTCACTGAGCAAAAACCGCATAGAAGCCCTCGGCTCCAATCCCTGATAGGTATGCACCCGACTGCCTTCACCATAATGAAGCGTATCGGTGATCGTAGTTTCGCTGCGTGGCCTTCCTTCCGCAAACACATACACTTCCGTCGGACCACGTTTTACAAAATAGGTATGCCGCAGCCCCAATGAAACGGTCAGGCGTTGGTTTAGCGTGATCTCGTCGTTCAGGTATGCGTGGTATTCGGTGCCTTTGTCGATCTGCAATTCCCGCGGATTGAGACTGGAAGTCCCGTAGGGTTCGAGCTTACCCGGCTGGATGTCATAGTAAGAAACTCCTCCTCCAAAATCAATGGCGTGGCGCTCCAGTCCGAAATAACCCAGGTCCGCCTTAATCTGCGTGAAGTCTATACCTGAGTTCATATTGAACTCGTCTCCCGGAGCTATACCTTCAATATTGTTGGTGTACACGCTTTTGGCTACTGTCACAGTGCTGCTTAGGCTATTGCCGTACACATGCGTCCATTTCAGGTTGCCCAGCGTGTTTGACCATTGGTAGGTTGTATCAAACGGAAATTTGAAGCCATCCTCGCTGTGGTAAGAGGAGAAAGAGATGGTATTATTTTCGTTGAGCTTGTAGCTCGCCTTTAGGTTGAGGTCATAAAAGTGGCCGGAGCTCTCGCGTATATTCTCGCTGTTGAACATCCGGAGCAAATAGGTCGGATAAGCGGCACGTCCTGCTGCAAGTATGGTCAGTTTAGGACTAACAGGTCCATCGACGCTAAACTTCGCCGAAATAGGTGATATACCTGCCTGGTACTGCATGCGCTCTTCATTGCCATCGCGCAGCTGCACATCCAAAATAGAGGAAATACGACTGCCGTACCTGGCCGATATGCCGCTCCGGTGCAAGGTATAGCTTTTGAGTACATCAGGATTATACACTGAAAAGAAACCGAACAAGTGTGCAGAGTTGAACACAGGCACATCGTCGAGAAGTACCAGATTCTGGTCGGCACTGCCACCCCTTACGTAGAAGCCCGCTGTGCCCTCCCCTGCACTCACTACCCCCGGCAAACTGGAGACTGACCGGATCACATCCACCTCACCCAGCAGTGCGGGCATTTTGGTGAGCAGTTTCACGTCCATATAGGTACTGCCCATTTGAGTCGATTGCACATCCATTGACGACTTGGCTACCACCTCTACCTGCCTCAGGCTGGTGGCCTTCGTCTTCATCTGCAAGCGCAGGTTCAGGTTTCGATTGAGATTAACCTCCTGCACGACCCGCTCCATACCTAAATACTGGCTCTCCAAGGTATACTGGCCCGACGGCAGAGTGACGCTGAAGCGCCCACGCTCGTCCGTGCTGATCGTTTTGTTACCTGGATTAATCAGGATGTAGGCACCGACCATTGGCTCTCCTGACTGGCTGGTTATAGTCCCGCTAAGTTCATAGTTTGCCACTTGGCCCAGGGCCGAAGCAGCATTAAAAATGTAAAGAAGCAGTGTAAGCGTAAAAGCAAACCTGTGCATGGGGAGTTTGTTTTGGTGAGCAGAAGGGTCAAAAGCAATTTACAAATTCCAACATAAAATATGTGCAAACACGGATTAAAATAAAAACAGAAAAGGCCCCCGGAAACCGAAGGCCTTTTTCAAATGAAGAAGACTACTACCTAGTTAATTAAACTTCTTCAATATTATCATGTCTATTTTTTATTGTCCAGCGGCTCTTACATCCCAGAAAATACGGGTTGTGGCTTCGTCACCTCCAATTGCAGATGCAGCAGCATTCACAGCGTCAGGGTTCAGCGTACGCTCAGTCGGTGGATAAGGGTAACGCACCGGTACTACGTTGTAAGCTGGTCTGTATTGTGGATCTGGAGCCTGCAGTTGTGGATAGTCCAGTCTGCGGAACTCTGTCCAGGCATGGAACGGACGCTCATAAAGCGCAATCCACTTCTGTACACCAAGGGCTTGACGCTGCGCTTGAGTCAGGCTGTTAGCAGGGCCAGGTACAGACATAGCGGCGATGTTGGCCACTAGTTGTGGCTGCGCCAGGTAAGCGGCAGTCTGCGCCTCTGTAACACCCCACAGCATCATAGAAGCTGTGATCGCATTTCTGTAGTGAGTGGCAGCAGGGGAAGATATGAAACCACGAGCTGCAGCCTCTGCAAGGTAGAACTCGATCTCGTCGTAGCCAAGCAGGATTGCCGGGAAGTCAGGCGCTGTGATGGTTGGATTTACTTTCGAGAAGTTAGCGTACGTGTTGTTGTTACCATAGATACCACCTACATAAGCACCGTTAAGTTGTGTGAAGTAAGCAGCACGACGTGGGTCATTCAGCTCATTCATTCTGTCAACTAGTGTGGCAGAAGGCACAAAGTCGTTACGACCGCTTTGCACCAGGTTTGTCCACACTGGGTTTACGTTTGGTGTTGTAGCAGTGTATCTGAACACAGCCTGGTCAGCAGCTGACTTGAACACATTAGGGGCAGCTTGGCTGGCAGCTGTTCTGGCACGCTCCGGATTCACATCCGCTACTGTCATACCAAGTTTCAGTTTCAGCGAGTTGGCGAAAGTAATCCAACGACCCACATTACCACCATACAGCAGGTCAGCAGATCCAAAGCTTCCGGCAGCAGCAGCACCATCGGCGTTCATTGTGGCGATAGCAGCATCCAATCTTGCGAACAAGTCAGCATAGATTGCTGCATCATCATCATAGCTTGGGTAGATGATGTCACGGTTCAGCGCCTCAGAGTAAGGTATGTCACCGAATGTGTTTACCAGTACAGACCAGGTATACACTTCCATCACTTCGATCACAGCCAGCTGATTAGCTTTTACTGTAGCATTCATGGCCTGATCATTATTGATAATGATCGAAGCTTCTCTGAAGTCCATCAGTACGTCACGGTACAGCGTGAACCAGAAGTTCTGAGGAATGTTACGGCTTACCAGGTCGTATCTGCTTTCTTCAGGATAGGTCGTGTTGGCCCAGTGCTGTGATATCAGTCTGAAGATACCAGAGTTCACGTTAGGGGTAATCATCTGATCTACCAGGTTACGCTGCGCATTTGAAAAAAGCATCGGGGCAGGTACCGAGACAGGGTTTTTCGGATCTATCAGGTCGTCATCAAACTCCTTTGTACACGCGACAAAGGATATGGCGATCATCAAGAGTGCAAATATCTTTTTCATATTCATTATTATTAAAATCTTGCTCTTACGTTAAAGCCTACATTACGCATGGTAGGATAGGCACCACTTTGATAACCAAGCGACTGCGTACCTGCACTCAGGCCTTCTTCTGGGTCAGAGTACGGCGTGTTCTTGTGGAAGATGTACAGGTTTCTGCCGTAGATCGACAGGTCTATACCCTGGAACACTTTGAATCTAGACACTAGAGACTCAGGCAGTGCGAAGCCTAAAGTAGCTTCTCTCAGTTTCACATAGCTGGCGTCATACACGTGCATTTCTGGCGGGTTGTTGTAACCCATTGCATAGAATACCTCTACACGTGTGTCGTTTGGCGTACCGTCTTCCTTCACACCTGGCAGAATCATACCACCGCTGTTTTCAGCGTAGCTACCATCAGCGTTACGGATAATTGGGTTACGTACCGGGTTGCCCAGGTCGTTGTTGAATACCGTGTTATCAGGAATACCAGTGTACTGACCATAAGCCTGGTCAAGTGAGAATACGCTGCCACCTTGCTTCACGTCGATCAGGAAGCCTAACGATACTCCTTTGTAACGGAATGTGTTAGTCACACCACCTACCCAGTCAGGGTTGATGTCGCCGATTGTTGTGTTAGCGTTTCTGTTCGACAGGTACAGACCATTCGCACCTACTACACGCTGGCCGTTGTCGTTGTACACGAAACCTGCACCTCTGATAGTACCAAATGGCTCACCTTCAGCTGCGTTAAGCGATACACCACCCTGGAAAGCTGCGATCTGGTAGTTCTGAATCGGACCTAAGTCCTCTACCATGCTTCTGTTTCTAGTCCAGTTAGCATTGATTGTCCAAGAGAAGTCATCCGTTTTGATTGGGCTGCCGAAAGCAGATACCTCGAAACCTTTGTTTACAACCTCACCGGCGTTGATCCACTGGGCATTGAAACCAGTAGCTCTTGAAAGCGGAACGTTCAAGATCTGGTCAACGCTGCTTGCATTGTAGTAAGTCACGTCAAAACCAGTACGGCCGTCCATGAAGGTCAATTCAACACCAACTTCCCAGCTGTTTGTACGCTCTGGCTTTAGGTTAGGGTTGTTTCTGGTACCGTTAACAGATGCCAGCGAAGTAGAACCGAATGGAGCTAGCAGGTTATACGTATCGTACACACTCAAAGGAAGTGCCATGTTACCAACTTCCGCATAGTTCGCTCTGATCTTACCATAAGTGAACCAGTAAGAAGGCTCCATTAGTTCAGAGAATACAAAGCTACCAGAGATAGATGGGTAGAAGTAATTTCTGTTGGCAGGAGGAAGTGAAGAAGACTGGTCAACACGGGATGCTACATCGAGGAAGGCCAGGTCTCTGAAACCAAGTGTAGCACTTGCAAAGTAACCATTCACGCGAAGGCGAGTGTCTTGCTCCACCGGAGGTCCAAGTGGGTTGCGAGAGTTAGAAAGTGAGTACAGGCGAGGAACTACCAGACCACCGTTCGTAGTAGAACGGATCATCGAGAATTTCGTGTCGCGGATGTTAGTACCAACAGTGGCTTTGAAGTTGAAGTCTTCAGAGAAGTCTCTGTCAACGTTGGCCATCAAGTCGTAGTTAGCTTCGCTGAAACGACCATTGTGTCTTGTATAGCTAGATACACCAACTGAACCTACTGCATAACGCTCTTCACGAACCTCGTCGTAAGTGTCAAGTGAGGCACGCCCCATGATGTTCAACCAGTCTGTCAGTTTGTAATCCAAACGTACATAACCCAAAGCACGGCGTCTGTTGTCTGTGTTGAAGTTTTCGTAACGAGTCCAGTACGGGTTGTCGAAGAACATCGGACGAGGATCGTTGAATGCTCTTGGGTTCCAGGTTACGTTCTCACGGGTATCCAAGTAAGCACGCTCCTGCTCCTTAATGTCTACGTCAGTACCCCACCACTGTCTGAAGCCCTGGTTCGGGTTCAGGCCACTGTAACCAGTACCGTAACGGCCAATACCGTCAGTTTCAGTATAGTTCAAAGAGGTAGTAGCTGTCAACCTGTCAACCAGGTCGAAGGAAGTAGAGAAGTTAATGAAGTTCTTCGTTACGTTAGAGTTTGGCAGCATACCATCGTTGCTGTTGCGGCCATAGTTCACCTTGAAGAATCCTTTGTCACTAGTACCGTCAATAGCGATGCTGTGTGATGTTCCGTAAGTGTTTTCGAAGAAAGTAGTCGGATCATTTGCGCCTGGTACCCATGGAGTAGGGCGGCCAAAGTTAGGAGAAGAGCGGTCGAACGAATCCCAGTTCCATACCAGCAGGTTTGGATCGAACTGAGGACCGGCCGAGCCGTCTTCGTTCAATACAACCACTCTTTCCAGAGTTCCAGCTGGGTCACCATCGACATTGTTCGCATAGAAGCCAGGGTATTGTGTGCTATACACAGCACCTGGATAGCCTCTACCGTATTCCTTCTGGAAGCGAGTATAAGTGCTCTTATCCAGGAAGCCCCAGTTGGCACCAGAGTTAACAGTTACGCCAATACCCTGACGCTTAGAGCCTTTCTTAGTTGTGATCATTACAACACCGTTGGCAGCACGGGAACCGTAAAGTGCTGTCGCTGCGGCACCTCTCAGGATCGTCATCGACTCGATGTCGTCCGGGTTGATGTCTGCTGCGGCGTTACCGTAGTCATAACCACCACGACCGGTTTGCTGGTTTGCAGTGTTGTTGGTAGAGTTATCGAGTGGAACACCGTCAACTACGAAGAGTGCCTGGTTAGCACCACCGATAGACTTGTTACCGCGGATAATCACGTTTGTAGAGCCACCCAGGTTGTTATTTTGGGTTACCTGCACACCAGCCACACGACCAGATAGTGCATTAGTGAAGTTCTGCTGACGTGTTTGAGCCACTTCCTCACCACCTACTGTCTGAGCAGCGTAAGGTAGTTCGTTTTTAGTACGCTCGATACCAAGGGCTGTTACTACTACCTCACCTAACTGGCGGGTATCAGTGCCCATAGATACGTTTACACTAGCTGCATTGCCAATAGGTCGCTCAATAGTTTGATAACCCACAAAGCGGAAAACAAGTGTGTTGCTGCCTTCAGGCACATTCACAGTATAAGTACCGTCTGCTCCGGTAGCAGTACCCACTGTTGTGCCTTTCACCAGGACGGTAACTCCTGGCAGCGGCTGATTAGTAGTAGCGTCTGTCACCGTACCGGTGATCGCCCTGACTTGAGCCATGGCCTCGTGGATCAAGGCCGACACAAGCAGCAGGCATAGCATTAGAATTTTTTTCATTGCGCTGTTTGTTTAGGTAAGAATTAATTCAAAATAGTTAAGGTGTTATTGTTGTACTGTGTCAGTGAACCGCCACAGTACGATTGTTTTGTATTTATAGTTGAGCAAAGGCTCGCTCTATTCCGTTGATCACCTCCTTTTTGCCAATTTCCTTTGCTCCTGACATTTGATACTGATGAACGACAGTAGTAGAAAGGGCTTCTGTAGTTGGATTTAACCTAGGCTCGCTTATAAAGCTGACGCCATCTCCATGAGAGCAGGCTATTGCACCATAACAGAAAAAATCCTCAACAGATCACTGTATCAGATACCGGGAAAGCTGGTTACGTTAAATTGTAAATCAAATAAGGATATAGCCGTCGTTACAGCAGACAGTCAAAGTCTGATAAACAACAGTTAAATAGCCTTCATAGCAGGCTATGCTAATCGAATAAATCTAGGAGGCCGCTAGCTTGGTTGGAATAGGTAAGCGGCAGTGGGGTAAAAATGACTCTGAGAGTAGTAGAGTTCTTTTCATTGTTTTATTTGTTTAAGGTGAGAGATTCTCAATTTTAAAGAATGTTTTCGGCTTTCACAAATATTTAATGCGTTTTTTTGATCTTAAAACCAAAACCTGACCATCTTTCCAGTGCCCTTTGACTACTCTTCGCCTCATCAGAATTCGATCAAAACGGTAAAAGCTTCTCTTTATACGATAGAGTCATATAAAGGATAAATTTATTCAATAATTTACCAGAAAAATCAAATTTTAAAAACATAAGCTGTACAAAATCAAGTTTTTAGCTTAAAAGATGGAAAATAGTACGCCTTTTAAATCGATGCAGTCTTAATGCTTAAAACAGTCTTGTCAGCACAAAAAAAAGCCCACTCCTTTAGGGAGTGGGCTTTCAATAGTATTTTGTTGAAGCTTATTTCATCAGTTGGAAGGTGATAAAGGCAGCCACATAAGCCAGTCCTGTCATATATACGAGCTGGGCCAATGGCCACATCCAGCTCTTGGTTTCGCGGCGCACGATGGCCAGTGTGCTGATGCATTGCATAGCAAAAGCATAAAACACCAGAAGAGAGAAGGCACGCGCTGGTGTAAAGAACGGATTGCCATCGGCATCCTTCTCTGACATCAGCTTGTCTTTGATCGTACTCACGTTCTCCTCCTCTCCTATGCTGTAGATCGTGGAGATAGTCCCCACAAACACCTCACGGGCGGCAAAAGAAGTAAGCAGCGCTATACCTATCTTCCAGTCGTAACCCAGCGGACGGATAGCCGGCTCGATCGCCTGCCCGAACTTGCCTGCATAGCTTGACTCCAACTGGTAAGACGACACCAGGTTATTGGTTTGTTCTTCGCTGAAGCCTTTTGCCTCGGCCTCAGCCGTAGCACGTTCTTCAGCACGCTCAAAGCTATCGCCAGGACCATAAGAGGCCAGCACCCACAGGATAATGGATACCGCCACGATGATCTTACCAGCTTCGAGCACGAAGGTTTTGGACTTTTCAAAAATGGTCAGGCCCACATTCTTCCAGCGCGGCATCTTGTACACCGGAAACTCCATGATGAAGTAGCTACGCTCACGGGCCTTCAGCAATACCTTTAATAAAAGCGCTGAGAAGATAGCTGACAGGAAACCCAGCAGGTATAGGCCCATCAGCACAATGCCCTGTAGGTTCAGGAAACCAAAGTAGTATACCTCCGGCACCACCAGTGCGATCAGTACTGTGTATACCGGTATGCGTGCTGAGCAACTCATGAGTGGCGTCACGAAGATCGTGATCATCCGGTCTTTCCAATTCTCGATGGTGCGCGCTGACATGACAGCCGGCACCGCACAGGCCACGCCTGAAATCAGTGGCACGACGCTTTTGCCGTTCAGACCAAACTTGCGCATGATCTTATCCATCATGAACGTCACGCGGGCCATGTAGCCGGTTTCTTCCAGTATGGCGATGAATGCAAACAGTATCGCGATCTGAGGTATAAAGATCAGCACACCGCCCAAGCCGGCGATCACCCCCTCGGTGAGCAAGTTGATCAGCGGGCCGCTGAAGTTCTCTTGAATTAAACTGTTCAGACCGGCTATACCTTCGTCAATCAGGTCCATAGGGTAACTGGCCCACGCAAACACGGCCTGGAATACCAGGAACAGCAGCACCAGGAAGATGAGGTAGCCGAACACGCGGTGCGTCAGGATCTGGTCAAGCTTGTTGCTGAACTTCTCTTCCTCCTTGGCTTTCTCTATACGCACCACATCGAGCAGTACCTCGTTAATGCGCACGTAGCGAGCAATCGTTTCGTTGGCCTGCACCGAGTTCGACTTAAAGTCTACCGACTCCAGCAGTTGAGCCAACCATGCCTTGTCTTGCTCTGACAGGAAGCGCAGGTTCTTATACTGATGGGCATAGTGTAGCGCCAGATAATCGTTGCGCAAGTCGAATCGCTCTTTGATCTGAAGCACCACCGGCTTCAGATCCTCCGGAATATCAAAAAAGGAAGTTTGGGCAGGTGCCAGTTGCTGCGACATCACGATCTTAAGTGCAGCTATACCAATCCCTTTTCGGGCATTAAGCGGAATAACAGGCACGCCCAGTTCACGCTGCAGCACATCAATATCGATCTTCACACCTTCCGTCTCTGCTACGTCCATCATGTTGAGGCCAAGCACGGCAGGTATGCGCAGGTCAGCCAACTGGGTAAAGAGCAGCAGGTTACGCTTCAGGTTAGAGGCGTCGGCCGTTACGATAACAAGGTCAGGATAATGTTTGGAAGCCGGATCGTAGAGCAGGTCAATGATCACACGCTCGTCCAGCGACTTCGGATACAGGCTGTAAGTGCCCGGCAGGTCAATGATCTGCGCCTTCAGGTTAGGGGTAATCTGGCTGATGCCCGTCTTCTTGTCGACAGTGACGCCCGGAAAGTTGCCTACCTTCTGGTTAAGGCCTGTGAGTTGGTTGAATAGTGAAGTCTTACCCGAGTTCGGGTTGCCAATCAAAGCAATTTTGGCCACCGGCTGATGGAGCGTTGCTTTTTTGGCTTCTGGCGCTTCCGCCTCTATGGTAACAGCCATGTGGTAATAAATCTACTTCAGCAGAATGGTTTCAGCTTCGTCTAAACGTAAAGAAAGTGTATAATCATTCACAATGATCGTGACAGGATCACCGAAAGGGGCTTTGCTGTTCAACTTTACTGCGGTACCAGGTATACAACCCATCTCCAACAGCTTAAGCGCCATTTCAGGGTCATTCAAACAGCATATCTCTCCGCTCTCCCCGATCTTCAGATCGCGCACACTCTTCTGGGATTGTGTTTCTTTTGTCCTGTTACGCACGATTTCTCTTCTTTTATTTAGACTTGTTATAAACAACTGCAAGATACAAGCTGTTCCCCGGTATTGCAAAAGAATAGGACTTATGATTTGAGGATGTGGCGATTTGCAGATTACTCGGAGAAGAAGATGCGCTTGACGCGGGTGCTGACATTGGTAAGCAACTCGTAGGGAATAGTACCGATGCGCTGGGCTAATTCAACTAAAGTGAGCTGCGGACCGAACACAGTCACTTCATCACCTACTTTGGCAGGTATACCTGTTATATCCACCATGCACATGTCCATGCACACATTGCCGATGATGGGCGCCCTTCTGCCATGCAGGAGTACCTCTCCTGCTCCGTTGCTAAAGCGGCGATCGTAGCCATCGGCGTAACCAACGGCAATGGTCGCGATGGTCTTGTCGGTGTCGGCTATGCCTTTGCGACTGTAGCCTACGGTTTCGCCTTTGCGGATGCGCTTGATCTGGGAGATGGTGGTCTTGAGTGTGCTGACAGGCTGTAGCGCCTCCTGCTCTGAGCCAGTGGCCTCTACGCCGTACAGCCCTATACCCAGGCGCACCATGTCCAGTTGATGCTCCGGAAAGCGCACGATGCCTGCCGAGTTGAGAATGTGCTTGATCACGGTATAGCCGAGACACTCTTCTACTTCAGCAGCCAAGGCCGTGAAGTTTTGCAGCTGCATGCGCGAAAAATCATTGTGCAAGGCTTCGTCGGCACCGGCCAGGTGGCTGAACGTGCTGACCACCCGCACCTGCGGAGAATGGGAGAGCAATGCGAACAGTTCTTCGAAGTCCTCATCCGTAAAGCCCAGGCGGTGCATACCGGTATCGAGCTTCAGGTGAATTTTATAGTGCCTGTCAGGCTGAGCAGTAGCCAGAAAATCGCGGAGGAGTTCTAGAGAGTAGATCTCGGGTTCGAGGCTGTACTGATGCAGTTTGGCCAGGCTGTCCGGTGACGGGTTCATGACCATAATAGGCAGTGTGATGCCATGCTCGCGCAGACTCACCCCTTCGTCCACGTAAGCAACAGCCAGGTAATCTACCCGGTGGAACTGCAGCAGGTTGGCAACCTCAAAACTGCCGCTGCCATAGGCAAGGGCTTTGACCATCACCATCAGTTTAGTGCCCGATGCCAGTTTGGAGCGGTAGTAGTTCAGGTTGTGCACCAGTGCATCCAGGTTGACCTCCAGCACCGTGCCATGCACTTTTTGCTGAAAGGCCTGCACAATTTTTTCGAAGCCGAACACACGGGCACCTTTGACCAGTATCAGTTCGTTGCGGAACTGCTCAGAACTGAACTGCTCTAAAAATGCAGCAGTACTGGCATAGAAGGCTGTGTCTCCGCTAAACTTTGCTCCATGCGCCTGTATGGTCGGGCCAACCCCGATCAGGCGCTCTACCTGGTGCGCTTTGGTCAGGGCCGCTACTTCGCTGTAAAGTTTCTCTTCCGGCATACCGGACTCCAGCAAGTCTGATAAAATCAAAGTGCGCCGGCCTCGCTGCGGCTGACTGGCCAGCAGGTCAAGGGCGATGGATAAACCGGCGAGGTCGTTGTTATAGGTGTCGTCGATGAGGTAGCAGCCGTTGATCGCCTCTTTCATTTCGAGGCGCATCGCCACAGGCTGCAAACGGTCCATGCGGTCCTGTATATCCATCAGGTTAATACCGTGCTGTAAGAGCACCGCCAGGCAATGCAGAGCATTCTCTACCGAGGCATCGTCTGTGAACGGTATAGCCAAACTATGCTGCTCGCCCCGGAAGGTATAGCTCACGATGGTTTTGTGGCCGGAGATAGTACTCCCGTCAATCTTTACATCCGCATGCTGCTGGCGTGACCAGGTAAAAGCAGGTATAGCTTTCGCCTGCACTGCTTCATGCACCAGTTTGTGATCGAGGCAGTAAAAGAGCAATTCGACTTGGCCGAATAGCTGCAATTTTTCTTCTACTTTTTGCCGGCGACTGGTAAAACCTTCGTCGTGGGCACTGCCAATGTTGGTGAACAGTCCCAGTGTAGGCAGTATGACTTGCTGGAGTTTCTGCATCTCACCCGGCTGCGATATACCTGCTTCAAAGAGGCCGAAGGTATGGTTGGTATCCAGTTGCCAGACCGAGAGCGGCACTCCGATCTGAGAGTTATAACTGCGCGGGCTCTTCACCACCAGCTCTTCCGGATTCAGCAGTTGGGCCAGCCATTCTTTTACGATGGTCTTGCCGTTGCTGCCGGTGATGGCCAGCACAGGTATACGGAACTGCGCCCGATGCCAGGCTGCCACCGCCTGCAGTGCCTCCAGACTACTGCTCACCTGCAGCATGTTGGCTTCCGGATATAGCGCACTTAGGCCTGTTGCCTCCTCCACTACAAACTGTCGCACCCCCAATTTATACAGCTGACTCAGGTAGGCGTGCCCATCGTTGTGGCGCCCCTTGATCGCAAAGAACAACGTGCCCGCAGGCTGCGAAAGCTTGCGGCTGTCCGTGAGCAGATGCACAACAGAGCTGTCCTGCACTAGCTGTACCGGGGTACCTCCTGTAATGGTCTGAAGCTGGTAAAAGGTGAGCATACACAAATCGATTTAAAAGCTCAAAGATAGTGTTTCCAATAAAGGGTTATGACAGGCTACGAAGAATAAAACACCCCACAATCAATGTTGAAACATAAATACAAGAAACTATATAGCAGCATTTTCAAAATCAAAACGATACCTTTGCGCTCTTTTAATTTCTTTGACAGGTATTATTCCTGTCTTTGGGAAATTGACGGAGACTACATAATTATAAAGTCGAAACATCACAGGCAGCCAAAAAATGCAGCTTCATACACTGCTGATAGCTGTACCGGATGCTGGACTTCAACTATATTTTAAAATGGAAACAACGAATACCAAACCATACTACGCGGCAGGTATAGCGGCCTTTGTGATCTGGGGCTTTATCCCTTTTCCGCTGAAGGCGCTGGCTGACTACCCAAGCGGACAGATCCTGTTCTTCCGGGTGGCTTTGTCGGTAGTCCTGCTGTTGCTGATTACGGTGCTGTTCCGGCGCAAGAACCTCGTGCAGACACTGGCCCTGGTAAAGGCATCGAAACCACGTGAGGCTCGCAAATTTCTACTCTTCACCTTTCTGGGCGGCTCGCTGTTGACCATCAACTGGCTGGCATTTATTTACGTCATCAACCACATCAACATCCAGACGGGCTCTTTCTCCTATTTGCTTTGCCCGATCCTGACGGCGGTGTTGGGTTTTGCGCTGCTCAAAGAGGAACTGCGGGCTAACCAGTGGGTAGCCATTGGACTGAGTGCCCTAAGCTGTGTGCTGATCGGGACAGGTGAACTGACCAGCCTGCTGTTCAGTCTGCTGATTGCGCTGAGCTATGCCTTCTACCTGATCACGCAGCGCATTCTCAAGGTATACGACAAGATCGTGCTGCTCACGCTGCAGCTTTTGCTCTCTTTCATTTTTATTGCGCCGTTTTACGGGCAGCTCAAAGGAAGCTCTGACGTGGCGCTCGACGGGCATTTCTTTCTGATGACAGGTATACTGAGCGCCCTTTTCACGGTGCTGCCGCTGTTTCTGAATTTGTATGCACTCAAGGAGCTTACGTCGGGAACGATTGGCATCCTGATGTACATCAACCCGATCCTCAACTTTGTGGTGGCTTTCCTATACTTCAACGAAGAGACCACGGCGGTAAAAGTAGCGGCCTATATTCTGATCTTTATCTCGGTGATCATCTACAACATCAACCTGAAAGGACGCAAGAAGACCGGGGCCGGTATGGTCATTCCGCCAGTGGGCACAACGGCGGTGGTGAAGTAACTAAAATCTCGCAAAACAAAGAGGCCATACCTGCTATGCGTACAGGTATGGCCTCTTCTGGTTTAGGTTAGTTCTTACTGATCTACCCGACCACCTTCCACGCGGCGGCCTGTCGGCGTGCGTGGTCTCGGGCGCTGGTCTGGGTTTGCTTCCAGTTGCCTTTGTTTATCAAGCTCCACTTTGGCCCGGGCAGCTGAATCCACATTAGCTGGCAGATCACCGAAGCGGTCTGCTTGTTCGCCGGTTTCAGCAGTACGGCCCACTGGTGCAGGGCGCGGGTTGTTCAGGTTTTGGGTGGACTTGCTTCGCTCTGTTATTGCCTCAGAGGTACTCGTATCATCCGTTGGGTTCGAAGCCGGCCTATCGCCGCAAGCCACCGTTACAGTAGCCATAAAGGCAGCGGCAAGTCCGGTCTTAAGTATATTTTTCAGGTTTTTCATGGTCGTTTCAAAATATTAGTCTTCTCTGATTTCTAACGTCCAACCTGTCTATTTGGTTGTAAAACAGCGCTCCTGCCCCTTCACGGGCATTATACTTTCTAAGCTTCGAACCTAAAACCCGAATCCTACTCGCACTCCCGTGTGCACCTTCTGCTGCTCCTGAAAAGAGGTAAAGAAATCGACGCGCAGCACTTTAAAGATATGCTCTATACCTAGGCCGAGCTCCAGATAGTTTTCTGATTTGCGTGTGTTCAGGTAATGCAGGCTCACGACCTCCTGCCATTTTAAACGACGGAAGAGCGGAATCTTGTTGAACAGGAAACCATTGAAGTGATGCTCGTAATGCCCCTCCAGGTAGCGGCTGTTGGTGCTATACCTATAGTAGTCGAGGAGTTGGAAGCCAGTGTACACACCCGCGAAAATGGTGCGGTTGCCATTGAAGTGGCGATAGTCCATCAGCCGCATGTTCTCCTTACCCCAGAAGGTACCGGCTGTAAAGCTATACTCACTACTGCCCAGCAGGCCCAAGCTGAAGTCGTCGGAGATGCGCAGCGCTACGGTGGTGTATTTCACATCGCCTCCCAACGCTTTGAGGCCTCCCCGGTAGCCCAGCGAGAAAGTAGGCCAGCGCGAACCGATGTTGATCTTGCGGTCGGGTCGGGAGATGTAGTTCATGCCCGGCCGGAAAGCCACAGTAAAGGCTGCTGTCAGTGCTTGATGCGGCTCAAAAGAGGCATCGGCCAACTCAGCGGTCTCGGGTACATTGGAGGTAAAGCCGCCGCTACTACTTTCCCGGAAGGTATAGGTGGTAGTGTTCTCCAACGGCATCCGGTGACTGTAGTCCAGCGATGTCAGGATCGTGACGCCGTTCAGTATTTCGGATCGGTAGTTCACCCGGGCATAGTCGCGCTGGTAGAGCTTGAGGTAGTTGCGCTGCAACAGCAGGGTATAAACCGTATTGGCGAAAGGCGAGATCGGGTTAGTGGAGTTGATCTGATCCACAAAGCGGCCGCCCTCCACCGAAATCGAGCTCCGCTTGATGGGGTCGTAGGTATAGCTCAGGCGTAGTTTGGCATTGAGCTTCTCATTGGTGAGTCCGTAGCGGATGGTCGGCTCTATTTCGTAATACCTGCGATCCTCAAAGTTCTGGCGGTACTCCATGCCCACATTCAGTACGGTGCCCTCCACGGTGTTGTACTGCAGCACACTAGGTCCACCTGTCAGGCTTAGCAACGGGTCTATCCGGAAAAAGCGGCGCTCGTAGGTGTTGCTGTAGGTATAGCCGCGCATGAAAAAGTTGCCAAAGGTCGGCTTGTTGCGGATGCGGTCCAGGGAGTCTTTGTATACCCTGGATTCACGGATGACCTCCAGACTGTCTTTGCGCTGATAGTCAGTTTGCTCCTCCTCGGTAAGCGGCACCGGACGGATCGCGGCCCAATAGGCTGAGTCGCGGGTATTCGCCTCCTTCTCCACTACCAGTACTTCGCGGCTGAACAATTTCTCGTCGTGTATGGCGGGTTGCTCTTCAGGTGTAGCCTCTTTAGGTTTGATCACGCGGGCACGCTGCCGTCGGGCTGGTTTCACCTCCACCGCCACGGCGTCTTCCACCACTTCCGGTTCCGGCTCCACCACGGTTGGCGGACGACTGTAAGCAGGCTGCACCCTGTAGTTAGAGTACACCCCTGTGGCATAACCGCCCCCCTTAAAGCCCAGTCCCGAGGCCTCAAAAGTAAAGCGCTGCGACACCGGCATCCAGACATGGTCCTGCACCGGCGCGTATACCTGCCGCACCCGGATGAAGTCGACGAAGTCTATACCTGCGTTTTTGGTGAGGGTTAAATCAGTGCTGTGGATGCGCCAGGTGCCGTCCACGATGTAAATGTTACCCTGAAACACCGGATCGTTTTTGCGCCGTGGAATGACTTTTATCTTGTTGATGGTACGTCCGTTTTCTTCAAAAGCTCCCTGGTACTCGAAACGGTAAAAGAAGAGCGCATTGTTGGCCAGCGGCGACACAAAACCCCGCTCACTCAGGCCCTGTACCTTGAGCAGGTTGTCATAAAAACTAATGTTCATCTCAGAGGCCTGATTGAAGCTGAAACCTTGTTTCTTGCCACTCACTTTAGAGGAGATGATGCGCTCGTTTACCTTGTTAGGTTTCTTAAAGTGTAGCTCCGACACCGATTCCGACAGGTATACGATGCCCGTATCCACATCCACTACCCGCACTCCAAGCACTTTGCCGGGCACTTTGTCCATGCGGGCCACGCCTTTCATATACACGCGTGCGCTCCAGGCATTCACTTCGTCACGGTGGTACTTGCGCAGCCGGATGGCGTTGCGCATAATGCCATAAGCCGGGTCTTCATCAGCTGCCTTTACCACTACCTCTTTCAGGTTGAGCACCTCCGGCATCAGCTGCACATTCAGTTCCTGCGTGCTCTCGCCTATGGTTACGGTTTCGATGCGGGCTCTATACCCGACATACTTAAACTCCAGGGTATAGGTACCTGCTGGTAGTTGCAGCTGGTAATTGCCCTGGTCGTTGGAGGCGGTGCCGCTGGCGGTTTCTTTGATATAGATGCTGGCAAAAGGCAGGCCCTGGTTGTTTTCGTCAGTGATGCGTCCACGCAAGGTACCCGCCAAAGTAATGGCCGGCAGCAGGTATAGCAGGAAAAGTAGAAAAGCAGGGCGCATGTACGAAGTCTCTTGTCTTGAATGTTATGCTTTACAATTTAAGAACTAACGACAAAACCCGCCTATCGTGTTTAGCTTTTTCAGAATTTAGCTCGCCAAACCCTTTACAGGTATATGCTTTTGCATGGCCATACCTTAGAGAACCCCGGTGCACGCCAGCTTCAGCATCATGTAACAGGTGCGGCAGCATCTAGCAAAACCTCATCCGCTATACCTTAGGCAGTTTCGTTTCGTGTGCCTCGATCTTGCGTTGCGATAGTTGGTTCTTGTAGCGTACATTCAAAACCACCCCTACCAGCACCAGCCCCATACCTATGTAAGTTGCCAGTTCGAATTGCTCGTCGAACAGGATAAAGCCTAGTGAAAGGGCATAGATAATTCCGATGAAGTTAAGATTCGCCACCTTCGAGATTTCCTCCGCCTGGTACGACATGGTCATGTAGTATTGCCCCAGTTGCGTGAGCACGCCTACCAGCAGCAAAATGCCCCAGTCCCAACCGTCGGGCTGCACCCAGTTGAAAATAGAGTAAATGCCCGAGATGGGGAGTGCCACCAGCGGAAAGTAAAACACGATCACCAATGGGTGCTCCCGTGTATTCAGGCGCCTGATAAAGTTATAAGCCAGTCCCGAGAAGACAGCACTCATCACGCCCAGCCATACATAAAACGAATCGGCAGTTGCATCAAAACCCTCAATGACCAAAATCCCTGCAAAGGACACCGCAAAGAACACCCATTGCCAGGATCTGACTTTCTCCTTCACAATGAAAATACCCATGATGGTGGTAAAGATGGGCGACAGATACTGCAGCGTAGCTGCTGTGGCTAAGGGTATATTCTGCAGCGTAGTGAAGAACAGCATAAGCGCCATGGCCCCAGCCGCACCACGGGCTATCAGGAGCCCGTAGTTGCTGCCCCATACGCTTACCCGCTTAGCGCGCAGCACTACGAAACTCATTACCAACGACACCACCGAGCGGAACAAAATCACCTCAATGGCAGGTATATGCGGCACCATTTTCACGCACACGTTCATGAGCGAGAAAAACAGCGTAGACAGTAGCATGTACCTGACTCCTTTTGAAAACATACTTAATTCTATTTTGAAACCACAAAGGTGGGGGGAATTAGGTTGATTTGCGTAATTTAATTGTGGTATTGCTAACTTGTTTTTAGTTGGCAATAGCGCAACTCTTGCAAGCCCAAACTTGTTTTAAACAGGAGCAAAACGAACGATTTGGAACGACAGAAAAAACAGAAAACCTATACCCCGAAAGAAGCTCTGATCAAGGCCGCGGCTTACTGCGCCTACCAGGAGCGGACCCAACAAGAGGTGCGCACAAAGCTATTTTCGTACGGTCTCGAACCCGACGATGTAGAGGAAATCATTGTGCGGCTGGGTCAGGAGAAAATGCTGGACGAGGAACGCTATGCACAGGCTTATGTGCGCGGCAAGTATGGTCTAAAGAAATGGGGGCGCCGCAAGATCGTGCAGGGGCTTAAATCCAAAGGCATCTCTGACTACTGCATCAAGCAGGGCCTGAAAGAGATTGACTTTGAGGTATACGACCAAAACCTGCAACAGCTCCTGGAGAAGAAAAACGCCACCGAGAAAGAAAAGAACCCCTTCGCCCGACGCCAGAAGTTAACTTATTTCTTAGTGAGCAAAGGTTATGAGAATGACTTAGTGCAGGATGCGCTGAAAAATCTGGAAAAGTAGAAAGTTTAGAAGTTAGAAAGTTGGTGTGTCCCTGCCCTCGCTCGCGTCCCGCGAGTGTGAGTTATCCGGCGGACTCTGGCCGCTTGAGGACGATTGTACAGCCCCTCCCGAAAGGCAAGCCCGTTTTACTCTGCCTTTTTTGTCATCCTGAAAGGATCTTGGTAGAGAGGGTTCCTACCCCCGCAAGTAGCATAGTCTTAACCTCCGGGGGGAAGGGTCCCTCCATTTAAACAAGTTTCTTTACAGAATGACAGTGGTCTTTGAACAAGATCTCTTTGGATGAAAGCCTCCCCCCCAAGAAGAGGCTTTCTGTCGCTGCGACATACAAGGTAAACGACCTCTAGCAATTACTTTAAATCCTCAAAAATTGGCGGGAGGCCACCGAAAAGCTTACACTCGCGGGACGCGAGCGAGGATCACGGAAAATTTACCTATCAACAATTCAAACTACCTCCTCTTCGGCATCTCTGGATTCTGAATACGCCGCTGCGGCACTAGCACCACTTTGCGTCCGGTGATTTCCTCTAGCATCGGTTTGAGCACCTTCTCGGCGTTTACCTGTGTCTGGCGCAATATACCTGACTCCAAGGCAGCTTCCTTTACATTGCTTTCTGCATAACGATAGCTTTCCTGCACCAGGTCTGCATCCTGGAAATAGGTGTTTTCTTTAGAGAAGACCTTGGACTTGCTGTGGTCTATTTTATAGTAGCAAATCTCAGGTTCTGGCAGACTGATCTGCACGAGTGAGTCCCCTCGAAAGAAGATATCCTGTTCGGTTAGTTTCGTGAAATCAATACAGCCTACGGCTTCCCCTGTCACGATTAGCACCACTTTTGAGTTAGGCACCCAGCGGGAGACGTTTTTCTCATACTCCACCACGTCCTTAAAATTATAGCGCACAAGCTCCATTTTCCCAAGTTCTTCTACAGTAGTTAGGATGGTGTTGTGGTTGACGATGACTTCAGGTTGTTTCTCGTCGGGTCCAAAGGTGTCTTTTACCTGGCGCCAGACAAACCAGCCGACCAGCAGCAACAGGATGAAGGGCAGCAGGCGGAACAAAAGTCGAATGAGGGGCATGAGCAGATTGATGTCGGTTGTGTTAACTACGGTCTACACAGCAATTATGGTGCTAAAGTTCAAATTTGCTACAGGGCTATACCTAGCCTTTCCTGAAAACCGGCATTACCTTGCAGTCCGCCGGTATGCACCGCTACAATGCGACTGCCCTCTGGGAAATAGCCTTGCTGAATCAAATCAACCAGACCATGGAACATCTTACCGGTATAAACAGGCTCCAACGGCAGATTATGCTCTTGTTGAAAACTGCGCATAAAGTCCAATAAATCAGGCTTCACCTTAGCATAGCCACCAAAGTGGTAATTCGTGATCAGCTGCCAGTTTGAGTAATGCTGTCCGCTATAGCTTTTGATCAGTTGCTCGATCTCCACTTTCAAGAAGTCTCCACCTTTTAAGGCCGGAAAGCCCAGCACCTGCTTCTTGCCTTCAAGCCCGGCGATGATGCCAGCTAAGGTACCACCCGTGCCGCTGGCGCAGCAGATGTAGTCGTAGTCGATGGAGATATTTGACACAATTTCAGTACAGCCTTTCACGGCGAGGGCATTGGTGCCGCCTTCAGGTATAATGTAAGGATGCCCGAACTGTTCAGCCAGTTGTTTCAGGTATAGCGGGTCGGACTTCTGCCGGTACGCTTCGCGGGAGATGTAGTGCAGCGCCATACCTGCCGAAGTGGCAAAGCTGAGTGTTGGGTTGAGCGGCAGATGTTCTTCCCCCCGGATGATACCGGTGGTTTTAAAACCGAACTCCTGCCCTGCCGCCGCTACGGCCGCGATGTGGTTGGAATAGGCGCCGCCAAAGGTCAGCAGCGTGTCGTGCTGCAGACTCGTTGCCTCCTGCAGGTTATACTTAAGTTTGCGCCACTTATTACCCGATATAGTAGGGTGCAGCAAGTCTTCCCGCTTCACCCAAAGCGCTATACCATGCGATTCCCAAACAGGACTGTGTAACTGTTGCAGCGGTGCTTCCATCGGCATCAAAACAAAGGCCCCGCATTTGCATACAGGGCCTTTGGCTTACACGATTACTTCTTTTTCTACTTCTGCAGGTTTACGGCGCATTCCGTAAAAGATGGCCCCTCCGATCACCACTAACAGCAGAATCGACGAAATTAGAGAGATGGTATTGCCTAAAGTATAAGAACTCGGCTCGAATTTGAACTCGATGGTATGTTTACCCGCCGGTACTTCCATGGCACGCAAGATGTAGTTCACCCGGATGTGATCCACTGGTTGCCCGTCGAGGTAAGCCTGCCAGCCGTCGGCATAGTATACCTCTGAGAATACTGCCAGACCTGCCTGCGCCGCATTCACTGCATAAGTCAGGGCATTCGGCTGATACTCGGTCAGCTCGATGGTAGAGCCTTCCGCATTATAACTTGTCGCTGCCGTCTTGAACTTCGACACGTCCACCACAGCTGTGGTGCTGGCGTCCAGTCCGTTCAGGGCTTCGATCTCTTCATCCGGAGTATTCACCGTTTTCACTTCGCTCACAAACCAGGCATTGCCCAAGGCACCTGGTACACGTTGCACCGGCTGCTGCGGATCGCCTGTGATCACGTAGCGGGTGTTGAGCATGCGCAGCACCTCCAGGTTATTCTGCACTATGTGGCGGTCGATCACGTCCTGGTAACGGCGCATTTTGGCGCCATGGTAACCACCTACTGACTTATGGAAGTAAGAGGTGCGGGCATCGTTAAACGGATTTGGCAGGTAAAGCACGCGGTAGTGCGGGTCTTTGTCCTGCAGGATCATCTGGTCAGCTTTGGTTGGCTGGAAGTGGTTTTCCACCACACGCTTCTCAAAATCGCTGTCGTTGAGGTAGCGCTTGTTCACGCTCCACAAATCTACAAGTATCAGCAAACCGATACCTGCCATGGCCATGGTGGCCGACACTTTGCCTTTGAGGTAGAAGTACAGCAGACCGAAGGCCAGGGCGATAAAGACGAATGCACGCAGGGCGTCGGAGCGCATCATGCTTTCGCGGTCGGCACGGATAGCGTCTAACGGGAAGTAAGACTGCTGCAGCTGCGGATCGACAGCTCCTACAAAGCTAGCTGATCCAGCAAACACCCACACCAGCAAACATACACCAGCTGTAATACCACCTGAAATCATCAGTTTCTTGTCCAGGTCTTTAATCAGATTGCGATCGCGGATGACTTTGTAAAGCGCCAGTATACCTAGCAACGGCATCGTGATCTGGGCAATAATCAGGGCTGATGAAACTGCCCTGAACTTGTTATAGCCCGGGAAGTAATCGAACATGAAGTAGTTGAAAGCCTCAAAGTTCTTACCCCAAGCTAGTAAAATAGACAGAATCGTAGCACCAAGCAGCCAGATACGGGTTGGCTTGTGCACAATGAAGAGGCCCAACACAAACAGGAATATCACAATGGCTCCCACGTATACCGGGCCGCTCGTCATCGGCTGCGGTCCCCAGTAAGTTGGCAAGCCTTGCTCTAGCGCCTGCTCTGCCTGAACCGGTGGCAAGCCAAGCCCCAGTAACGCCTGGTAGCTCTGCGAATCTTTATCGAGTCGGGTGTTACTGCTGCTTCCACCATAGAAATCAGGTATAAGCAATGTCATGGTTTCGCCCACGCCGTAGCTCCAGCTAAAAGCATAGTCGCGGTCAAGGCCGCTGGAAGTTTTGTCGCCGCTGTTGGCCACGCTCAGCTCCGACTTGCCGCGGATACTGTGCTGGCTGTACTCGGCCACGGTATACAGTCTGCCGAAATTCACACCTACCGCCAGCACGGCTGCCACGGCCAGCACCAGCCCACGCTTGATCAGGTCGGCTATACGGCCTTCTTTGATGGCATAGATCAATTCCACCACGATCCACACGAGTACCATCAGGAGCATGTAGTAGGTCATTTGCAGGTGGTTGAAGTGCAGGTTGAGCGTCAGAGCCAGCGCAAAGATGGTCGCCCCTATCCAAACATTTCGCCGGAGCGCATAGAACATACCGGCCAGTACTAACGGAATGTAAGCAATGGTAAGCGACTTGGTATTGTGCCCCGCCTCCAGTATGATGAAGTTGTAGGAAGTAAAGGCAATGGCGATGGCACCAATAATAGAAACCCAGGTATTGAGCCGCAGTGTGACCAGCAAAATGTAGGCACAGAGGAGCGTAATAAAGATATTGCCCGCCATAGCCGGCAGGTTGAAAGTCAGGAGGGTATGGATGTAGCCCGAGAAGTCACCGGGGTAGCGGGTGTTGATCAGGTACGAAGGCATACCGCTGAACATGGAATTTGTCCAGAGGGTCTCTTCGCCGGTGGCCTCGCGGTAGTCTTGTATCTCTTTGGCGCCGCCCTTAAACTGCAGAATGTCATGCTGCGCCATCCCCTTGCCCTCAAACAGGACAGGAGCGAAGTATACGGCGGTAAGGAGAAGGAAAATCAGAATCGCGATGATATGCGGGAGCACATCGCGCTTAAAGTCAATAGAAGCTGTCATATCTTTCAGGAAACCTCAGAATAGAGCTGAAAGATAGGCTTTTTATTTTATTTCTTCATAATCGACATACTGCCCGCCGTTGAAATCCTTGCGATCAGGCTGCTCCGGCACATAGTCGATCTTGATATCGCCCTTTTGTCGGCCATTGCCATTGGATTGCGGTTCAGGACGCGGCTGGTTCATGTTAGAGTAAAAGAAAGTGCCATTGCGCAGGCTCTTCTTCACAAAGAAAGCCAGCAGCCAGCGGAAAAGGAAAGGCGCTACCAGTCGGATAAAAAAGATAACGAGTAGGGTAACGAATATGAATTTGATCATGATAGTCGGTTAAGGTATAGCCAGCATACGGCAGCTGCCTATTATTTAACAAAAACAGTACCTGTTCAGATACAATTCCCCTGCCAAAAAGTTTTTCCTGTCATTTCGGCGGAGGCTTATGCAAAGGTAAGGATTTTGTATACGGCTTAAAAATGACGATAGTCCCCAAAATGCCAAAAGCCTTCCCTATTACAGAGAAGGCTTTTCGGTTTATCAGAAGCGATTTACTAAACGCTCAGGTATAGATTACGCTCCGAGTAAATCTTCACAAAGTAATCATCCTGCAAGTCGTCGATGAAGTAGATGGCCTCACCCGTAGATTTCATTTCAGGGCCGAGCTCCTTGTTTACTTCCGGGAACTTGCTGTGCGAGAACACCGGCACTTTTATGGCATAGCCTTCTTTGTGCGGGTTGAAGTTAAAGTCTTTCACCTTCTTCGCTCCCAGCATGATCTTGGTAGCGTAGTTGATGTACGGCTCACGGTACGCTTTTGCAATGAACGGTATGGTACGCGACGCACGTGGATTGGCCTCAATTACATACACCTCTTCATTTTTCACGGCAAACTGAATGTTGATGATACCCACCGTATCCAGTGCCAGCGCAATGCGCTTTGTATAGTCTTCGATCTTCTTGATCACGTTTTCGCTCAGGTCGAAAGGAGGCAGCACCGCGTAAGAGTCACCGGAGTGGATACCGGCCGGTTCGATGTGCTCCATGATGCCGCAGATGTGCACGTCCTCACCGTCGCAGATCGCGTCGGCCTCTGCCTCAATGGCATGATCAAGGAAGTGGTCAAGCAGCACCTTGTTGCCCGGATGGTCTTTCAGCAAGTCGATCACGTGGGCTTCGAGCTCTTTCTCGTTGATCACGATCTTCATGCTCTGACCACCCAGTACGTAGCTTGGACGCACCAGCAGCGGGAACTTGAGCTCTTTGCAGAGTTCCAGCGCCTCTTCTGCCGTTTCGATCACACCGAACGGAGGGTATGGGATGTCCAGGTCGCGCAGCAAAGAAGAGAACGAACCGCGGTCCTCGGCCAGGTCAAGCGCTTTGTAGCTCGTACCGATTACCTTAATGCCGTAGCGGTCCAGTTTTTCGGCCAGTTTCAGGGCCGTCTGTCCGCCCAGCTGCACGATCACACCTTCTGGCTTTTCGTGCAGGATGATGTCGTAGATGTGCTCCCAGAACACCGGCTCGAAGTACAGTTTGTCCGAAATGTCGAAGTCTGTTGAAACCGTTTCCGGGTTACAGTTGATCATGATGGTTTCGTAGCCGCACTCTTTGGCCGCCAGCACCCCATGCACGCAGCTGTAGTCGAACTCGATGCCTTGGCCGATGCGGTTCGGACCAGAACCCAATACCACGATCTTTTTCTTGTCGGTCACGATGCTCTCGTTCTCGCCGTCGAAAGTGCTGTAGAAGTATGGCGTTTTGGCTTCGAACTCGGCGGCGCAGGTATCCACCATTTTGTAGACACGCTGTATACCTAGCTCCATACGCACAGCATGCACTTCGCTTTCGAGGCAGCGCAGGATGTGCGCGATCTGGCGGTCGGCGTAGCCTTTTACTTTGGCTTCACGCAGCAGTTCTCCCGGCAGGGTAGCCAGGGTATACTTCTCCATCTCCTTCTCCAGCATGTCGATCTCTTCGATCTGCGCCAGGAACCAAGGGTCGATCTTGGTCAGGTTCTGGATGGTGCTGGTAGGTATACCGATGCGCATGGCATCTTTAATGCAGAACAAACGGTTCCAGCTTGGATTCTTCAGGTTGTAGATGAGGTCATCGTAATTGGTCATCTCCTTGCCGTCAGCACCCAGACCGTTGCGCTTGATCTCAAGGCTCTGGCAGGCTTTCTGCAGCGCCTCCTGGAAGGTACGGCCGATGCCCATCACCTCGCCCACAGACTTCATCTGCAGACCCAGCGTGCGGTTAGCACCTTTAAATTTATCGAAGTTCCAGCGTGGTATCTTCACGATCACGTAGTCCAGCGCTGGCTCAAAGTAAGCCGAGGTAGTCTTGGTGATGGCGTTTTTCAACTCGTCGAGGTTATAGCCGATGGCCAGTTTGGCGGCGATCTTCGCGATCGGGTAACCCGTCGCTTTAGAGGCCAGCGCCGAAGAGCGGGAAACGCGCGGGTTGATCTCGATGCCGATGATCGTGTCGTCGTCCGGGCTCACGGAGAACTGCACGTTACAGCCGCCTGCAAACTGCCCGATGCCGTTCATCATCTTGATGGCCAGGTCGCGCATTTGCTGGTATACCGTGTCGGGCAGGGTCATGGCTGGGGCTACCGTGATGGAGTCGCCGGTGTGTACGCCCATCGGGTCGAAGTTCTCGATGGAACAGATGATGATCACGTTGCCGAGGTTATCGCGCAGCAACTCGAGCTCATATTCTTTCCAACCCATGATGCTTTGCTCTACCAGTACTTCGTGCACTGGCGAGGCGTGCAGGCCACGGGTGAGGGCTGCGTCGAATTCCTCAGGGGTATTAACAAAACCGCCCCCCGTACCACCAAGGGTAAACGAAGGGCGAATCACGAGTGGAAAACCAATTTCCTGCGCTATCTCTTTTCCTTCCAGGAACGAGGTAGCTGTTTCTCCCTTACAAACATTCACCCCAAGCTCGAGCATCTTCAAACGGAACTTCTCGCGGTCCTCGGTGGTCTCGATCGCGTTGATGTCCACCCCGATGATACGAACGCCGTATTTTTCCCAGATACCTGCCTTATCGCATTCGATGCACAGGTTGAGGGCTGTCTGCCCACCCATGGTCGGGAGCACGGCGTCGATCTTATGCTTTTCCAGAATTTCAATGATGTACTTCTTCTCAAGCGGCTTGAGGTACACATTGTCCGCCGTTACGCTATCGGTCATGATAGTGGCGGGATTCGAGTTGATGAGCGTCACTTCGATCCCCTCTTCGCGAAGGGAACGGGAGGCTTGGGAGCCCGCATAATCAAACTCGCAGGCCTGGCCGATAACGATGGGGCCAGAACCAATAATCAGAACGGATTTAATACTGGTGTCTCTAGGCATGTGCTTTGGTAGGTATAAATTGCCCAAAGTTACCGCAAAATGTTCGGGCTCACAAACTAAAAATGCCCTAAAGGGCTTTCTTTTTTTAACATAAGGTACCCGCTATACCTATATTAAGGTGAAAAGAAGCCTGCTAATCACCCTCCTCGAGCACAAAAAGCTCATTTACGGTCAAGCCGAAGAGATTTGACATTTTAAGAGCCAGCAAGGTAGAAGGCAGGTATTTATTTTTCTCAATGGCATTGATCGTCTGGCGGCTCACGCCCAGAGCATCGGCCAGCTGCTCCTGGGTCATGTCTTTTTGGCCCGCTCTACTTTGATGTTTCTTCATCTGCCTCGAGTGCTTTGCGGGTGCGGTACAGATTATACCTGAATGAGCCGTAGGTATAGAAAAGTAGTAGAGCGAGTGCACCGGGTTAAACAGATCAGATTCTTAACATGGGATACACACAAACCTTGCGTCTGTGATACGTACACAAGGTATAACCTAACTAAATACCCATGGAAACACCACGCGAAGACGATTATATAACCAATTCGGAAGAGAGCGAGCGTCTGCCTGAAGAAAATCCGGAACCACTGGAGGGTCTCAAAAAGGAGGAGCACGACATCCTGGATTCTGAGCCGGAAGGAGTGGAAGAAGGCGGCAACGCAGCTGCAAAAGAGGAAGAGGATACTCGCAAGTTAGATGGCAGTAACGCCAACAACCTAAGAACGAAATAAAAAATTATTATCCCCAAAAGCCGCAGGTTCAAGCACTTAGTGCCTGGATCTGCGGCTTTTCATGGCCATTCAGTGCGATCTGCAGCATACCCCAGCCCGACCAACTCGTTTTTGATGTACGATAGCAGCATAAATCAGGAAAGCACCTGCAAGGCCTAGCATTACTATATTATTATAATAGTTTTATTTTATGCTACAAAGGTTGACTCTACCATAATTATTCAGTATCATTAGACTGGAATTCACCGAATTAACGCCATAAATTATGGTATACTTCCAGACAGATTATCTGCTTGTAGAGTACCACGCGGCCAGTCATGTGCTGCTAAGCCAATGGTATGGTAAATGCAGCAGCCTGCAATACAGACAGGCGCTTATTAGGCTGGTCAGGCTTGCCCGTGAGTTGGGGGTGCCGTACGCCATTACAGACAGCCGCTTGCTCGCCCCCCTCGACCCCGATGACCTGGCCTGGACCCGTGATGTATATGCCCAGGCTTTCAGCCAACTCCCGCTTAAACGTTCCGCATCCCTTACTCCTTTTGACCCAGCCGCCAGCCGCCAGATCCAGCAGGTATTTACCAGCAGATCATCTCCGCTCCCTTTCGAAACCCGGGAGTTTGATGACCTCACTTCCGCTTACGATTGGCTTACTTCTGAAGAATAAGCTGATGCTTCTTACTTCTACTATTACCCATTAGCATCTTACCATTCCTGCCGTTGCGACTTATTCGCCTTCCATTTGCCAGTATCGGGCTATTAAATGATATTGCTTATATTGTCAGGCTAAATGCAGGCATCCTTACCCGGTGAGGTTATGCCCATACCTGATAAGCGCACATGCTATACCTTATTTTAAAGCTGATTTTACGCACAGGCCTTTGGGTGTTCTTCCGTAGGTTTGTGGTGCGCAACCGTCACCTGATGCCAACACGTGGGCCACTGCTCGTTGTTGCCAATCACCCCAACACGTTCATGGATCCGATCGTGATCGCCTCCTTGCTTCCGCAACAGGTGTACTTTATCGCGAAAAGTACAGTGTTCAGTTCGCCACTGCATAACTGGCTGCTACACCGCATGAACCTTATTCCGATTCACCGCAGGGAAGATACGCCAGGCCAGGCAGTGGACAACGAAGCAGCCTTTAAGGCCAGTTACCAGGCACTCGCGGCACACAAAACGTTGCTTATATTTCCGGAGGGGACTAGCTTTAATGAAAGGCGTCTGCGCAAAATCAAAACAGGCACGGCCCGGATGGCGCTAGGCGCTGTGGCACATATGTCAGCGGTAGCTGACTTGCAGATTCTTCCTGTCGGCCTTAACTACTCCGACCCTACCCGCTTCCGAAGTGATGTGTTTGTGAATGTGGGCAAACCCATTGCAGTAGCCCCCTACTTAGCGCAGTATCAGCAAAACGAGAAGGGTACCGTCACCGAACTGACAGACCAGATACGCCAGCAACTTGAGAAGCTGATCGTCGTAACGCCCTCCGATGACGAGGATACGCTTGTGCGTCAGATTGAACAGGTATACAAACAGAAACTGGCATTGCAGACTACCATAGAGGCTCCTCGCCACGTGCGCGATTTTCTGCTGACGCGGGCTATTGTGAAAGGGTTGGCTTACTTTCTGGAAACGCAGCCATCGCGGGTGGAGCAATTCCGACATAAATTGCGCTCTTATACCCAACAGCTTCAGGAACTCGACCTGCAGCGCCTCCCCACTGTAGAGGAAAACAATGTACTGCTACGCCAGAGTCTTGCCCGCACCCTACTGCTAGCACTTACCATCCCGCTATACCTGTACGGACTTATTAATAATTACCTGGCCTACATTATACCTTCCAAAGTAGCCGATGCCCTCACAGAGGAGCAGGAGTTCAGAGCGCCGATCATGCTCTCAGTGGGTATCTTCTCATTTCCGATCCTATACGCACTGCAGGCTTATGCCTTATGGCACTTCTGGCCTAATGCCGTATACCTGCTGCTATACCTGATCAGCCTACCTTTGTCGGGCTTTTTTGCACTGCGCTACTGGAACACTCTGCTTCGGGTGCGGGAGCATTGGCTGCTGCTACGCCTTTTTCTGAGTAATAGCCCAGTGGCGGAAAGTCTGAAAAGACAGCGGCAGGAGCTTATTGAAGAATTAGAAGTAGCGCGAAAAGAATACCTTCACCAACAAACCGACAGCCAAAGCCTTGGTTAAGATCACGTCGATTTCATAGCAATTACACCTGTTTTCCTATTCTGAAGACCATACATCTGGTACTGAAACGGGAATTATCCAGTCTATTTCCTCAAAATAACTATCCAAATAGCACTAGTTCCGTAAATAGGATACTGAAATCTAATTTTTACAGTATTACAAACAATAAGGACTATGAAAAAGACATTTGTAAACATGCTTGCACTTTCATTTGTAGCAGCAACGGTAATGACAGGTTGTGCAGATACCACTACTACCGGCACTGATACCGACGCTACAGATACTGACGTGTATGGCACAACGACTGGTACTACTACCGGCACGACAACGGGTACGACGACCGGTACAACGACCGGAACTACAACAGGTACTACTACTGGCACCACAACCGGCACTACTACAGGTACAACAACTGGTACGACGACAGGTACAACAACCGGTACGACCACTGGAACTACAACCGGTACAACGACCGGTACGACTACTGGCACCACGACTGGTACGACAACAGGAACCACAACCGGCACAACGACTGGTACTACTACTGGCACGACAACGGGTACCACGACAGGGACAACCACTGGAACCACAACAGGTACTACAACTGGAACGACCACAATGGGCACTTCACCTAGATAGGTGATTTACTCAATTACTTAAACAAAAAGGCAAGCACCTCTTCGGTCTTTGCCTTTTTGTTTTTTAATTATAACCCTTGATCACACATGCACCAACTGCAACTATACCTGCGCCGTGTTTTTACAGTTGACTTGCGAGCCCTGGCCATCATGCGCATATGGGTGGCCGGTATTATTCTAACTGACCTGGCCATACGTGCGACGGACCTCGAAGCACATTACTCCAACATGGGCGTGCTGCCGTTGCACGTGCTCCATCAGTTTGGCTGGCATCCTTATCATTTCTCTTTCCATACCCTGAGTGGACTTTGGCAGGTCCAGGCTTTTCTATTTCTGATTGCTGCTGTGTTTGCCGTTTGTTTGATGCTTGGCTACAAGACGCGCACTGCCACTATTGTCAGCTGGATACTGCTTGTATCACTCCAGAACCGAAATACTTTTATTGCGCAAGGGGGCGACGACCTTCTTCGCATGCTGCTCTTCTGGGGTATGTTCCTGCCATGGGGAAAGTTCTACAGCTACGATGCTGCAAAGTCTCCCAAGCTTGAACTGCAGCAAACTACCTACTTCAGTGCAGCGACAGTAGCTTACATTATGCAGATCTTTCTGGTATATTTCTGCACTGCCCTGCTCAAGAGTTCACCTGAGTGGAACCTCGATGGCACTGCGCTCTATTATGCCCTCAGTCTCGACCAGATTCTGATGCCTGTAGGCAAACTCATATACCCTTATCCTGAGTTGCTCAGGTTCCTGACGCTGACCACCTGGTATACCGAACTGCTGCTCCCCTTCCTGCTCCTGATTCCTTTTTACAATCATGTATGGCGGCTTGTGGTCATCGGCGTATTGTTTATGTTTCATGTCGGTATTAGCCTGACCCTCTTTGTCGGCTTGTTTTACCTGATCAACATTGCCTCCATCTCTGGTTTGCTCCCGCCTCAAGCCATGAACTGGGCAGAAAGGAAATTGCTTTCTTCATTCAGAAGACCGTTTTCGGGTCAGTTTCAGCGCATCTTCAAAGGCTTGAGAAGCCCTGCACAGCTACGACTACAGATCAGCTTGCAAAGGCCGCTGCTAACCAAGAGCCAGCTACATTATGTACGGGAAGGTTTTGTGACTTTTGTGCTGATCTACTGCATTTGGTGGAATCTGTCAGGAGCAACTGCCCGAGTACCCGTTATGCCCGATTCTGCCACCTGGTTTGGCAATCTCCTGCGTGTGGACCAACGATGGGGCATGTTTGCACCAGCCGTGTTTAAAGACGATGGTTGGTATGTACTGGAAGGCCAGGCAGCTGACGGGCAGCTCATTGACCTGAACCGTGAAGGCAAAGAGGCGGATTATGCCAAGCCTGCCTCCGTTATGAGCATGTTCAAAAACGACCGTTGGCGAAAATACTCTGAGAACTACCTCTTCGTGCATTACGCATTTTTGAGGCCGTACTACTGCAACTACCTCGTGCGTCGCTGGAATGAAGCGCATCCAGGCAATCCTGTGAAAGAGTTGCAAGTGGTGTATATGAAAGAATATACCTTACCCGACTATCAACCGGTTACTCCACAAAAAGAAGTGCTCTGTATCTGCGCCAATCTACCAGAGTAGATTATTCGCAATGACAGAGCACTACATTGATGCCTTATGACAGGTATCAACAACTATCGTCGTCGCAGGCAAGTGCGCTACTTACGGCAGCGGCCACCAGACCGCCCATCAGGTACAGTCCCACCGTCATGGCACGGGTACTGTTGGTACGGTTGCTCGGGTCAGTGCCCAGGCCCATCGGGCCGGGCAACAACACAGCACCGGCCCCTGCTCCGGCTCCCAGCAGACTGCCGCGTAACCAGGTGTCTTTGCCGGTTCCGGCCATGCTGTAGTAAACAGAATTAGATACCACATCCCCTACCATGGCCCAGGCACGCAACACACTACTTTCAGGTGGTTGGGCACCTGCCTTTTTCATGACTTTAGAAATAGCCCGCATTCCCAGCACGTCCATGCGGGGTGCTTCGGGAACTAGCCGGCGCAGGGTTTCATGTGCGATTGTTAAGGCAACGGCCCCTGCCAGACCGCTTACCAGTGCTTTGCTTACTTCCATAGTATTAGCTTCTTCATAGAGTTATTAAGGTCAGTTTGTTGCTATACGCAAGATTAGCCTGTTTGCTATACCTATACGAAACAAAAAGCCGGGTTAATCACCCGGCTTTTTGCCATGTAGCTTTATAAAGGAGCAATTATTTATTGCTGCTTCCCAGATTCTTATTCAGGTTTTTCTTCAGCTTTTCCTGGGCGCTCGCTATTTTAGAGCCCATTTTGCCTGATTTATTTTTATTCATCGAGTTCATAGCTACCCAGCCTGCGCCCAGCGCAAGCAATGATCCGCCTACTACTTTCTGAGTAGTGCTCAGGCCATTCACTTTATTCATCGTGCTGCTACCAAACTCCTGCAGCTTGCCTGACATCTTATCCAGGTTTTCTTTCTTGAAAGTGTCCTTCCAGTTAGACTTGCCTGATGAAGCCGACTGGCTGTTTCCTGACGTGTTTCTGGCAGATGACTGATTGCCACTAGTAGCGCCTGAAGCAGATGACTGGCTTGAGCCGATATTTGATGTATTTGATTGTGAGCTGCTCTGAGCTGATGGATTCTGATTGGATTGCGAGTTCTTATTTGTTTTGTTTTCCATAGGTAAGTTAATTTTAATTAAACACATGTACACCCTGTCATACGTCTACACTTAGCTTGATCAGACAAGGTGTCAGACTTATATGTATCGGTTTTTGGAGTACAGGGTTTCGTTTGGTGATCATATTCCACTATGCGCACAAGTCAGGCCCGCAATAATCATATCCACGTCACAAAACCAATGAAACGGCGAGCAGGCTGATTTTAATTTCCCTGGGAGGGAGCTCACGCAGCTGTACCTTACAGATCAGGAACAGGCTTGATCTTATAACTGATGCGCTCTTAGTTTTTGAAGGGCTTCTTTTAATTCAGAGCGCTCATCCTCCTCCACTTCCTGTATCGCTTTACGGGGTTGGTAGAATGCGAGTATGTCCTGTCGTAGGGCAGGGCTTGTGTGTTTAAAATCAGAATTGGCAAGTTTTTGCAACAATTCCGCATAGGTCTCATCCGTGAGCTTGTAGCCACCAGGTTTTGTTGGCTCCCCCGTGTCGAGCTGCATGTTAGCCAACGTAAGCTGGTCTTGCTGCCTGAGCTGCTTGATCAACTTGGTATAGTTCTCGACTGTGGTGTTAAAGCTATGATAAAAAATCTTTTCCGCTTCGGGCGTAGGCGGCTTAAAGGCTAACGTTCGGAAAGGTCCTACTTTTGGCAGCACTTTAATGATCCAGGCGATAAAGCGGGCAAATAGGTTGGGGCGCTCGTAGTCTGTTCCCCAAGCCTGGTTAAAATCTGCCCGTTTCATGTGGTAATGGAACTTACTCCTGGTTATACCTGGGCTAGCTTGCTGTATATCACTTTTCTTGGCCTGCCAGGCTGCTTTGGTCAGGTCCGGTATCAGGCCGCGGATAGTGTAGCGGTAAGTCCCGATTGCCAGTGGCACGTTCACAAACACATCGCTCAGTTCAAGCCCATAGGTTTCCAGAAAAGCCCGCTCCAACAGCTCTTTCGACACTTTAAAACCAATGAAAGCCTGGTAGGCGTCAGGTGCATAGTTGCCACGAGCTACCTGCAGCACATCAAACCCGAACTCTGTCTTGATATGCGACACGGGATCTTCTGCATAAGTAACTTCTTTACCATGCTCGGCTTTTACCTTCGGGTATACCAGTGCCACCGCCTTGTTGGTGCCAAGTGGGTGGCCATGTATATCGGCATTGTAGTGTGACAGAGCCCCGAGTGCAAAACCGTATTCTTCTATGGTAGAGGATGATTTAAGAAGATTTTCTACAAAAGCACCACTGCGCACATAATGCGTCAGGTCTGTGAAGAATGTATTGCCGAAAGGGAAATAGCCCATGTCCTGCACAATAGAGCCCCCATAGGCGTGTGCATGCGCCTTTTGCAGGTCTTCGTCTGTGGCCTTAGGGAAGCGCTTGCGCAGGAGAGGCTCTATGGAGTCTTTCCAGGCAGCATCGATTATAGCCTGATGCGTAAGCACACCATAAGCGCGCACGGTAGTCGCTGTTAGCAACAGGTATAGAAAGAAGGCCAGGAGACTAAGCCTTGGTAAGATGCGGTAGTTCATGCTAGTGGGTATGCGTCGGGTGTTATACGCAGAAGCCGACGCAAGAGATAGGATATGGGCTATATTCTATAGAGAAGATCGCAGTTTTTTTCGGTCTTTGAGGTAACTCATCACTTCCACAATGCTTATCCCTAAAAGTACCCACATAGCTCCCAGAAGAAAGCCGGCCAGGACATCCGAAAGAAAATGCACCCCCAGATAGATTCTGCTGAACCCAACCAATAAGATCAACGCCCCGGCTCCTACAAGCACTCCACTGCGCAAGCGCTTCTGACGTATATGGCGATATCCAAAATAGGCCAATATTCCCCAAAGTGCCATGCTGGTGGTGGCATGCCCGCTTGGAAAGGAAAAGTTATGCTCCGGATAAAAAGCCACCTCAGTCGGTCGGTCGCGGCTGATGAATTTCTTACCGTACTGCACGGAAAGCCCTACCCCTGCCATGGTAAGCCAGAAAGCTAAAACCGCCGTATAGCGTCGCCGGTACAGCAACACGATCGTAGCCAGGCCTCCGATGGCAAACACTGCTTCCCGGGTACCCAACTGGGTAAGTGCATAGAAGGTCTGACTCAGCCATTCGCTGCGCATGCTGTAAAGGAAAGCTGTAAAAGCTTTGTCAATGTGCACCACCCCTTCCGACTCGATCACATCTTCTGTCAGTTGAGAAAGCAAGGCAGCATTGACGCCGATGACCAGCAATAAGATGGATAGTGGCAGTCCAATAAAAGTCGTGGTATCGAAGCGGCGCAGGACAAAGGAAGAGAGCCTGGGAAAACGCTGGTAAAACTGTTGCACCAGCGGCTGTTTCGCCAGCCAGCTTCTCAGGTTTTGGAAGAGATATGTAAGGGAATGCCGCATAAAGGAAAAATCCAACTGTTATACGCAATTCTCTCAATTTGATATACTGCAATGATCATTTACCCGCAAAAATAAGCCGTTCACATAGCAAAATGATTTATTAACAACTTATTAGCTCTATATAAAGTACATATTTAACATGAGAGGGTTTGAAAATATGTACGACAAACTCCTGCTCGCTGTAGGGGTCATACTGCTCGCGTTGCTGTGGGTTCAGTTTCCGGCTATGCCCGAGATGAATGCGGAAGATCATATACGCTATACCTCGGACGAAGCCAAAACGGTTATGAACTCAAAAGCCCGTTTTCTGAAGCCCTCCAAGACGCTTTCTCCTCGTCAGGTTATCAAAATCCAACTTCACGCCTTACAACGAAACGACGTTACAGATAGCGGCATTATCACCGTGTTTAACTTTTCATCTCCTACCAGCCGGGTAAGTTTGGGACCACTCAACCATTTCCGAATGATGGTGCGCGATCCCGCCTATAGCCCGATGCTCAACTTTGTTTCATACAAAACGGGTAAGATGGTGATAACAGATGATACAGCTTATCAGCTTGTGGTGATCAAAGGAGCCAATGGAGAACAAGTGCCTTACCTGTTTATACTCGCCAAGCAGCGAAAAGGCATGTACAAAGGCTGCTGGATGACAGTAGGTGTCGCCCGGCAGGACTCAAACCGCCAAACCAGCCTGATCTAGCGGCTATACCTGTTTTTACAGCGGCAATTCCATTTTGATGTCGGCACGCTCGTAGATGCTCGGCGGCATCGGCACTTCTACAAAACCTAAGCGACGGTATAGATTCAGGGCTGTTTCAAGTCTACGGTTCGATACCAGGTATACCATACGGGCTCCTGCATTCCGGGCTTTCTGGATGGCTGCCTCTCCTAATAGTTTACCGATCTTGAGTCCCTGCGCCTTAGGAGCCACTGCCATCTTAGCTAACTCATACACATTATCCCCATCATTAATCAACGCGCAAGTCCCCACGACCTCGCCTTGGTAGCTAGCCATCAGGATATAGCCACCTTTGTCAATAATATAGCTCTGCGGATTGCCGAGCGATTTGTGATCGGCTTCTTCCATCACAAAATAACGGGTAATCCACTCTTCATTAAGGGCTCGGAAGACGGCGGCGTGCGGCGGCTCGAAATCCAGTATCTGTACGGTAGCTTCAGTAGTAGCCAAGTGCATAGGTCATTCTAATTTGCTGCAAATCTACACTTATACCTACATCATTCCCAAACAGGACATTACAAAAGGATTTCTCCTTACAAGTTTATACCTAGTTTTCCCCACGCAACAACTGCCCCCTCAACTCACCATTTGGGTAGGTAGTGCTATGTATGTTCAGGTACCATCTTCCGTCAAGCAACTGGTCCTCTTCGGTCTGCGTCAGCTCTCGTGTCGTGCCTGTGACAGTACCGGTATAGCTGTCCGTGTGATTTTCGATTGGTATTACAACAGGGGCATTCTCAGTGGCCAGGGCCGGACCATGAAAGTGTATCCCTACTGTATTGTCACTTGGATTCCCGAGTGTCCAGCTAAAGTTATAAGTCAGTATCCTGGTACTGCGATCGTAGGTAGCCGTAATGGAGCCTGATCCGCTTGTGGCAACAGCTGGCACCTCGTTTTCTCCGGACAGCTCCACGTTTGTGAACTCAATTTCACTTTCGAGCATGTCATCCATTTCATCATCGTTGTCGCAGGCGTAAGCAAAACAACTCAGCACGACTAAACAATAGAACATTATCTTTCTGGCAATTATATCCTGGCGTTTCATAGACTAAATATTTTAAGCTTTTATCAATCAATATCTTATATTGTTTTACTCTTCTCGCCGCCAATTGTTAACCAGTAAGTGCAATTCGATTCCGTTTATGAACCCCCTGCAATCCTTAGGCGATAAACATGAGTATAAAAAGATTGACCGAACGCGTCTGAATTCATGCCCGAGACTATTCCACTTTGGTTGACGATTGCCTATACCCTGTTTCTACTGGTGTTAGTGCCCGTATATTGGAAACACTACGGCCCGGGCAACTTTCTTTGGTTCTCGGATGTGGCGCTTTTCTCGGTGGGCATCGTGCTCTGGACGGAAAACCACCTGTTGCTGAGTATGATGGCCGTGGGCGTATTGGGACTGGAGCTTGTCTGGAATGTGGACTACTTTGGTCGCTTGCTCACTGGCAAGGAGCTGCTAGGCCTGAGTGATTATATGTTTCACCCGGACAAAAGTCTGTTTCTGAGAGGTTTGTCGCTGTTTCATGTGTTTCTGCCGGCCATTGTGATCTGGCTGCTGATCGAGTGGGGCTACGATACCCGCGCTATCTGGTACCAGACGGCTCTGGCGTGGGTGGTAGTGCCGCTCAGCTACTTCCTCACCGACCCCAAAGAAAATGTTAACTGGGTATTCGGTCCGGGCAATGAGCCACAGCAAGCTATACCCAGAGGCCTGTACTTTGCCCTGACCATGCTCTTCTTCCCTCTGTGCATCTTTCTACCCTCACACTTTATCCTGCAGTGGCTGTTTAATTAGAGTGCATAAAAAAAGCGGGTATAACCCGCTTTTTTTATGCACTCTAATTAAACAATTAAATATTCTGCGTAGCGTTCGCATCCGGCACTTTCACCTTCTCGGTAGTCTTCAGCCCGGATACCACTTCAATGTTGATGCCGTCTGAAAGGCCGGTTTTCACTTCACGTTTCTCAAACACCTGCGGGGCGGTTTCCACTTCCACAAACGACTTGTCTTTCTCAAACTTCAACAAGCTTTCCTTCACCGCCATTACGTTCTCACGCTTGTCGAGCACGATGTCAGCGTTGGCGCTATACCCTGCCCGTATAAAGTCTTTCTCGTCGAGAAGTACCTTGGCACGAATCGGGAATTTGATGGATCCTTCTTCCAGTACACCTTTCGGGGCGATGTACTCGAGCTCGGCATTGAACACCCGCCCTTCAATGGCACCGATGGTCAGCATCAGGTCCATGCCTTCTTTCAGCTTGCCTACCTCCGATTCATCTATCTTACCTTCAAAGATCAGGCTGCGCATGTCGGCCACGGAGGCGATGGTGGTGCCCTCGTTGAAGTTGTTGCGCTCGATAATGGAAGTACCCACTTTCACTGGCACATCCAGCAGCATACCGTCGATGGTAGAGTATACCAGGTTAGAGGCCTGTCCACTGCGTTTGGAGGCACCTTCCCGCACCAGCTGCAGGTTACTCTCCGCTGACTGTAGGGCTTCGCGCTTCAGGTCATAGTCCGATTTAAAGCGGCGGTACTCCTGTTCGGCGATCACCTTCTGCTCGTAGAGCTGCTCGTGGCGAGCTAACTCACGCTTAGCTTCTTCGAAGTTAATACGGGCAGTTTCCAGCGTGTTCTGGGCATTGTTCACGTTCACGATGTTCGGCACAATCTTGATCTTGGCCAGCAGCTGCCCTTGCTTCACGATCTGCCCGGCCTCTACGTAGAGCTCCTCCACAATACCTGATACCTGCGACTTCACTTCCACCTCTTTGCGCGGCACGATGGAGCCTGTGGCCACTGTCTTTTTCACGATGTCTGCCTCAAAAGGCTCTTCCGTTTTATACACGATCGGGTCGGTGTTGGCCTTGTTGTAGAAGTACCGACCCAGCCAAACAGACAAGGCCAGCATGACAATCACAAACAGTCCGATAAAAACTTTTTTCATAGTGCTATACTCAATTATGTTCTTTGTTATTCGATGCTTAAAATTACTCTTCCTGCAAGGCCACGACCGGATTCACGCGGGCCGCTTTGGTGGCAGGTATAAGCCCAGCCAGCGCACCGGCTACCACCAGTAGAATAGTAGCGGTTACGGCTACGGTCGGGTTCACTTCCGGCGGTCCGAAGAAGCCTGCCTGCACGTTATTGTCCACCATAAAGCCTTCGATGGTTGCGATGAGCCCGGTGCCAGCCAGCAAACCGATGTAGCCGGCGAAGCCTGTAATTACAATGGATTCCTGTATGATCAAGCTCACAATAGACAGCGGTGTAGCACCCAGGGCCTTGCGTATACCTATTTCCTTGGTTCGCTCCTTCACCACGATCAGCATGATGTTGCCGACCCCGATGATACCGGCAATAATAGTCCCGATACTCACCAGCCAGCTAAAGCCAGCTATACCTGCAAACAGCCCCTGTACATCCTGAAACTCTTTCTCCACGTTGGCCGACCCAAAAGCCTTCAGATCCGTCGGAGCCACTTTGTGACGTTTCATCAACAGGGCTTTTACTTTTTCCTCCACCACCGCAGCAGGTATACCTGTCTTGGGTGTCATGGCAAAAAAGTTCACCTGGTTTGGCTGGTTAAAGGCCTGTTGCAAGGTCGTGTTAGGTATATAGATGGTCTGAGCGTCCTGCACTACTTCCTCGTCTTTGCCGATCGGCTTAAAAGTACCCACCACCTGAAAGTAGATGCCTTTGATGCTGATGTACTTGCCAATCGGATCTTGGCCTTCGCTAAATAGAAGCTCTAAGGTACGTGGCCCCACTATCGCTACTTTGCGGCGTTCCACTATATCTTTTTGGTTAATGAAGCGCCCACTCAAGATGTTAGTCGGCTTCACGTGTAGTACTTCGGGCGTTTCGCCATTCACGGTAAAGGCCGAACTTTTGGTACCATATACCACCGAGAAGCTGCCTCGCAGTTGATTACTCGGTGCAATCACATCCACCTCCGGCACAAATGTCCGAATGGCTTCTATATCGTCGTTGGTCATCTGGATAAAGCGGCCTGCTTTCAGCCCCATGTAAGGCACACTCGTACGTTGCGTCCACACAAACACGGCATTCTTAGCCACATTAAACTCTGAGGTAATCCCTTTCTCCAGCCCCTTGCCTGCACCCAGCAAAAGCACCAACATGAAAATGCCCCAGAACACGCCAAAAGCCGTCAGCGCCGTACGCAACTTGTGCTTCTTTACGGTGTTATAAATCTCGGTCCATTTATCAATGTCGATCATACTCTAGTTTTGAATGAGTGATTTAGTGACTATGTGAGTTTTGATTTAGTGAATGATTGAATTAAAATTTGGGATAGGCAGAATTTAATGGTGAAGACCCCTCAGGTAATCGAGATGCTTCATAAGCTTCGTTAATTTATTTTCCATCTTTTAGATAATTTACTCAACCACTCTCAATCACTAAATCAAAATTAACTTGCCCTTAGCGCTTCTATCGGTTTGATCCTGGCCGCTTTCAGGGCAGGCATCAGACCGGCCAGGGCTCCGGAAATAACCAGGATCAGAGTAGCTGCCAGCGCCACACCGGGGTCTACCTCGGGGTTGGCGAAGAAAGGTGCTTCTGCACCCGACGACTCCATCAAATACTCCAGACCTGCGAGCACACCTGTACCTGCCAGCAAGCCCAGATAACCCGAAAAGGCCGTTATCACCACAGACTCCTGCAAAATCAGGCTCACGATAGAGAAAGGGGTCGCCCCCAAGGCTTTGCGCACTCCGATCTCACGGGTTCGCTCTTTCACAATGATCAGCATGATGTTGCTCACGCCCACAATACCAGCGATCAGGGTGCCTATACCTACTATCCACACAAATATCTTGATGCCATTGAAGAGGCCCATCACTTTCAGAAACTCCGCCTCGGTATTCTCTACCCCAATGGCCATTTTGTCCTCACTGGAGAACTTATGCCGCTCAGCCAGTAAGTTGCGCAGACGGTCTTCCATGGTTTTGGCGCTCACACCGGGCTCAGCTACCAGTGCCATCATCTGTACCTGGTTGGGCTGGTTAAAAGCGGCTTGCAGCGTCGAGAAAGGTACATAGGCCCGCTCTTCACGACGGCTACTGTTGTTGCCGCGCATCTTAAAAGTGCCGACTACTTTAAAGTGTATCCCTTTGATGTTGACGTACTCTCCCACCGGGTCGCCTTCCCCAAACAATACCTTGCTTACCTGATCACCAATCACAACGACCTTGCGCTTTTCACGCTCGTCTATTTCGTTGAGCAAGCGGCCTCTGAACGGTATCTCTCCGTTTATTTTCAGGAAACCCGGCTCAGCACCAAACACCTGATAAGAGCCGTTCTTGGTTTTATAATTGATAGTATACTCCCCCAAAACTCGGTTGCGGGGTGAGAGTATCTGCACGTTATCCACATCGCGGTGTACTGACGTGATATCCTGATTGGTCAGTTTGATCTCACGCCCCGGCGACATCCCCTTATGCGCCAATGCCGTCTTGCCGGTCCATAAGTAGATGCTGTTCTTGGCTCCGGCTCCGAAACGGTTGTATACCCCATTTTCCAGCCCCTTGCCGGCACCCAGCAACAGTACTAGCATAAAGATACCCCAGAACACGCCAAAAGCGGTCAGGAACGTACGCAGCTTGTTTTTCTGCATCGTCCCGAGTATCTCCTGCCATTTGTCTAGGTCGAACATCTGATTGCTTGTTGTTTATTATTAGTGCTTGTCCTTCTGGTTTAGCTTTTGGCTGCTACGGCCTCTGCAGCCAGTACAGCCTCTTCTGCGCTGTGGTCATTGTGCACGATCAAGCCGTCTTTGAGCCGGATGACGCGGTGCGTCTGGGCTGCAATATCGTTCTCGTGCGTCACGATCACCACGGTCATCCCTTTGCTGTTGACATCCTTGAAAATGTCCATCACATCGTAAGAGGTCTGCGTGTCAAGGGCGCCTGTTGGCTCGTCGGCCAGGATTAATTTGGGTTGCGAAATAAGCGCTCTGGCAATAGCGACACGTTGTTTCTGTCCGCCTGACATTTCATTGGGGGAGTGCTCTGCCCAGTCTTTCAGGCCCACCATGTCGAGGTACTCCAGTGCCAGTTTGTTGCGCTGTTTGCGACCCACGTTCTGGTAATAGAGCGGTAAGGCCACGTTTTCCATCGCATTCTTGAAAGAGAGCAAGTTGAAGGACTGAAATACAAAGCCTAGAAACTTGTTGCGGTAGTAAGCCGCTTTCGCTGCCGATAAATTGCGGATAGGTGTGCCCGCTAAGGTATAGCTGCCGCTGTCGTAATCGTCGAGAATACCGAGGATGTTGAGCAAAGTGGATTTGCCGGAGCCCGAAGAGCCCATGATCGACACCAGCTCACCTTCTTCTATGTGCATATTAATGCCTTTGAGCACATGCAGTTTGTTGTGCCCCACCGCATAGTATTTGTGTATATTTTCCAACTGTATCATAGGCAGCAGACAAAAATGGTGGCAAATAAATTACAAGTAATTGCTTTGCAAAGTGCTCTATATAGCGTTAAGTTTTCTGAATCTTATACCTACAGCGACATTATATCGATTGATAGGTATAGTTTATCTATCAACCAATTACAGTACACCAGACAAGCTCCAGTTACCTAAGGTCTTATTTAAGTTAAAACGAAACTCAATACACGACTATTTTGCCGTGCTCATCATAAAGATGAAAAAGAGGGAAGGCAGGTTGCCTGGGGTATCGTAAATATTTTGCTTACCAGGCGCACTTTCCGTAGAAAAGCTATGCGATACTCGGATATATCCGCCCCTATCCTCTTCCATCCACTCAAACATCACCTGGGTTATATTCGGGAGTTTATAAAGACTTGTACTAATGCGGAAGATGCGTATCTGGTAGCACTGCTCAAAACGATAGGCAGCTCACAGCTCGACCTATACCTGGGTGAGCTTCCTGCACAGGAGATTGCCCACGAAACAATCCTATACCTGCAAAAGCATCAGATCCTGGAGCCAGAAGCATACCAGATCTACCTATCCGGCAGCGATGATGCAGATTATGGATTGGTGACACTATCTGACACGAGCCAGTGGGTGCTGCGATGGGGCGTCATGAAAGGAAGGCATGTGCACCTGCACCCGGCAAGGTATAGCCAGTATACGATCAGAGTGAAGGCTAATACTCTCAAAACCGCCATCGCAGCCAGCATTGTGGCATTGCGTAAGCAGCCACCACCAGACCTATCACTGATCAACCAGGTGCGCGCACAATGGCTGGAGCTAGCGCCTATACCTACTTATTCACCTGAAGAAGGCTTGGGAAAGATGTTCAACCTACTGCAGCAGTGACCGCTTATCCTGCTACTCTCTCCTATTGGCATTTTCGATCAATTCCATAAAATTATCCTTAAAGGTGTCGCCAACAGGTATAACGGCATCGCCTATAAAGATCCGGTTCCGCTCAATGGAGTCAATTTTATCAAGTGAGATGATATAAGACTTGTGCACCCGTACAAACTGCTGCGCAGGCAACTGCTCCTGCATCTTTTTGATGTTCCGGAGTGATAAGATACGCTCGTGGCGGGTATAGATGGACACGTAGTTTTGCAGCCCCTCCACATACAGAATGTCATCCAGTCTCACCTTCACGATCTTGTATTCCGTCTTCACAAAGATAAAACTTCGGCTACTTGTCTCCGGAGCTCTTTCCTCTGACTGAGCCGGAGGCATAGTAGTGATAGATGGGATACTAGCCTCCAGCTGCTGCCGTGCCTTCTGTGCTGCTTTGTAAAACCTATCAAAAGCAATCGGCTTGAGCAGGTAGTCCACCACGTTGTGCTCATAACCCTCCAGTGCATACTCGGTGTAGGCAGTTGTCAGGATAACCCGGCACTTGTCACCGATGATTTTCATAACCTGTATACCTGTCAACTCAGGCATTTGGATGTCCAAAAAGATCAGGTCTATTTGTTCCCGTTCTATTCGCTTCAATGCCTCCAAAGCGCTGGTGGTGCTGGCCACTAGTTCTAAAAAGTCGATCTTCCGAATATAATCTGTCAGGATGTCCAGCGCCAGCGGCTTGTCATCTACCACAAGGCAGCGTATTGTTTTCATTTGGTTGTTCATGTCAGGCTTAGTACGGTGCGGCAGGTATAGCTTGGTGCTGGTTTGGTTGAATTGATTTCATGGCATTTAATTGCAGTGCCAGTTCCACTTCAAAGGTAGACGGCTCGTCTGTAATCTCCAGGGTATAGCAATCAGGGTATAACAGCTCCAGCCGGCGCCGTACATTCACCAGCCCTATACCTCCTGTTCTGTCTTTCTGGTCATTGTTCTTCCAGTTAAGCACCCCGAATAACAAGGTATCACCTTCTACAGCTAAATTGATGTGGATCGGATGGTTTGGATCATCGCACACACCGTGTTTAAAGGCATTCTCCACAAAAGCGATCAGCACCAGCGGCGATATCAGCTTTTGGTCAATAGCTCCCTCTTTCTCAAACTCAATAAAAGCCTGGCCTTTCAAACCGATGCGCTGCAGGTCTATCACATCCTCCAAGTATGCTACCTCCTTCGAGAGCAGCACTTTGTCTGCCTCGCTTTCGCGTAGCATGTAGCGCAGCAGCGCCGAAAGTTTGAGCAATGCCTCTGGCGCCTGATCAGATTTCTGGTAGGTGAGTGAGTAAATGTCGTTGATGGTATTAAAAAGGAAATGCGGATTGATCTGTGATTTCAGAAAGGCCAGCTCTGTTGCCATTTTTGCTTTCTCCAGTTCCTTTTTCTCTTCCTGTGTTTTAAAGTAATCCACTACATACCCATAGGCTATACCTAATAAGATGTACATAAGACTGCCTCTCAGCACACTCTGAAAGATCCAAATCATGGTGATTTCCCGTCCATAGGTAGCCCAATTAAAGTACTTCAACAGGATAACCTCCAGCAGATAGTGTACCGGTGTAAAAACCACCAGCAAGGTCAACACACTGAGCGCATAAATTCCATACCTGCCTTTGCCAAAAAAACGAGGTACCAGTACCAAGGCATTCAGGTAAAACAGTGCTGCCGTCAATAGCGTGCGCACAAAGTCAACGGCTGTGGTTTTGTAAAGTGACGCCAGAGTATACTGGGCATCATAAAAGTAGTAGTACTGGAAACCGTAAACCGCGTCTTTGAAGAAATCGAAAAACCAGAACAGACAATGAAACAGGATGATCTTCTTCTTATTCATCCCTAAAAATAAATGAATTGAACAGAACATCGCAGGTAAAATACAGCAACTGCCCAATTTACTTTACCAACCGCTCTACCTCGTGTAACAAGCCGTATATGTAGTGAAAGACCGGTTCGTCAATTGATATAGGCAGTTGCTGTATTACTGCCGTTGCCTTCACTCAGGAGCCAGTATGTTTGTATCAGTTATATGAAACAAGCAAACTGATATAAAACGAAACTTTAGCTCCATGAAAAAGCCGCTCACCCTCCTTCTTGTTTTCCTTGCCTTAGCACAGCTTTCCTTTGCACAGGCATTGCCCGACTCCATCCAGACATACGTGGTGCAGGTGTTGGACATCATGAAAAAGAACTCCCTGAAAAAGCACACGACAGACTGGGAAACGCTTTATGCCAAAACACTGGAAGATGCGAAGGCCGCTACGTCAATAAGAGCCACCTATCCGGTTATAGAAAAAGCGCTGCAACGGTTGGGTGACGGGCACAGTGGCTTGTATGGCGCCGAAGTGATTAAGATATTATCGAAGTACAGCTACGAGGAGGCCACTTCTCAGAAATTGCCTATGCCATCGGGGCGCATGGTGGAGGGGAAATACGCCATGATCGTTATTCCGGGCTTCGCCGCTTTTCTTAATGAAGAACAACTTGCCTTCACAGACTCCCTGCAAATCATCATTAAAAGCCTGGATGCCCAGAAGCCGAAAGGATGGATTATAGATCTGCGCAGAAACCAAGGAGGCAATTTTGAACCCACCATGGCAGGCTTACTCCCGATTTTAGGCGATGGCAACTGGATAGGTTATACCGATGCGGATGGTAACCTTAGACACGAAACTTACAAAAACGGCACTATCACAGGTTTGACAGATAGCTTGGAATACACAATTGCGAAACCTTATAAAGTAAAGAAACGCAACTTGCCTGTTGCAGTACTGGTGAGCAAATCCACTAGCTCTTCGGGAGAGTTTGCAGCTATCACCTTTATCGGCAGACAACGTACCAAGCTAATCGGCACCAGCACACTGGGCCTTACGACCAGCAATCAGCCCTTTGTTTTGTCTGACGGCGCCTGGCTGAACCTGACCACTACAAAAGCCACTGACCGGAACGGCAAGGTATACGGTAAGAGCATCACCCCTGATATTGAGCTTAGCCTGACTGATAACGAAAAGGAAAACAACGCACTATACCTGGAGGCAGCAATCAAACATCTCAAAAACGCCAGAAAATAAGAAAGGCCGCCCCTAGGGGTGGCCTTTCTTATTTAACAACTAGTTATTCACCAGGTCAGCTCTTGATACTTTGCGGTTGTTCACCTGTGTATACTTAAAGTCTTCATCCCCATTAAACTCAGTTCTTTGAAAGTCCAGATTGTTACCCACTTTGGTATATTTGAAGTTGGCCAAACCTCTGAAGTTCGCTTGTCTGAAGTTGGCATCCTGACTGAACTTCGTGTACTTGAAGTTTGCCTCTCTCCTGAAAGTAGCACGGTTAAAGCTGGCAGTCTGTGGGAAGTTGGCGTATTTGAAATTGGCTTCTTCTTCAAACTTCGCATTGCTGTAGTCAGCTGATTGCGAAAACTTACTATACTTGAAGTTTGCCTCGTTTCGGAAACGGCTGCCTGCAAACGATACGTCGTCTTTAAATTTAGAGTATTTAAATGCACTATACCCTTCAAACACACAGTTCTCAAAGCGCACCGCCTTATCGAAGTTAGCATTGAATACCTCGTTTTTTCTGTTGAATAGCTTTAAGTCCTGATTGTCAGAGTTGTAGTAAGCCAGTACATCATCTTTAAAAGTACAGTCAATAAAGGTTAGTGGCACTTTCACAGTACTCAGATACTCTTTCGTGCTGTACTTATCGTCAGATTTTTTCTCGATGCGCATATTATCCAGCGTTGTCAGATCCAGCACACCCACAATCAAAGCATTCTTGTAAGTGACGGCTTCACCACGGTTTATCTTGTCGATGATTTCGGAGGCGTTTACACGTGTTTGTGCTTGCGTCAGGAAAGGAACAACTAACAGAAAAAGGAGTAGGAATGATTTTTTCATGGTCTAAGGTATAATTAGTGGTTTGAAAATCAGCTTATACCCCTAAGATGAAACAGGCAGGAGGATGGTTGCCTGACAAAATAATTATTCATCCAAAAGTTGCACGATGGTGCGTGCCACGATCCAGAAAATCAAAAATACGAACAGGAAAACTGCGCCAAAGGTAAGTACTCGTTCTACAAGGCTGGAGCAGAGCAATTGACAGGTATAACTCGCTACCAGAAATGGAAGCAGAATGCCGAGCCCAAGCAAAATTTTAAAAGCTTTGTCGAAGGACTGCTGCGGCTTGTTCATGGCTGTACCTGGTTTAATTTTTCATGTTTTAATACAACGTAAAATCCATATTGAGAGTTATCATCCCTATATAGTGATAAAGCAAAACAGCATCACCCCTTGCGGAATGATGCTGTTTTGGACTGATAAATGATTCCAAATTAGATATGCAAAGCGCGGTTTTCAGTCGCTGCCAGACAAGCCTCTTTGATAGCTTCTGTATAAGTTGGGTGCGCATGGCTCATGCGGGAAATATCCTCAGCCGAAGCACGGAACTCCATCGCCACTACTGCCTCTGCAATCAGGTCAGCGATACGCGGACCGATCATGTGCATACCCAGGATCTCATCAGTTTCTTTATCAGCGAGCACCTTTACAAAGCCATCAGTGTCCATTGATGCCTTGGCACGGCCCGACGCTTTGAATGGGAATGAACCGGTTTTGTAAGCACGGCCCTGCTCTTTCAGCTGCTCTTCGGTAAAGCCTACGCCTGCCACTTCCGGCCAGGTATACACCACACCTGGAATCAGGTTGTAGTTAATGTGCGGCTTCTGACCTACTATGGTCTCGGCCACAAACACGCCTTCTTCCTCGGCTTTGTGCGCTAGCATAGCGCCACGCACCACGTCACCGATCGCGTAGATGCCCGGCACGTTGGTTTCCAGGTGATCGTTCACGGCAATCATACCGCGCTCACCCATCTGCACACCAGCGTTCTCCAAGCCCAGTCCTTCGGTATATGGCTTACGACCAACTGACACCAGCACGTAGTCACCGTCAAACGTCACTGTCTCACCTTTAGGGTTCTCAGCTGTCACAGTCACTGTTTCGCCCTCGTTGGTAGCGCCGGTCACTTTGTGGTTGAAGAAGAACTCGAAGCCGAGTGTTTTCTTCAGCACACGCTGCAGTTCTTTGCCGAGCGCACGGTCCATCGTCGGGATGATGGCATCCATGTACTCGATCACCTGCACTTTCGTACCAAGGCGGGCATACACAGAACCCAGCTCCAGACCGATCACACCGCCACCGATCACGATCATTTTCTTAGGAACCTCCGTCAGCGACAAAGCTTCTGTAGAAGTAATGATGCGCTTCTTGTCGATTGGCAGGAATGGCAGCGCAGTAGGCTTAGAACCTGTCGCGATGATGGTTTTCTCTGTCTCGATCTGCTGCTCCTGACCGTCTATACCTGCGATCTTGATCGTGTTTTTGTTCACGAACGAACCCAGACCATAGTACGTGTCGATTTTGTTCTTTTTCATCAGGAAAGCGATGCCGTCGTTGTTCGACTTCACTACTTCGCCCTTCCGCTTGATCATCTGCTGGATATTCACCTGCAGATCATTCAGTTCGATGCCGTGCTCCTTAAAGGTATGCGCCGCATTGTGATAATGCTCTGATGAATCAAGGAGTGCTTTAGAAGGTATACAGCCCACGTTGAGGCAAGTACCGCCCAGCACATTATACTTCTCTATAATAGCGGTTTTCAAGCCCAGCTGTGCGCAGCGTATAGCTGCTACATACCCGCCAGGACCAGAACCGATTACTGTAACGTCGTATTTCATCTTTCTATACTTTGAAGAGAGGTATACTCTCGTTTGTATTTGATTTCTTTTAATATGGGACGAGCGTCTTTGCTCGAGTCTATTATGGGTGGGCCTCTGGCCTACCAAGCTTATAATTCAGGTATAGCCAAATGGGCCGGAGGCCCCACTATATAAGTCACGAGCGAGGACGCTCGCGCCATAATGCAATTATAATAACATAAAAAGGAGGAGCAAACCTTTTCGCTTACCCCTCCTTCCTTATATCAATAAATTAAACGCCTAACAGCAATCTCATCGGATCTTCGAGAAGTTCTTTCACTCGAACCAGGAAGCTTACTGACTCGCGGCCATCGATGATGCGGTGGTCGTAAGACAGGGCCAGGTACATCATTGGGCGAATCTCTACTTGACCGTTTACAGCAACCGGACGCTGCACGATGTTGTGCATACCCAGGATAGCTGACTGCGGCGCGTTGATGATCGGCGTTGACATCATAGAACCGAACACACCACCGTTGGTGATCGTGAAGGTACCGCCAGTCATCTCTTCGATTGAAAGTTTCCCGTCGCGTGCCTTCTTGGCCAGACGGATCACTTCTTTCTCGATGCCATCCAGCGTCAGCTGCTCTGCGTTGCGGATAACCGGAACAACCAGACCTTTTGGTGACGAAACTGCAATGGAAATATCGCAGAAATCATTGAAGATCATGTCATTTCCGTCAATCTGAGCATTAACAGCCGGCCACTCCTGCAGGGCTACAGTACAAGCCTTCGTGAAGAAGGACATAAAACCAAGACCTACCTCGTGCTTCTCTTTGAACTTGTCTTTGTACTTGGCGCGGATGTCCATGATCGGCTTCATGTCTACCTCATTGAAAGTAGTCAGCATAGCCGTTTCATTTTTCACCTGCACCAGTCGGCGGGCAACTGTCTTACGAAGTGAGCTCATTTTCTCACGACGCTGGTTTCGATCGCCGGTAGCAGCCGGAGCAGCAGCTTCTTGCTTTGCAGCAGGAGCCGGAGCGGCAGTTGGTTGTGCAGCTGATTTCTGAGCACCCATCGCATCTTCTTTTGTAATGCGACCGTCGCGGCCTGTACCTTGCACATCAGCTGGGTTGATGCCTTTCTCAGAAAGGATCTTGCCAGCAGCTGGCGATGGCGTACCGGATGCATAAGTCTGTGCGCCAGATGGAGCAGCGGCAGCTGGCTGTGAAGCCTGCTGTGCGGCCGGAGCGCTCGGCTGAGCGGCTGGTTTAGAAGCGCCTGCACCAGTACCTGCCACGATGCGGCAAAGCAGGCCACCGATCTCTACGGTATCGCCTTGCTGCGCTACGATCTGCAGTGTACCGGCAGCCTCGGCTGGCAACTCAAACGTCGCCTTATCAGACTCCAGTTCGGCGATTACCTCGTCCATTTCTACGTGGTCACCTTCGTTCTTCAACCAGCTGGCGATCGTCACTTCTGTGATAGATTCGCCTACGGTTGGTACGCGCATTTCTACTGTTTCGCCAGTGCCTTGTGCAGCGGCAGGAGCAGACTCCTGTGCAGCCGGGGCAGCGGTTTCTTCTTTGGCGGCAGGGGCAGCTGGTGCGCCACCGGCCTCACCGTTTTGCTCGATGCGGCAGATCGTGGCGCCCACATCAATGGTATCGCCTTCCTGCGCAACGATGCGTAAAATGCCTGCGGCTTCTGCGGGCAGTTCAAAGGTGGCTTTGTCAGATTCCAGCTCAGCAATCACCTCGTCCATCTCCACACGGTCGCCGTCTTTTTTTAGCCACTGGGCTATGGTTACCTCGGTGATCGACTCACCTACAGCAGGCACTTTAACTTCTAAGCTCATATTTTTTTATAAATTATGAATTACGAATTATGACTTACGAACGAGCAGGTATAATAGACTAAATCAGTCGAGTTAATCCCCCTATACCTGCTCATTAAATTATATCGCAAACGCGCGTTCAACCAGCTCCTGTTGCTCTTTGCCGTGGATCTTGTTGTAACCGGTTGCAGGTGACGCACTTGGCTTACGTGCCACTACATCTTCAATGCCATTGCGCATGATGCGCAGGATATACATCCAGCCACCCATGTTCTCCGGCTCTTCCTGTACCCAGTATACCTTGGCGTTCTTGTATTTTTTCAATTCAGCTTCCAACTGCACTTTCGGGAATGGCGCCAGCTGCTCCATACGGATCAGGGCTACATCTTTGCGCTTGTTCTTCTGCTGCTCTTCCAACAGGTCGAAGTATACCTTGCCAGTGCACAGTAACACTTTCTTCACTGACTTAGCAGAAGCGTAGTTATCACCGATCACTTCTCTGAAACCACCTTTGGTGAATTCCTCTACAGGAGAAACCACGTTCGGGTGACGCAGCAATGACTTAGGCGCCATGTTGATGGCCGGCTTGCGGAATGGCAGGGCCAGCTGACGACGCAGGAAGTGGAAGAAGTTGGCAGGCGTTGTGATATTGGTCACAAACATGTTATTCTCGGCTGCCAGCTGCAGGAAGCGCTCAGGACGGGCGTTGGAGTGTTCCGGTCCCTGACCTTCGTAGCCGTGCGGCAACAGCATCACCACACCGTTCATACGCTGCCACTTAGACTCTGTAGCGGCGATGAACTGGTCGATCATTACCTGTGCACCATTGGCGAAGTCACCAAACTGTGCTTCCCAGATTACAAGTGCATTCGGGTTAGCCATGGCATAGCCAAACTCAAAACCCAGCACACCATATTCTGATAGCAGAGAGTTGTAGATCTCAAGCTTTACCTGGTCTTCCTGGATGTAGTTCAGGTTAGAGTAAGGAGCACTGGTGTTAGCGTCGCGCAGCACAGCGTGACGGTGCGAGAAGGTACCGCGCTGCACATCCTGTCCGCTTAAGCGTACTACTCTGCCCTCAGCCAGGATGGAACCGTAAGCTAGCAATTCGGCGGCAGCCCAGTTCAACTGACGAGTTTCGAAGAACATTTCCTTACGCTCTTTCAACAGCTTCTCAATCTGCTTGAGCGGCTTGAAGCCTTGCGGCACGTTTGAAAGTGCTGTACCTACTTTCTGGATTACTTCCTCTGATATACCTGTTTCAGGCGATTGATTAAAATCTTCCGGCTTGGAACGGCGCAGCTCTTTCCACTCTTTCTCCAGTGACTGGTAGTTATATGGAAGCGGCTTTTGCTTCACCATATCCAAACGGTCCTGCAGCATCTGGCGGAACTCCTTGTCCATTGTCTTCGCCAGTTCTGCATTAATATCTCCTTTGCTGATTAACTCTTTGTTGTATACCTCACGTGGGTTCGGATGCTTCGAGATCAGGTTATAGAGATGCGGCTGTGTGAACTTCGGTTCGTCTGCCTCGTTATGGCCATGACGACGGTAGCATACCATGTCAATAAAGATGTCATTGCCAAACTTCTGACGGTACTCCGTGGCCAGACGTACGGCAAATACTACCGCTTCCGGGTTATCGCCATTCACGTGCAGCACTGGTGCATCAATGATTTTGGCAACATCAGTAGAGTAGATGGAAGAACGTGCGTCTTCAAAGTCAGTTGTAAAACCTACCTGGTTGTTGATCACAAAGTGGATGGTACCGCCTGTCTGGTAGCCTGTCAGCTTCGCCATTTGAGTCACTTCATACACGATGCCCTGACCCGCAACAGCTGCGTCACCATGGATCAGGATCGGCACGATCTGCTTCGGATCGCGGTCGTACATGCAGTCGATCTTGGCACGTACAAAACCTTCCACTACTGGGTTCACCGCCTCTAAGTGCGATGGGTTTGGTGCCAGTTTCAGGTTTACTTTATTGCCAGATGGGGTATCCACTTCAGAGGAGAAGCCCATGTGGTATTTCACGTCACCGTCTCCCATGGTCAGGTCTGGCGTAGCCGTACCTTCAAACTCAGAGAAGATCTGCTCATAGGTTTTGCCCATGATGTTGGCCAGCACGTTCAAACGGCCACGGTGCGCCATGCCAATCACCACTTCCTTCGCACCTAGCTCAGAAGCTTTGTCGATGATGGCATCCAGCGCAGGTATAGTCGTTTCGCCACCTTCCAGTGAGAAACGCTTCTGACCCAAGAATTTTGTGTGCAGGAAGTTCTCAAATACAACCGCCTCGTTCAGTTTAGAAAGAATGCGCTTCTTGTATTCAATACCCGGGTTGAAGTTCAAAGACTCGTTCTCGATCTTATTCTGCAACCAGGACAGTACTTCCGGATCACGGATGTACATGTACTCGTAACCGATCGGGCCTTCGTATATTTTCTGAACTGCTGCTACTATATCGCGCAGCTTAGCAGGTCCTATACCAATAATTTCACCTACCTGGAAAACCGTACCCAGGTCAGCCTCTGATAAACCAAAATCTTTCAGGTCCAGCAGTGCCTTGCGGTCTTTACGCTCACGAACCGGGTTTGTCTTAGAGCGCAAGTGTCCGCGGCTGCGATAGGCGTATATAAAGTTGCGTACTGCGACTTCTTTATCGGACTCACCTGCAGCTGTGGCTTTGGCAGGGGCAACAGCTGGAGCTTCCGCTGTTTCGTGGCCATTCTCAGTGTAAGCAGTTGAGAATTCATAGCCTTCGAAGAATTTGCGCCATCCAAAATCAACGGATTCAGGATCCTGCTGATAAGCTTTATACAGCTCATCAATGTAGGCTCCGTGCGCATTGGCGATATAGGTATATTTATCCATAACTAATGTTTACGGCTGTGTGTAAAGGCAAAGTTAAGAGTATTTATAAGAAATCAAACTTTATACATTCGCATAAGCAAATACACCTAACAATCAGCATCATACATTACATTGTAACATTTATATAGTAGGATTGTATTTCCTTGCTTGCGGCACTTCTTGTGGCTATACCTTGTTAAAGGCTAGAATCTACACATCTGTTACGATTGGCAGCCCGCAGAAAAGCTAAAAGGTATAAGAAGACAGCACCCAACAAACCTCTGACTGCTCAGGAAAAAGTGAGCCGGTACATGCGTGCTAATAAGAGCCGCGATACAAAGCCTGAACTCTTATTGCGTCGCGCACTATGGCAGAATGATTTGCGTGGCTATCGCATCCATTGGCGCAAAGCCCCCGGCAAGCCTGACATCTGCTACCCGTCCCGTCGACTCGCCATTTTTGTGCACGGCTGCTTCTGGCACCGCTGTCCTTACTGCCAACCTGCTTTTCCCAAGTCAAACCTACGATTCTGGGAAGATAAGTTTACAAATAATCTGTTGCGTGACGAGCGGAACAAAACACTCTATCGGGAAGCGGGCTGGCAGCGGGTAGTTATAAGGGAGTGCCAACTGTATCAGGATCTTTCTTCGTGCCTGAGTCTGATTAAAACCTTGCATCAAGGCGTTCCTGCCAGCTGGGAAATAGCCGCTTGATCAAAATACAGGCGGCCGTAACTATAGGCTTGAATAAAAGTATTATCTTCAGTAACTCAACATACTTACACCACCCTATGAAGAAAGATTTGATTGGTTTGGCTTTGCTCAGCCTATTGACTTACAGCTGTAATGAGAATTCCAGAGAGATAGCAGACAGCGATGAACGCACCGCTGTTGCCAGTGATACGACTGGCTTACTTGCTGCCCAACAGAGCATCAACGCGAACGACCTCTTGCAACACATTCGTGTGCTGGCATCAGATGAATTTGAAGGCCGCAGCCCCGGTACCGTTGGCGAAGATTCTACTGTCAACTACCTTACCCGTGAGTTTAAGAAACTAGGCTTACAGCCCGGCAATCCGGATGGCACCTTTGTGCAGAACGTTCCTATGTTTGGCTTTACAGCACAGCCTAAGGCAAACTTTACAGCTGGCGGCAAAACTATCAACCTGTCTTTCCCTGACGACTATGTAGCTGTATCACGCCGGTTTGTGCAGGATGTAAACGTAACCAACTCTGATCTGGTGTTTGTAGGCTACGGCATCGTGGCACCTGAGTACGGTTGGGATGATTATAAAGGCTTAGATGTAAAAGGCAAGACCATCGTCATGCTCATCAATGATCCGCCTATACCTAGTACAGGTAATCCTGAGCAGTTGGATAGCACTATGTTTGGTGGAAAGGCCATGACCTATTATGGTCGCTGGACCTATAAGTACGAGATAGCGGCAGAGAAAGGCGCTGCCGCCGCTATTATCATTCACGAAACCGGACCGGCTGGCTACCCTTATGAAGTAGTATCGGGAAGCTGGAGCCGTGAGAACTTTGACATTAGCAATTCAGGCAAGAACATGGACCGTGTAGCGGTGGAGTCCTGGATAACGGAAGATAAGGCACGCGAACTCTTCAATGCTTCCGGTAATAACTTTGAAAAGCTGAAGAATGCGGCTGCTCAGAAGGGCTTTAAACCAGTTCCCCTGAATGCGAAAGCCAACTTCACGATCAAGAACCAGTTGCGCGAGATCGAGTCTCGCAATGTGGTCGCTAAGCTGGAAGGTGCAGATCCGAAACTGAAAGATGAGTATGTGGTATACACGGCCCATTGGGACCACCTGGGCAAGGATGAGAAACTACAGGGCGACCAGATCTATAACGGTGCCATGGACAATGCCAGTGGCACAGCTGGACTGATTGAACTGGCCAAAGCTTTCACAGAACTACCCGAAAAGCCCAAACGCTCGATTTTGTTTTTGGCTGTTACCGCTGAAGAAAAAGGATTGCTTGGGTCTAAGTATTATGCATCTAACCCGTTATACCCGTTGAACAAAACACTGGCTAACATCAACATGGATGTGCTCAACCCTTATCACCCTACTGAGGATGTGATCGTGATCGGGTATGGCAACTCTGACCTCGAAGATGTGCTGGCAGAAGAGGCTCGCACGCAGAATCGTCGCATCGTGCCGGAGGCGTCTCCTGAGAAAGGCTCTTTTTATCGTTCTGATCATTTTGAGTTTGCCAAGCAAGGTGTGCCTGCATTATATGCCAAATCAGGTATAGTCGCCCGCGATCAGCCAGCCGACTTCATTACCAAAAAACAAGAGCAGTATACAGCCGAACATTATCATAAGGTGGGCGATGAGGTATACGATGACTGGAACCTGGACGGTGCTGTTGAAGACTTACAGCTTTACTTTAGAGTGGGGTATCGCGTAGCAAATGGTGACACATACCCGAAGTGGCGTGAAAAGTCCGAATTCAGAGCGAAAAGAGAGAAGTCTCTATCTAATAGCAAATAGTAGGACCCAATCTTTCACAAAAATAGGAGCCTTCCCGGAAAACTGAGAAGGCTCTTTTTTGATTCTATCCTTAGTGTTCGGATAAACTGGCAATTCACCAGCCTCACCCATGGCTAAAATAAATAATATCCTATTTTATAATCAAGCTCTCATAATAGACCTCAAACTATGTATTCTATAAACTGCTCTCTTAACCCCCGAAAAACATCCATTTACAGTATATTGAGGAGCATTCGCAGGTATTTGTACAAAAAAATATAATCTCTGGGGTTACCTTTCCGTATAAACCGAATAAATAAGTACAAATTTACTTGTTTAACAAAACTTGAATATCATGAAAAAGACAATAAAATTTGCATTTGCTGCATTCGCTTTCTTTGCTTTCACGGCCTGTGGTTCTGATAACAACACCGCAACTGAAACTGACCGCATAGACGAGGTAGAAACCTCTGACATCGATATGGATGCAGATATGGACATGGAAGCTGATACTACTACTGTTATGGATACAACCGTAAATGATGGTGTAGCGGACGATATTCCGGAAGAAAGACCTATACAGTAGCATACATAAATACATTAGTTTAAAAAGCCCTCTTCCAGTGTAATGGAAGGGGGCTTTTTTATGCTATACCTGTAAAAGAAAAATAGTACACGGCGTATGGATATGGCTTAATACTTGTTTAAATTTAGCCAATGGAAAAATTATCTTTAGAAGAGGACGGTGTAACAATTGTACTGGTAGCGTCTGATGCTGACTTGCGTCAGGCTGTCGAGCGATTAGAGCAGTGCCGTGAACTGGCCGTTGACCTTGAGTTTGATCAAAACCGCTATACCTATGGCTTCAACCTTTGCCTGATCCAGATTGCTGACGGCAAAGGCACTTGCTTTATTATTGATCCATTCTACATTGATGATCTGAAGCCGTTTTACCAACTAATGGAAAACCCTGCTATCACAAAGATCATTCACCACTCCAATAACGACATTCTGTTGCTTGATAAGATGGGCTGTTCCTTGAAAGGTATAGTCGATACAGATGTAGCCGCTAAAATTCTTAATTACGAGCGCTCTTCACTTGCAACGGTACTGAAGGAAGAGTTCGGAAAAGAGATAGATAAGTCTCAGCAATCCAGTAATTGGAACAAGCGCCCTCTTACTGAAGATCAGCTTCGCTACGCAGCAATTGATGTTATTTACCTGCATGAGATCAAAGCGAAGCTACTTCAGGAAATCGAGAAGCTAGACCGTATGCACTGGCTCGAAGAAGAGGACTATCTGTTAGAGCAACTGAAGTATACGGAATCAGAAAACCCGCACCTCCGGCTAAAACATTCCTACCGCCTTAACTATTACCAGCAGTATCTCCTGAAAAACCTCTATACCTTCAGAGAGAACTTAGCTAAGCAATTCAACAAGCCTGCTCACTTTGTCATTCCCAATGATGCCTTGGTTGAGCTAGCTAATAACCCTAACACGGATCTGCACGAATGGCTTAACCATACACGAGGTATACATGGCAACCTGAAGAAACCAAAGAATGAGCGCATGTTAGAGGAAGCGCTGCACGAGGCTAAAGAAGCAGCCAAGGCAAATCATATCAGCCATGATTATCCGGAGCATCGTTTTCATAGACCAATGCGGACTCCTGAAACAGAACGCCGCAAGGAGCTATTGACGGAGGTGCAGAAAGAAATCATCAAGCGGTATGGAGAATATGTTTCTAAGCTCATCATCAACCAAAGCCTGATTACCGATTACAGCCAGAACGGCAAACTACGCTGCACCAAAAAGTACGCCACCGACATTGTGCTGGCCGTTGCGCAGGACCTAGGTATAGAAATACCTGTTGTAACTGCTCCACAGCAGACAGGCGAATAAAAATTTGTCTTTAAGAACACATCATAAGCATGGATACAGTAAGGATTGAACACGACTTTCTGGGAGAAAAAGAAATCCCTCATGAAGTTTACTATGGAATTCAAACATCGCGCGCACTCGAGAACTTTCACATAACAGGTACACCTATCTCGAAAGAGCCTCTGTTTATAAAAGCTTTTGCTTACGTAAAAAAAGCAGCGGCACTAGCGAACCACAAATGCGGCGTACTAAGCAAAGAAGTAACAGATGCGATCGTTTATGCCAGTGACAGATTGATCGCTGGAGAGTATCTGGATCAGTTCGTAACTGACATGATACAAGGAGGTGCAGGCACGTCCGTAAACATGAACGTGAATGAAGTGATTGCTAATGTTGGCTTAGAGTATATGGGTCACCAGAAAGGAATGTACAACTTCCTTCACCCCAATAACCATGTGAATTGCTCACAGTCTACAAACGACGCTTACCCTACTGCTTTCAGACTGGCACTTTACTGGAAAATACAGGCCTTCATCGAAAGTCTGGAAGCTTTACAGCAAGCCTTTGGACGGAAGGCAGATGAGTTTAAAGAAGTACTGAAAATGGGACGTACCCAATTGCAGGATGCTGTACCAATGACCTTAGGAGCAGAGTTTCATGGCTTTTCGACTACAATCAGAGAAGATATACAGCGTCTGCACGAAGTCAAGCTGCTAATCTGTGAGATTAACATGGGGGCTACGGCTATCGGTACTTCTATCAACGCACCGCAGGGTTATCCTCAGATGGTAACAGATATTCTGAAGGAGATTTCGGGTGTGCCAGTTGTGCTTGCAGAAGACCTGATCGAAGCTACTTGCGATACAGGAGCTTATGTACAGGTTTCTGGTGTCATGAAGCGCTGCGCCATCAAAGTGTCTAAAATTTGCAATGACTTGCGTTTGTTATCATCTGGCCCACGAGCAGGCTTAAATGAAATTAACCTCCCGCGCATGCAACCAGGATCTTCTATTATGCCAGGCAAAGTGAATCCTGTGATACCCGAGGTAGTTAATCAAACTGCTTACTATGTGATAGGAGCAGATATGACAGTAACGATGGCTGCGGAAGCTGGTCAGTTACAACTCAATGTCATGGAGCCAGTGATAGCGTACAGTTTATTTAATTCTCTGACTTTCCTGGAGAATGCATGCTATACCTTGCAAAGCAAGTGCGTTGATGGCATTACGGCCAACGAAGAGATTTGCCGCAATATGGTTATGAACAGCATAGGCATTGTGACTTCACTCAACCCGATCTTAGGATATGAAGAGTCAGCCTCCATCGCTAAAGAAGCATTAGCAACAGGAAAGTCTATTCATGAGATAACAGTGTTAGAGCGTAAATTGATCACTCAGGCTAAGTGGGATGAAATTTTTTCCATGGAGAACCTGATCAATCCGAAGTTCATCAATATATAGTCTACAGAGTAATCAATAAAAAAGGGGCTGCATTTGATCAAATGCAGCCCCTTTTTTATTGTCTGGTGTTGTAGCGACGAAAATAATAGGAAATAAAGCTTATAAAACTTTTAACATCCCATAACTAAGTACTTCAATTCAGTTTAAGTTATACCTATAAGTATGTGGGTAAGAATCACAACAATTTTAACAGATACCTTCGCTTTG
>NZ_JBZYWG010000006.1:0-81970 GCF_058932845.1 Pontibacter sp. LHS2
AGCCGCAAGGTATAGCCGCAAGGTATAGCCGCAAGGTATAGCCGCAAGGTATAGCCGCAAAAAAGGAGCACTGTTGGGTGCTCCTTTTTATTATTAATATTAAATGCTATGGGCTTTAACGCAGGATGTAAATCTTGCCATAACCATTCACGAAGCCCTTATCACCTTTCTTCCAGATGTGCTTCATCTCCTCAGTATCTTTTGGCATCACCACACGGTACAAATAAACCCCGTTGGCCAGCTTATCGCCGAAGGTATCAGTACCATCCCAGGCATACTCTGTCTTATTGTTGCCAATTCGAATAGGTCCTATTTCTTCTCGCATAATCTCCTTCACAATTTTACCTGTCACGGTCATGATCTGTATTTTAAAATCCGTTGGAATCACACCGCCTGTTAAGGTGAAGATAAATTGTGTCTTCGAAGAAAAAGGGTTCGGATAAGGGTAGAAGTTCGTAATCTTCGACTCATTTTCAACTTCGAAGTTGATTCGGTAAGGCGAAACCCCTGAGGCTTTACCTGTCACGTCCTTACCCCTTACTTCTAAAGTGTAGATACCATTTTCTAAATGTTCTGGTTTATACTCAAATCGAAAATCATTCTTATCGTCAGCTGGGAAAACGCGCAACTCGCTTGACTTCGCAGTCTCTTTTACATCTACCGATACGTTGGTTGCATTGTTAGTTAAGTACACCTCCATTGCATTTGCGTTCTCTAGGTAAATATGCCTGTTTTCGTCCTTTACAGTAATACTAATAAGCGGGCTTGGCGCTACAAGTTCTCCATCCATGATGTGCACGCCATCAAAGGCTACGTCCATTATCGGATGAAGCTTTGACTTTACAGCAAAGTTCACTTCGTAAATGTTGTTTTGATACTGCTGTTCCGGCTGCAAGCGCGGATTCACATACATACTCAGTTTATAATTACCATCAAGCTCAAGAGATGACATAGTATAATTGAACATGGCCGTTTTATTCCCCTCCAGCGCCTCAATTTTGAACTGCGATATTCTTGGCTCTATCCCTTCCCCTGTTAAGGTTACTTCCACAGTGATAGAGTCTCGGAAAGCATAAGGCGTGACATTCTGGAAAGCCATCGGTACATTAATGGCACCTCGCTCAGCCTGTGCTGTTATGATCTCCTCACTTATTTTTACTAAGTCTGGCCGTATTACTCCTTCTGGTGCTGCTTGATAATAAATCATCCATTGTTTGAGCTGTGGAGCCGTTCGGTCATCTATATCTGTCAATTGAGCTTGCAATTGTAAATATGGATACTTTGTAGCACTTACCTGGCTTAGGTCAAACATTTTTGATGTCACTGCATCATTTAGTAATTCTCGATTACCTTCCTCATCAAGACCATACACGCTCAGTTTGTATTTATCGTCGCCTGACTTGTACTTCTCTATATTATGGTGCAAGCTACCCCAGCTCAGGGCAGGTCCTATAGTAGTTGAGGTGATGGAGCCTTGGGTGTTAGTTGTTTCCATCAAGTAACGGAGAGCAATCCCTTGTGCTGTCGGAGGTATATCACTACTTAAATCGGCTCCTAATTCTTGAATGGTCCCGATAGCAGCACCTTTTTGACCTATGATGGCTAATGGGTAGCCTGTTTTTATATTATCGATTAATTTAGACCCTATTTTACTGAAAGCAGCTTTCAATTCTGGAGTAAATAAATCAAAAGGAACCTTATTAACAGTAACACCGACCACATATTGCCCTTCAGGAATGGCATCCAAAAAACGCAGCATATTTGCTCTAATCGTTGGATTGTTAAGATCCCCAAATTGGTAAAGATTCCACATGAATCTACAAGGTGAGAATCCCGGAACTGTTACGTGATTCAGGTTCTTACTATCAAGCACAAAGAAAAACATTCTGGGTACGGATGAAGCTTTGAAATTACCACAAGCTGCGTCAATTTCGGATACCCCATTTATATAAATCCCATGTGGGGGCATATCAAACCTCTCATCACCTCCAACTGTTCTAATTTCAAAGTTTTTTGTAACAGGGCTGAACTCGATTTTGTCTTGAGCATTCAAACGAAGTCCATCCATCTCTGCTTCCATATACTGACCAGCATGGCTCTGCGACCACCCTTCCTCATTGCCCTTCATATACCTGAAAGAACCATTTACCCAGACAGTATCTTCTCCCTGCTCAAATTGGTCAAATCGAGCTCGCCAAAAGAAAACAGTACTGTCGGCGCCTGGCTTCTGAATTGGAAGATTCACCTCCCATGCCGGTAGCACACCAGGACTTGCCCGGTGGGTTAATTTCATACTTGAAGTAAAGCTGTAAGTGGTATCTAATTCAAAGTAAACTCCTTTAGGCTCAGCTCTTAGTTGGGTTGATTGAACGACCAAATTGACACTCGGACTATTCACGATTGAGTAATTCATCGGTGCCAATAATGAAATTCCTGAGCGTGGCAAGAAATGTGATATCACCAGTACATTGTTACTTTCATTCAGTTCATCAATTTGACCTGTGTTATCAAGGGTTATCTCAAACCTGTTCATACCTGCCCCGGTTGAGTCAGTGTTAGGAATCGATAACTCAAACTTCTCTTTGTAGTAAATAGGCTTAACCTTGATTGAAACAGGATCTTGTGCAGTGCCATTGGGTAGAATACGTTTTACACCAATGCTAACTGAATCATTGATAGCTTTCCCGAGGTTAATGGTATTCACACTAAGTACAAACTTCTCAGAGAGGGCAATCGCAGTTTCACCGGCTTGATCCTTAACTGTAGCAGCGTTATTTGCAAAAGCATAATCAGGTTTGCTTGGAGTATATAATCTAACTGCAGGATCTCCCTGAAGCACCATTTGTGTCATGGTAGCTACATGATCTCCTCTTTGATAAAGGGAACTCGATGTGATATACCTTCTAATAGTTTCTTTATGAACATCACCAATTGTACGTCCATAATACTGATTATCAGTAAAAGCAATTTGATAGAATCTATTTGAAAATTCATTCAATGGCCCATCACCGCCAATGTAGGATTGCGCCATAAATGATATTGCACCCCGATCAGGTGTAATTAACCAGTCTTCACCAAACGATATCTTGTTATGAATAAATGCATCACCGCTATAACATCCATTCATTATAATAGCAGGGTACTTACCTTTATTTCTATAACCATTAAGATTAGACGACGCGAAACCTATTTCAATGTCAGTCACATCTATAGCACTATGTCCAAAAAAAGTAAGTAGTGACAAGCCAGCATTCACTTCATCAGAAACATTGATGTATGTCGTATAATCTCTAAAATCTCTTCTGTATTTTTCAATTACATTGGCTCCCAATAGCGGACCTTCAGCAATACGCCTGTAATTTGTTAACCAATTCGCATATTGATTTTGCTGTATCTCGTTTGCTCCTCCACCAAGCTGTAGAATATTTTTTCTCCACGCTAAGCCATCTGGCAGAGCTTCATGCTCTTTGACTTTATTTAGATAAGCAATTATGTTTTCAGGTGTTGTAGCAGACAAACGCCCTGTCGGAACTCGGGGCTCGTACCTGTTATTTCGAAAGTCAGAGGAAAAGAATACATCAGAGGAAGGAATCATTCCTGTAGGTACTAAGTCCATCTCATGGACTTTAGGATGCCGGTCTCCTATGTGGTAAAAGCTATACTTATTGTTATGTATACTTCTATAATCTTCCCAAGCATACTTAAGTCCTTTTCCGATAATGAATAGCTGCTTTTCCCGATCTGAGGTAAGCATAAAGGACATAAACTTGCGAACAGCATTAGATGAAAATTCGCCATAGTGAAATTGATTCGCAATTTGATCAATATGCACAATTAGAGTATCATAACCTCCACCAGCTGCAGAAGCTCTATAGGCGGCATACTCAACCGGTGCTGGTCGTGATGATCCTGCAGGCTTCATTAATCTTTTATTCGTGAGAATAATGTAGTTGTGAGCACTTGCGTCAATGTTCCGGAAACGCATGGTCTCCGTTTTCCCAGCTGCCTTAAATGCTTTATTAGTTTTTGCGAGTAGAACCTTATGAGTTTTGTTTTGTGTAGGAATTACAACTCCTTTGAGTTCTCCACTAACATGGCCTTCTATACGAATAGGATTGTAAGGATCAGAGACATCATATGCCACTGTATTAGCTTCAGTGCCATTAAAGAGGTAATAAGGATTATCTGAGCGTGTAGAGTCTGTATGAAATACTAAAGAGTTTCCGGTTAAAATATTCTTTCGGGCAAATGTTACCGTTACATAAGACAACGTTACATCATTCGACGGAGTGGCATCAGGCAATGTCTGGAATCTAATTTTACCGTCTGTATAAATATCTGCATTCTCAAGATTGCCTTTCACTTTTTGGAAGCTATCTCCTGTTATCTCAAAGCGGGTCAGCTGTCTAATTGCGCCTGATGGGGTAACAACATTTAGGGCGCCTGCATGCAAATTAGCGTTAACACCTCCAACTACTGCTTCAAAACTTGGTTTAGGCCCTGTTGCTTCAGCACTCGTAATTTTAGGAATGTCATAGTTTTTTGCCACCCTGGCAGCTACTGATGTATATCCCTCGCCCTCATCCATCCAGGCTAGTAGCGCATTGATTGTACCGTGCTTCTTACCATAATAGTACCTATCCACAAAATGATGCGCCACCTTTTGCAAATGATACGGCTCCGGCGTCTTTCCCGCAGGTGAAGGATTCACCTGCTGCATCCGCTTGCCGCCTGCAGGATTTATGGTCAGAAAATAAGCTGCGGTATCAGTGTAAAGACTATATAACTGATGTGGCTGATGCGCCGGGTTCTTATAAAGATCTTGATCTAACCTACCGTCGTTTCGCTCACCGTAAAATTCGATGAAGTCTTGAGTATCCAATCTACCGTCGGCTTCGCCGGCTACGTGAATAGCTACTTCCTTACCTCTTCTGAAAAGCTGGAAGTGCTGTGGGTTGGTCCCTGCCAGTCCGAGGCTGTCCAGAAAGCCGTGGCTCAAGCGGTGCAGTCCTGTGTTAACAACTTTCAGCTTGTAGTAGGTTTTGTTGTAATCAATCCATTCGTTGCCGTAGGGTGTCGGAGACTGGGCAAGCGCCACAGACTGCAGGCCTAACAAAAAGGTGCATACAAACAGGAATTGCTTTATGAGTCTACTTATATTCATCGGCTGTAAAACTTGAAACCGTAAATTTTTAATTAAAAGAATAACCTAGCGAGATGATAATGGAGTAATGTCCATTCGCGTTGGCTGTATTACCATCGTTACCATTCACACGTGACATGGCTAAGTCGATATTCAACCCGTTGTTCTCAAAGCCTACCCCAAAGTTAGGCTGTACTTTAGAGGACATGCTTCCATTAAAGTTTCGGAACTGCTGGTAGTTGTTAATGCCACCACGAATAAATACTGTCTGGGCATAAGCCAACTCCATCCCTACATGTGGATCTACAGAGGCAAAGTCTGACTTTAGCAGCACGTTGCGCTTTCCGTCAAAAGTGAAATCGATATCGGTGGCAAGTATACCTGTAATCTTATCGGTGAATGTGAAGTTCTTAGCAGCTCCCAGCACAAGACGGGGCAGGGTAAGTTCGGCCGTGCTCTCAGGCAGGTCATTACCAGTTTGCAGGTAGGTTTCTTCTAATGCTTCTACGTTGTGGGTCCAGGCGGTGAAGGTGGTAGTCACATCTTTGGCCATTACACCAAACTGCCAGGTACCACGACGTAATTGAGCACCTGCATCAAAGCCAAAACCCCAGGCGTTGGCAAATTCCCCTACATTTCTATAGATAATCTTTGCATTTACGCCCAACTGTAGCCCCTCGATCAGGTTGCTCTTGCGTGCATAAGAAAGCAACATGGCATAATCGGCGACTGAAAAGAAACGGATGCTGTCGTACTGGATATAGCCGTACTCATTCTGTAAGCGGCGGGTATCCACAATGTCGTCCACGCCGAGACGAATAACGGAAACGGCTAGTGCACTACTCGAGTCAAGCGGCATAGCGAAGCTACCAAAATCGTTTTTGGCGATACCGGCGAATAGCTCAGAGTGCATCAGTGCGATGTTATACTTGTTGCGCAGCTGCAGTAAGCCTGCCGGATTCCAAAAACCGGCAGTAGCATCGTCAGCTATGGCTACCTGTACATTGCCCATACCCAGGGCCCTAGCCCCCACGCCAATATTTAAAAACTCATTGCTATACTTAGGAGTAGCCACCTGCGCCTGGGCAACACCGCTGACCAAGCATAGCATTAATAATAAAACTGAAAGGGTAAATCTGGTCATAGGCACAAGACTACAGTCTCAAATAGGCTTTAATGGACTTCAAAAAAATTTTGGGGCATATTTTTACCCTCTTCAATGGATGCAGTTTTGCCTGCTAACACTCTAAAAGCCGAATAAGTTGATTTTAAACGACATTTTTTCGCATCCAAAAATAATCATTTTTATCCACAATTAACTGCCACTTAAACCCTTTGAAAAAAGATTCGTAATTATTTTTAAACAGTACCTTGTTTTACATAGTACCTTTTAATAACTTTGCTTCAACATTAAACGGAATCATCATGAAAGTAGAAAACACACAAGTGCAGATGCGGAAGGGAATTCTGGAATTCTGCATACTGGAGATTATCGCTCGTGGTGAGGTATATGCATCCGATATGTTGGAGGAGCTGACAGCTGCCAAGATGATAGTAGTGGAGGGTACTTTGTATCCCCTGCTTACTCGCCTCAAGAACGCGGGGCTTCTCGACTATAGTTGGGTCGAATCTACCTCAGGGCCACCCCGCAAGTATTACACACTGACCGAGACCGGTCGCTCATTTCTGGAACAACTCCGGGACACATGGGGCGAACTGGTAGCTTCCACCGAATTCATCATCCAAAACAAGAAAGCGCAGCAATCATGAAAAAGAACATAAACATTAATCTGCAAGGCATCATCTTCCACATTGAGGAAGATGGGTATGAGCAACTTAGCCGCTATCTTACTTCGATCAGACAGTACTTCTCAAGCTATGAAGGGCACGAGGAGATTGTAGCTGACATTGAAGCACGTATCGCGGAGATCTTTTCTATGCGCCTTTCTCCTGGCAAACAGGTTATTACAATGGAGGATGTGCAGGCGCTGATCACTCAGATGGGTGATGTAACTGACTTCGAAATACTGGAGCCAATGGAAGAGGAAATGCCTCATGCCAGACAAGCGTACCGAGCTGGTGCTCCTGAACCGGAATATGCCGAGGCTGGAGGCGCTGCAGCAGCAGCCACCACAGCTGGCCCAAGACGCCTGTATCGCGACGTTACTCGCAAAGTAATCAGTGGTGTATCAGCAGGTATAGCTAACTACCTGAACGTAGACCCTGTTTGGATCCGCCTGATCTTCGTTTTCCTGGTAATAGGCACGCCTCTTACTGATGGCATCTCGGGTTCATTTGGATTGATCCTTTATATCATCCTCTGGATCGCACTGCCTGTAAACTACTCGTTGCCTGAGATTACAGTGAAGAAACTGTTCCGGGACCCGGCTGACAAGAAACTGGCTGGCGTGGCAAGCGGTATTGCGAAGTACTTCGGTGTGGATGTGGCAGTTGTTCGCATTCTTTTCCTTGCCTTGATCTTCGCAGGCGGTTTTGGTTTGCTGGCTTACATCATCCTCTGGGTAGCTGTCCCAGAGGCAGCCACCCTTACAGAGCGTATGCAGATGCAGGGAAACCCGGTTACGCTGGCAAGTATTGAGCATTCACTTAAGGAGAACCTCAACATAAAGGACCATAATGGGGAGGAAAGCACTGCTGCCAAGGTACTGCTACTACCATTCCGCCTTATTTCACAGGTAATCAACTGGCTGGGCAGAGCACTGGGACCTATATTGGCCGTTCTGATTACACTGATCAGAGTAGCTGCTGGCATTACGCTTCTGATGATCTCCTTAGCCCTTACAGTGGCTCTTTTTACCTCCCTGTTTGTGTCTTTGGGCATAGTTGATAATGACACAGCGTTCATGATGGGTGATTTTCCGGCCTCCGTTCTTCTGGAGGGCTTTCCCCGGCTCGGATTGGTGGCAGGTTTTTTTGTAGGTCTTATCCCTATCCTATTTCTGATCTTGTTATCCATCGGCCTCCTGGCGAAGCGCTTTTTCATGCGTCCATTGGTAGGCTGGTCATTGTTCGGCATCTGGCTGATCAGCTTGTTCACCATGATCGCTTTCATCGCGGCGCATGCTGAGAACTACCGTCGCTCAGGAGAAGTGATTACTTCACAGTCGTTCCCGGTTGGTCCGTACTCAACTATTACACTGGACGGGTATAACACGAACTCTTCTTATGAAAACCGCATCTATTTTGATGTGCAGGGACATGGAGGTTCTAATCTGGAAGTGCAGCAACGTATGCAGGCGAAGGGCAAAACCGAAGCCGAAGCACAGGAAAATGCCCGCATGGTTACTTACCGTGTAGTGCAAAACGACTCTACGCTCCGTTTCGACGATGGCTTTGAGTTTGCATCTGGGGCAGCTTATCGCAGCCAGCGTATGGATGTGACCCTGATGATACCGCAGGATAAGCAACTACGCCTGACCAACAACTTCCTGCGCATGGTACCAAGCAGCGCTTTTGAGGAAGAGTACAGCCGCGAAAAAACCCTGCGCAACCTTTGGCAGGTAAAGGGCAACCTACTTAGCTGCATCACCTGCGCATCGGACACGCTTGACGTAGCTGAAAGCGATTTCACTTACAATGCAGCCGCAACAATGGGTTCCGGCGGTAGTGTGCTGATGAACGAAGCCGAGTACAGTTCCAACAAACAGACCTACGATTTCAGTGACTTCGATGCGATTACGGTGAACGGTGCATACCATGTACAGATTACGCAAGGCAGCAACTATAGCGTAACAGCCAGCGGTAACGCAGATGACTTAAAAAAGCTTGAAATCAGGAAGGACGGCAATGAACTGGTTGTTGAGCACGAAGACAGAACTATTAAGCTTTTCGAAAGGCAGAAGACAGTGCTGATTCAGATTACAGTACCTGAATTGCGAAGCCTTGATCTGAGCGGCGCCATTAAAGCCGATATCGGCCACATAAAAGCCAATAGCCTCACTCTGGGTTTGACTGGCGCTACGCAGGCTTTTGTGGATGTAAATGTAAGCAGACTAAAAGCCGATATCGCCGGAGCCTCTAAAAGCACATTTACAGGTCGTGCAGACGATGTGGATATGGAAATTGCGGGAGCCAGCAAGATGGACGCCACCAGACTGGTAGCCAACACAGTGGAGATTGATGCAGTAGGTGCTTGCTCTGCCGATGTACATGCCACGAACACGCTTCGCGCCAATGCTGCAGGCGCCAGCAAAGTGCGCTACAGAGGCAACCCAAGTAACGTGGTGACTGATGTGGCGGGCGCCAGCAAGATATCCCGCCTGTAACAAGTCTACAAAAAAAGGGATAAGCTTATTTGCTTATCCCTTTCTATACCTGCTCTTAGTACAAAATAAAACTTTATACCGACTTGCAGGTTCTATACCTGAGTGTTTTGTTAGTTTAGTTGTTTGGTGAGTTTACCTGGCGAAGTCCCAACTCTTCCCCCTTCTTGAGGAGGAAAGCGAAGGCTTCGCCAAACTCGTTTTTAACAGTTCCTTCCAGTATCGCCTCTGTCAGTAACTCCTTTAACTCTCCTACTGTTTTCGACGGCTTTAGGTCAAAAGTCTCCATGATGATCTCACCCGTAATAACCGGTTGGAAGTTGCGCAGTTTATCGCTTTCTTCTACCTCTACGAGTCGCTTCTCCACTTTATCGAAGTTCTGAAGGTAGCGTTTTACTTTGCTATCGTTTTTAGAAGTGATATCGGCACGACACAGCTTCATCAGTGCATCAATATCATCACCTGCTTCAAACAGAAGTCTGCGTATGGCTGAGTCCGTGACGGTGTCTTTCACCAGCGCAATAGGCCGAAGGTGCAGGCGTACCAGCTTCTGCACAAACTTCATGTGGTCATTCAGAGGCAGTTTCAGGTCTTTGAACAACTTGGGCACCATACGGGCGCCGCGCTCTTCGTGACCATGAAAGGTCCAGCCCACTTTTTCGTGGTAACGCTTGGTGTCAGGTTTGGCAATATCGTGCATGATGGCTGACCAGCGGAGCCAAAGGTCATCGGTTACCTCGGCCACATTGTCCAACACTTGCAAGGTATGGTAGAAGTTATCTTTATGTGAGTTACCCTTGATAGTATCCACACCCTGCAATTCTGCCATTTTAGGAAATATCAATTGCAGGAGGCCTGATGCAAAAAGCAACTTGAAGCCATAGGAAGGCTTCGGTGAAAGCACAATTTTATTTAGTTCGTCGGTGATGCGCTCCTGCGACACAATCTTGATGCGCTCCTTGTTGTCAATGATCGCATCGAAGGTTTCAGGAGCAATGTCGAAATTGAGCTGAGAGGCGAAACGAATGGCCCGCATCATGCGAAGTGGGTCGTCGGAGAAGGTGATCCCCGGCGCCAGCGGTGTACGGATGATCTTGCGCTTCATATCTTTTATTCCTTCGAAGCGATCAATCAGTTGACCGTAGGTGCCCTCATTCAGACTTATACCTAAGGCATTGATAGTAAAGTCACGACGCTTGAGGTCATCTTCGAGAGTGCCTGTCTCTACTTCAGGCTTGCGGGAGTGCTCCAGGTATGACTCTTTGCGGGCGCCCACAAATTCTACTTCCCACTCGTCAGAGCGCAGCATGGCCGTTCCAAAATTCTTGAAGACCGACACTTTCGGTTTGTGAGGCAATTTATGCGATACACGCTCAGCGAGTTCGATGCCATTACCTACGCATACCACGTCAATATCTTTAGAGGGTCTTTTCAAGACCAAATCACGCACAAAGCCCCCAATCACATAAGCGTCTACACCTACCTCAGCGGCTGCCGCAGCCACTGTATCGAATATGGGGTGCTCTGGTAATTTTATTGTATCCATTCAGAAAAATCAAAACCTCGGGCTGTACTGAACCGCACACCCGAGGCACAAAAATAATGAGATAAATTCAGAGCGTGGTCAAAAAATCGAATACGGCTCTAAATCTCAGGTATAGCGCACAGCGTAACATTGCTTATACCTGATCCTGATCTTATTCTCTAATGATAGTCTGTTTACCGTTTTCATCGATTTTGATGATGCGTGACGGACGTGACTCCACTTCTTCGTCTTGTCGCCATTGCACTATGTAGTCAACCCGTTCCTTGATCGTATCGGAAACCTCCCGAAAAGCTTTCGGGGAGGGTTCGCCGCTCACGTTGGCTGAGGTCGATACGATTGGACGTCCTATCTGTAGCATCAGGCGATGGCAAAACTCTTCTTTCACAACCCTAATACCAATGCTGCCATCCGATGCGATCAACTCCTCCGGCAGGTTTTGAGCACCTGACAGCACAAACGTTGTTGGCCTCTCCTGGGTCTCCACAAGCTTTTCGAAATCCTTGGGCACATCCTGTACATAGCGGCGAAGCATCTCCACGCTGTTTACCAACACGATCATCGACTTTGATTCTTCGCGCTCTTTGATTTTGAAAATCTTTTTAACGGCAGCGGCACTTTCGGCATCACAGCCTATCCCCCACACCGTATCTGTCGGGTATAAGATTACATTGCCAATCAGCAGTTCATCTTCTGCCGCCTGTATCTCTTTCAGAAAGTGTTTCATCTCTTTGATGGTTAAATTGTTTGATTGTTAAATGGCGGTGGGTGGTGCAGTCAATTCACCATTTACTTAATCTCCTGCGTCAGTTCAATCAGCACGCCGTTGGCACTTTTGGGGTGCACAAAGCAAACCAGCTTGTTATCAGCGCCTTTTTTAGGTTTATCATTCAATAGCGTGAAGCCCTCGTTTTTCAACCGCTCCATTTCAGCCAATATATCTTTCACCTCAAAAGCGATGTGATGTATTCCTTCACCGCGCTTTTCAATAAACTTACTGATGGCACTATCAGGTGTTGCGCCTTCCAAAAGCTCTATTTTAGTGCCTCCAACCCTGAAGAATGAGGTGTTTACAGCCTCTGACTCCACAAACTCTGTTTTGTAGGGCTCCACACCCAGTAGTTTAAAATACAGGGCATTTGCCTCACTGAAATTTTTAACCGCTATACCTATATGTTCTACGTTTACCATTTTCAATTTGTAATTAGTCTAAGTAACCTTTTTTTGTTAATTTTGCAGGGAATTCAAAACTAATAATTTCTCACAACTGTTAATCAGACAGGACAAAAAGAGATAAAAAATAGTGATATGCTAACATTTCCGATATACTTAGACAACAACGCCACTACGCCCATGGATCCACGTGTGCTGGAGGCCATGATGCCATACTTCACAGGTAAGTTTGGTAACGCCGCTTCCCGTAACCACGCGTTCGGATGGCATGCAGAGGAGGCTGTTGACTATGCACGTGAGCAAATCGCCTCACTTATTAACTGTTCTCCAAAAGAGATCATCTTCACTTCAGGCGCTACTGAGTCAGACAACCTGGCTATAAAAGGTGTGTTTGAGATGTACGCCTCTAAAGGTAACCACATCATTACGGCTACCACAGAGCACAAAGCGGTACTGGATACTTGTAAGCACATTGAGAAAATCGGTGGCAAAGTAACCTACCTGCCTGTGAACGCAGAAGGTCTGATCGACCTGAAGCAACTGGAGGAATCCATCACAGACAAGACCATTCTGATCTCGATCATGTATGGCAACAACGAAGTGGGTGTAATTCAGCCGATCCGCGAGATCTCTGCTATTGCTAAAAAGCATGGTGTGCTGTTCTTCACAGACGCAACGCAGGCAGTAGGTAAGATTCCGGTGGATGTAGAAGCTGACGGCATTGACCTGATGGCTTTCTCTGGCCACAAGATGTACGGTCCAAAAGGTGTTGGCGCGCTGTACGTACGCCGCAAGAACCCGCGTGTGAAAGTAACTGCCCAAATGGACGGTGGCGGTCACGAGCGTGGCATGCGTTCTGGTACGCTTAACGTAACAGGTATAGTTGGCCTGGGCAAAGCCTGCGAACTAGCCAAGCAAGAAATGGAAGCTGATACGGCCCGCCTTTCAGCTATGCGTGACCGGTTGGAGAAAGAGCTTCTGACAATTGAGGAGTCTTATGTTAACGGTTCGCGTGAGCACCGTCTGCCACACGTTTCTAACATTTCCTTTAAGTATGTAGAGGGCGAAGGCCTGATGATGGGCGTGAAAGATATCGCCGTTTCTTCGGGATCTGCCTGTACATCAGCCTCTTTAGAACCTTCTTACGTACTAAAAGCGTTAGGATTAAGTGACGACCTTGCACACTCTTCATTGCGTTTTGGTTTGAGCCGCTTCACTACTGACGAAGAAGTAGACTACGCCATCGACCACGTGAAAGAGGCTGTTGCCAAACTACGTGAGATGTCCCCACTTTGGGAAATGTTTAAAGAGGGCATCGACCTGAACTCTATTGAGTGGGCAGAACACTAAGATCTAAATTATAATTAGGAATGAATATTGCTTAAATATTCATTCCCGTTAATCAGTAACAAAAGTAAACATAAATAGCCATGGCTTATTCAGATAAAGTAATCGATCATTATAACAACCCACGCAACGTAGGTACGCTTGACAAAGCGAAAAACAGCGTAGGTACTGGCCTAGTAGGTGCGCCTGAGTGCGGTGACGTAATGCGCCTCCAGATTGAAGTAGACGAAAACCAGATCATCACTGACGCGAAGTTCAAGACTTTCGGTTGTGGTTCTGCTATCGCTTCTTCTTCGCTAGCAACTGAGTGGCTGAAAGGCAAGTCTGTTGACGAGGCTCTGGCCATCGACAACATGGACATCGTAGAAGAACTGGCATTACCTCCGGTGAAGATTCACTGCTCTGTATTGGCTGAGGATGCCATCAAGTCTGCTATCAACGACTACAGAGTAAAGAATGGCCTTCCAGCTTTGGAAATGCCTAAGTCACACCACTAAGACCTGGACTCACGAATGGAGTCAACGACCGAGGTGCACGTAGAAAGTGCACGCATTCAAAAGCAGATTGAAAACCACTTAGGCTTAAGCGGTGACAGTCTGCTTTTTGAATTCAGACAAATGGACAGCAAAGTCCGTCTGGATCTGATTACGGTAAACCCGCGTCATCATCAGTCCTTCCTGTTCCACACGGAAATAGGGTATGACAAAGTGGATGCACTCCGTAAAATGCTAGGCTATGTGCAAAGCTATAAGGAGAAAGAGAGCCCTTATACAGTACAGTGGATGGCACGTGGAGACAAGGAACTGAACACCTCCTATTTCCGTGCTCGCAACATGTACGAGGCTCTTGACAAGCTATACTTTGGACGCGACATGAACACGATTACTGTTTTCAGTGTGGTGCTGAATCCGGTATCTTAAAAAAGAATTGTTATGATAACAGTATCAGATAAAGCAAAAGAGAAAGTATTGAAGTTGAAGCAAGACGCTCAGCTCGACGATACCTTTCGCCTGCGCGCATCTGTAGCCGGAGGCGGTTGTTCCGGGCTCTCCTACAACCTTGACTTCGATGACGAAGTGAAGCCGATGGATCAGGAGTTTGAGGATAAGGGTATAAAGGTTGTGGTTGACATGAAGAGCTTCCTATACCTGGCCGGCACCGAACTCGACTTCTCGGATGGCCTGAACGGCAAGGGATTTTATTTCAACAACCCGAATGCTTCCCGTACCTGCGGTTGCGGCGACAGTTTCTCTGTTTAACTAAACAGTATTTTATAAAATTAGAAGGGCCTGCTACTAGTAGCTGGCCCTTCTAATTTTATGCTCGCATCATTCCGTATACCTGTACCTTGTCAGGTATAGCTTTATTTCTTCAGAAATCTTAATGCCTGCCGCTCTCCCATATCATTAGAAAGTACTAATGTATAATTTCCATGACCCAAGCGACTGACATCCAGCGAGTGGGTATAGCCTTTCAGACTTCGGTGCATTACGATGCGCCCCATCTTGTCGTAGACAGCTACGTTGTAAGTTAAGTGAGCAAGCGGCAATTCAACTCTTAGCTCCTGTTGTGCGAGCGTAGGGTATACAGAGGCAGCCTTAGCTTGTTGATTAGATACTGCAATTATATTTGTGTAGGTATAGGTCAGGTCTTCATCTACTTGCTTGAGTCGGTAATAGGATGTGCCAATCAATGGCTCTCGGTCATGAAAAGTATAGTTTGTGGTCAGACTCGTAGTGCCCTGCGCATTTACAATACCTAATGTTTTAAAATTTCTCGCATCAGCGCTACGCTCTATTTCGAAATGGCGGCTATCTTGTTCAGAAGCTGTTGTCCAGTTTAAATCAACTGTTTTTCCTTTTGTCTGCGCCGTGAATTTGGTCAGTTCAACTGGCAGCGGGATGTAGTCTGGCTGTAAATTCCATGTCACTTTCACATCGTCAATTGCCAAGCCATGGTCTTGATGCAGCTCATCCGGGTCGTACCAGCGTAACATCACATAGTATCCATCTGGTATCACTTCGGGCAAGGTATAAGAAAATTCTTTTCGGTTTTCAGCTGCATTACCGTCCACATGACCTGCTGTTCGTTTAATTACAGGACTATTAAACTGAAGGGAAGGCACTGTGGTCCAGCCTGGTGTGCTCAGCTTAACTGTGACATCAAAACTAGAGGGGTACTCGGCAATGGCATAGGCAAAGAGCAATCGTTGAACATCTGTATTGGCACTTCCGGAACGCCATTGCTCTGCAACATAACTTAAGTCCAGTGCGGTAATCGTTCGGCCAGAAGTATTTTGCAAAAGAAGATTGTATGTTATTTCAACGCCTGATGCGGTCAAAGCACCAAGTGCTCGGTCGGTTGCATTCGTGTGACCGTAACTGTAAAGACCACCTGTGTTGTTGGACCCGTTGTTTACCAAAATGACGTTGCTTGAAGTAGATCGGTGAACGGCCCAACCATCCGGGATAAATGCATTAACTCCCAATTCCGCCTGTGTTCCAGTGCGCGGCAACGTATTAAAATCTTGTGCGTAGGTCGTTACAAAACTACCCATCTCTATTGTTTGTGCTTGAGCAGGCATAGCAAAGCCAGCTGCAGTGCACAGCACTCCCAGCACTGCAAACTTTGCAGTACGGGTACAAAACCTTTTCATGTTATTGGCTAAAAGTAAAGTTGTAAATACCTATAGTAAAACTATTCCGTCAGAAAATATTTACACTAACTCTTAGCATTTTGTGAAAGTTCAATAATGCTTTAAAAAGAATATGCGTTGATTAACTTCCGCTTATTCTTATACCATTCATACAAACGACAATTTAGACAACCTACAATGGTGACATTTAGTGCTACACTTGCAGTAAATCTGAATCAATAAGAATTATTATCTTAAATTCGCCCATTAACCTGACAAGTACTATAACTCACGCCTTCCATTAAATTTAATGAAGTACAATTTTGCCATCATCATTCCAATGGCTAATGAAGAGCAAGACTTTTATCCTTTTGTAAATGTCTTGAAGGAAGTATTAAATAAGCAAGAATGCGGTAAGGCTTACTTCATCGTGGACAAAGCGTCAAAGGATAGGACTTTACAATTATGCCAGCATTTGTCCTCAACCGACACTAGATTTATAACTGTATGGGCGCCCAATTCCAAGAATGTTGTTGATGCCTATATAAGCGGCTATAAGGCCGCAGCCGAAGCAGCACATGATTATATAATAGAAATGGATGCTGGACTGTCTCATGACCCTCACATAATTCCTAAATTTCTATCAGCATTAGTTAATGGTTATGATTGTGTTTTCGGAAGTAGGTTTATAAATGGAGGTGCTATTATAGATTCAACTTGGCAGAGAACATTTTTATCAAAAGGTGGCACCATGCTTTCTAATCTTTTGCTAGGCACAAAAATGCATGACATGACTTCTGGGTTTCAAGGATTCAGTCTTGAAATAGTGAAAAAGTTTTTAGCTTACAACTTATTATCACAAGCTCATTTTTACCAAACAGAGCTTCGTTACCTGTTGCGTAAAACCCAGTTTATTGAAGTGCCAATTCAATACAAAACCCCATCACCCAGAGTTTCTAAGAAAGCTATTTTAAACTCTATTTATGTACTGTTCTATTACACATTCAAAAGGATAGTACTTAAAGCTCCAGCTATTAAATAAGACATTATATGTTCAATTCGTCAAATTAGGTTTTCCTCTTACTTCATTTAAATGGATAATACTTTCATTGTGATTACTTCTATTGCTGACGAACATCACCCTGTTTTAAAAAAAATAGCAGCGAGAGCCATAAATCATCAAGTGCCATTGATTATAATCGGCGACAAATCCAGCCCTAAAGAATTCATATTAGAAGGTTGTGATTTCTATTCACTAGATGCTCAAGCCAGGCTTCCTTTCAGCTTGTCTGATAAATTGCCTATTGGTCATTACTCCAGGAAGAATCTTGGTTATTTATTAGCTATTGAAAGGGGGGCAGAAATTATAATTGAAACAGATGACGACAACATACCCCTCGCGTCTTTCTGGGATGATAGGTCAATTGAGGCTGAAGCTCACCTTTTAGAAAATACAGGCTGGACGAATGTTTATCGCTATTTCACTAATATAAATATTTGGCCAAGAGGATTTGCATTAGAACATTTACATGCGCCTCTGCCAGAAATTGGCAAAATCACTTCAGTAAAAAGCCCTATACAACAAGGCTTAGCAGATGAAAATCCTGACGTGGACGCGATTTATAGACTCACAATGCCTTTGCCTGTTTATTTTGAAATGTCTCAAAATATAGCACTTGGTATAAACACTTTTTGCCCCTTCAATAGCCAAAACACAACTTGGTTTAAAGAAGCATTTCCTTTGTTATATCTACCCTCTTATTGCAGTTTCAGAATGACAGATATCTGGCGGTCTTTTGTGGCGCAACGGATTGCGTGGACCTGTGGGTGGACCATCTTATTTCATAACTGCACTGTTCGCCAAGAACGAAATATTCATAACTTAATGAATGATTTCAAAGATGAAATTAGCGGTTATATCACTAACGATAAGATTTTCAATTGCTTGAAAAATTTAACATTAAAAGATGGAGTGAGCCAAATTCCTGAAAATATGCTTATCTGCTATACTAAACTTGTTGAGCTCGGCATTATGGATTCAGCTGAAATAAGTTTGCTTAGAGCATGGCTTAAAGACATTGAAGCCTTACTAAATCCAGGCTTATCAAAGCAATAAAATGAAAAGGGTTCGGTTAGTTAATCTATTTTATTTCTTATTTATACTTGCTCTAGCATTTAAACTATTTGAAAGTTTAAGGAACGGCTATGAAAAAGAAAGCTGGCACATCACAGAATTCCTAATCAATTACCAAGGTGGATATGTAAGAAGAGGCTTATTAGGTGAAATTTTACACTTAATAACTCAAAATATAACAATCAGCCCCTATTACACTATCATTTCTCTAAGCTTAACTGCTTACCTATTTTTATTGTATTATTTCACAAGGTCCTTCATCAGAAATGGATACCCGATATTTACACTGCCTTTTGTTTTCTTCCTTGGAAATCCAATCATTAATGACTTTTGGGTAAGAAAAGATATAATAGAGCTACTATTATTTATTCTGACATTACATCTGATAACTAAAAGAGGGAAACAAGCTATAGTCTTAGTAAACTTAGTATTAATAATAGGAATTCTGATTCACGAATCTATTGCATTTTTTGGCTTACCATTGTTGGCTTTATTTCTATATCATAAGAATTTAAGACTAAATACTGATCATTCATCTTTTTCTTATCATAGTTGCATCACTACACTTCTACAATTATTACCAGCTATCACAGTTTTCTTTAGTGTAATTTATTTCAAAGGTTCACCTGCTATTGCATCCAACATATGGGAATCATGGAAAGATGTAAGATTCCCTATAGAACAAGGAGGGCATATACAGCCGCCAGCAGCTGTTGATGGAATTTCATGGACATTGACAGAAGGCCTTAGCTATTTTGGAAAAACTCTAAAGAATTTCGATTTTGATATATATGCTCCTTTTGCTTGGATGCTTATTGTAAGTGCTGTTTACTTTATTATTATTAATATTAATTACCTGAATTTTAAAATACTATCATATAAACCTAGTTCAAGTGTAGATAGGACAAACTTAGCTAGTGTACTGATAATACAATTAATCGCTGTTATCCCACTTTTTATACTTGGCTGGGATTATGGACGATGGGTATTCCTATGGACTTCTTCCACGTTTGCTATATTATTGTTTATACCAAAACAAACATTATCAGAAATTTTGCCTAGTATGATTCTAACCACAACTATATATGTTAATAAACAATTAGACGATTACTTAAGTCATTCTAAGGCATTTCTTATTTTGCTGTGTTTAGTTATTGGTGTGCCTTCCCATGGCTGGAGTATGTGGAATTTTGTCGATACAGTTGCTCCTATACTTATACTCCAATTTATTTCGGAGGTATTTTACAATGGAGTCGTCTTGTTAAAGTGTTTATACACACTTTGCTAGTTAAAGTGCATGTAACTGTTTGAAATTGTTACCCCTCTTTACTAACAATCTGATTAAGATTGGCGGTCTTGAAATGCTGGTACACCCTGAGCACAATCGCTAAAGCAACGGCCGCTTCGGCGGCGGCAACCAGGATAACGAATAGGGAGAACATCTGTCCTTGCATCATCTGTGGATCGTGACGGCTTAAGGCGACGAGATTCAGGTTGGCGGCGTTAAAGATTAACTCTATACCCATTAATACGACTACTGCGTGGCGTTTGGTAATGACAGCCAGGACGCCTATTGTGAAAAGGGCAGCGCTTAGGAGCAATATATGTTCGAGCGGTATTTGGGTCAGCATTATATTTTTTGTTTGTCTGTGGCGATGTAGGCTGCTCCCATCAGGGCAATAAGCAATAGTAGTGAGGCTATTTCGAAGGGTAATACAAAATCGGTCATTAATTTTATACCTATATGCTGCACCGTGCTTTTCTGGCCAGCCAGAACATCGGTATCCGCCTGCTGTAACCAGGGCAGGGAACTGAAGCCAGCTTGCCAAATGGTATAACTCAACCCGATTAGGGTAAGAAGTGAGATAGTCATCCCCCAACCCACATTCACATTTTCTGACATTACAGACTTGTCGTGCACCCGGCTACTCAGCATGATGCCAAACAGAATCAGCACCAGTACACCTCCCACGTAAACCATCAATTGGGTAACAGCTACAAAATCGGCGAAGAGCAGTACATATATAGCAGCCACACTCAGCAAAGTGAGCAACAGTGAAAAGCCGGCATACAGCAGGTTGCGTGTCAGCACCATGTAGGTTCCAGAAAGTATAGCTACCGAAGCGAAAATGTAGAACAACATCTTTATCAGGATCAATTAACGGTCATCATTCTCTTTAAATCAACTCTACTGCTTGCGGGCGGCTAAGGCTGCTGCTTTGGCTGCGGCCATTTCTTCCTGTTGTTTAGCTAGCAAATGCTTTTTCTCTTCAGCTTCTTCAGGTGTGAGATCTGTGAAGTGATAGATCATATTCTTGATGTCAACTTCCGCAAAATCATACACCGGCGTCATGGTCAGGCAGTCGGTTGGGCAGACAGTCGTGCACAGACCGCAGTAGCAGCACTTGGCCATGTCAATATCAAACACAGGTGCATACAGACGCTTTTTAGTACCGTCAGACGTCATCCCAATTTCCTCGGTTGCCTTCACCGACTCGATCGTGATGCAGTTTACCGGGCATATTTTGGCGCAAAGGTCGCACACAATGCAGTCGTCAATTTCGTTGTGAAGTCGGTAGCGGCCATTATCAGGAACAGGTATAGCTTCGTAAGGATAGGTGAGCGTCACGAGGCCTTCTGGCTGATTAAAATAGTTTTTGTCCATTACTGGCACCGGCGCACGCCGCTTGTCCGCATTACGGAAATGCTGCCAGGTCAGCCGTAAGCCACTCAAGAGTGACTTTACCACCTCCCAAAACCCAGTTTTATATCTAACGGACGATTTTTCCATCTCTGTGATAATATAGGCATAAGCAGAAATCACTTATCCCTTTAAAGAGAGCAATTAACAACTTAATACTCTCTATGATATTCTAACTTATTAGGTATTTGACTTATACCTTGAAACAACTATTTATCTCTAAAAACCCTAACCTCTCCGACTCTTAAACTCAAATCATTAACAACCGCCAGATGCCAGCCAGCAACACCAGTCCAAGTGCGATCGGCGTCAACACTTTCCAGCATAGGTGCATGAGTTGGTCTACTCGGAGGCGAGGGTAGGTCCAGCGGATTTGCAATTGCAGGAAAAGCAACACGAAGGTCTTACTCAATAGCCAGAAACCTCCCCACAATATGCCTGATATCTCCCCTACCGTACCAGTTGTCCAATTGGCAAACTTCAGCGCCGTTAGGTTAGGTAAAGGTGTGTTCCAACTCCCGAGAAAGAGAATGACCGCTACCAAGCTTACCAGTACCATCATGCTATATTCTGCCAGAAACAACACCGCAAACCGGAAACCCGAGTACTCCACATGAAAGCCTGCTACAAGTTCTGATTCCGCCTCCGGTATATCAAAAGGCGCCCTGTTACTCTCAGCTAGGGAGGCAATAAAGTAGATCACAAAAGCTACTAACAGAAGCGGAGCTCTGAAGATGTTCCAGGTTGTGATGCCGCCAATATTTGTCGTGTTTATACCGAGTGCCTCAATACCGAACAGCCAGTTGGTCTCAAACTCAAGTCCGGGGAAACGGTTTAGCAGTATACCTTGCTGATAACTGATCTCCTGAAAATCGAGCGACTGGCAGATCATTACAACAGAAAGAATGGCTAGTCCGGCCGGTATTTCATAAGACACGATCTGAGCAACGGAACGCATGGCACCCAACATGGCGTACTTGTTATTAGAACCCCATCCTGCCATCAGCAAACCTACTACATCCAGTGAGATAATAGCAAGCAGGTAGAACACGCCTATACCGATGCCAGCAGGTATGAGGTTAGGCGTAAAAGGTATAACAGCAAAGCCAGCGAACACAGCGGCAAAGATCAATATAGGCGCCAGTTTGAAAAGCTTCTTATCTGCAGCGGCAGGCACAATATCTTCTTTCTGCAACAGTTTCACGACATCCAGAACCGACTGTAGCGATCCGTAAGGTCCGGCTTCTGTAGGTCCCAGTCGATCTTGCATAAAAGCAGCCACCTTGCGCTCCGCATACGCCAACACAATGACGATACCCAGCAATAGCATAAGTGTCAGCAGAAAGGCAAGCATAAGCGTTTCGTGTGGATGAAGGGGCAAAGGTAGTTTTTAATGTGCTAATGTGCTAGTGAGACAGACTTGCTTCCCAGTAAAACCACTTATATACCGTTAGCGGCTGTCAGGATGATCGGCTCTCCGTCTGTTATCAAAATGGTATGCTCGTGCTGTGCAACATAAGCTCCGGCATCAGCCAGCAATGTCCAACCATCACCTTTCTCATGCACATAGCTTCCTTTAGTCGAGATAAAAGTTTCGACTGCCACTACCGTATTTTTGCGGAACCTGCGGGTCTCGTGCTTGTCATAGAAACAGGGAATCTCGTGTGGTTCTTCGTGCAGGCTACGCCCTACACCATGACCAACCAGGTTCTTAATCACTTTAAAGCCGTTTTTCTTTGCTTCTGTCTCTATTATACGACCAATTTCGGCTATTTTCTTTCCTCCTTTAATTTCCCTCAATGCCTTGTGCAGCGCCGAAACAGATGCATCGACCAACTTGCCCAGGCCATGGATGTCATCTCCCAAAATAAAAGAACCACCGTTATCTGCGTAATAGCCGTCTAGTTCAGCAGACACATCAATGTTCACTAAGTCACCTTCTTTCAAAACGGTTTTCTCTGACGGTATGCCATGGGCAGCCTCGTTGTTGATGCTGATACAGGTATAGCCGGGAAAATCATAGGTGATCTTCGGTGCCGACTGAGCACCGTAAGACTGCAGTATTTTATAACCAAAGTCGTCCAGTTCCTTTGTCGTCATACCTGCTTTTGCATGCTCGCGCATTTGCTTAAGGGTCAGGGCGACCGCCACACTTACCTTTGTTATACCTTGCAGGTCCTTTTCTGAATCTATTGACATAGCTATACCTTTTCAGTTTTATCTAACTTTACCCTTCAATAAGATGCGGCACAAACTGTGAAAGGTTTGTGATAATACCCTTTTCGCGACGGAAACCAATGGCTGCTCCTTCCCCAGACCAAAATACACCGGCTTGGTATTGATACCCATTGTTGTCCTCAGGAAGTTCACACCAGCGCTGGTATACCTGCTGCTGTTTGTCATACTCGCCACGCACTTTAGTTACACGGCCGCGGTCTACCACTTCCACACTCTGCCCTTCACGGCCGAAATATGGCTTCTTGATGTACTTGCCCGTCAGGGGTTCTATGTCTGCCTCCAGCAATAGTGGGTGGTATGGAAAAGCTTTCCAAAGCCAGGCCAGCATGCCTTTACTCTGAAACAGCAAGGTATAGGCGGGGTTGGCAATCGTAACGGTGCGGGAGCGGGCTAGCAAGGTCAGAGCCTGTAGTAATTCGGGCTCTTCCCAGGCGATTTGCTCCCACGGCAGCAGCTTGAACAGGAACGGAAAGTGCCGCCATTGCTCCGATTCTACTTGTGCCCATACGCCTTTTTCTTCGCCCTCTGTTGTAAAATTCACGTCCTCTATCGGACAAAGATGAGCATCAAAACCCGCTTCTGTCGCAGCCTGTGCTATTACAGAGCAATTGGCTTCGTCTTCAGCGCTGGCTCCAATATAGGTGACCAACAAGGCAGGTGCTAAATCTTCGTTGCGTTCACGCCATACCTTAAGTTGCTCTACTAAGGCTTCGTATAAGCCTGAGTACTGCAGCGCGTCGTTTTTCCCGGCGGCAGCCAAGCTTGCCCATTGCACAACAGCAGTTTCAGGTATGGAAGTGGCAGTATCGGCATTAAACTCCAGCATCTTTGGTCCGTCCGGGGTCATGGCCAGGTCAAAGCGGCCATACAGGTGCACCTGGCGATCGTCATTCCAGGAAAGGCGCACCAGCTGCCACAGGTTCTCCGGTATACCCAGCACTTGCAGGAAACCGTCCGGAAGGTCGCTCGGTATGGCCTGTACCATCATGTCGTAAAGCGAACTGGCCGCGTCAAGCAGTTCCTCAGCTTCGTCTTCCGTAATCACTACCGCCTCGCCGGGCACGTAATTGGCGCAGCCATCTTCCACGCACCACTCCCAGCCCAGACCGCGTACGGCTTTCTCTACATCACCCTTGTGAGGTTTTACCTGTATATTCGTTTTAGAATTTTCTAACATGGGATGCTCTGCTATAATAGGGTGAAAACGCGAAAAAAGGTATCGGCACAAGCAGAGTGGCTTATACTAATACCTTCAAACTAAGGTAAAGGCTTTCGGTTTGTGTTGCGCTATACCTGTTAGATGTATGACTTCTCTGCGAGGCAGCAATTGCTCTCCTTAAAGGCAGATTAAGCTCCTGCACCACCGCTACGCCCACGGAAGTAGCCACTACGACCAGAACGCGGAGCAGTGGATTGCTGCCGGTAAGTCTGCACGTTTTGACGCCATGCGGCTGTGTTGTTCATCACACCCGGGTTGGCATAGTAAGCAGGCCTTGGTGACATCATGCGACCGGCCATAAAGCCCATACCGCTCCACCACAGCACACTGCCAAGTCCAAAGCCGCCTTGATTATATTGTTGCTCATTTCGGGCAATGTCACGCATTTGATTTTCCAGCGCCAAACCCTGCAGTGTATCCACGCGACCGTCATTGTACTTTAGGATTGCCATACTCTGGCCTGGTGCGGTGGTACGCTCGTCAGTGATCTTCCACTGGTCGGGTGCCTCTTCAGTCAGTTCAGTCACAATGCCGTCTGGGGCTGGCACTTCTGTCCCGGCATTCCATTCATCGTTTGTCTGCGTGCTTGAATCACAACCAGTCAGCCCAAGGGTAGCTGCTGCTGCCACAATAAAGGCATTGCGCTTAAAATCCCCAATGGTCAAATATCGCTTTTTCATAAAATTTTCTCCGTTGCTGTATAAAGGTACTCTTTTTACGGGATTTTTGGAAGCACGGGATTGGTGAGCAAACTGTTAAGCAGTTAAATTTTGTTCGTGCTTGATTGAACAGGTCGCTAACTGTCACTACGGTTAGTTGATTTATACCTGCACGGTACGACGTTGTATTGTAACGTCGCTGCCATCTAACTCCTAAACTCTCTAACTTCCCAACTCCTAACTTTCCTTACTCCCATAGTGGATAATGCTCCAGGTGTACTTCACGCTTAAAGAAAATACGGGTGCTTTCTTCGAACGATCTGGTAAAGTCAGAGACATAGAACGCATGGTCTCCTTGCAGTTCCTGAGAAGCCAGTCCATTCATCTCCAGAAAGTTTCTGACATGCTTCGCTACAATCTGACTGGCATCGAGCACGTCCACCTTTCCCTGGTAATAATTTTCGATCTGTTTTTTGATGAGCGGGTAATGCGTACAACCTAGTATGAGCGCCTCTATACCTTGCAGGTCCGGGTCTGAAAGGTAAGCATGAATCACGCTCTCTGATATGGAATCATTGAAAAAGCCCTCTTCTATCATGGCGGCTAGTAAAGGCGTTGCGTGTGATTTCAGAGTAATATCCAGATCCAGTTCATCTACCTTTTTGCGGTACACGTTGGAGTTGACAGTTTGCTTCGTTCCTATCAGTCCGATCGTTTTGCCAGCATAGGTTTTGCCTATGTGCTCTACCACGGGGTCTATTACATTCAGCACGCGGGCTTTACTGCCCACATATTCCTTTACGAGTTCGTAAGCGGCAGCTGAGGCAGAGTTACAGGCGATCAGAATCACTTTACAATGCTGTCGCAGCAACAGGTCACAAATCTTCACGGCGTATGCCTGTATGGCCGCCGTAGACTTATCTCCATATGGCAAATGAGCCGTATCGCCAAAGTATACTAACTTTTCGTTTGGCAGCTCGGCCACGATGGCTTGCGCTACGGTCAGCCCGCCTATCCCACTATCAAAAACCCCAATGGGGCGCATGTTATTTGTATCTCCCATGAGGCACGAAGTTATAGCTAAAACCCACAAAATACGACGTTCACCATTATTTTATGGACATTCACCCATTTTGAAATTATGATTGAATTTTTCTAACTTATTATTGAGTTATGAAACTGAATCGACTATCTGAATAGAATTTTAAATATTATTTTTACAATATATTTTGTTGATTAATTTTTAATAATTATATTTAGATACCTTATACCCAAGGGATTACTACATACTACCTTGGGAGTCTCCAGACACCCCGTTGGCTTTATCAATAGCGCAGATAAAGCAGATTATCCACCACTTAGCCTAGCCCTTATGTCTACAGCTATAACTAACTCTGCTTTCATCATCACACCTGCTTCGCCAGTAGTAAAACGCGCCCCTCTATACGGTAGTTTTATCAGCCGTTTTGTGGCGTTTCTTATCGACATGACCATACTGGTATTCTGGTATTCGATCATTCTTTATTCCATGGCTGAGAATTCCTTGCAATTCAACACCTGGAAGCAGATGATGTTTGACGGAGGCATTAGCATGATGGAGTTTGAGGCGGTGATGCAGCTGTTCTTCTACAGCCTGTATTTTCCTGTGCTGCACTGGCTATACTATACCTTACTAGAGGCATCGCCTAAGCAAGCTACAGTCGGTAAATTCACCTTAGGGCTTAAAGTGACCGATCTGCGTGGAAAGCGCATTTCCTTCCTGCAAGCGAACGTACGCTACTTTTCACGGATCCTTTCTGCTTTGCCGCTGCTGCTTGGTTTCCTGCTTATTCAATTCACGCGCCGCAAGCAGGCGCTGCACGACTATGTGGCTCGCACAGTGGTCATGACCGATCAGTAAATTGCACTATTTTCCTGCTATATACTCAACACCCCTCGTGTTGCAACGTATATTATATCTTGTATAACAACAAGAAAGGAGGAAATTATGCGTTTTATCCCGACCCGTTTTCACGGAATATTGGATTATGTATATGGTATTTTACTTATTGCATCGCCTTGGCTATTTGACTTCGCCGCTGGTGGCGCTGAAACATGGGTACCTGTGGTGATTGGTGCGATGGTGCTCCTGCAGACCGTCTTAACAGACTTTGAAATGGGGCTGGTAAAGAAAATTCCGATGCAGACACACCTTATGCTCGATTTTGGTATCGGTGTCATCCTGGCACTTTCGCCTTGGCTCTTTGGGTTTGCTGACCGTGTATTTACACCACACCTGATTTTTGGTGTATTTTCGATTCTAGCTTCACTAACGACGCACCGCACACCAAGCAGAGCTTACAAAACAGATATGGCACACGAGGAAACAATGCGTTAAGCGACACAGTCCATCTAAAACCTGACAGGCTGGCTCTATAAAGTCAGCCTGTTTTATTTTGCCTACTGTATAGCGCAGAAATGTCTAAATTTGCATTATGAATTACCTATCTGCAGATAATATATCAAAAAGCTTTGGCGAACGCTGGCTTTTCAAAAACCTGAATTTCGGCATTAGTCAAGGGCAGCGCGTGGCGTTGGTCGGTGTAAACGGCTCCGGCAAAACCACCTTGTTGAACGTACTGGCGGGCAAATTACCTCCTGACGAGGGAAGTGTGAGCGTGCGCAAAGAAGTAAGCATCGGTTTCCTAGGCCAGAATCCAGAGTTTGACGAAGAACTCACAGTACAGCAGACCATATTTGGCGGACAGGGTGAAGTGCTCGATGTTATACGGGACTATGAGGTGGCTATCTCCCACCCTGACACCAGCGCTGATAGAATGCAGCACCTCATGGAGCGCATGGACGAACTGCAGGCTTGGGATTTTGAGATCAAGGTAAAGCAGATCCTTTCCAAACTAGGTATACACAACCTCGAGCAACAGATAAAGCACCTCTCAGGTGGACAACGCAAGCGTGTAGCCATGGCCCGTGTGCTGATCGAAGAGCCAAGCATGCTGATCCTTGACGAGCCAACCAACCACCTGGACCTGGATACCATCGAGTGGCTGGAAGGTTTGCTATCGACCCAGAACACTACCCTACTGATGGTAACGCACGACCGCTATTTCCTGGACAAAGTAGCGAACGAAATAGCCGAGCTCGACAACGGCGAACTCTTCACTTACAAAGGCAACTACAGCTACTTTGTCGAAAAAAAGGCATCACGCGAAGAAATGGCGGCCGCAGAAACTGAGAAGGCCCGCAACCTGATGCGCAAAGAGCTGGACTGGATCCGACGTCAGCCAAAGGCCCGTGGCACGAAAGCCAAGTACCGGGTAGATGCCTTTGAGGAACTGAAAGAGAAGGCCGCCAAAAAAACAGCAGCTCCTCAGCTGGAGCTCTCCGTAAAAACCACACGCCAGGGCGGCAAGATCATCGAAGTAGATCACATCTCGAAGTCTTTTGGCGACAAGAAAATAGTAGACGACTTCTCCTATGTGTTCAAGAAGAAAGACCGCATAGGTATCGTAGGCCCGAACGGCGCTGGCAAGTCTACTTTCCTGAATATGCTCACAGGCAAACTGCAGCCTGACAGCGGCACCATCGACGCTGGTCAGACCACTGTGTTTGGTTACTATACCCAGGACGAGCTTACTTTCCGGGAAGACCAACGGGTGATTGACATTGCAAAAGATATTGCCGAGGTGGTAGAGATGGCCAACGGCGAGGTGATCACGGCCAGCCAATTTCTGCAGCACTTTCAGTTTGCGCCTTCCCAGCAGTATACCTTCGTAAGCAAGCTGAGCGGTGGCGAGAAGCGGCGCCTGCAATTGCTGCGCGTGCTGATCAAGAACCCGAACTTCCTGATCCTCGATGAGCCTACCAACGACCTCGACATCATCACACTCAATATACTCGAGGACTTTCTGCTAAACTTCGGTGGCTGTTTGCTGATGGTATCGCACGACCGTTACTTTATGGACCGCTTGGTAGAGCACCTGTTTGTGTTTGAGGGCGAGGGCCAAATCCGAAACTTCCCGGGCAACTACACCGATTACCGTGACTGGTTGAAAGAGCAGGAAAAAGTGGTGCCGGAGACTAAGCAAGTAGCTCCTGTTGAAGAAAAGAAAACAGAAGTACCTGAAGGCAAGCGCAAACCTTCTTATCAGGAGAAAAAAGAATTTGAAGAACTGGAGAAGGAAATGCCACGACTAGAGGCGCTGAAGTCTCAACTGATAGAGAAAATGAACGCTGGCACCACCACCGATCATGAGCAGCTTAACAGCTGGGCTAAAGAATTGGAGCAGCTAAACGAGCAACTGGAAGAAAAGGAACTGCGCTGGCTTGAACTATCCGAAATTATGTAAATGATAGCACTGCTATACTTTGGAATCGCCGAAGCAACCTGTTTGTTTCGGCGATTTCATTTCAGGCCTTTCACAGTCACATAAGCTTTTTCGTTACGTTCCCCCACCTTCAAAATCTCCCGCTCAAACTTTCGGGAATTATTAAGAATACTGTAAAAGCCATCCAGGTAATTGAGTGACTGCTTCAGGCCTGACTTGCTTAATGGCTCACATTGCCTGTATACCGCATAGATCGGTGTGCGGTAAGCGTTAAAGGTGTTCACTACTTCACGATGCACGCTTTCCGGGAAACTATAAGCTCTGTAGAGGCGCTGCTTAACGGACTTTATACCCAGCTCCGGAGGAGGCGATGCATAAGGCGCGCCCACTATACCTGAGTAGTCAAAGTCAAAAGGGACAGGTATAGGTACTGCGGTTGAATCAGTTGCCAGTAGGTCGATGTTATGCCGATAGGGCACAGACCAGTCTGTGTTACCGATCATGTACTGAAAGAGTGCCAGCCGGGCCATGGCCTTCGGATCAACGTGGTCCATGCTTATGCGCCTTTTGCCAGGTATAAGTTTCATGTCCGAGCGTTTGGCCATTTTCTTATCATCTTCTATCAGAAAGGCGTAACGCACCTCTTCTTTGCGCCTCCCGGTACTATCAGAATAGGTTACCTGACACAGGCGCACCCTAAAACTTTCCTCTGCCAGGATGTTGTATACCTTGTACACGAGGTACTCCCGTAACACATATTCATCACCGACGCAGTGCGTCACCAGCTTGAGTTTGTTCTCCCCTTCGAAGATGGTGCCTTTGGGCATTTGCTTTCGGATCAGGTTGAGCATCAGCGGCGGAAAGCGGCAAACGGAGACATCCCGGCGGCGGTTACCCCGTACCATCACCCGCAGCGGCAAAGAGACCTCCCCACCTGCAGCATTTTTATAATAGAGCGTAGCCGCATGATACTTTCTCTCATCACCACGGTCCTTTAGCAGCTTCTGAAAGTCGGCAACGAGCTTGAATTGAAGAACTGTCTCATCCTCGAAGAGCGATTTTTCCTGTGCCCGCGTTGGCTGCCACCCCAGCAAAAGAAAAACCAACAGGTATACAAAGCGATCGGCCATGCGGCGATTATTCCAATGTATAATAGTTGGTAACATACTTTTAAACTTAACTGCCTGTGCTGCGACAGGTCTAACAAATTGAAGTTAGAGCCCCATTTGCCTCAGTGTTTTCCTGGAGAACAGGTCTTTCATCACATTCCCTTTTAACGTAGTGGTATCCATTTTCACCTCCAACCGAATGGAGTCTTTCCGGACAGCTGTCAGGGTCGTATCCATGGCAAGGTTTACGACCACGGTATCCACACGCGGCACCACGACAATTGAGTCCATCTCAAAATCGAGCATCCGGGACACCGTAGTGGAAATATCAACCAAGGTATACTTGGTTTCAACGATAGCATCTCTTCTAAAATCTGGTCCTAAGGCCAGCAGGCTTATATGCTGGCAGCCCTCACAATCATCGCCATGGTCTATCCAACCGTTCTTTACCGAATCCAGGTGACGGCCATGGTCTGTGGTGACCAGCAGTGTTGTTTTGCCCTTGTAGTGCGCATCTTTTTCCAGAAAATCCCAGAGCTGCTTCACATAGCGGTCGGACCGGGCGATACCTCTCAGGTAGTAATCCCAGTTTCCGGCGTGGGCATACCCATCCGGTTCCATAAAATTGATCAGCAGCAGGTTGGGCTTATGGGTGGACAGTACATCCAGCACCTCGACCAGTGTGAGAGAATCAGCCCGGTAGCCACTGCCAGGGCCGCTCACGCCACAGTTAAGCGAAGGCGTAAACTGGTCTTTCCAATCAGGCCGAAGTGTATTGCCCAGAATGTCCAGCTTGTCTTTACTTGATATGATCCAGGCGGCGGTGGCCGGTCTGCCTTTCTGCTTGAGCCACTGCTGAAACAAAGAGGGGTTAGCCGGAAGCTCTTCTCCATAGTTATCAATCGGCTGGTTTACCCCAGTCGTGATAGCCGCATGACCTGAGTTAGTATAGGTATAGCCCTCGTTCCTGAAATTGCTACAGAAGGTGCCTTTACGGAACAGGTCGGTAGACATATTGGGAATAATACCTGGCACTGCTCCCCAGGTCTCCGAATACCGAATGCCATCAATCACTACTATGATGACATTTTCAGTCTGTATTCTCTCTGTCTCCTCTCCAGTCGATGAAGTGGCACAGGATACTGCAACAACTACCACAACCCAAATCAGTAGATGACATAGCCAATTATTGCCTCTTATGTGAAATAGAGCTCGCCTGTAGGATTCGGATGCTCCCATACCAAATGCAATTAATAGAAAATAAACTCCTATAATCAGGTATACGAGTTCTATATAAGATCAGGTAAAAACGGCATCTCCAGCCATAGCCCCTGAAAAACCCTGCAGAAAAGTTTGCGTTTAAGCACAAGAATGTACTTATTGCGAACACTAAAAGATAAATGCATACACCAGCAGCCATAGCGACCCTTTCATTGCCTTTGCCACTCGGCACTGTGCTGCTGCATGCCGTTTCCGCTGATTGCTATCGTGCCGCCTATTATTGCTACGGTTATTATTACCGCTGCTCTACTGCGCTCTCTCAGGCAATCAGGCGACTCACTTACCGCACCTAACCAGGAAAAAGCCCAACCGGCAACCCTGACTGATAAAACTGAAGCAGAGCGAAAGCTCTGCTTTTTTCATTTTATACCTATTCAAAATCTAAAATCGAGCCATATGACAGCCATGAACCTTACACAGAACTACAGCAGCTACACACCAGAAAACCACCAGGTATGGGCCATCCTGTTTGACCGCCAACTGCAGAACCTTCCAGGCAAAGCCATACCTGAGTTTATGGAAGGACTTGAAAAAGTCGGTTTTAGCCGTGACCGTATACCTGACTTCAACGAGATCAACCAAAAGCTCAAGCCGCTGACCGGTTTTGAAGTGGTCGCAGCGCCCGGCATCGTCGACGACGCCCTGTTCTTTCAACTGATCGCCAGCAAGCGTTTCCCGGCTACTGTCTGGGTGCGTCGCATGGATCAACTTGACTACCTGGAGGAGCCCGACATGTTTCATGATGTATTTGGACATGTGCCCCTGCTCACTATACCGGTATACTGCGATTTTTTGGCCAAGCTCTCCGAGTTAGCCCTCACCCATATCGACCGACCTGATATCATAGACCGCCTGACGCGCATCTACTGGTACACGATTGAATTCGGCTTGTTCCGAAAGCCAGGCCAGAAGGCGCAAATCTACGGGGCCGGCATCCTCTCCTCTGTTGGCGAGAGCAACCTGTCTGTTTCAGATGAAAGCGTGAAATTTGAATTTGACATTGAGCACATCTTGAACACAGCGTACATCAAAGAGACATTCCAGAGCCAGTACTTCTGCATCGAAAGTTTTGAGCAATTGCTTGAGAGCCTGCCGGCAGTAGAGGAAGCCCTACAGAAACTACGTGCACAGGATGTGATGGAAACATCCCTCTAAAAACTAAAAATCCCGTCTGCGGCAGGCAAGCTATACCTACTGCAGACGGGATTTTCAGTTTTTTATTGCGCTTAGTGCGTTAGTTCGTGGTTGATCATAAAGCCCAGTTTGCGTGGTTTGGACAACTGAGAATTTTCAAGCTTCTGCTTGTAAGTGATGCGCTCTATATCTGACACATCCTGCCCCATCAGGTCGTTGTTCACAGCTGCCACCATGGCGCTCTCTACAATCAGGCGCAGCATATCGTCTGTGATGACGTTCCGGGAAATTCGATCATATGCCAGGTCCATCTGTTTCACCCCTTCAATCACAAAATGGTTTTCGATGTTGATAAGCATTCGGCCTACCAGGTAACCCGGGTCATCAAGCCGATTATACTTGATCGTGTCGGCCATAAAGTTATAAGCCATGATATGCCCAAAGAAACGGCGACGGAAGTCTTCATCGATGTAATCATTGCGCATGATCTCGTAATCGTCCGGGAAGGTAACGATATTAGAATGCATCACGAACACGAGTAAGTCACCCGAAAACTTGATCTGAAACTCCAGGTCGCTTATTGACTTGTATTCAATCACCACATCGGCATTGTGCGTAGTGATCCGGTTAGTCAGCTCCTCCACAATTTCCTGGGAGAGCTCTTTCATGCGTGTGAAAGTCTGGTACGTATTGCGGTAAATCGCCTGCTTGGTGGCCGACTTCTGCTGAAGGCCTTGTATTATATCGTCGAGTCTATCTTTCATACTTATATCCGTTTCGGGTGCTGTAATTTTTACTCTAATCTTTCAGAAATAGTTATTTGGCTACTTTTTATAAAATTCAACCATCTTTTGCATGAATCGGCTAATAACCGAAAAACTGGTATCAGACATTTTTGTTAGAGTCAGTCGCCATACCTAGCACCTGCTCCTGATGCTGCGCAAAAGCCGGTGGTGGGGTCACCTCGTTCATTGTCATACCCTCTCCCATAAAAGCGACTTGCTTAATACCGCTTGGGCCATCTGGCTGGGACAGCAACATGCGCCTGGCCTGAGGCTCTTCAAACACCTCAGGTATACTGTTGACGGCGCCCGCTGGCACATGCAGCTTATGCAGCGCTTGGAGCAGCCTGGCTCGCTCCTGTTGCCCTATAAGCTGTTCCAACTCGTGGTTTACAGCTTCCCGATGTTGCACCCTCGCTCCATTAGTGGCAAAGTCCGGATGATCAGCTAAAGAATCTTTTCCTAATGCTTGGCAAAGTCGTCTGAACTGCCGGTTGTCGCCTATGGCGAGCACCAGTTGCAGGCCATCCTGGCAGGTAAACACACGTCCGTAGGGGACAATGTTGGGGTGCTCTGAGCCCATGCGCTGCGGACTGTGGCCCGCTACCAGATAATTGGTCCCTTGATTTGCCAATGCTGAAACAGCAGCGTCGAATAGCGATACCTGCACATACCTGCCTTTGCCTGTCCGCTCACGCAGCAGGAGCGCTGTCAGTATACCTTGCTTGAGCTGATGAGCCGCCAATATGTCCATAAGCGCTACAGGCATCTTGGTCGGAGGGCCGTCTGCTGTGCCATTCATAAACATGAATCCGCTTTCTGCCTGAATTACCGCATCGTAGCCTGCCCGCTGATCCTCCAGACCATAGCCTGTGATATGTCCATAGATTAGCTTTGAATTAAGTTGAGCCAGGGTATGGTAGTCTACCTGCAGCTTTTCTGCATCACCGGGCTTATAGCTGGCAATCACTACGTCAGCTTTGGCGGCAAGACCATGCACGGTTTCCAGCGCATGTGGCTGCGTTATATCAAGCCCTACAGACAGTTTTCCCCAATTCGCTGCCGAAAAGTATCCCGACACATCCTGTTCCCCTTTTTCACCGGCCAGCTTCCAGGTACGGGTTACATCACCGCCAGTCGCAGCGTTTTCCAGCTTTACCACCGTAGCGCCTAGTTCGGCAAAGAACTGCCCTACGCTTGGGCCTGCCAGTACACTGGCTAGTTCCAGTACCAGCATATCTTTAAATACAGCCTCGTTCATACTGCCGGGTATAGAGATTCAGATTTGAAGTTAGAGATTAGCTTCCAGACAAAGCTATCAAAAAGGGCATAAAAAAAGCAGCCCTTCCGAAGAAGAGCTGCCTGTATATTTTTGCTATGTAAATAATTAACTTCCGATCAGAAGGGCTGCTAAATCAAAAAGAAGATAGCGTTGATAAGGTTAACACCCAATAGAAGATAGAAGTTCGGAGATTCTTGTATAGCTTTTTTCATTTTAATTTTAAATAAATCGGTCTTTTATATGTTTTAAGATGATTGTTTATATCACTCTGGGCTTGTTTACGCCTCCCTTATTCAAATGTTTCGGCGTTAATATAAAAAAATCTATGTAATTAAAAATCAATATTGTTTAAGTACTATAAGCTAATTTTATAATCTGTAATTCCAGTGAAATCTAAAACATTCTTTCTATATATCGATTTTCTAATGCTTAGAACTTTTTGAATGTCGTTTCAACTTTTTAAACGTATTGTTCTATTATTCGCTTTTCGATGATGCAATATTAATATAATTTTCAATATAAATAACATCACCTTTTAAATTTTTCTCAGATAAGGTAAAAAAAACGTATCTTTACCACAATAAAAGCGGTTTAAAGGCCGTAAACGCAGAAAAATAATTTTATAGAGATAACTTTGGATTTTCGTTCTTTTAACCTTCACGAAGACGTGATCACCGGAATTGAGTCGATGGGATACAATACCCCAACTCCGGTACAGCAGCAAGCAATTCCGCTCATACTGGAGCAGAAAGACATAATCGCCTGCGCTCAGACAGGTACCGGCAAAACTGCCGCTTACCTGTTACCGCTGATCGATCGCATTTCGCATGCCAACTATGATTTCACCAGCACCCTTATACTGGTTCCTACCCGGGAGCTGGCCAAACAGATAGATGAACAAGTAGAAGGCCTCGGCTATTTTGCCCCGGTAAGTTCTATTGCCATCTATGGCGGCAGCAAAGGCGATGAGTGGGACCAGCAGAAGCGCGCCCTCACGGGTGGTGCCGATATTATCATAGCGACGCCAGGCCGACTTATGTCGCATATGGCCCTGGGCTATGTAAAGCTGGACCAGTTAAAGTACCTCGTGCTGGATGAAGCTGATAAGATGCTGGACATGGGCTTTATGGATGACATCCTGAAGATCGTGCGTGCTTTGCCTGCGCAGCGTCAGACGCTCCTCTTCTCAGCCACCATGCCGAAGAAGATACGCGACCTGTCGCAGCAGATTCTGCAACAACCTGCTGAGATCAACCTGGCCATCTCAAAGCCTGCTGAAGGGATAGATCAGCGCCTATACCTGACATATGACAACCAGAAGCTTCCTTTGCTGGAGCATCTAATCCGGGAGTTGGAAGTTCAAAACATGATCATCTTCACCTCACGCAAGTCGAATGTGAACCAGATCGTGCGCTCACTGCGCAAGATGGGCTTCGAGGCTGAAGGTATCATGTCGGACCTGACCCAGGAGGAGCGTGAGAAGGCGCTACAGGGATTCAAGAACCGCAAGTACAAGATTCTGGTAGCCACCGACATCCTCTCCAGAGGTATAGACATTGACAGCCTGAGCCATGTGGTGAATTTTGACATGCCACAGGATGCTGAAGATTATGTGCACCGTGTGGGCCGTACCGCTCGCGCTGCCTCTACCGGTATGGCCATTACGTTCGTAAACGAGAATGACATGTACCGGGTACGTAAAGTAGAGCAGCTGATAGAGCGTGATCTGCCGAAGCTGCCGCTTCCGGAAGGGTTTGGTGCAGCTCCCGTATTTGACCCAAGCCGCCGTGACATGGGCCGTGGCCGTGGTGGCAAAAGCGGTGGAAGACCAGGAGGTAGCAAACAGGGTGGCGGCCAACGTTCAGGTGAAGGCAGAGATCGCCAGCGTTCCAGAGGGCCAAAGCCAGAAGGGTCAGCCCCACGCAACGAAGGAAATAATCGGCCAATAAAAGCAGCCAACCCTCAACCAAGAGCGGAAGGCGCTCCCAGAACTGAAGGGCAGGAAGGCGAACAGAAGCCAAACCGTAACAAGAATCGCAACCGGAACCGCAACAGAAATAAGCCGGGCAACTCAAACCCACAGAGCAACAACCCGACTGTTCCGCAGGATAATAACTAGCAATACAGTGATATCTAAAAAGAAAGGGCCACTCCTACCGGGGTGGCCCTTTCTTTTTAACAAAAGCTATACCTCATCAGCGAACTACTTCCGCATTCTTATCTCTCTGTACACCTTGTAGGTGTATGCACATATTTTCATCTACAGAAAACGGAGTTTTGTATAATATTTACAGATTAATATATATTATTTGATACCTTTCTCATCGTTACACATTACTCTGCACGGCATTTATTTTTGACTCAGGCCAAAGTGAAGTGAAGAGGCAGGGCTGTTACGGCCTATTGGTGCTCAACGTGTCATCTACACATTCTATTTCAATATGAAACAAACTTTACTGCTGGCACTGCTCTGGTGCCTGTCATGCACGGCTTTTGCCCAATCGCCAACGCCAACTGGCACCATCAAAGGTATAGTAGCTGATTCAGCGACACAAGCTACGCTGGGTTATGTGACAGTCGTGGTGCAGGAAGCAGGGAAAACCCAGGCCATTAAAAGTACTTTCACGAAAGACAACGGTTCCTTTGAGCTGACAGGCCTTGAACTGAAGCAGTACCAGCTGGTCCTCTCCTATGTAGGTTACAAACCCCAGATTATTCCGCTTCCTGCTTTTACAGGTACCACCATTGATCTGGGTAAGCTTCAGCTGGTTTCGTCAGCCAAGCAGCTGAAGGAAGTGCAGATCGTGACGGAGAAGCTGCTGGTGGAGCAGGACATCGACAAGCTGACCTATAACGTGGATGCTGATCCGGAGAGCCAGACCATGACAGCGCTGGACATGCTGCGCAAGGTTCCGTTGCTGAGCCTGGACGCGGAAGACAACATCAAACTGAACGGCAACAGCAACTACCGGGTACTGGTGAACGGCAAGACCTCTTCGCTTTTTGTGCGCAGCCCGAAGGACGTGTTCAGAAGCATGCCGGCCAGCACGATCAAAAGCATTGAAGTGATCACCAACCCACCATCCAAATACGAAGCCGAAGGCGTGGGCGGCATTATCAACATCATCACACATAAGAAGAACATAGGTGGCTACAATGGCTCAGTGAATGCGCAGGTTTCCAGCCCCAAGGGAACAAACTTTGGCGGCTACCTGACCGCTAAGACAGGCAAGGCTGGCTTTTCCGGATATTTTGGAACAGGCTCTTATTTCAGCCCTACCAATAGCAACAACCTGTACAGAGAAGATAAAATACGACAAACCGTACTCGAGCAGATTGGCGAAAGCCGCAATGACAATACCTACCAGTATGCCAGCGGTGAGTTCAGCTACGAAATGGATACGCTCAACCTGTTCACGGCTAACTTTAGCATGAACATGAACACAGGCAACAACGTCCTGACCCAGCGCGTCGACCTGTACAACGCTGCCGGTGCCCTGACACAGGCCTATACCCGCCTCAATAACGGCGACTTCACATGGAAAGGCAGTGACATTGGCGCAGACTACCAGCGCACTTTCAAGAAGAGTAAAGATCAGCTCTTCACACTGTCCTACCGACTTAGTAATAGTGCCAATGGCAGTGGCTCAGACTTTATCCTGGACCCCGTGCTCAACTTCAATGGTCAGATAAGCCAAACTGATAACGACGGTAGCTCTGTGGAGCACACCATGCAGGCTGATTATGTGCAGCCGATCAAAAAGCATTCGCTCGAATTTGGCGTAAAAACAATCTTCCGACTAAACAGCAGCGATTACTTCTACAGCAACCGTGACCCAGAAACAGGCAACTACATAATTGATCCGAACCTGAGCAACAGCTTTGACTATCGACAGGATATCTATGCGGCCTATACCTCCCTCAGCCTGAAGAAAGGTGATTGGGGTTTAAAAACAGGCGCACGTCTGGAAGAAACAAAGCTCGATGCAAACTTCAAGTCATCAGGTACAGTGGCTACTCCGGACTATTTCAACCTGATTCCGAACGTCACGCTATCCCGCAAACTAAAGGGGTCGAGTACCATGCGTCTGTCCTATACCCAGCGCATCGAACGTCCTAGTCTTTACTACCTCAACCCTTACGTGAACCAGATTGACCCGCGTAACATCAGCTTCGGTAACCCAAAACTGGATGCGGCCACGAACAATGTGTTTAACCTGGCCTATAATACCTTCGTGAAAGGGACATCCGTTAACGCCAGCATTTTCCACAATTTCACCAACAACTCTATCCAGAGCTACACTACGCTGGGAACTGATACGGTCGCCCGCACTACGTACGGCAACATAGGCCGCAACCAGACTTACGGTTTCTCATTGAGCGGCAACACCACACTGTTCAAGAAGCTCAGCATCAACCTGAACTCGACGACCAACTATGTAAAGTTGACCAGCGTGATTGACGGCGCACCTCAGAATAACGAGGGCTTCACTTATAATGTGTTTGGATACTCGAGCTACCGGTTTGAGAAAGGCTGGCGCGCCAGTGGTAACATCGGCTACTACTCGTCCCGCATTATGCTGCAGGGCCGCTCTGCCGGGTACATCTGGAACAGCCTCTCCGTGAACAAGCAATTCCTCAAAGACAACAAGGCAACGATCAGCTTCTCGGTGAACAGTCCGTTCCAGAGAAACCGCCGCTTCCTGAACGAGATCAACGACCCACGCTTCACTCAAAATCAGGAGAATTTCTTTGTGATGCGTCGCTATAGCCTGGGCTTCAACTACCGCTTCGGTAAGTTAAAAGGGGACATCGCCCGAAAGAAACGTGGCATCAAAAACGACGACGTCAAGGCTGGAGAACAGCAAGGCGGAGGCGGTGCCAATTAGACTTTGTTAGGCCAGCTCCGGGAGCCGCACGATGAGGTGGCTCCTGGTCTCACCTAATAACCCTAGGTGCAAACAAAACTGTATGTACCTCAACTTCCTTCTGGAATAAGCAAGTAAAAACCTGGCCACACTTTTACATCAAGACAAATAACAATCCTATATGAAAACACTCGTATTTACCCTCGCCCTTTTAAGTCTGACTTTTATAGCAAAAGCACAAGACGCCAGTGTGGAAAGGTCCACATCAGGTATCCAGGTGGGTTTCCTTGGAATTTGGGCCCACAATGAAGCCAGACTATCTAACAAGTTGGCTTTGAGAAGTGAAATTGGCTTTGACACCGGCATTATGGGAGGCAGCCTTCACAAGGATACATGGGTTATATTTGCGCCAACACTGATTGTTGAGCCTAAGCTCTATTATAACCTGAACAAGAGAATTCTTAAATCAAAAGACATCTCCGGCAACAATGGCAATTTCATTTCCCTAAGAACCACCTACATGCCTGATTGGTTTGTGCTGTCAAACTACGAGGATATCAATGTCCTGAACCAGGTATCTATCATACCTTCCTGGGGGATAAGAAGAAACATTGGCAGGCATTTCAACTACGAAACAGGAGTTGGATTAGGGTATAGACATGTCTTTGCCAAGGGGGCTGGCTATTCTGAAAACACAAAAGAAGCCGTGCTAGACCTGCGTTTGAGAATTGGCTACCGCTTCTAAAAAAACCGGCAGTCAAAATCATTCTTCCACTCATCACTCCAAAACTCAACTAGTAAGCACAAAGTATGTAGGATGATTTAGAAGTAATGTTTAAGTCAATCGCTTAGCCCCTTTCATCCTCAAAACAACTCGGGCAAACCAGTTGCCTCAAGAAACAACATAAGCGGCATGCCCAAGTAAATAAGTTGGTGTGTCACACAAGCTAATTAAAACAGATGCAGACTCCGGCTATTCGAAAAATAAGAATATTTACACTCCTATACCTGCTACTGTTTTTAGCAACGAGTTGTGATAAAAAGGCCCCTGGTCCGAAAGAGCCGACTGTTATGAATGAGCTTGTTCTGCAGCTCGACGGCAAAAACTGGAAGCCGACAGTATTGGACGGCGATAAGTGTAAGAGCAGGTTTGTAGGTGCCTGGTCATTTTTAACCCGTGACGATATTACTTCAACTGCTTTCACAATATCAGCCCACAGCAACTCTGGCAAAAGCACCGCGCAAGCAGATGACCTATTCGAATTCCAAATTACAGGGGTGAATCAAAAGGGTATTTACCACACCACAGGTACTTACCGAGATATTTTCGACTCTTACGCTTTTTATCTTATCACGCACTCTGACGGCACTTCCACCAGGTATGTGAGCACTCAGAATTCCTTTCAAGTAAAAGTAGACGAAATCTTACCATTACCTGGCTACGTCACACTAAAGGCTACAAAAGGAAGTTTTGAAGGGACCTTGTACAACGAGGCAAATCCTCAAGAATCCCTCAAGATCGAAAAAGGCAGCTTTAAGTTTAATAAGCCTAATAGTTACGATTTAAATCACTGCAATCCATAGTACCATCATTGCCCGGATCTTGTAAATCGTTCCTGCGCATTCCTCCGTTTAAGTACACATCCAAACACTTAAACCAGCCTACACCATGCGCATTCTCTACGTCTTTCCACATCCCGATGATGAATCCTTTGGCCCCGCTCCTGTCATGTGGCAGCAGCTCGAACATGGGCATCAGGTATACCTGCTTACCCTAACTCGGGGCGGTGCTACCAAAGTGCGGCACGAGTTAGATCTGAGCATAGAGGAAATGGGCGACGTCAGGTATAAGGAAATGCTGGCTGTGGAACGGACGCTCGGGTTATCAGGTATGACCGTGCTCGACCTGCCCGACAATGGTCTGGCCGAGATGGATCCCCGTGAGATTGAGAAAGTAGTAAAGGCACATATCCGACAGATCAAGCCGGAACTGATCGTGTCTTACCCAGTACATGGCGTGAGCGGTTTTCATGACCACCTGGTGATGCACGCTGTTATCAAGCGGCTATACCTGGAAATGAAAGAGGGAGACGCTGACTACCTGAAACGGTTGGCTTTTCTGACTCTTCCAAACAAAACAGAACAACCGCTGCAGCAAGGCAAGTTTGTAATGAAGCACAGCGACCCGAGCCTGATTGATTGCGAAGTAAAGTTGCGACCTGAGGACATCGAGATTATGAAAAAGGCACTCAGCTGTTACAAAACTTATCAGGATGTGATCAAGCAGGCAAATGTGGTGGAGTCAATTGGCGATACGGTCTACTTTGAAATTTATGGAGAAGAGCATCAGCCGCCCTTGGCAAACCTGACCGACGGGTTATAAATCTTTAGCCGTTATTCTTGGCTTATCTCAAAGCCGGGGCGCATGTGATCACATGAGCTACCAGATTAAGCGCTTTTGAAAACACAGGTATAGGTATACATGAAGCTTTGCAAAATTCGGCTTATACCTATACCTTGCCGTACCTGAAAAATACATGATGAAAGCACTTCTTCTGATCGATATACAAAACGATTTTCTGCCGGGTGGCGCACTGGCTGTGCCTGAGGGTGACCTGATCATTCCGGTTGTAAACCAATTGCAGGAGCACTTTGATTTAGTGGTAGCAACGCAGGACTGGCACCCAACCGATCATAAGAGTTTTGCATCCAATCACGAAGGCAAAGCCCCTTTTGAGATGACCGAACTGTTGGGATTGCCGCAAGTGCTGTGGCCCGACCACTGTTTGCAGGACACACCTGGCGCAGATCTGGCGCCGGCACTTGAATCAAAAAAGATAGAGGCCATTTTCAGAAAGGGTACCAACCCTGAGATCGACAGCTACAGCGGCTTTTACGATAATGGTCGCCTGAAGTCAACTGGCTTGGCTGACTACCTGCGGGGCAAAGGTGTCACGCAGCTATACCTAGCTGGCTTAGCCGCCGATTATTGCGTGTACTACTCCGCCAAAGACGCCCTCTCAGAAGGCTTTGAGAAATTTCTGATAGAAGATGCCACCCGACCCATCAGTCAGGAAGGCTACGAAGCCGCCCGGGCCGATTTGCTGGCTAAGGGCGGCAAGATCATCCAAAGCAGTGACCTGCTCTAGCGCCTGCTAACCTAGCACCTGGCCTATACCGAATAGCAAGACAAACAGCATGGTCGTAATGGCCATCTGCTTTAAATAAGGGTCAAGTTCGGCGGAGGTCTGCTTCTGCCACACCTTCACGCCGTTAAGCATCACCAATGGTATAGCCAGTAAGAACAGGAACTGCCAGGCGCTGTAGAAATTGAGCAGCACATAAGTCAGTGCACTTAGCACGCCTCCTGCCAACAAAAAGGCATGATAGATACGTGCCCGCACAGGCCCGAGACGCACAGGTATAGAGCGCTTGCCCGCCAGCACATCTGACTTAATATCGCGAATGTTATTCACGTTGAGCACGGCCGTCGAGAAGAAGCCGCAGACCATGGCCGGCAGTATCACCGATGCTGGCAGCGACTGTGCCTGCAGAAAGTAAGTGCCCAGCACGCCAACCAGGCCGAAGAACACAAATACGAAGATATCGCCCAGGCCGGCATAGCCATAGGGCTTGGAGCCAGCCGTATAATTGATAGCCGCCCAGATTGAAGCCAGCCCTAGTCCCAGAAAGATCAGGAACAGGTATAGCCCCTCCGTACCGAAGCTCACCCACAACAGCAGCAGCCCCGACACCAGCGACAGCAGGCTGAACACCGCCATCCCTTTTTTCATGTGCTCTGCTTTGATATGCCCGGCTTGCACAGCACGCTTCGGTCCTTCCCGGTGCTCACTGTCAGCGCCGTGTATGGAGTCGCCGTAGTCGTTGGCCAGGTTGGAGAGTATCTGCAGGAAGAGCGTTGTCAGCACGCAAAGGCCTACGACAGTCGCATTGAAGCTGCCGTATGCGGCCGCCATAAAACCGCCCATGCCGATGCAGGAAAAAGCCAATGGCAGGGTACGCGGCCTAAAAGCGGAAATCCAGGCCTTGACAAGACCTGGATTCTGCGGGATGTGTTGTGTTGTATTCAATGTGTTATGCAAAAAATTAACAGGTATACCTGAGCGCTATACCTGCCTGCTATTATTTTTGAATTGCCGTCAGGATCTCCTCTCCCATCGGCTTCACTTTGGACGGGTAGAAGGCCACTACATTACCGTTCTCGTCGATCAGGTATTTGCTGAAGTTCCAGCCTGGCTCCTCGTTGTTCGGGCTGTTCTTTTTAAGCCATTGGTACAGCGGGTGCTGATCGTCGCCTTTCACGGAAACCTTCTCCATCATTTGGAAGGTAACACCGTAATTTTTCTGGCAAAACTCAGCGATCTGCTCTTCTGAGCCCGGCTCCTGTCCGCCGAAGTTGTTTGCCGGGAAACCCAACACCACCACCTTATCGCCATGCGTTTCGTGCAGTTTCTGTAAGTCAGCATACTGTGGGGTATAGCCGCACTCCGAAGCGGTATTCACCACCAGCACTTTTTTGCCTTTGAACTGCGAAAAGTCAATTTCCTTCCCTTCGAGGCTACTCACCTTAAATGCGTGAAAGCTGGTTGCCTGTGCAGTCTGGTTTGTTTCTGTAGTCATTGTTTCAGTTGTATTGGTTGTTGTATTAGTCGTGTTTGACCCGCCGGAGCAGGCTGTTGTCAGACCTAATACAAGCCCTACGGTCAAAAGTTGTGCAGTGCGCTTCATGTTCTGTTTTATAAGGTGTTTATGTATCCTGCTTGTAACTAGTTTGAACTGCTTTTGTTTGTATAATTGATGAATCGCTCTACGAAAGTCCCCCTTGGGGGCTGAGGATGACCTACTTCTGCAGGTTATACCTCTCCCCTACATCCTTTCCGGCACGGCTATACCTAGCAGGCTCATGCTTTCGCGCACGAAGCGGGCTACCATGGCTGACAGGGCGATGCGGAAACTGCGGGCCTGCTCGTCGGTTTCGTTGAAGATCGAGATCTCCTGATAGAACCGGTTGTAGGCCTTAGCCAGTTCGTAGGCATAGTTTGCAATCACAGACGGTGCGTATAGCTTTCCGGCTTCCTGTACCACTTCCGGATAACCAACCAATAGCGTAATTACATCCTGCTCGGCTTCATGCAGGTTTTTGAAATCACCAAACGAAGCGGCGTCCACGGCGATACCCATCTCCCCAGCTTTGCGAAGAATTGCCGAGATACGGGCGTGGGTATACTGCACAAATGGACCGGTGTTGCCACGGAAGTCAATCGACTCCTGCGGATTGAAGAGCATTCGCTTCTTCGGATCCACTTTCAGCAGGAAGTATTTCAAAGCACCCATCGCCAAAGTGTGGTATAATTTCTGGGCCTCTTCCGGCGTAAAGCCTTCGATCTTGCCCAGTTCCTCGGTTTGCTGACGGGCCGTGTCGATCATCTCCTGCACCAGTTCGTCGGCGTCCACCACAGTACCTTCTCTCGATTTCATCTTGCCAGAAGGCAGGTCCACCATACCGTAAGACAGGTGATAGATGCCTTCCGCATACGGCTTGCCTAATTTCTTGAGCACCGCCTTCAATACCTGGAAGTGGTAGTTCTGTTCGTCGGCCACCACATAGATGGACTGGTCGTACGGGAAGTCATTGTGCTTGAGCTCAGCCGTACCCATGTCCTGGGTAATGTATACCGATGTTCCGTCTGAACGAAGCAACAGCTTCTCATCAAGGCCTTCATCAGTCAGATCAACCCAAACAGAGCCATCCGGTTTCTTGAAGAACACGCCTTTCTGCAGGCCTTCCTCTACACGCTCCTTGCCCAAGGTATAGGTCTCGGACTCGTAATAGAATTTATCGAAATCAACCCCGATGTTGCGGTAGGTGGCATCAAAGCCTTCGTATACCCAGCCGTTCATGGTTTTCCAGAGCGACACCACTTCTTCGTCGCCCTGCTCCCATTTCTGCAGCATGGTTTGGGCCTCCAAGATCAAAGGAGCTTTTTTCTTAGCCTCCTCTTTGTCCATACCTTGCGCTACCAGCTCGTCGATCTGCTCTTTGTAAGCCTTGTCGAAGAGCACATAGTACTTACCCGCCAGGTGGTCACCCTTGATGCCGCTGCTCTGTGGTGTTTCGCCGTTACCAAACATCTGGTACGCCAGCATCGACTTACAGATGTGGATGCCACGGTCATTCACCAGGTTCGCCTTCATCACGTCGTGCCCATTGGCCTTCATGATCTCTGATACAGAATAGCCCAGGAAGTTATTGCGCAGGTGACCCAGGTGCAGCGGCTTATTGGTGTTCGGCGAAGAGTACTCCACCATCACTTTCTTACCGGAATCTGCTGCCTGCCCGTGAGTAGGGTTAGTCATCAGCTCACGGAACAAACGTACCCATACCTCCTCCTCTATTTCGAGGTTCAGGAAGCCTTTCACCACGTTGTAGTTCTTCACCTCGGCAGCATGCTCTTTGAGGTAAGCACCCAGCGCCTCCCCAATCTGCTCAGGGCCTTTGCCGGCCTGCTTGGTGTAAGGGAAAGTTACGAACGTGAAGCTGCCGGCAAACTCCTTGCGGGTAGGCTGCAGGCTGATGGCAGAAGCGTCAACAGTAAGGCCGAACAAAGCCTCCAATGCTTGGCTGATGCTCTGGCTGATGGCGTTTTGAAGTTGCATTAAGTAGATTAATGTATAGCTGTTTTATTAAATTCTCGGTGTAAAATGGCGTCGGTGGCGGTCTCCAGTATATCGAAGGCGTTCTCGGCCATGGTGTTCTCAGTGTCGAGCGTCGGGTTGATCTCGGTCATCTCGTAGCATACAATCCGTGGGTCCTGTAACAGGTGGTAGTTCAGCAATTTCGCCTCCTCTACCGTCAGGCCCACTTCTACAGGTGTACCGGTGCCTTTGGAGAACTTCGAGTCGAGGCTGTCCACGTCAAACGACACATAGATGATGTCGCATTCTTTCAAACGATCCAACGCTTCGGCCGCTACCTGCTCAGGGCCTTTCTGACTGAGCTCCGCATAAGTAAAGTTCTTGATGCCGTGCTTCTCCATCAGGTAGTCTTCCGGCTCTTCAGTGTCGCGCACCACAATATATACCAGGTGCTCTGGCTTGAGTTTCGGGCCATCGAAGCCTAATTTCTTGAGGGAGTTCCAAAAGAAAACGGTCTCTGGTGCAGGATCGTTGATCTGACGATCGAGGTTGTCGATGTTCAGAGCCATGGCCAGCGGCATGCCGTGCACGTTGCCTGAAGGCGAGGTATACGGCGAGTGGATATCAGCGTGTGCGTCTACCCAGATCACTCCCAGTGTTTTGTCCGGGTAAGCGGCTTTTATACCTGCTATAGTACCATGGGCGTTGGAGTGATCGCCTGAGAGCACCAACGGAAACATGTCCAGTTGCAGGGTTTGCTCTACGGCATTGGCAATATTTTTTTGTACAGTCAGGATACTGTCGATGCGGTGGGCGTTCGGAAACAGGTCCTTGTCGAACAGGGTGTAGTTGAGGTCGGGTACGCTAACAGAGTTGAATCGCTTGAAATAATCGCAGCCTTTGTCCCAACAGGCTACCCGCAGCGCATCGACGCCCATACTCGCACCGCGAGTACCTGCGCCTAGTTCTGATCGTACTTCTATCAGTTTTATCTTTTTCATAGGTACTACTAGTCGGTTTTTTTGTTCAGTTTAATCTCTCCTGCATCACTAATGGTGCGCCATAAACAAATGCCAGCAGCCAACGCCAGCCTGATAGCTCACTCATCAAATGCAGGCGAGGAAATGAACGGTGCCAACTGAATTGCAAATATGCAGGAACCGTCGGCTCGCTTTATTTATTTTCCCGCTTTAAAGAGCGTGATAGAAATAAATAACTGAACGTTTCTTATAATTTAAACAAAGTTTTTGCAAAGATGGTAAATAACGAACAATATTGCATGTTTTCTTAAGCCCATAAGCACCAGAATGGATAAATACACCGACCTGATTCACCAAACTTTTGACTTTCCGACAGACGAATTTACCGTGGAGAACAACGAGTTGTACTTCAATGGTATTCCCCTGATGGACCTTATCAAACAGTATGGCACTCCTTTAAAATTAACATACCTGCCCAAGATTAGTTCGCAGATTCAGAAGGCGAAACGTCTGTTTAATGACGCTATCCAGAAGCTCGACTACCAGGGCACTTATACCTATTGCTACTGTACCAAAGCTTCGCACTTCTCTTTCGTGATGGAAGAGGCCCTCAAAAACGATATTCACATCGAAACCTCCTCCGGGTACGATATGCAAATCGTGAAGGCGCTGCACAAAAAAGGCAAAATCAATAAGAACACTTACATCGTTTGTAACGGCTTTAAGCGTGAGCGCTACCGCCAGTGGATCACAGAATTCATCAACGATGGTTTTGTGAACTGTATGCCCATACTCGACCATATTGGTGAGATTGAATACTACAAGGAGCATGTAAACGTGAAAACGAAGGTTGGTATGCGCCTAGCTTCGGACGAAGAGCCGAAGTTCCAGTTCTATACCTCCCGCCTAGGTGTGCGCTACAACGACGTAATTGACCTGTATGAGCAGCAGATCAAGCCGGACGATCGCTTCGAACTCAAAATGCTGCACTACTTCATCAACACAGGTATAAAAGACACTTCTTACTACTGGTCAGAGTTGAGCCGCTTTGTGCACAAGTACTGCGAACTGAAGAAGGTATGTCCGGAACTGGATACCATCGATATCGGTGGCGGATTCCCGATCAAAACTTCTATCCAGGCGGATTACAACTACCAGTACATGACGGAGGAGATTCTGCGCACCATCAAGCGTATCTGTAAGGAAGAAGGTGTGCCGGAACCAAACATCTTCACAGAGTTCGGAATTTTCACAGTAGGTGAAAGCGCTGCCAACATCTACTCTATTCTGGACGAGAAACTCCAGAACGACAAGGAACTATGGTACATGATTGATGGTTCGTTCATAACTAACCTGCCTGACGCATGGGCACTTAACCAGCGCTGGCCGCTACTGGCCGTCAACCATTGGGATAAGGAGTACCGCAAAATACAACTTGGTGGTATGACATGCGACAGTCAGGATTACTATAACTCTGAGATGCACTCGTTCCAGGTGTTTCTACCGAAAGCCCCGAAGCAGGAGCCACTTTATATTGGCTTCTTCCATACGGGTGCTTACCAGGAGCAGCTAAGCGGGTATGGTGGCATCAAGCACTGCCTGATCCCTTCGCCACAGCATATTTTGGTGGACAAGGATGAAGACGGGAAGCTGAAAAGCTGGCAATTTGCGCCAGAACAGACCTATGAGTCTATGCTTAACATTTTGGGATACGAAATTTAAAGCTGCGAGCGTTAAATTTCCGTATACTGTTTTGCATTTATAGTAAAAATTGTATTTTTGGATTACCATCGTTTATTTAAATATTTTACCATGAAGAAATTAGCAGCATTCGGCGCATTCATCCTGGCACTGGGTATGACTTCTTGCAAGACTTACTGCCCAGCCTACAACTTTGCCAGCGTTGAGGTGTCTGAGCAGAACGCCCCGGCAACTGACCTTGTGCAGGAAACTGAAGTAATCAAAGGCTAATCCGAGCGGATTACCCAGGGATATAAAAAAACCGGCCTTTAAGCCGGTTTTTTTGTTGCTATATACTTACCAAGCGGGTCTGCCAACTGCTGCCCTGCGCTTTCTCGTTGCAAGCCTACCTCCGAGGTATGCCATTGGCAGGTAGGCTATGGTCAGGTCTACCACGGCGAACCACATTGGCGAAGGCAGCAGCATCACGCTGGCTATACCTCCGGCCAAAAAGAATACGCCTATACCTAGTGCAAATTTCATCTTATGAGTAGCTGCAACTATAGCTGTCACCCAAGCGCCGACTAATGTACCCAGGGCGTGTGCCAGAAAGGGCATCACAAAATGTTTCGGCTCAAACAAGTGCATACCAGCCGTTAAGCCTTCGGTAGTGGTTGTGTCAACTCCGGGAGGCGGCGGAATAACGGCGCCACTCAGCATAATGATGCCCATGTTGACCGCGCTGCCAACTACGACACCAGCCACAACTGCTAAAACGTTTCTCAGGATTGGGTTCATTGGGATTTCTATAGGTTAGATGTAAGGCTATTCTTTTGAGTCTGTTATCGAATCATCAGCTTTGAATTCATATAAGAGCAGCTCTTCCGGATCGTTAGGCAACTGTACCTGTTTGCTATACCTGAGGCCGAGCTTCTCTAGCAGTTTTTGTGAAGCCACATTGTCTTTCACTGTAATTGCCTGCAGCGTAGAAATGCCAAATTCTTCTAAGCCAGCCCGCTTTACTTCCAGTGCGGCTTCAAGTGCATAGCCTTGCTTTTCATGCTGCGGCAGGAATGCGAACCCAATGTCAATTCCGTCAAGCCCCTCCCGGTCGTAGAGCCCGCAAACGCCCAGCTTCTGCTGATCAGATTTCCGGATAACGGTATAGTTTGCGTACCCCAGCCGCTCTAACTGGGCACTCACTTTATTTCGAATGTAGGTAGCTGCCTCCTCCTCCGTTCGCACATTCCTGTCCCCGATATATCTGAGCCAACTCGGGCTGTTGAGCAGTTCCAACATAAAAGCAGCGTCTTCTTCCGAAGTTGGTTTCAGCAGCAGGCGCTCGGTTTCAAAGGATTTGTATTGGGTCATATCAGATTATACTTTACACTAGCGCAGCTAACGTCAGGTTTGCATTTTATTTAATTAACTTGAAAGCAATGACCACAGGAACTACCAATGCTAAAAACCAGAAAATAAAATTGAAAATACCTGATCTCATCAACTTTATGTTCATTGACCCAAAAGTATCCACTGGTTCTTGGTTAAAAGCTGACAAATAAGACCAGAATAAGAATCTATAGATCATGTATGCCATCAATGGGACCATTAGAAGTGGCAAAGTTTTTATTTCGGCACCATACATGTTACCCAAAACAAACCCGGTCACGAACAATATTGAAGTCCCTCCCCAAAGCCAAGTTTCGTTTTTTTTATCTGTCAACATTTCCCTCTTGAAAAGGAAAATGAGTTGTATAAAAAGCCCTAAAAATGCAAAGAGAAGCTCAATCATGGTTTTAAAATAAGCATAATGGTTTTGGCTACGCTATAGAGTGCTTTAGGTATAATTGGTAGAATTTATCATCTGATAATGTACCCTACCTTCAGGCCCATGGACACATGCGGACGGTAGAAGACCCCTTCATTTCGGTCGATGGGTGGAAACCAAACATCCGATTCTTCAAAATACTCATTTTCTACTAACCCAACAGGTTGGTGCGCTATAGAAAGCCGTCGTACTCCTAAACCAAAGAAATGGTCGAATACAAAATTGTTGACTTTAACCTCTAATCCATACTTCAGACTTGCAACCCATACGATCCTCTTTATATCAGAATAGTCATACCTATAATATGAATTATTTGTAATCAGATAACCATTCTCTTTTACATACTTCTGCGGGAAATACATGCCCTCTACGGATAGGTATGGAAAAGCAACAGATGCATTTTTCCGGATGAAGTATTTTAACTCCGCTTTCGTTTTAGAGTACCTGTAATTCTTCCTTTCGCTTTCACCGTCAGTCATGAGATTTCGAAAAGTCTGCATTCTAAACCCGTGGTCTAATGAAAAGGCCAACCGCTGATTTATGTGCTTCTGGGCTCCGAACTGCAGAACACCTGTAATAGGGTCAAAAAAATTATAGGGTGCAATATGAAAACGTATTCTTTCTTCTGTGCTTTGACTAAAAGAACTGTAGCTAATCAATAGCAAAGTGAGAAGAACAAATGGGAATGCATTATCTTTCATAGCTTATAATTTTTACCCACTATCCCAAAAGCAAAAGCATACGCTTTTCCAACATCCCCCTGTTGGTTAGACGCAACTCCTCTTATGTTAAATATAAGGAATTATATATAAACAAAGTCCCTTACTTCCCCTCTTCTCCCAAAATAAACTGCGCTGCCTCCCACAAATCATCGACCTGCCAGGTATAGCTGCCGGGTGCGTACTTATCTCCTACTATAATAGAGCGTATACCTACCTTCTCAGCAGCTTCCAGGTCGCGGTGTGAGTCGCCTACCATCCAGCTTTGAGCGGGGTCAATGTTATACCTAGCCATGGCACGTTCGAGCATCAGGCTGTCGGGTTTGCGGGAGAGTGACTCGGAAGAGTTGGGGTGCGATGGAGCATAGTAGAGCGCGTCGATCAGGTGATCACAGTTATCCTGCAGTTTCTGGTGGCAGGCCAACACGTCAGCCTTGGTATACAAGCCTTTAGCTATACCGCCCTGGTTTGTAACCACAATCAGCAAATAGCCGTTTTGCTTCAAAAGCGCTAAAGCCTCCGGCACGTTCGGCAGCACTTCAAAATCTTCCAAGGTATAGGTATAGTCTCCTCGTTCGCGGTTAAGCACACCGTCGCGGTCCAGGAATACGCACTTTCGCTGCATTGTATTTGATAGGTTCAGGCGCTAAAATTAGAATTATTACGTTGGATATGCATGTCCGAGCAGAAAAACCACTGCACAAAGGCATAAATTATAACAGCTTACAGGCAGGAAATCATGAGAGTAGCGATAATCGGAGCGGGAATTTCGGGCTTGTCTTTGGCCTATTATTTACAGCGGCAAGGTATTGCCTACGACCTGTTTGAGGCCAGTAGCGAGGTGGGAGGCAACATGCGTACCCTGCGCAAAAGCGGCTATACCTTTGAGCTCGGCCCTAACACCTTGCAAATGAACGAAGAGCTCCTGCAGCTCATCACTGAACTGAAGCTTGAAACTGAACTGCTCCCGCTAACTCCTCGCAATAACAAGCGGTATGTGCTGCACGACGGTGAGCTGCATCCGGTACCTTCCAGTCCTAAATCTTTTCTGGCCAACGGACTATTCTCGAAAGAAGACAAGTACAAGATCCTGCAGGAAAGAAAGCAACCACCTGCCGAGATCGAAAACGAAACCGTATCAGATTTCTTTGAGCGGCGCTTTGGAGTTAAACAGATGGACTACCTGGCAGCTCCCATGATCAGTGGCCTTTATGGTGGCGACCCCAGACAACTGCTGGTCAACAAGGCGCACCCGGAACTCAAAAAGCTTGAAACAGCTTACGGCTCTGTGCTCGAAGGCATGGTGCAGAGAAAGAAACAGGGCGTATTCCAACGTGCTTTCTCTTTCCAAAACGGTATGTCCACCCTACCGCAAGCCATAGCTGACAAATTGATTTCACTGCACCTGGATCATAAGGTTGAGTTTATCACCCGCATCAAGGGCAGGTTCATCATCAGCTGTGCTTCCAACGGCGACCATGACAATGAGGAGTATGACAAACTGGTGCTAGCCCTTCCTGCCCACCAGGCGGCCGAGCTGATCGAGTTCACCTACCCGGGTATGTCGGCAGCTTTGCAAAACATCAATTACCCGCCCATGGCAGTGGTGCACACAGTATACAACCGGGCTGAAGTTGGACATTCGCTGCAAGGCTTCGGAGCACTCCATCCCTGGGAGGAGCAGTCCTTTACGTCGGGCTCTATCTGGACAAGCTCCCTGTTTGAGGGACGTTGCCGTTCCCACGAGGTTATGATCACATCTTATGTTGGAGGCACACGCTTTGCCGAGCATGCCCAGCTTGACGAACGCAGTCTGCTCGAGCAGGTGCATCAGGAGCTTTGCGAAACGTACCAGATCAAGGCGCTGGCCCCTGTGCACCAGCACCTGCACCTGTGGTCTCACGCGCTGCCGCAGTTTGATCTTTACATAGAAGATGCCCACCACATGGCCGAGGTACTGGAGCAGGATGGTCTGTTTATAGCAGCCAACTGGCATGCGGGTGTTTCGGTGCCCGATTGCGTGCGCCAAGCCAAAACCATCGCTACCAAAATTAATACCTCAGCTGTTTCCCGCTCAATAGCCTAATACCTATATTTGCGGTATGAATGACTCGCTGGTGATCATACCAACCTACAACGAAAAGGAAAACATTGAGGCTATTGTCAGGAAGGTGATGTCACTCCCCCACCCTTTCGATCTGCTGATCGTGGACGACAGCTCCCCCGATGGCACAGCTGATATTGTACGCTCGTTGCAGCAGGAGTTCCCGGAGCAGCTATACCTGGAGTCACGCACCGGAAAGTTAGGATTGGGCACTGCTTATATTCATGGCTTTAAGTATGCACTGCGCCAAGGCTACGAGTACATCTTTGAGATGGACGCTGACTTTTCGCACAACCCCGACGATTTGGTGCGCCTCTACCAGGCCTGTGCCGAAGAAGGACACGACATGTCTATTGGTAGCCGGTATGTGCAGGGCGTTAACGTAGTCAACTGGCCTATGAGCCGGGTATTGATGTCCTGGTTTGCCAGCCTTTACGTACGTCTGATCACCGGCATGCCTATCGCTGACACTACTGCTGGCTTTGTATGCTACCGCCGCAAAGTGCTCAAGACAATCCAGCTTAACAAAATTCGCTTTGTAGGCTATGCTTTCCAGATCGAAATGAAGTTTCTCACTTTTAAGTATGGCTTCAAGATCAAAGAAGTGCCGATCATTTTCACGGACCGTACCAAAGGCACATCCAAGATGTCGAAGGGTATATTCAAGGAAGCGGTGCTTGGCGTCATCCGGATGAAAGTGAATAGCTTTTTCCGACATTTTGACCGCTATTAGTCGTCGGCTATACCTGACCGACTTTATTATAATTTTGAAATATATTCTCGCCGCAAAGCTGCATATCCCGCGCTAAATAAATTAACTTTACGGATTAGGTACAACTCCTATTCAAGGGAGACTGTCTATACCTGTCAAGTTTCGTTAGCCTATGGATACCATTATTTTTTGGGTCATATTCAACGCATTCATCCTGCTATTGCTGGGTCTTGACCTCTTTGTGTTTCACAAAAAGGAGCACGAAGTCAAGATAAAAGAAGCCCTCTTGTGGAGCGCCTTTTGGGTGGTGTTATCGTTGGCATTCAATGCGATCATCTATTATTGGAAAGGCCCCGCTCCCGCTCTGGAGTTTTTGACTGCTTACCTCATAGAGAAATCACTGAGCGTTGACAACCTTTTCGTTTTCATCCTGATCTTCAACTTCTTTAAAGTACCGCTCCAGTACCAGCACAAGATCCTGTTCTGGGGTATTATCGGGGCTTTGGTGCTGCGCGGTATTTTCATTCTGGTGGGGGTAGCGCTTATTGCCAAGTTCCACTTCATCATTTACATACTGGGAGCTTTCCTGATCTACACGGGCGCCAAAATGGCCTTCACGAAAGATGACGACGAACTGCATCCTGAACAGAACCCCTTTATCGTTTGGATCAGCCAAAAGCTGCCCTTTACGAAAACGGCCGTAGGCGGTAAGTTTTTCACCAGAATAGACGGCAAGCTTTATGCAACACCACTCTTCTTGGTGTTAATTATGGTGGAAACGACGGATGTGGTGTTTGCGGCTGACTCTATACCTGCTATTCTGGCCATCTCGAAAGATCCTTTTATTGTATATACCTCCAATGTGTTTGCTTTGCTGGGATTGCGTGCCCTATACTTTGCCTTGGCGGGTATTATGCAGTTATTCCATTACCTGCACTATGGTTTGTCACTGATCCTGGTCTTTATCGGCGCTAAGTTACTGCTGAGCGATATCTATCACCTGGATATGCGCTATGCGCTGCTGGTAGTGGGTAGCATCCTGACGGTGTCTATTGTAGCCTCGCTCCTCTTCCCGAAGAAGGACAATGAGCTACCACCGCCTCCTGATATCACGCTCCCTTAGAACTGAATTCAAAATTTTCCACTAAAATTCGTTCCATATATTTGTTTTTGTCAGTATTAATTACTTCAATTGCATATTAATTAAGAAGAAATGATTTTCGCTAACGCCTCTATTTTTACAAATTCTATGCTGGTGCCTCCGACGGGGCTCCCTGGTAGAACTTTGTGCGTTAGGTAAAACATCAACATACACAGATACCACAGGAGCCCCGCCACAAGCGGGGCTTTTTTGTTTTAAGGCATATTCTAAATTACATATACCCATGAATACAGCAGCACACAGCAGCATGAAATTAGCAGGACAGCAGAGCCAATTGGTAAGCCAGAAGCGCCCCATGGTCATTGCAGGTCCGTGCAGCGCTGAGAGTGAAGCGCAAATGTTGCAAACCGCCCTTGGCCTGAAAAAGGTTAAAGGAGTATCGGTGTTCAGAGCGGGCATCTGGAAACCACGCACACGCCCTGGAAGCTTCCAGGGAGTAGGCACAATCGGGCTGGAGTGGTTGCGCACCGTAAAATCCGAAACCGGACTGCGCACCGCCTGCGAAGTAGCCAATGCCACGCAGACACAGCAGGCCCTACAGCATGGTGTGGATATCCTGCTGATCGGTGCCCATACAACAGTAAACCCATTTCTGGTGCAGGAGATAGCCGATGCCCTGAAAGGTGTGCAGGTGGCTGTACTTGTAAAAAACCCGGTAAACCCGGACCTGGCCTTGTGGCTCGGGGCTTTGGAGCGCTTGCATAACAGCGGCATCACGGAGCTTGGTGCCATGCACCGTGGCTTCTCAACCCTGGATAGTGCTCCTTACCGTAACCATCCAAAGTGGGAGCATGCCATGGAGTTGCGCCAGCAGGTACCTGACCTGGCCATGTACTGCGATGCCAGCCACATAGCAGGTCGCCGTAGCCTGTTACGCCCGGTGAGTCAGCGTGCCCTCGACCTGGGGTACGATGGCCTGATGGTAGAGTCGCATCACAACCCTGTAGCTGCGCTGAGCGATGCCCAGCAGCAGATCATGCCACAGGAATTGCACATGCTGTTGCAAGCGCTGAAGCAACAGCAGGCTCCTGGCGAAAAGTTGAAGCAGAACGCCCAGTTGGAAAAGTTGCGCAAAGAGATTGAGCACCTCGACGACGAGTTGTTGACTTTGCTGTCACGTCGCACCAAAGTCACAGCGCAGCTCGGCGACTATGGCAAACCAGTTGATCAGAACGCTGAGACGCCTGATCCGGTACGCTGGGATTTGGTGTTAGAAAATCTCTTGCACCAGGCCAGCAGTGCAGGTATAGACCAGTCTTTTGTGAAGACCATATTCCAGGAAGTGCGCTCGCAGTATGCCCGTACACACCTTTATAACTATGGCTTGAGTTCGTAGTCTGAACACCGAAAAAAAAACAGCCTGACAGCTTCTTATTCAAGATCTGTCAGGCTGTTTTTTTTGTGCTATTACTGCTGTATAGCTTATCAGTATTTATCATTTGGAGCCCGTTATTGACTCCTTATCATTAATCAATAGACGAGATTTCAGTGCAATTTTTCACACAAGACTATAACTATTAGGCTTTTATTTAAAAATATTTCTATAATAATATTTGAATATTAAAATTAATTACATCAATTTTACCATAACATAAGTTGAAGCATAACGATCACTTACACCTAACCCTTAAAAGAATCAATATGAAGAGATTATCTACTATTACAATCGCGCTACTCATGCTAGCCGGAACATTTACAAGCTGTACGAAGGACCTGGATGAGGTAGGCCTGAATGCAACATCTATTGATGCTGCTAAAAAAGGAACACCTGTTACATCAAGCAACACTCCAAGAGTAAATGCTGACATTAACTTAACCTTCTCGTCCGCAACACAAATTGTTGGTAACGCCGTTACAATTACAACTAGCTTTGGTACTAACGCGCCTACTAATGGTAAACTTCACTTGGAGCAGGCAACAGGTGTTGATACTGAAGGTAATACTACATGGGAAATGGTAAAGGCTTATGAAGTAACAGCCGGAGCTACCTATACTTATGATTTCACCTCTGATGTATCTGGTGTATTTAATTTCAGAGCTCACTACATTACTAATGGCAACAATGGTTTTCATACTTCTTTCCAGACAGGATCTGTAACTTTTATAGAAGAAGAGTGTAACCAGGGAATGACTGCTAAGGTAACTAATGCGACTCCTCTTGGTAACAGTAATTACAGAATAACAGTAACCTTTACTCTTAATACTTGCGAAGCCTATAACAATGTGCATATCCAGGGTGGCCTTACCGCTCACGTTTCTAATATCGAAACAAATGCCAAACTATTAAAAGAGGTTGGGCAAGGCAATGAGATTCGTTATTGGGAAGAAGCATCTTTAGCTTCCGGTTCTCACACTTATTCTGTAACTTTTGATAAAAAAGTCACAGAATCCGAAGATGTTACAGGTGATTGGTCAGCAGAAGTTAATGGTGCAAAAATAGCTAAAACGGCAGGTGGAGCATACTTTGATATCACTAAGTGGTAAATTAATCTAAAAACATACAACGAAAAGAGGCTGCCCAAAAGGCAGCCTCTTCTATTTTAGATCACTTTCCACACAACAATCCTATCTTTTTTCTTTTCCAATGGCACGATTCAGGTAACTCGGCTGTTAAGTGCTAAATTGCAGCTGAACAAAAGCTATACATCATGAGAACCCCTATTTCAAGACTTCGCACCATTGGTATATACGAAGGTATATCTTACCTACTACTGCTTGGCATTGCCATGCCGTTGAAGTATATGGCAGGTATGCCGGAGATGGTGAAGTATACTGGCTGGGCACACGGCGTGCTGTTTGTATTGTACATGGTGTCGGTATTGGAAGTAACACTGACGCACAACTGGTCTATCAAAAAAGTAGCGGCTGCGGTGATCGCATCGCTCCTGCCATTCGGACCGTTCATTTTAGATAAGAAACTACTCAAGGAAGAAGAAAATAGAAAGGAAAAGCCTGTTAAACAAAAGCAGGTTGCATAACAACAACCCTCAACTATTTAGCCAATAGTATCAAAAAGGGCTGCCCGCATGGGGCAGCCCTTTTTTTATTTTCGCAAGCAAGACTTAGTTTATAATCTGGATGGACCTGCCTCCTCCCCGGTTACCTATCGGGTTTAGGTGCTTGTTGATGGAGTAGGTAAAACTCAGCATGAAATAGCGTCCTAACGAATTGAGTGTCTCGCGCTCCACATAGTTGATATTGGCAGTTTGGTTTATACCCAGGTTCTCATCCAGCACATTCAGGGCCGATAGCTTCAGTTCACCACTTTTGTTCTTCAGGAACTGCTTCGATACAGACATGTTGAGCATAGGTATACGCTGGCTGAAGTCAAAGCCTGGGTTATCAAAGAGCATGTAGTCGAAGTTCGTATTCAAGTTGAAGAGCTTCGGCAGGTATAAGTTGGTTTCAGCTGAATACGTTTGGTTAAAGAACTGCTGATTATCTCCAAACTCATATTTGGTGCGCTGCACTGTGTAGTTTGCACGCAGGTTAAAATCAAAAAGCTCCTTCAGGCGGTATTCGTAGCGCAGGTTACCGTTCAGGTTCTGTATCCGGATGTCGTTTGCCACTTCGTTCACTAGGTTGATGCTCTCTTGCTGCCGCACATTGGCGCCGATGTTAAAGCGACTGTTCAGCTTCTTGACCGGGAAGCCAAGTGAGGCAAAACCGCTGATCATGGTGTTGTGGCTCACATTGACTGGTTGCGTGATACGGATCAAGCGATCGGTATAGCTCTGAGCGTTCGTAATGGCATTGTTGGTGTAAGAGGCATTCACAAAAGTGAAGAAATTAATCAGCGTACCTGGGTCAAAGGTGCTGAAGTTGAGGCGCCATTGGTGCATATAGGCAGGCCGCAGCTCTGGATTACCTTCGTAAATGTTCAGTGGGTTAGAGTTGTCTACTACAGGTTGCAACTGCCGTATAGTAGGCTCCTGCACAGTTGTTTCATAATTGAAGTCTACGCGTCGGTTACCTGTAAATTCGTAATTGAATCGCAAGGTAGGCAGCACATTCTGATATGTCTTACGGATGTCGTCATCAAACCCCAGAAGCTCACCAGTCAGGTCGGTGTGCTGCAGGCTGGAGCCAACGGTCAGGCTATATTCTCTTCTGTTCATCCGGAAGTTCATACCTGCCCGGTGATACTGGTAATTGCTGGTATAGCCATTACTGAGCAATTCGTTGTATAAACGGGATTCACCTTCTTCCACGTCGTATACCTGACGGTCTACTTTGTTGATGTTCTGGCGGTAATTATAGTTCGCCTCCAGGTAGCGTCGGTTTCCGAGCGGTTCGGTGTAGGCCAGGTTGGTGCTTAAACTATAGTTCTCCGTTTCCTGCTTATTCTCCTGATCCAGCACATTTACAAGTCCATCTGCAAAGGTATTGACAGCCTGTAAGGTGCCATCGTTTTGGTTCAGGCCGGTTCTGAACTCCGTGTTAGAGGAAATAGTGCGACCTGCTTTTGGGAAGCGGTGCCTAAACAGGATGCTACCGTTGGCGTTTAGAGCAGAGCCATCTGAAAAAGCCGTATTGGTGCTCTGGTTTTGGAGCTGGTTTTCGCCATCGTAAGTTTCTACCTCACTCCGCTGGTTTGAGCTGGTTTCGTTATACCCGATGGCACCTGTCACTTTCACGGAGTTAGCCGAGTCTATTTTGTAATCAACCGTAAAGTTGGCTCTGTGGTTAGTATTGCCGTTGAGTTGTCGGCTGCGCTGGTCTGTACGCACATCTGTGTTACGCAAAAACTCCAGGCGCTCCAGATCACGGGCAATGTTGTGATCAAGTTTGTTGAAAAAGTAGCTGCCATTCGCCTCTACCTTCTTGCTAAGTTGATTGTTGAAATTCAGACCACCCGCGTAGCTATCCATCAAGCCATTGGTACGGCCACCAAAGTTCAAGGGTACACCGGAGCTGTTGTCGGATGAGATGGATATGCGAGCACCGCCGCCGCCAGCCATTTGCTGCATACCTCCACTGAAAGTCATGTAGTCGTCAAAGCCGAAGCCCTGTGCATTCACATTGTTAGCCATACCAAGGAAGGACAGCTGCTTGCCATTGCTGAACCGGTTAAGGCTCGCCTTGGCTTGATAGCGTTCGTCCGTGCCTATACCTGCCATGGCATTACCAAAAGCACTGTTGCGCTTTTCTTCTTTTAGCTGTAGGTTGATGGTTTTCTCGCGTTGCCCATCGTCTATACCTGTAAACATGGCCTGGTCCGATTTTTTATCAAAGACCTGTACCTTATCAATGGCGTCGGCTGGAAGATTACGGGTAGCCAGCTTCGGATCGCGACCAAAGAATTCCTTGCCATCCACTGTCACACGCTGCACCTTCTCCCCTTTCACCGAGATCGAGCCGTCGTTTTCCACATCCACTCCAGGTAACTTTTTGAGCAGGTCTTCGGCTACAGCGTTGGGCTGCGTCTTAAATGAGCCAGCATTATACTCGATGGTATCTTTCTTGAACACGACCGGGCTCTTCTCGCCCTGCACCATCACTTCCTTCAGTTCATTTGACAGTGGTTTCAGCTGCAATGCGCCCAAGTCCAGCAGGTTTCCTTCTACCGGAAACTGAAGCTTTTGAAAATATGGAGAGTAACCCAAGAAGGTAGTTTTGAGCAGCAGTTCACCTTTATTTACATTCTTGATTTCAAAACCGCCTTGCTGATTAGTAGAGGCAAAACTTACCAGGGAAGAGTCTTTGGCCTGCAGGATTAGCACGGTGGCACCTGGCAATCCGGCCTGTTTTTCGTCCTGCACTTGCCCTTTTAAGGTATAGCGCTGGGCTGTCGCAACGTGAGCCAGACAAAAAAAGGTGACAAGAGAGAGTAGTATATATTTTTTCATAGCCGTGTGGTTAGCGCTCCTCTGTTAGCGAATGATCACATTTCGGCCACCATTCTGGCGCATGCGCTCCATCTGCTCATCTACCATCGCCTGGTACTCCTGCTGAGTGACTTTCTGACCTTTGCTTGGGCGTGACATCTCTCCTTTCCTGAGCGGGCGTTGCTCTACTTTAATCGCCTTGATCACACGCTCCCCATTGTTAATATCAACTGCCAACACTGCACCAGGCAGTGTATTATAAGATTCAGGGCCAAGTGCCGGTCTGAGTTTATCCGTATACCAGGCTACCACTGCTGTGTTCCTGGCTTCATCTTCATAGTAGGCCTGCTTACAGGTATAGCCTTGAATCTCTTTAGTCTCTGTTCCAAACTTCCACGGACTGATGCGGATGGAATCTTCGATGATATACTTTTTGCCCATGAACTCCGTCAGCAGTACTTTCTGGGCTGTACTCTGATCATAATAGCTTTCGTTGAGCGGTACCCGCATGTTGATGCGCATACCGCCACCACTTGCCGTGAACTGGTCCTCGTCTTCTTCCAAAGGCCTGTAAAGCGACTCCTGCGCATTATAGAAAAGTTGCTGCTTGGTAGTCCGGTACTCTGGGATCATGCTCTTCATAGCCTCCTGCTCAGGACCGAGCCTACGGTGCATGTTCATCGTGTTTTCGTAGGTAATCACACCCTCCTGGGCGTAAACAAGCGCTGCAGCCAGCAGTAGTGCCAGTGTCAGTATTCCAGAGACGAACTTTTTCATATGCTATCTTTTTTGAAATAAAAGTACAGCAATATGTTATCCTCTGGTGTTAAGGACTGTTAACGAAAGGTTAATCAAATGTTAAAGTTTGAAAGGAAGCCCGGAAGCCAGAATGAAGCCTACTCGCCCTGCACATTGAGTCCGGCACGACGGGCGATGGACTGCGCAATCACACTGGAAGCCAGCAACTGCAGCGCGTGGTAGATCATGATCGGCAAGAGCATCAGGCCTACCATGTCCGCATCAGGAAAAAGCACTTTGGCCATCACCGTGCCGTGTACCAGTGACTTTTTGGAGCCACAGAAGATAGCCGTAATGCGGTCAGCGGGGTTGAAACCCATCATACGGCTGATCCCGTTCACAATGATGTACACCAAGAAGAAAAGCCCGATCATGGCCAGCCCCAGCAGCAGCAGATTGCCGATACTGTAACCACTAAACATATCGCGGGCAAAAGACTCACAGAAAGAGGTATAGACGATCAGCAGGATAATCACTTGATCAGATAAACGCAGTTGCTTGCGATTGCGCTCCGCAAAAGCGCCCCAATAGCGATGCAGCACCACGCCCAAGGCTACTGGCACCAACACCTGCAGTACCAACTTGCCCATCACATTACCCATGTCGAAGTCTCCGGAACCAGCCGTCAGGTATAGCCCCATCCAGAGCGGCATGATAAACACACCCACCAGGCTCGAGATACTGGCATTGAAGATAGCCGCCGGTATGTTGCCACCTGCTATCGATACCATAACCACCGACGAGGACACCGTGGACGGCAAAGCCGCCAGGTAGAAAGTTCCCAGCCAGAGCAGCTCATACGAGGTACCCTCAAAAAAGCCATGCAAGGGTATAATCAGCAATGGGAAAAGCAGAAAAGTAGAGGCCTGTACCACTAGGTGAAGCCGCCAGCTCCCCAATCCTGCCCGGAGTTTTTCAGGGCTCAGGCGAAGGCCGTAAAAGAAAAAGATCAGGGAAACGCCGATACCGGCAACATCATTTAATGAGACTGGGTCGCGATCCACGCCGCCTGCAGGCCATAGCCAGGCCAGCACGATCATCCCGATCAATGCCAGCAGGAACCAGTCGAAACCTGCCCGAACCAGCAGTTCCTGTACACTTTTAACACTGAAGCGAGGTTTAACTCGGCTGTCTGGGTCGTCAGGTAGGGGCGTCAGGGGTGTGCTCACAGGTATATTTTGTTCGGTTGATAGAAGAGAAGGCCAATTATAACCAGGCTCAAAACAAAACAACGGCCGGCGCAATTACAAGCGCCGGCCGTTGTTTCAGGTATAAATACAAGTTAGAAACCCAACATATCTATTGTCTCGAGCTCAAACTCAGTGGTATCTTCATAATCGGCATCCGGCGCTGTCACGATCAGATCGCGGGCACGACCGTAAAGCCGGACATTCGGTTGCAGATTTTCGTATTCGGCCTGCGATATGAGTCCCCGCCGTGCCATGATGCCTCCAATCAAACGATAGTAACCTGACTTCCAACTGCGCAGGTTGCCGTAACTGTCGAAAGACGAGCGGTACCGCTTCGGACTCGGAATGATACTGGTCAGGAAGATCGACTCCGCCAGATTAAGCTCAGAGGGCTGCTTTCCAAAATAAAATCGCGAAGCATCCTTTGCACCGTACACGTCCGGCCCCCATTCGATGATGTTGAGGTATATCTCAAACATCCGGTTCTTCGACACAATATCTAAGTTCTCAATCAACCACACGATAATGGCCTCCTCTACTTTGCGCGACACGGTTTTCTTACGTGTCAGGAACACGTTCTTGACCAGCTGCATCGAGATCGTACTACCTCCACGCACAAACTCCCTGTTCTTGATGTTGGTGGCAATCGCCTGTCGGAAAGCCTCTTCGTGAAACCCATTATGGCTATAGAAACCAGCATCCTCGGCTGTGAGCACGGCGTTGCGCAGGTATGGCGAAATCTGCCCGATCGGAGCATAAAACGGGTTGGATGGCCCTACCATGAAAGTACGGATCGGTTTGCCATACTCGTACATGGTGTGCATAAACGGACCTTTCAATTTATCCAGGTTCGCTGAACCCCATTTCACTACCCTGAAATCCTCTGATGCATCCAGGTCAGAATCAAACACAACACGCTCTACACTGTCGAGGTTGACATGGAATTTCATTTTGTATTGCAGCTTTCCTTCTGCCTGTATACCTTCCAGCGTTTCAAACAATCCGTTCGGCAGTGACTCAAAAAAATCATTCGCCGGCAGTTCTTCTGTTCGCACCCTTAAGTCGATGATCTTGGAATTGGCGTTCTGATAAGAGGCGTACACATTGGCGCGGGCTTTGTTTACGCGCACCTCCGTCAGGCTATCTACCACAAACAGGTTCTGGCCCAGCGATACGACATAGTCAACCGCTCCTTCTCTCAGAAAGATATGCTCATCAGCCAGCTTTTCGTGTTTCACCTTCAGGTTGTTCACCATTGCTTTGCCACGCACTGTAAGTCTGTCACGGCGATAGCGTTTCTCATTCATACCCAGATGCAGGGTATCAAAAGCCACCGTTCCACTAAATTTCTCCTGAATGTAAGGCAGTCTGATGCCCAGCGTATCTGAAGCATAGAGGCTCGCCATGATATTATAATCCCGCGGGTCAATCGTACCTTTCACTAACATATTGTTAGTCAGTGAATCTGTACGGATGGACACCTCCGACTCAATATTCCCATCTTCGATCGTCAGGTAAGGCATCCGGATGTCGATGACACGATTGGGCGAGGTATAGGATACGTTCAGGTTACTGAAGTCGACCTGATCCGGCACATTGTCGAAAGCTGTTTCGAGCACACGGTTGAGGAGTTCTCCGTAGTTACGATCTTGCTTGGCAGTTGTATCGGCAGGCTGTGTGCTGTCTTTCTTGAACAGAAACGAAAAGTTGTTGCGGTCACCGTCTTTAATGGCGGTCAAGTAACCATTGGCCACGTTAAGTCGGCGCAGGACGATACGGCCCTTAAACAGGGAACGAAAACCTACAGTAGCATGCACACTGTCTGTTTTGAAGAGCTGCGGCTGCCCGTGTGGCACGAGGGTAATGTCGCTCAGCACCACAGAGGTAAGCCCGTTAAACTCTGCTTGTCCGATGTTAAAATCAACAGGATAACGGCCTTCCACTTTTTCCACTACACGGTTTATGGTATAGTTCAACAGTCTGCTCCTGAATACAAACAGGGAAATAAGTAGGATCAGGAAGAGACCCAGCACTACGCCGGCCCCTATCAATATTCTTTTTTTCAATCGCTGGTTCAAAATATCAAGATGCGAATTACGCTAATTAGATTAAGTATCAAAATATAGTGCCTATATAATATAGCACTTCTTCACGCATACGTAACTGCGTGTGGTTCGTGTTATCTAACCCGCATACGACCGCAGTCGGATTTAGATTTAAAGACAAACACTTCACAGCACAGCCACTTGCAAGAATAAGGCCAATCATTTCATTTACAATGATTTACACTTAACCAACAGCACTGCTGCCACTTACGTTCTTTTTGAGGGTAGTTGTGTGGCTTATGCTTCACCTAACCCTTAATAGTTGCTAAATAGCGCCAGGCTTATTTGGCGCACTATAGCTTTACTGCTTATCTTTGACCAACGAAACATTCTCATTTCCATGAATCTGACATCACTTACGGCCATTTCACCGGTGGATGGCCGCTACCGCCGTAATACAACTGAGTTAGCAGCTTATTTTTCTGAATTCGGACTGATCCGCTACCGTGTGCTGGTAGAAGTGGAGTATTTTATAGCCTTGTGCGAGCTGCCGCTGCCACAACTGGCCGGTGTGCCTCCTTATCAGTTTCAGGAGTTGCGAGCTATTTACGAACAGTTTTCAGAGGCAGATGCCCTGCGCATCAAGGAAACGGAAAAGACCACGAACCATGATGTGAAGGCGGTGGAATATTTCATCAAAGAGAAGTTTGATACGCTTGGTCTCAGCCAGTACAAGGAGTTTATACACTTTGGCCTGACCTCGCAGGACGTGAACAACACAGCTATACCCCTTTCGCTGCGCGAAGCTGACGACCGTGTACTGATGCCGCTTTATCAGCAGTTACATCAGACACTGGTAGAACTGGCGCAACAGTGGAAAGACATCCCGATGCTGGCCCATACCCACGGTCAGCCTGCCTCTCCTACCCGCCTGGGCAAAGAGATCATGGTGTTTGCGGAGCGTCTCGAAGCGCAGATGGACCAGGTACGCCAGGTTCCTTTCTCGGCTAAGTTTGGCGGTGCGACTGGTAACTTCAACGCGCACCACATCGCCTATCCAGATGTGAACTGGCCTGAGTTTGGCAACCGCTTCGTGCAGGAAGCACTTGGCCTGCGCCGTAGCCAGTATACAACTCAGGTAGAGCATTACGACAACCTGGCCGCGTACTTTGACGGTATCAAGCGCCTTAACACCATCCTGATCGACTTCTCGCGCGACGTATGGCAGTACGTATCGATGGGCTATTTCAAGCAGAAGATCAAAGCGGGTGAAGTAGGTTCTTCAGCCATGCCACATAAAGTGAACCCAATCGATTTTGAGAACGCTGAAGGCAACTTAGGTATAGCGAATGCTGTACTGGAGCACCTTTCGGCAAAACTGCCTATTTCCCGTTTGCAGCGCGACCTCACTGACTCCACCGTGTTGCGTAACGTTGGTGTGCCGCTGGCACATGTGGTGATTGCCCTAAAATCGCTGGAGCGTGGTATTAGTAAACTGGAGCTAAACGAAGCGGCGCTGCGTCATCACCTGGAAGAGAACTGGGCTGTTGTGGCGGAAGGTATACAGACCGTCTTACGTCGCGAAGGTTACCCGCAGCCCTACGAGGCGTTGAAAGACCTGACACGCAAAAATGAAAAGATCACCGAGCAGACAATCTCCAACTTCATTGATACGCTGCAGGTAAGCGATGCCATCAAGGCCGAACTGAAAAAAATCACTCCTTATAGCTACACAGGCGTGCAACTGCTTTAGTATATAATCACACTTCATAGAAAAAGCCCCTGCCGAATAGTAACGGCAGGGGCTTTTTCTATACCTATAGTGACTGGCTATTATTTCTGTGCGACCGGACCGTTGACCTTGATCTGAAGAAGCTGGTAACCTGTTTCGCCTGACGCTGCCAAACCCTGCACTACGACCAGGTAAGTACCCGGCTGATCTGAGGTGTAGAAGCTGATCTGCTCTCCTTTTCCTGGTTCAAGCTTTATCTCTGGAGCCCAGTGTAACAGGTTTCTAAAATCTGCCAATCGGCTGCGCTTCTGCTCCGGTGTGTCGTAGGCTGGTGCGTAGAATTCACGCTGCTGCTGAAGTCCCTCGTATGCCTGCATCAAGGCACGCGGATCAAGTTCAAAGCCTGCCAGATCACCTGCATAGGTTTGGTAGCTCACCAGTCCTTCATAGGCCATAGGCCCATGGAAAAAACGGCTTGCAATCACATCCAGCTGCTTGACCTTCAGCGGATCAAATGCCATGATCTTGTCAATATTAAACACAGGTACCCCGTCCAGCAGCACCATCGGGTTTTGACGGAAGATAGCCTTATAAGGGCGGTTCATCACCATAAAGTGGAAGCTACGGCCTCTTGTACGCACCTGCACGCCTTGCACATACTCTCGCATGACCTCTTCCATTACTTTGAAGCGCTTGTAGTCATCCAGCATGTATCGCTCTGATGGCTGCCCATAAAAGCTCGTGCTGTCTATACCTGGTGCGCTGAATCGATTGCGGTAGGCACCGTAGTAAGCATGCTCTACCTGCACCTGCAAGTGCCGCTCTGTTATTTCACCGACCCGTGACTCTGCGAGCTGAAAATCAGACAAGGGCTTGGAGGTATAGCGTGATGAGAAAGGACTTAGCAACTCAAAATGGTAGGTGCTGTCTTTTGCAAAATCGGTCTGCAACACGAGATCCTTGTTCCCATAGAAGTCCTTCAACTCAAATAATAGCTTACCGTCAGCGTTGCTCTGTGCATTATAAAAACGAATCGGGTGCCCCGGTGATGCCAGATAAGACATAATGCCTGGAGCTGGCTGGCCCGAGTTCTTGTGAGTTAATTTCCCATAGAGCAGATGCCCGTGGTTCTCTGGCACAAAAGCATGCTTGGACGGTTCTTTCTCCAGCACATCATTCCAGTCAAAGCGGCTCCAGCCCTGGGTAAGCATCAGGTTGTCCATGGCCTGACGATCTGCCTTGCCAGTGCTTGAAAAATAATAAGCAGGACTTTCAATCGTCCCTTTCAAGTCAGACTCGAGCCAGAGGTAGCTGGCAATATGCGTTTGCGGCTGTTGCTGCAGTGAGTCCAGTTTGTAAACCGCCATCGACAGATTAGCTGGCGTTTGAGAGGCAGCCTGCAGTTCCAGACTTACCTTGTCGCGCAGGGTATACTGCTGCTGTGGAGTCGTTACCTGCAATGCCAGCTCTTTCGTCGGTTGCTTGAAGTAAAGGCGCTCACTCACCGGCTGACCAGCTGTATTGAACACAGTAAAGTGTGTTATACCATCCGCCAGGTTCTCTTTGCTTACCCGGAATACAAACTTCCCATTCTGTAACAATGATCTTTCTGAGCTCACCACTTGCTGACGGGTATGCCCCAACAGGTATACGTGTTCGTCTGGTTTGCCTGCTGACTGTACAGCTATGTGCACATACTGGTCTGTGGTATCTGCCAGTTGCAGGGTATAGCCTTGCCCGTATACTTGAGGCAGGGCCTGCTTTAAAGTACCGCCCTCAGGTAGTTGAAGTGTAGCGGTATAGCGCTTACCCTGCTCAGGTGTGAAAGTAAAGCGCCCCATCCCAAACTTATGTACCGTCAGTTCAGCAACCGCATTACCTTCCTGGTCATGAACCTGACCCGTCAACTTGGCTCCTTTGCCACTCTGGTTCTCAGTAATTTTAAACGCTACCCGGCTGGCTATACCTGTCAGCAAGGTTCCACCTTCAGGGAAGAACTGCAGGGTATAGGCTTTTGCTTTAGGAGCCTCTTGCTTCGGCAGCTGCTCAAAGGTGTTGATGATGGATACCTGCTGCTGGAAGTAAAACTCAGGATCGAAGTTTTTCATCCAGCTGGTATAGGCTCGCACGGTGTACTTACCTGTTTGGAGTGTGGTAGGTAATTGAAAATAACCGCTCCCTGTCCCCTCTTTCATTGCTACTTTGGCCTGAAGGGCGGGCTTCTGTTCTGCGTCCAGCAATTCGACATACACCACCTTGCTCATGTCAAGCGGCTTGTGCAGGCTGCCGTCCACGTTGTATACCTTGAACCACATCTCATCACCGCAGGCATACACGGGTCTGTCAATGTGCAGGTATAGCTTCTCCTGTAGCGATGCCTGCCGGTGTTTCTGAAGGCTACTGTTCACGCTATCAAACTGACCTGATTGGGCGCTCACGGTTCCTATACCTGCTATACCCAAAGCAAGGCAAAGCAAAGTGCTTAGCGCATACCTTTTCTTGCCAGACTGTGGGTTATTGTTATGAATGTTGTTCATCGTTTCGGGCATTTGTTTCAGGTATGGCATCTATTCCCAAAAAGCTGGTTTAACATTAGAGCCTTGCAAGGTGCAATCCACGCACGGGCGTGTCCCGTAGGTATAGCCGATCGGCGAAACACCAGTGCCATAAACCTCATCCACTGGCACTAGGTAGCCTCCTGCGAAGCGCTCGGCAACCATGCCTGAGCTGATCAACACCGTATCGATAGGGCAAGTCGGGTAGTATAGTCGCCAATCACGCGGAAGATCGCGGTTATCGATGAAGATTCTTTTCGTTTCCATAGTCGTAGCCGACATATAGCCGATTACAGTTTCACCAGGGTTAGACAGGCTACGAATGTTGCTTGTCAGTTGAGAAGGAAGCGGATCGAAAAGTGTACCGATACTTTCAGTGTTTTTCTTCAGCATCTCCAGGTATTCGTAGGCCTCACGGGTCAGTGCATATTGCTTCACAAGTACACTGTTTTTCATACTGAGCTTTTCTGAATCATAAGGGATCGAGAGCAGCCTGTAATCACTGATTTTGTCTTCGTTCAGTTTCACAGTGGAGCCGATCTCAATCCTGGTAGAGTTCTCTGATTTCCAGCAGACATATATAGGCTTATCACTAGGCTCACGTTGCCGCACCTGTCCGTTTTCATATACAAGAATCGAATAAAAAGCTGATCGAAACTGCCAGGTCTGCTCGTATTCCCACTTATAGTAATGTGTATTATTATTCGGGTCATTAGAGTTGACATAGATTTTCACCTCGCCATCTTCAGCTTTCCATTGCACATCCCCAATAGCAGGGCTTTTTTTCACTTCCACATAATCTGAAGCATACTCGCTGCCTGTCCTGGTACGGATGTACAGCCTGTACTTTGTTGCGGTATTCAGCTGTAGGTTGGGATGCACATAGGTACCATAGCCTGTATGATGCAGACCGTAGCGCTCCCCATTCTCTGACTCCACCATTACAGTGGCATTTTCTTCAGCAGGAGGCGCGCCTGTATCGTTCAGGCTTTGGGTGCGGAGCAGCTGTATGGACGTGCGCCCATTGGCATTCAGAAAGCCATTGACCACCAGAAAGCTGCTAGGCGATTCAAGTACTTCAGGAAAATATGGTTCGACGCAACCGCTCACCAGGAGCATCACAAGCCAGACAATTGGGTTTTTCCAGTTCCGGATCTTCATGGCAATTAAAACTTAAAGTTGTAGGTAATAGTGGGAATCGGATGCCCGAAAATAGACATCTTATAGCCTCTTATCTGCCCGTTCTGTGATTTGAAATAAACTGAATAAGGATTTTTGCGACCCGTCAGGTTGTACACGGCTACTGTCCAGGAACTGTGCGCGAGTTTCGCAATCTTGTGGTTCCCCTCAATGTTCAGGGCCAGGTCGATGCGGTAATAGTCAGGTATGCGGTACTGGTTGCGATCAGAGTATAAGATGCGGTGCGATCCGCCGTCATAGTACTTGGCCAGTGGCAGTGTGATTGGGCGACCGGTGCTGTACGTGAAGTTAAACGAGGTGCTGAAGCGCTGACTGAAGCGATAGTTGCTGATCATGGTCAGGTCATGCGGCTTGTCGAAGTTACTCGCATACCACTCCCCTCTGTTGATCACCTCCGACACAGTTGGGTCATTGAGGCGTACCAAGGTGCGGGAGTAGGTATAGCTTACCCATCCGTTGAGCTTTCCGCTTGCTTTCTTCAGCATCAGTTCCACCCCATAAGCCTTGCCTTCAGCGTTGGCCACGTCTGTTTCAATGTGATGGTTCATAATAATGCTGGCACCGCTCCTATAGTCCAGGAAGTCCTGCATCCACTTGTAATAGGCTTCTGCTGAAAACTCGATGGTATTGGCACGCAGATTACGGTAGTACCCGAGCGCTACCTGATCGCCTACCTGTGGTTTGATGTTACTATCGCTTAGCTTCCAGGTATCCGTAGGTGCCATGGTAGCCGTGTTGGAGAGCATGTGCACATATTGGCGCAGTCTGTTGTAGCTCACTTTCACTGACGAGTTATCGGACAATACGTAGCGGGCCGAAAGTCTGAACTCGGGTCCATGATAAGTCGCAATCGATTCGCCGCTGCCATAAGCAACAGTGTCAACGATCGTGTTCAGCGTCTTGGGCAGACCTGGCGCATATTGCAGCACATCTCTCTGGCCAAGTGCAATGAAGAAAGAGTAGCGCAGACCAGCAGACACAGATAATTTCTGGCTGATGTCGTAGCGATCAGACACGTACAGGGCGCTTTCAATGGCTCTCTCCTGCTGCAGGTTGTCAGGCTTGATAAGCGACTCTGCATGGTTTGGTACCAGGCTGCCCGGGTTCACCTCATAGCGAATGGCGCTGGCACCAAAATCCAGGGTATGCTTTGAATCAGGGAAGTAGTTGAAGTCGACCTGCAAACCAGTCTGGCTGATTCCAAAGTTCATTACAGAGGCATTTGCCGCATTCTCCTCATTTGAGATGTCATAGCCGTAATGGCTGTAAGTGCCTGTCACTACACTATAAAGCTTATTGTGGAAGTTGTGCTTCCACTTCAAACTGGCATTTTGGTTTTGGAAACGGTATAAGGTATCAGCCGCCAGTTTAAAGCGGTCTTTGCTCATGTAACCGGTCAGGTACAGGCTGTTCTTCTCATTGATCTCGTGGCTTATATGGGTATTGAGGTCGTAAAAGGAGGCCTCACTATTACTAAAAGACTTGTTCGGGATCTTCTTAAGGAGCCAGTCAGAGTAGGTTGAGCGGCCTCCTACCAGGATGGAAGTTTTGTCCTTAACAATCGGTCCTTCCAATGTGAGGCGGCTTGTCAACAGTCCGATACCACCGGCTCCGCTAAACTGCTTCTTGTTGCCTTCGCGTGAGGTTACTTCCAGCACAGAGGACAAACGACCACCATAGCGGGCAGGTACAGCACTCTTATAGAGCTCCACAGATTTGATTACATCCGGGTTAAAAGCGGAGAAGAAACCAAAAAGGTGTGATGGATTATAGATAGCAGCATCGTTGAGCAAGATCAGGTTCTGGTCGGTGGAGCCACCGCGCACGTTCATACCTGTACTGCCCTCACCCACCGACTTCACACCGGGTAGTGTCAGCACGACTCTCAGAATGTCTGTTTCGCCAAAGGCAGTTGGTACCTGCTTGATCGTACGGATATCCAGGCGCTCCATACCCATCTGCAATCCCGTCACATTACGGTCTTTCTCGGCCTCCACCAGCACTTCTTTCAAAGAGCGGATGTCTTCCTCTACTTCAATATCCAGCTTGCCGTCACTGTGCAGTATAACCTGGCGTTTTGTATTTTTAAGCCCTACGGCCCGGATGTTCAGCTCGTGCCTACCTACCGGAAGCGATAGTGCGTAATAGCCATATTGGTCTGAAGCAGTACCGATGGAAGGCGATTCAATGTAAATGTGTGCCCCGATGATCGGTTCACCTGTATTGGCATCACGCAAGGTTCCCGCCAGATTAGCTTTGCCTGTCTTGCTAACGTTGGGTGTACCTATCTCGTATAGCTTGATTTCTGACTGTATTCTCTTCTTGTTATTCTGCTGAGGCAAATAAGCAGGAGCTGCAAGCTGACTGTTGCGTCTCGCCTCTTCTTCATCTTTAAAGAAGTTAGACGGCAAGCTGGTCATAATCGGATTTTGGCGCGTAATGAAAATCTGACGTTGCTCCGTGATCGCAAATTTATAGTCTGTGCCTTTTAAGATCTGAGCCAGTACCAGATTGAGCGGTTCGCCCTCTACCTCCACGTCCACCATAATGCTATCAGCCACAGCCTGCTCAAAGTAGAACTTATAAGGCAATCTGGACTCCAGCCGCTGCACGAAATCCTGAAACGTGATATTGCGGAATGAGCCGCTGATGAGCGGAGCCTCGTTCCGCTGCTGGGCTTGCAGTGTTGCCGTTGTGGTCATACAGCACAGCAATACCAGCAAAAATGCTCTGTAAAATTGGGTCATAAAAAAGGAAGAGAGCTTAAACTGATTTTTTAGATAGATCGGAGGTGCGCCACTTTACTGTTGGAGCGAATCATAGTGCGCTGCGGTTTTTACGATGGCGTTTTCGCGCTCTTTACCGAAACGGAGATTGTTAGCATTGGCAAATTTATTCAGGGGCTTCTTTTGGTCCTGCAACACCCGCATGACAGAGCGCTTGTTACTCACCGGATGATACACACCGTCTTTCACCAGGTAGAATCTGCTGGCATTTCTATACTCTCCTTCCATGCCATTGGTGCTGGCACGCTCAAACAGGGTCTTTTCACGCTTCATCAGCACGGTAACCGCTCCATTATAGAGCTGATCATAAAAGCCCGGCTTCATGGCAAGTCCTGTGGTACTGTCTGGTTGTAATCTGACAAAGGTATGGCCGTGTAGTCTGAAAGCTTCCACCCGTTCTTTAACCAGTCGCTGCGGCTGCCCGCTGCCGTGGTTCACGATCAGAAGTTCGTCCTGCACAAGGTCATACAGCATCGGCACCTCCTCAAACCAGGCCCCGTCGTATTTGACAGCCCCGTTCTGGTATATTTTGTCCTGATAAAACTGATGCCCCTCCACATAGGACTTGACAGGAACATGGTATTCCGGTCCGTTATACAAGTGGGCATGCACCCCGATGGCGGTTCTGTAATGCTTGAGGGCATCAGAAACAGCACTGCTCACGAAGCTGGTATCAGTTTGTGCGAAAATCGTAAAAGGTAGTAGGTTAAGTAGCAGGACAAGCGTCAGGCAAGCAGGGATTTTGTGCATATCAATTAGGTAGCTTCACAGCGAATACGGACATTAAATATAAAGTATGTTTGATGTTATGACAAGCGTGTCAGTAAAATATTTCAAAAAATACCACATTTTGTTTAACCGAATCAAACAGGCTATTTCCCTAAAATATAACTTAAACCATCTCCGGGTTATACCTCTGAAACACCATCGACTGTCTAAAACCAAAGTGGTCAAATGTTACCCGGTCCCTGTTCGATAAAATCAACCTATTCAATTTATTTCTGACAAGGTAAATAACTGCCGATGAGAGTAATGGTAACTTGAAGCTTTGTACTTATTTGATTCACCCTAAATGGTTAGGGTGTTCAGCAATACTGGTCGATATTGCTGATTTAGAAAGAGTCGGGGCTATACTTTATCCGCTAGTTCATACACAGAGTCCACAAAGCGGCCCCAGCTGAAGCGCTTCTTATACCGGGATATATTCTGAGCATATGCTGCTGCATTTGACTCGGTATAAAAATTAAGTATAGCGGCTGCTATCGCTTTAGGGTTAGGGTCTACAACATAGCCTACCTCCCCGTGTGGTACCAATTCTGAAAGACCGCCTACATTCGTCACGACCATTGGTTTGTCAAAGTGATAAGCAACCTGTGTTACGCCGCTTTGCGTGGCATGCTTGTAAGGCTGCACGACCAGGTCAGCCGCACAGAAGTAATGCCTCACTTCCGCATTGGGTATAAAATCTGTGCGAAGCTCAAGCCGATCCTGCAACCCGTGTTTCTCAATCTGATCACGATAAGGTTTTGCATCTTCGTAAAACTCCCCGGCGATTAGCAACTTGAGGTCAGGTATAGCCCGCAGTTCAGGTATAGCCATCGCCTCCAGCAAGAGGTCCAGCCCTTTGTAGGCCCGGATAAATCCGAAGAAAAGCAGATAATTCGTGTTGGGATCCAATCGCAAGGCAGCGCAGGCTTCGGCCTTACTTTCGGCAGGGCCAAAATTATCATAAAGTGGGTGTGGCAGGTATACGCTGGGCTTTATCGGCTCAAAGTGCTGCAGGTCCTGCTGCACGGCCCGTGACATGGTCAGGAAACCGTGACAGGCACTCAAAAAGTACTTCGTGAAAGGAACATCGCCAGGTCGATTTTCGTGTGGTACCACATTGTCGGTAATAGCCAGGATGCGACTATACCTGTTGCGCCTGATCAGACGGGCAATCGTACCAAGGGCCGGTCCCATAAAAGGAAGCCAATACCTGAAAATAACCAGATCAGGCCGTTGCTTACTGATGTAGTTGCCTGTGCGTACCCAACTGATCGGATTGACAGAATTGATGAGCGACTTGATCGTTATACCTGTTGGAGCAGGCTCTTTGGTAAACTGACTTTTGCCGGGGAAAAGAAAGGAAGGGTACTGCAGACTGAACGAAACAATTTCTACTTCGTCACCGGCCTCCTGAAAAGCCAGAGCAAGGCGCTCGTTAAAGGTAGACATGCCCCCACCCCGCAAAGGGTGCGCAGGCCCCACGATCACGACACGCCTTCCTGCCATTATTTCTTAATCAAACCTGCCCGGTCACGGATCAGGTATTCGTTCTTCTTACTGGATGTCATGGAGATCATCTCGGCTAGAAAACCAGCCAGAAATAGCTGTACACCTAGTATTACTGCCACCAGCGATAGGTAAAACAGCGGCTGGTCCACTACATCACGTACTCGCCCATCTGGGTACAGACTAAACATTTTCTGGATGATCAGCCAAAGCGTAATGCTCAAGCCCACAAAAAATGACAGCGTACCAAATGTACCAAAGAAGTGCATTGGACGCTTCTTGAAACGACTCACAAAAGTAATGGAAAGCAGGTCCAGGAAGCCGTATACGAAGCGCTCGAGACCAAACTTAGTAGTGCCGTACTTACGCTCCTGATGCTGCACCACTTTCTCACCTATACGCGTGAAGCCATTCCATTTGGCTATTACCGGTATATAGCGGTGCATCTCGCCGTGTACCTCAATACTCTTTACAAGCAATTGACGGTAGGCTTTGAGTCCGCAGTTGAAGTCGTGCAGCTTAATACCTGACAGGCTACGGGTAGCTGCGTTGAACAGCTTGGTAGGAATGGTCTTGCTGATCGGATCAAATCGCTTTTGTTTCCAGCCTGACACCAGATCAAAACGCTGGTGCTTGATCATGTCATACAGGGCCGGAATCTCTTCAGGGCTATCCTGTAGGTCGGCGTCCATCGTAATGACTACCTCGCCGCTGCAGCGCTTGAAGCCTTCGTTCAACGCTGCCGATTTACCGTAATTTCGGTTAAAGCTAATGCCTTTGACAGTATTGTCTTCGGCACTTAAATCTGTGATCACATCCCAGGAACGATCTGTGCTACCGTCGTCCACCAGGATGATCTCATAAGTAAAACTATGTGCGTGCATCACACGCTTGATCCAACGGACCAATTCAGGCAGCGATTCCTCTTCATTCAGAAGAGGAACCACTACTGAGATATCAAAAGGGTATTGCATGCTATTTATTCAAACTCTGGGCGCTTATTCTTCATGATAGCAGCCACTATAAGCGAAATCAGGAAACCAACGATCAGATAGCCTACAATAGACCATACGATCATCATGGCGGGGCTGGAGAAAGACTCTCCCATGGCAATGGCCTGATCGATCTGCTCATCGCTCATACCTCTCTCTTCCAGTTCAATACGCTGCTTGTCCATCAGGTTAGAGGTATAGTTTGTATCGATAAAGGAAGTGTAAATGAACATAAACACACCTCCTAATACACCAAAAACAAGTGCTACCAGCGTACCTATACCTAGACCCTGGCCATAAGACATATAGCCGTAGTTTTGCTTTTTGTACTCCTTCATAGCAATTACCATGAAGGCAATCAGGATGATATAGCCTAATGAGCCTACCCAGCCACTTACGTTCACTCCTGTGATAAGCAGGATAGCTGTGAATACAATGGAAGCTAGCGCGCCAAACAGGCCATACTTAAGCGCTACAGATGATACAGAAGGTTGGGTTTCAGTCATGGTTAATGTAGAGGTTTATGTGAATATGATTTACTTTCTAAAAAATACAGCAGCCACCACAGAAAACATCACCCCTACTAACATCCTGCTCAAAAAATCATGTGTCGCCAGCATACTTGGCGACAAGTTGTCTAATTCCTGATAGGCCTGCTCAAAGTTTGCCTCGCCTATCAACTTGACTTGCGCCTCACGGCTTATATCAAGCATCGCTCTAAGTTCTGTCACATGCTGTTGTATAATCTCTGGCCCTATCAGGTATAGCATCAGGTAGAGAAGCATGGCAGCACACAAGGCAGTATAAAAAGTAACTGCCAGGCTCACGCGTATACCTCTCCAGAATCCGACTTCAGCATCATGAAAGCTTTTGAAATAGCGCAGCCCCATAAAGATGAAGATCGGTAATGGCAGATAGCTCCATCGTCCCGCTTCACCCAGTGCATTAAACCCCATCAGGTGCAGGGCTAGTATAATCACAAAAGAAGCCAACCCACAGAGTACACCATAGCGAACCCCTACCCTTACAATCGTTTGATTCAGCATTTGTTATGCGCTTATTCAGAGTCAGCATTGCTGCTGACAGAAATATAGCTATAAATATATTAAAAAGAATGATTAAGTACTATTTGGCCTTTGTTTACGATGCCTATTACCTTACCTGTAAGCTCCTGCCCCAGGAAAGGAGAGTTCTTTGATTTGGAACGGAGACTTTCTGCCGTAGGAATCCATTTCAGGTCCGGATGAAAAAATGTAAGGCAAGCCTGCTCACCTTCCGCTATACCACATACAGGCATTCGCAGAATCTGACGAGGGGCGCTGGTCAGTTTCTCAATCAGTTTCTCCAAGGGTAACGCGTCACGCATAGTGGTATGAGCTACAGCGAAGGCCGTCTCCATGTTGATGATGCCGAATTCGGCCAGGTCAAACTCCAGCTTCTTGCTTTCGGTATCCTGTGGCTGATGTGCTGAAACAATGGCGTCGATAGTGCCATCTGCAAGCCCCTGCAAGATCGCTTCTCTATCGGCTTCGCTTCTGAACGGAGGGGACACTTTGTAATTGGTATCAAATGCTGCCATGGAATGATCCGTATAGGCGACTTGATAACTAGCCACATCACAGCTTACCTGTAAGCCCTTAGCTTTGGCGGATCGAATAGCTTCCACAGAAGCTGCGGTCGAAATAAGTGAGAAGTGCAGTCGCCCACCTGTGTATTCCAATAACTGCAGATCGCGGGTCACCATTACTTCCTCTGCCAGTGCAGGTATGCCTTTCATCCCAAGCTGTGTACTCACAATTCCTTCGTGTACCTGTCCGTACTCCGTTAGGCGGGTATGCTCCGGGCGGTTCATCAGCACACCATCAAAAGGCTGCAGGTATTGCAGCGCTTTAACAATTACCTCGGCTCCCTGCAGTGGTTTTGCGCCATCACTAAAAGCCAAGGCACCAGCACGCTGCAGGTCGATCATCTCCGTCAATTCCTTGCCCTGCGTATCCACGGTCACTGCACCAGCAGGTAACAAGTTTACAGGCAGCCCCGCTGTCTTAGCCTTCAGAAAATTGATGGCGCCTTTCGTCTGCACGACAGGCTGCACATTAGGCATACAGAGCACATCTGTAAATCCACCTGCAGCGGCAGCCTCTCCTAAGGACTCAATATCCTCTTTGTGCTCCAGACCAGGTTCGCCAACATGCGCATGCAGGTCTACCCAACCTGGGGACACACAGAGACCTTCCATCTCGATGGTTTGGTCTGCCTCCTGATCGTCCCCTCCTATTGAGACGATTATACCATTGTGGACTAATATGTTCTGACGCTGAAGATGAAAGTCTGAAGAGGGGTCGTAAATGCGGACTGCTTTGAAAAGAAGTTTCATGTTAGAGGAATCTGATTAGAGCTATTTCTGCCATCAAGAAAATCAGACACAATAATAGGCAATATTTCCAAAGGGTGACGCCAAAAAATCGTTTTTCAAACTCGCTCTTCACTGAGAAGGTATCGCTGTAATCGTAAACATGCACATGTTGCTGGTCTTTAGGCAGAAAACTTCGTAGCTCTGCCGGGCTGTACTGCTCAAGTAAAGACTCCTGTTTATCAAAGTTGAAGGCAAAACTTCCCACTACCTCCCCTTGTAGTTGCAAATCATAAAAACCGGCCTCTTCCAGGTCAGGCGGTACGTTAAATATCAGACGCCCCCCTCTGATCTGCTGCTCAGGTATAAATGCTATACTGTCTTTTACTAATTTATAGATGCTCTCTCCGCCTGTTTGCTTCTGCACAGGTATGTTAATAGCCATATTTTGCAAACGATAAGCAATCTGTTGCTCTTGTTTGTAACTACTGATAGCAAGTCGGTACATCACCGGAACAAAGAGCGCATGATTCACCAATTCGTTATGTTCAGACTGTAACGGAGCAGCCATCAGGTATACCTTTCCCTGCCCTCTATCAAAACGTGAAAGAAAAGGGGCGCCTCCTCTGTATTTCAAGATATCCTCTGAAGAGCGTGACCACACCAGACTTCTAACAGAAGCAGGCATTTGCATCTTAGGATCGTAATCTGCAAAAATGGTTTTGAAAAATGGGCTATCACGATCAGGTATAGCCAGCGAAGTTTTAGTTTTGCTGCCACTACTCAAACTGGCAGGTATCGTTAATGACTGCATCATAGCCGCATAGGAATTACTGCGCTCTGACACGGCTGAAGGTATAATGGCCAATGTCCCGCCAGCCTTTACAAAAGTATCAAGGGTGGAAACAAGGGCAGCAGGAATTTCGTCAAGGCCCTGTAGTATAATAATATCTGATGTGTTCAGACGAGCATAGTCTATATTGTTCGGTGAAAAGCGCTGGGTTTGGAATAATGGCTCGTTCCGATAAAGACGTTGCAGAGGACTAGCCTCATTTCCACTTATCTCTGTAATTGAAAGGCGTGCGGAAGGCTGAAGCACAAAATAATATAAATTATCAAACTCCACTGGATAATCCTCGACTTCTACCCAGGCTCGATTACTCCCATTTCCTCTAATTGTGAAATTGATAGCCGTTTCAGTTATTTGTTTTGGGGGCAAATCAATGCTCAGAGCGGCAATCTGCATATTGTCAATCACTAATTTGACAGGACAGTCAGATACCGCTTTATCACCAGCATTGTAAAGCCTAACATATAATGTTCCTTCCGTATCAGGTCTGATAAATTCATCAGCCAGGTATACAGAGTCGACAAACACATTCGAGGTGGCAGCCGCTTTTAAAGGAACAAGATGATAAATACGATTGCTGTCAGCTCTACTGAGCAGGGAGGGCTCAAAGAAGGACTTCTGAAAGTCTGAGAATAGAAAAACATGTTCTGCTGTAGCCTGATTAGCATTGAGGATCTGCTGACTTACAAATGGCCTGGTAGAGTGTGATAATTGATCCAAGGCATTTATAGCGTCACCAGAACCTACAGTGGCTGCTCTATTATAATTTGAATTTGTATTAACGCTGATAGCAGTTGTGGAAGGAAAAATATCAAGTACGCGTTTGGCCTGATCAGCTGCCACAGTTAAAAGTGTAAGATCTTCATCCGCATGCAGGTTTTGCATACTTAGTGAATTATCTAATGCTATAGTAACCTGAGATGAGTCGATGGGACGGACTGCTTCGGAAGCAGGCAGAAATGGTTGTGCAAATGCTAGTACCAGAAAGGTAATAAACAAAATACGAGCAGCCATAATAAGCAGCTCCTTTAAATTACGTTGACTTGCAGTAAGGTCTTTGGATACTTGTATGAACCTTACATTACTAAATTCTACACGCTTTGCCCTTCTTAATTGTATAAGGTGTAATACAATTGGGATTGATATCGCAGCAAGCGCCCATAAGAATGAGGGATAAAGAAATGCCATGTCAACAAGTTAGAGAGGATGTGTGTAATATACAACGTATAAGCTGAACATTACCATACGCTTCAGTACTTAATGAGATGCTTTTGATTTGTGAATATCGATATGAAGGATTGTACTCAGTCAAATACTTTTCAGCAAAGGCATAGTCTACTCTTGACTTTTCTTGTCAACAGGAAAATATAAAGCTTTACACATTAGCTTTAACTCCCGCATGCTTACCAACTACTGCAGCTTGTATCTTAGAAGCTATAGGATATTATAAGCTCCTGCTTCATGGTCTAGCCTTTCCTACCTTCTCTGACTCAGCCTTTTTATGGTCATTCCTCCACCTTTGCCCATAAGCTCAGAGGTGTCTAGGATTGCCCTGTCTCTCCCACTCTCCTGTCATTGCCTTCTCAGGCTCCAGCTTCCCTTTTAGGCTTCCCAGCCATTTACTTATAGGCCCGGGCCCTTCGCTGTTGGCGGCTGTTGGTGGGGTGTA
>NZ_JBZYWG010000008.1:0-5996 GCF_058932845.1 Pontibacter sp. LHS2
AAAGGCAGACAGCCCCTGACTCCGGTCGGAATCAGGGGCTGTGCTGTGTGGGGTTGGCGGCCACCTACTCTCCCGGGTGTGACCCCAGTACCATCGGCGCAGCCGGGCTTAACTTCTCTGTTCGGGATGGGAAGAGGTGCTCACCGGCGCCATAGCCGCCATTCTCTTTGCCCGGTTTCTATGCGGGCGTGATGGCTATGTAAAAGTTATGTTTTGACTAGTTGGGAGAGAAAAAGACTTTCGGCATTATACCAAGGGGCGGGCCGGCGTGGCCGGTCGCACGGTGCGTGCTTTGGGAACGCGCTCGGGCAATTAGTACCGCTCGGCTTTGCTGTTTCCAGCTTTACACCTGCGGCCTATCAACGTCATCGTCTCTGACGGCCCTTAAGGGAGATCTCATCTTGGGGCGGGTTTCGCACTTAGATGCTTTCAGCGCTTATCCCGTCCGAGCGTAGCTACCCTGCGCTGCGGCTGGCGCCACAACAGGTCCACCAGAGGCTCGTCCATCCCGGTCCTCTCGTACTAAGGACAGAACCCCTCAAATCTCCGACGCCCACAACAGATAGGGACCGAACTGTCTCACGACGTTCTGAACCCAGCTCGCGTGCCACTTTAATCGGCGAACAGCCGAACCCTTGGGACCTTCTCCAGCCCCAGGACGTGACGAGCCGACATCGAGGTGCCAAACCTCCCCGTCGATATGAGCTCTTGGGGGAGATCAGCCTGTTATCCCCAGAGTACCTTTTATCCTTTGAGCGATGGCCCTTCCATGCGGAACCACCGGATCACTATATCCGTCTTTCGACCCTGCTCGGCTTGTGGGCCTCACAGTCAAGCCCCCTTCTGCTATTGCGCTCTGCGTACGGTTACCAAGCGTACTGAGGGAACCTTTGAAAGCCTCCGTTATTGTTTTGGAGGCGACCACCCCAGTCAAACTACCCACCAAGCACGGTCCTCCTCTTTGAGGAGTTAGGCGCCAAGCAACTCAAGGGCCGTATTTCAAGGAAGAATCCACGACGCCTGGCGACGCCGCTTCACATTCTCCGGCCTATCCTACACATGAGTTACCCAGCGTCAATGCTAAGCTATAGTAAAGGTTCATGGGGTCTTTCCGTCCCGTTGCGGGTACTCGGCATCTTCACCGAGACTACAATTTCACCGAGCTCACGGCTGAGACAGCGCCCAGATCGTTACACCATTCGTGCAGGTCGGAACTTACCCGACAAGGAATTTCGCTACCTTAGGACCGTTATAGTTACGGCCGCCGTTTACCGGGGCTTCGATTCAGAGCTTCGCCTTGCGGCTAACCCCCCCTCTTAACCTTCCGGCACCGGGCAGGTGTCAGGCCTTATACGTCATCTCTCGATTTTGCAAAGCCATGTGTTTTTGTTAAACAGTCGCCTGGGCCTTTTCACTGCGGCTTCTCCATCGCTGGAGGAAGCGCCCCTTCTCCCGAAGTTACAGGGCCATTTTGCCGAGTTCCTTGGCCGTGATTCACTCGAGCACCTTAGGATTCTCTCCTCGACCACCTGTGTCGGTTTGCGGTACGGGCGGCCATGCATTTAAACGCTTAGCGGGTTTTCTAGGGAGCCTGCTTAGGGACGCTATCCCCGCGGCCGAGGCCTTGGGGTACTATCGGCTTTGAGCTGGTCCGGCGTACTTCACTACCGGTCCACTACCTACGGCCTTCAACGCACTATTCCGTCAGTGCGCGGTCCTTTCACTTCTCCGTCACCGCATCGCTATGCATAGCCGGTACTGGAATATTAACCAGTTGTCCATCGACCTGCGCTTTCGCCTCGGCCTTAGGTCCCGACTAACCCTGATCCGATTAGCGTTGATCAGGAAACCTGGGTCTTTCGGTGTGCGGGTTTCTCGCCCGCATTATCGTTACTTATGCCTACATTTGCTTTTCCAGGCGCTCCAGCACCCCTTGCCGGGATACCTTCTCCGCCCCTGGAATGCTCCCCTACCAGTATAGAATAATCTATAATCCGCAGCTTCGGTACCACGCTTGATGCCCGATTATTATCGATGCCCTGTCGCTCGACCAGTGAGCTGTTACGCACTCTTTAAATGAGTGGCTGCTTCCAAGCCAACATCCTGGCTGTCTCTGCAACTGGACCCCCTTTGTTCAACTTAGCGTGAATTTAGGGACCTTAGCTGGCGGTCTGGGTTCTTTCCCTCTCGGCGCGGGACCTTAGCACCCCGCGCCTCACTGCCGCGTATATCAAATGGCATTCGGAGTTCGTCAGGATTCGGTAGGATTTGACTCCCCCTAGTCCTATCGGTAGCTCTACCTCCATATGACTCGACCGCGACGCTGCCCCTAAAGGCATTTCGGGGAGTACGAGCTATTTCTCAGTTTGATTGGCCTTTCACCCCTACCCACAGGTCATCCAAATACTTTTCAACGTAAACTGGTTCGGACCTCCAGTTGGTTTTACCCAACCTTCATCCTGCCCATGGGTAGATCACAAAGTTTCGCGTCTACCCCCTCTGACTGTGCGCCCTGTTCAGACTCGCTTTCGCTGCGGCTCCGTGCCTTGAGGCACTTAACCTTGCCAGAGAGGAGTAACTCGTAGGCTCATTATGCAAAAGGCACGCCGTCACCCAACGAATGGGCTCCGACCGCTTGTAGGCGCATGGTTTCAGGATCTATTTCACCCCCTTATTCAGGGTACTTTTCACCTTTCCCTCACGGTACTGGTTCACTATCGGTCTCTCAGGAGTATTTAGCCTTACCGGATGGTGCCGGTGGATTCAGGCGGGATTTCTCCGGTCCCGCCCTACTCAGGATACCACTAGGGCCAAGCAGCTTACGCACACGGGACTATCACCCCCTATGGTCATTCTTCCCAGAATGTTATGCTTCAATACTTGGTCCCACGGCGTGGTCCTACAACCCCGCAACTGCCGTAACAGTCGCGGTTTGGGCTCTTCCGCGTTCGCTCGCCACTACTTGCGGAATCATTGTTATTTTCTCTTCCTCCGGGTACTTAGATGTTTCAGTTCCCCGGGTTCGCCCCCCGTAGGGTGACTAGTCTTCAACTAGCCGGGTTGCCCCATTCGGATACCTGCGGATCGATTGGTATGTGCCCATCCCCGCAGCTTTTCGCAGCTTGTCGCGTCCTTCATCGCCTCTGAGAGCCTAGGCATCCCCCATGCGCCCTTCTCTGCGTTCTCGCCGGTGCTAGTGAACTAGCGCCGGCCCGCTTCTTGGGCTGCACTGGATTATCTCCAGGCAGACTTCATTAATGTCTTTGTTTTTCTCTCTCCCATCATGTCAAAGAACTTCTCCTAAAGCGAAGCGCTCAAGTCCGGGGTGTGACGCCCGTGCTCAGTGTTTCCTTTAAGTTAGATGCAAAAACCTGCCGTTTTTGCCGTGTTGTTGTAAGCCAAGTGGAGAATAACGGAGTCGAACCGTTGACCTCCTGCGTGCAAAGCAGGCGCTCTAGCCAGCTGAGCTAATCCCCCCTGTCGGTAACCGTAGTTACGCTGTTGAGTAAGTGGTGGGCCTGCGTGGACTCGAACCACGGACCTCTACATTATCAGTGTAGCGCTCTAACCACCTGAGCTACAAGCCCCCGTGGACTAAAGCTCCTGGGAACGCCTATGAATGCCGCACCTTGCCTTCCGTATCAATTAAGTTTTGAAAGGAATGCTGAGACAGATAAGAAAAGGATAAGTGCGATCCGCGCGGGCCTTGCGCCACTGCGCCTTTCGGGAAAAGGCCGACGGGCCGACCCTAGAAAGGAGGTGATCCAGCCGCACCTTCCGGTACGGCTACCTTGTTACGACTTAGCCCCAGTTACCAGTTTTACCCTAGACGGCTCCTTTGACGGTCACCGGCTTCAGGTCTCCCTGACTTCCATGGCTTGACGGGCGGTGTGTACAAGGCCCGGGAACGTATTCACCGCGTCGTTGCTGATACGCGATTACTAGCGATTCCGGCTTCACGGAGTCGAGTTGCAGACTCCGATCCGAACTGAGACCGGCTTTTTGAGATTGGCGCCCCATCGCTGGGTGGCGACCCTCTGTACCGGCCATTGTAGCACGTGTGTAGCCCTAGGCGTAAGGGCCATGATGACTTGACGTCGTCCCCGCCTTCCTCGCTTCTTGCGAAGGCAGTCCCTTTAGAGTCCCCGCCATGACGCGCTGGCAACTAAAGGTAGGGGTTGCGCTCGTTGCGGGACTTAACCCAACACCTCACGGCACGAGCTGACGACAGCCATGCAGCACCTTGCTTTGTGTCCCGAAGGAAGGGCCCATCTCTGGGCCTGTCACGCGCATTCTAGCCTAGGTAAGGTTCCTCGCGTATCATCGAATTAAACCACATGCTCCACCGCTTGTGCGGGCCCCCGTCAATTCCTTTGAGTTTCACCCTTGCGGGCGTACTCCCCAGGTGGATTACTTAACGCTTTCGCTTGGACGCTTGCCGTGTATCGCAAACATCGAGTAATCATCGTTTACGGCGTGGACTACCAGGGTATCTAATCCTGTTCGCTCCCCACGCTTTCGTGCCTCAGCGTCAGTTTCGGGCCAGCGAGCTGCCTTCGCAATCGGGGTTCTTGGTGGTATCTATGCATTTCACCGCTACACCACCAGTTCCGCCCGCCTCGACCGAACTCAAGCCCGCCAGTATCAACGGCAGTTCCAGGGTTGAGCCCTGGGATTTCACCGCTGACTTAACGGGCCGCCTACGCACCCTTTAAACCCAATAAATCCGGACAACGCTTGCACCCTCCGTATTACCGCGGCTGCTGGCACGGAGTTAGCCGGTGCTTATTCACCAGGTACCGTCAGTTACTCCCGCAGGAGCGTTTTCTTCCCTGGTAAAAGCAGTTTACAACCCAGAAGGCCTTCTTCCTGCACGCGGCATGGCTGGGTCAGCCTCTCGGCCATTGCCCAATATTCCCTACTGCTGCCTCCCGTAGGAGTCTGGTCCGTGTCTCAGTACCAGTGTGGGGGACCATCCTCTCAGAACCCCTAGCCATCGTCGCCTTGGTGGGCCTTTACCCCGCCAACTAGCTAATGGCACGCATGCCCATCTTCCACCGCCTCAGCTTTGACTATCTTCGGATGCCCTCAAATAGTGTCATGCGGTATTAATCCGGGTTTCCCCGGGCTATCCCCCAGTGGAAGGTAGGTTGCATACGCGTTACGCACCCGTGCGCCACTAACCTGGGAACCGAAGCCCCCAGATCCGTTCGACTTGCATGTATTAGGCCTGCCGCTAGCGTTCATCCTGAGCCAGGATCAAACTCTCCATTGTAGTGTTTACTTTTCAGACTCCGAAGAGTCAATGTGTCCGTTCGACCCGTGGCCTTTTCCTTTTTAATTCTCTTGAATTGACGCGGTGGGTGACTCTCGTCACACCCGCGCGGATGTACCTATCTTGTTTCTTATTTTCTGTCTCAACAATCTCTCAAAGAACTTTCCAGAAGACTTTTTCTTCTGCTAGTGCTTTCCCGTATGGAAAGCGTGTGCTGCTTGTGTTTTCACTCCGCTGCCGTGACAACCTGTTGTTGTTTCCGGCTGACGTTGCTCGTTTTCGGTGTGCAAAGGTCGGAAATAATTCCGAATCCGCAAGCTTTATCTTCAATCTTTTTTTCTTTCTTTTCAGCCCTGCCGGCCTCGAAGCACTCTCTTTTCTGTGCCCTGAAGACCTTCGTTTCAGAGCGGGTTGCAAAGGTAAGCAGCTTTTTCCAACTTGCAATACCCGGGCGAAACTTTTTTTCTTTTTTCTCTCCGGCCTGTGTTAGCGAGCCTTTCGAGAACGCTTCCGGCTGAAGCGTGTGATGCTTCCATCTGAAGCGGGCTGCAAAGGTAGGAAGACTTTTTAAATCTTCAAGCGCTTGGCAAAACTTTTTTTTCCTTTTCCTTTCGGCCTGTGTTGGCAGGCTCTCCGAGAACCCTTCCTCTCGAAGCGGGCTGCAAAGGTAAGAAGCTTTTCCGAACCTGCAAGGCCCTGGCCAAAGTTTTTTTCAGTCTCT
>NZ_JBZYWG010000009.1:0-4272 GCF_058932845.1 Pontibacter sp. LHS2
TAGAGGGATGATGACAGGGGAGTCCTCATTGATCACCAGCGTTACGATAATATCGGTTACGTCTCCGAATGAATCTACTAATCTAATGTTTAGCTCATAGATTCCTGTAACAAGTAATTCAGGTACAGTTACAGTGATGTTACCTGTTGTTGGCGATAGTGCAAAGCCAGAAGGTAAAGTGCCGCTAAGCAAAGTAGCTGAAACAATGCCACCATCTGTATCTACAGTATAAGCCAAGGTATCACCACTTATATATTCATCCCGATATTTTGGAGGCAGTACTACATAGAATGCTTCGCAATTTACAGTCACTCTTACTATATCTGGATCTGTCTGGGTTGTTGTGCCGCCGCAGGTTGTCGCGACAGACCATCCGAATTCGTAGATGCCGGAAACCAAACCGCTGACAGAAGTGGCAGGGTTATTCAAATTAGCAAAGACAGGGTCTGGACTTCCTGCCGGCTTCGTCACAATCGACCAGGTGCCAACTCCAGGCGCAGCTGATGCAGCAGCTAATATGGCTTCATCTCCGCAGACAGTCTGGTCCTCACCAGCATTCGCTACTGCTGGATTATTGGTTACGTTCACGGTGGCTGTCTGTAATACTCTTCGTCTCGGACAAGATGTACTGGAAACTTCAACATAGAAGGTATAGGTGCCACCTGTATTTATTGGATTTGAAAGTACCTGTATGACATTGCCATTACCCGGGATACTGGTTCCGATTTGAGACAGCGCACCATTTGGTGCAACCTGAAACACATCATACAAGAAATTAGGGTTGGCCTGCGTAGAGACGTTGATGATAGCCGGCCCGCCGATGCATACACTGTTACTTTCAGCAAAAACTGGTCTGTCTATGGCCGGTCCGCTTATGTTGGCGGTGTAGCTTGCAGGAATAGTCAGTACACATTGATTCTGGTTATTGGTAATAACCACACTATATGTCGCATTTGAGTTTACGGCACCTGTAGACAAGTTAAGAGGGTTGCCTGTACCTGCTACCGGATTACCTACTAATGCGTTAGTTGCTTCATTCAGGAGCTGATATGTAAAGCCCTGGGCTGAAGTACTAAGCTGCAAAGTTGCAGATGAACCGGCGCATATTACACTTGATAGCGGCTCTACTGTGAAGTTCGAAGGTGCCTGTGGCAATACAGTTCTAGTGATAGATCCTGCTAGAATTGCTTCGCAGCTTGTAGGAAGATCTTCACCTGAAATTCCGGTGAGTCTGCGGGCTCTTACAGTCAGGACAACATCTCGATTGGTACCGGTTGTGTTGCTGATAGGGCCTGACGTGATGGTAATACCCTCTCCAGTACCTATCACAGACGCACCTGTAGTTACATCATCTGCGAGTAAAGTATAAATTACTCCTAGCTCCGACGATGCAACATTGACAACCACTGGCGTGCTGCCCCCGCAAATCGTAGCCGGGGTATTGGATGATACAGTAAAGGTCGTAGTGACCGGCTCACACTCTACAATAACACTTTCTGCAAACCCACTTGCACATTGGTTAGGGGCAGTTACAGTAGCACTGACTTCAGCACCAGGGAAAAGTTCAGTACGTGCAAAACCTGTAATAGTCCAGGTGCCACTTTCAGGTATACTGATCGGTGTGAATGGCGTACCATCGATATATAATGTCAACTGAGTTCCACCCGGTCCGGTACCGGAAATTGAGGAAGCACCTTCAAAAATCGGCCCGGTAATAGCAAGACCTTGTGCAGATGTTTGAGGAGTAGCCGTTACAGGTGCTGAGTTTACACTTTGAGCACTACCTGGTGCAGTGGCGCGAGCTGTAAAAGCCGTGCCTTGCGGAATAGACAATCCAGTAACAGTCCAGAAGCCATTTTGGTTAACAGTGGTTGGAGAGCCGACTGCTGTTCCGCCAGCATATACCTGTATGGTAGTGCCGGCTGGTGCTGTTGAAGTACCTGTCACAGTTGTTGTAACACCACAGTAATCTCCTGTAATGATAGGTGCAGCTGTCTGGCAGCTTGTTGGAGAAACATTGGCTGACTGACCATAGTAAGTGGTGGCTGTTCTAGCTCTGGCAAACAATACATCGCTTGAAGTGTAGCCCAAGCTTGCAGTAAAAGACCAAGTACCTGATGCGTTGGCCTGTACAGTATAAGCATTATCAGCTGTGGTCACCAGGTATAGCGGACGGTTATTCAGGAAAACTGTAACAAATGAATTCGGAGCAGCAGTACCTGAAACGGTGGTAGAGCCAATACAAACCGGAGATGTGATAATAGTGGCTGGGGTTGTTGCTGTTGTAAGTCCGTTTACGAATGGAGCAGATGGGTTTGACTGACATCCGGAACCAACCTGCTGAGTAGCTGTAAAGACCCCATCTCCAATACAGTTGTTATTACCAGTGCCACCACCTGGAGGGCAAACAACAAAACTCCAGGTACCACTTGCTGTGGCTGTAGTTGTGGTGGCGCCTGCAGAGTTTGCTAGAAGTACTCCATTTCTATAAATCCTTATTACAGCGTTAGGTGCTGAAGTACCGCTCAGTACCCTCCTTGGTCCATCAGCTCCGGTAATGGCAGGAGGCGGTGTATTGCAAACAGCACCTATCACAACTACTGTATTAGATGTAACTGAAACCGGGCGATTAGCTGCAGTGGCCGTAGCGGTAATTTGGTTGCCTTCAGCCAGTGTCACACCACTTGGTAAATTTAATGTCCATGTTCCTGCTGCGGTTACTGTTGTGGTACCAAGGGCTGTGCCATTTCGCAGTACCTGAATAATAGTGCCGAGAGGTTCACGAGATGTACCTGATATGGAAGTTGCTGATGTTGTTATAGGGAAGTTGATGGCTGGTGCAAAAGTCCTGATCTGAGCTATATCATTTGCTACTATATTATTAAGCGTAACAGGTGGAGTAACACCAATAATATCACGCCAGGCTGCAGGTGCATCCTGGTTATAAGTTCTGAAATCTACACCAGCTACATCGGCTACCAGCGTTGGGTCAGAAAGTGCGCTGCGGGCTAAGTTTACAGTGTTGCCCACCATTCGTAAAGGAGTTGTGGATGTGATTTGATTATTGAAGGCGGTAAGCGGAACATAAAATTCATAGAAATAATCTGGATCTCCTCCATTGGTGGTAGCAGCTTGAGATCGTTGTGAGAATTGAGTGACTGTACCACTGAATAGCGTTTGTGCTGAGGCACCGCTATGGTTTATAAGCCTTACTTCAGAATTTGAGAATAAGACTACTTCATATTCAAAGCCCGGGTTTGTTCCCGTTCCTGTTAAGGTATTGTCTGTGTCAATTAGTACGCTGTAGCCTCTAGCTGCAGATGAAATACCGCCTACCCTTAATCGAAACATAAGGTTTCTGCCATCAAAATACACTTGGAGCGGAGATGCAGAGGCAAAGTCTGTGTGACTGCCGGCTGTACCATTTTTTACATCACCAATAGGTTCTGTTGAGAGTGTAGGAATGGGACGGTAAGGAATTTCACTTATACCTTCACCAACATCGTTAGTGCTTGTAAAACCTCTATTAGTTGTTGAGATATAGCCGTCTCTGTTAGGATCAAGTATTACATCACCCCCATTCTTGGCAGGCTGAACAATTAAGCCAGGTGTCTGTGCCATTGCGCCTGCAATCGATGCTACTACTAGAAAAAGAGTCAATAGACTGCTCCGTAGCATCCTTTCTTGTATATATTTTTTCATAGTTTGAGTAAAAGTTTGTTATATATGGATCAGTTTAGCTAAAATTCTATTTTAGTAGAGTTAGTTAAGTTCAATTAATCTATACTCTATTCAGAGGATATATGGTTATACGGTGTGAATAAATAAAACTATAGTGTACAATTTTATAATTGTATTATAGATTTATAAGGTAATATATTGACACCTTAAAATTCTATATATATACCTTTATATACTGTGTATGGTATATCTGTTGAATGGGATGTTATTGCACTCTTATTTTAAAAGAGCATCAGTTAGATATATGTGCTAAAGATTAAGTCTGAATATTTAATCTAAATAATTATAGTAAAAATTGTAAAAATTTAATTTATGAATATTTAAAAAGTACAATTATTTAATATTGGATTCAAGGCCATTCTATGCGCAATGTTTTTGACTATTAAAGAAGAGTTGATTTCGGCGAAATGTTAGGATGGGGGGGCTACTTGCCGGAAGACCAAGTATTATATGCTAAGCTGATTCCCGCAGAAAGTAAACAAAAAGCGGTTACCCAAAGGCAACCGCTTTAAATCAGGACAATTAAAGATA